>NZ_LDNM01000058.1 GCF_001028135.1 Xenorhabdus griffiniae
ATTTCTTGCCATCCACGGTGTATATGTCTTTGTAGTAAACACCTCTGCTTCAATAAACCCATCGTCACAATCAGAGCACTGCTTTTTACTGGCTGCACTTCTCGCATAATCCTGAAACGCATAATTTGCGAGTATTTGCAGCACGCTTCGCTTAATATCCTCATCGAGTTTTGCGATGGCACTGTATTTGTGTGCTTGTGTCAGTGCATATTGATAGAGACTCTCCACCGCTTCATCGGGTTTATTGATACCCTGTTTCGCCAAAAACAGCTCAATACCCATCCTCGCCTGAGCGGACGCCAATCCTAGCGAGGCCATAACATCGGTAATTGAGAATGCATCAGTAGCTGTTGCGGCTGGAGAGTCACTAAACATAATGCTCTTGGGTGAAAAATACTTCGGTAGTGATTCTAATTTCATCTTATCCCCGCCACTGCTTGTTGTTTTACCCTGTTGATTAATCGTCTTATTGCTCCACGCGTGACATCAAATTTATGGGCTACTGTCCTCTGTGAAAGACCAGAAGCCAATAACCCAATAATTAACGGTGTATCAGACGGCTCTAATTTCTTAATTCGATGTGGCACGATCCCGTAACGCTCAAATCTAATATCATCCAGTGTTGACCATGCCGGACGCTTACAGTCAGATAATCGGGTGACATACAAACGCTCTTTACGCTGCCGGATAGCAAAGTGCTTTCCCTCTGACAGTCGCCGCTTCCTTGCGTAAGCCTGCGCCTCTAAAAAGCTTTTTAATATCACTGACTTAGACCCTTAAGCGCTTTATATTTCCTCATTAGGATTACGCCTTTTCTGATTGCGTTAATGGCCCTTATTCGTTTTCTATGCCGCAATATTTGCCACGGCAGATAGACGGTTGTGAAAAGTAACCATGAGCCAATAGCAATCCATGCATCAATTGTCATGCCGCCTCCTGTGCTTTTAACTCCTTGAGCTTTTTCTTATATTCATCCCTGATAGCCTTGCATTCCTCAATCGTCCATCGGTGGCGGTCATGGTTGGATTCAATGGCGTCAACTGCTGCCAGACCGATACGCCGGATTAGCTCCACCCTGTACGGAACCAGATTCCCCGATTTATGCTGATTACAGACAATGCACTGGCGATGGATGTTGTTCTCGTTAAATCTCAGTTGAGGTGCTGCTGACGTTGTCCGATAATGCCCTGCATCCCACTGAGCAGAAACAAACGTACCGCATGAGATACACGGTAAATCTCGGTCTCGCTCTCTGATATAGGCGTTGACTGATTGCTGGGCTTGTTGAATCCAATAACTGCGGGGCTTTACTGCTAACTTGCGGGCTTTGAGTTTGTCGCGGGCTAACTTCTGCTTAATTTCATTATCTTTCTTTCGTCGTCGTTCCAGTTCCTCTCGTTTTTTCTGCTCTTGCTTCCTACCTCTGGCTATTGCACACTGGATTGAGCAGGTATTTTGTAATTGCCGCTCTGGTTCATACTGCTCGCCGCATTCTTTACATTTCCGTTGTCGAAACTTTGCCACCTTATCCCCCTAACGCTATCCCCATAATCAGCATGAATGCTGTCCAAAAGCCGAGAAATAGTAGGTATCTCACTGATTCTGCTCCTGTTTGAGTTTCATGTACTCGCTGTCATCTGGTACTGTCACGAAACAACCAATACCCGCAGCCCACTGTTCAACTTGCTCCATGAATCGAAACATCTCGCCAGTATCCAATTTGGATGTCTGGCGTAGTGTCCTGACACGCTCAACTTCCTGCGTTCTGGCATCAATCCGCTCCACAACCTCATAGCCCAAAAATGTGTGCTTGAGCATGTCCTTAACTTCATCCGGTGAGAATTTCGCCCCGTTGGATTTCAGGAAACAACTAATCTCGCCAAACCACATATGCAGGGTTGCGTTCTGAGATAGTGTTCGGGTGTTTTTCCACGGTTTGATGATGATTCGGTGAGGTTGGTTTGTTGCGAGAACTTCTTTGAGATGTTTCCAGGCTAATTCTTTTGTTGATTCATGGAAGAGGAAATTACATTCCATCTACCCTCTCTCTTTTATTCCATAATTCAATTGCATTATTTACCGCATCATCTTTATTTTTATTGTAATAAGAAATAGAGCCTGTTGAATCACACCCAAAACAAGTTACCCACGAATCATAAGGTTCATGTGATTCATCATATTCATGATCAACACCTAAATTTTCACCACCACAAAACGGACACGGTTTAAGTTTGTCTGTCATGCTCCCTCCACCAGTTCATCCGGTATCTCTACCTCGTCGCCTAATTGTGCAGCGACCACAGCACGGCAAATAGCGATTTGTGGTGTTTGTCCATGCATATCTATGTTCACATAATCATCAGGACATAGCGCACCTTCTATAATTGATAGCCCGGCACAATAATTTCCTCCCATAACTGGACATACATCCATTTCGTACTTCTCAATCAACGGCCCGCACTGCGCCCAGTCGGTTGATGGTGAGTAATCTGGCATCCCTCTAACAACCATGTTGCCGAAACGGGTTATTATGACGTCCAACCCAGCAACCCTAGCCACAGCCCAGTCCAACGCCCGTCCAGTCAGTTCGCTTGTTTTGATTTTCATTAAAATGCCTTACCGCCAGTCTTGGCGCGATTCTCTCGTTTATGGTCTGCCCGATTGCGGTTGTATGCTAACTTTTCAGCAATCGCGCTCTCGATGTCATAACCAAATGCCTCTGCATAATCTAAAATTCGGATCACTGCATCAGCCAATTCGACCTCAGCCATCGGACGATGAGGCAAATGGTCGTCCATCAAATTTTTACGCTCACCCTCCATTGCCTCGCTGATTTCTGAGTGAATTAAACACAGTAATGTCCCTCGCTCTCTTGGATTATCCCACCAACCCGCGTCAACATTTTGCTGGTGAATTTGCTGTTGTAATTCAGTTAGTCTCATTTCAAAAATCCTTATGGTGGGGTTTATTTGACTTGGCGGCGGTAACTCTGCCAATTGAAATTAATGACGGTGGGTGTACCCATTCTTAGGCGATCAATAACCCGCTCACCGAGAACTGTGGTCAATTGCTCAATATCTAAATTTGTTAGCACACCAACAGGTTTTTTATTTGCCAGGCGCCTATCCACCACCTGAAAAATGATTAAATCCTCATTCAGGTTATTGCGCTGTACACCGACATCATCGAGCACCAGCAAATCGACAGCACATAAATCATCAACCAATGCTGACTCACTGATTTTCGTGTCTTTTTGGTAGGTCTCCCGTACTCGCATCATCAAATCAGGCAGAGTAGCTATCAGGATGCTGTTACCATTCCGGATGATGTGATTGCCAATGGCTGCCGCGAGGTGATTTTTCCCCGTACCGGGGTTACCACTGAAAATAAATCCGCCAAATGAGTTACCGAAATCCCCTGCATACCGACGTGCCTTTGCCAGCGCCTTTTGCTGCTCAGGCGTGGTGGCGATGTAGTTATCAAACGTACAATTCTGGTGTAATGGGCTGATACCAGATCGACCCATAATCCGATTCAGGCGGCAAAGCTGGTTCTCTTCGGTGATGCGTTTTGAATCAATCTCGGCCTGCTCACGATGCCATGTCATGAGTTCCTCAGCGTTCGTGAATTTGCGTTTGATATGCTTAGGCATCATTCGATGAAAACGAGCCAGTGTTGACATGCTCATTAGAAATCCTCCGAAATGAATTGATCTGTACGTACTGGCTGAGTAATGCGATTACCCGCATGGGGTGAATGGCGATTGGATTGCTGGCTATTCTGATAATTCAGTTTCTGACTGGCAGTAATAAACCATTTCTTCGGTCTCTCAGCCTGAAATTCGATATCCAGTCGTTGCAGTTGGGTGTCCAGATCAATGTGAGGGAAAATCTTTTTCCAGTTGTCATAGTCCCGTTGATTGAGTTTTATAATTTCTCCGCTGAAAGCATGTGTACTCACACGAGGAGCTTTAGCGACTTTCGCTATTGTTTTAATAGGTTCATTGACTGGTTCAAAAGAGTGACTGGTTCTGGGTGTAATTTTTACACTAGGGGGTGGTGTAACAGTTACACTAGGGTGGTGTAATTTTTTCACCCCCTCTAGGGCAGAATTTTCACTAGGGGGTGTAATTTTTACACCATCTAAATTCAGTCGATAAATATTCGAAGAATTTCCCTTTTCCCCACTCCGATAGATTTTTGTTACCAGTCCCATTTCGCAAAGAACATCAATATGACCGATAGCTGTTTTCCGACTCATTTCACACTGATCCGCTATATGCTGGTAAGAAGGAAAGCATTCACCTTTGTCATTTGCGTTATCAGCTAACTTGAGTAGTACCATCTTCCTTGCCGTGCTTCCTACCTTTATTTGCATGGCCTTAGCCATTAAAATCATGCTCATTTTTCTTATTCCTTGATTATGACTTTCACCAAGGTGTAATTAGGTACGTAAAATTCCTAAAGTGAAATTTCGATTAGGTTTTGTTTAATAAAAATACAGAATCGTCAGCTATCCTGAGATAGATGATGGTTATAGATGGGGATAGAAACTGCCCTGATAATTTTGGGCCAGTTAAACCAGCCCTCTTTGCGAGGCTACCCGATAATTTCGGGGTGGTTATGTTTAGCCTACCAAAGGGTGGTTGATAGGGACTCCCCACACGGGCGGGGCATTCATTGTGATTTTATAAATAATGAGATTGATTATTTTGAACCATACTGAAGCCATAATGGATCGCAATCCAAGGCTTTAGATATCTCCAAAATGAATCTTGGTCGTTTAGTAATTCCAGCTTCAATTTGTTGAATTGATTGCTGTTTCATCCCGACCAATTCGGCTAACTGAGTTTGAGTCATATTTAACTCATATCGCCTAGCTTTTAGCCTCTGGGATATAGTTTCCATCCTCGCCGGTCTCCTTAGTACAGTTTTATCTGTATTTAATAACAAAGCATCCTGTTTGTCAAATACAGTTTTTACTGTAAGAATCCCGTTTTAATAAGGGGAAGAGTAATGAGTCTTGCAAGTAGAGTTAAAGCCAAAAGGGCTGAATTAGGTTTAACCCAAACAGAGGCGGCTATGATTGCTGGCATTCGTCAGCAGTCTTGGGCTAGTATTGAAGACGGAAAGACCCTGAAACCACGGAATATTATAGGCATAGCTAAAGCTCTGAAATGTGATGCAGGATGGCTAATGACAGGTGACAATTTCCAACCTCTTAACGAGGTAAATACTCGTAAGATACCATTAATAAGTTACGTACAGGCAGGAAGTTTGGCTAGGAATAACCCTATAAGTGACTGCGATGGCTCTTTAGAGTACATCATGACTGATATGCATTGGTCAGAGCGTGCCTTTGCATTGCGTATAGACGGGGACTCTATGGAACCCGACTTTAAAGCTGGTGATATAGTTGTTATCGATCCAGAGATTTATCCTAATCCCGGGGAGTTCGTGGTAGCAGCAAATTGTGAACAGGAGGCGACATTTAAAAAATATAGACCAACAGCTATAAATATTGACGGAACCCAACACTTTGAATTGATACCGCTAAACAGCGATTATCCTATTTTGGACAGCCAGAAATTAAAACTCACTATCATAGGAACGATGGTTGAACATCGGATCTACCGTAGAAAACGATAATTTTTTATTACCCTGCCCCCTATTAACCCGCCCAGTGCGGGTTTTTTTGTATTAAAAATTCTTATAAATACAATGATGTACAAAAAAGTAACTATAAATACAGTTTTAATTGTTGCTAAAATACAGTTTTATCTGTATATTCTAATCATCGAACAGGCAGGACGCCCACGAAGTAGCCGCCAGCGGCATAAGAAGAGCTGGATGATTCGATACCAAGTTAAATCTAAGTAGTACCTACAATGAATGCTCCGCCCGTGTGGAGAGTCCCTACCCAAAGTGATTTTTGGGGCGTGGTTAGCGAAGTCTAAGGATAGACGCAGTGAGTCTGGAAAATTTGCGTAACTCATTTAGAGTTGTACAAATTTCAACAGCCTCCCCAGTTCATTAACTGCGCCCCAAAAATTACTAATAGGGGTAATCAAATGGAAAACATAACTATTTTGCCTAAAAGCGGTCGTTTGAGTTCCAAAATGCGTCGCCATCTGGAACGTAGCAATTTGATAACCAGTCACCGCTTAAAAGAACATATTCGTCAGTCTGAAATAAAAGCTCTGGAAAATATCATTGATGAGGCGTTTGGAGTTGAAACTGAGCCGCGTAAGGTGCTGACGCTCAAACGCAGGCCACAAAACGATGGCGCAAATGTAATAGCCAATCTGATTGTTCAAGTTAAAGGTGACGAACAAGAACCAACACCCAGTTTTGATAATTGCTGCATGAGTGACGTAGCGCTTTATTCAACCAAAACCAAGCCCCGCCGTAGATTGGAGTCGGGCGGGGTTACGGCGAGAGGATAGGAAAATGGAAAATAAAAAAGCATTACAGATAAGCATTATTAAAACTAACATTGGCAAGTGCTTTATTACCGACTGCAATGTAACCAGTGGCTATTCGTTCGACTATCATAATACACAAATTGATAAGCTTTTATTTGATGGGCACAAAGCTACAGAAACATTTGCGAAAAACTGGTTTGAAATACCAACATATCCAGAAAAAGTAGAGGCACTAATCACTGGTGAAAAACAAAACAGACGTTTTAAATTGAAAGATAAAGAGCTTCAAAGCACAAAATTACCATTGGAAATTCCATACGATGAACGGAATGTATTTGATGAAGATGTGCTATATTCTCTTTATTCTCTAACTTATGACGTTGTACCTGATTACTTAGTTCTTATTGATGTTAATTTTAATTTGATTTGTGAAGTTGATAATTTCAGAGAAACACCAGAATTTAATTATCCAGCAGTTAGGAAATATGACTTCTCAGATCAACAATATTCTGTAATAAATCAAAATATCAAACACTCTCTTATAGATAGCATTATCGTTCCTGCTCCATTATTAGCCAGCAGTCCATGTAAAATATCATCAAAAGAGATGTATGATCTTGTTCGTCAGCATGTTAAAGATAATATAAATCCAAAACTTGCCAGAATAACTAGTGATTATGATTTCTGCTTTGAAGTTAAAAAGATAATACCTTTACTTGAGCCTTGTACTTTCTCTTACCGAGATATGTTTGCCAGAACAAAAAAACAGAGAGGAAAAATACATTTTAAAACAGCAACATCTAAAGAAATAACTATTTATGAGATGACGCATAACCAGAGGAATTATAATGGTTATACACCTATTAAAGAATTTTCTGCAAGCAATGAATGGGAATTAAAAGAGATGATCGATAATTTCTTATCAGAGTTGATGGATGTCATTCATGCACCAATCGAAGAGTGTCCACATTGCAACGGAACTGGTTATCTACAAAACGAAGAATAGCGACGAGCGGTCCTAAGTTAACTAACTCCAGCTCATTTCCGAGTGGGCTGTGGTGAGTTTATTACGGCACGATAGGAGATAGAGATGGGTAAGCGCCTTGAAATTTTAAAAGCGTCATTAACAAAGAAAGAAGCGCTATTCAATGAGCGCCTTCAAAATCACTTCGATACAGTCAAGCAAGCTAACGGCCAACCACTCAACGATAAGCGAAACGGGCGTGCAACACTTAATAAATGGGAAAAACAAAACGATTCGTTGCGGAATTTGAAAGAAAGCATTCAAAAAACCAAAGACGCAATTGAGAGAGAAGAAAACAAAATTGCATTATCTGAATCTGTAACTCTTCCCGCATACATTGAAAACGCAATTAAGGAAGGACTCATAACGCAGTGGCGGAAGTTCCCGAGGTTCTTTTTTGTTAATGGAGTAAAAGGCGGAAGGATAGTTCTTGATGAAAAGACAGGAGCTATCTCGCATAGATACTTAAGCAGGGTTTCAAAAGAAGAATACCCAATATTTCGTGATGTATTTAATAGTCTAAACAAGCAGGCTATAAATTAATCACCAGCCTCGCCAAAGCGGGGTTTTTTATTACCTGAATATAGGAAAATGATAATGAGTGAGAAGATAACAGGAGGGTTTATGGAGTGGGTTAAGCTCAGTGATAACAGGCCTTCATATGGTAGATATTTAGTACTGTACCGAAATTTAATCAATGAAGCCCGCTACTCAGTAGCAACATTCTGTGGCGTCACTAGAAGTATCGACAGTGATGAACTGATTGATACGTGGTATGTAGAACCCGGCGGAGGTATGCAATTATCTAAATCAGAAATTACACATTACATGCCATTGCCTGAACCACCGAAAGGAGAATAATGATGAATAGAATAACACTTACAGGTAAACAAATATTAGCAGTATGTAAATTTGCTGGAATTCCTCATGGTGAAATGACTAACGAGGAATTAGAGCAGGAATTTACTATCGGCGATAATTTAGCAATTCAGGTTGACAGTGGGATTTATATAGAGCAATTAGGAATTTATTGTACTGATTATCCAGAGGACGGAGCTATGTCACTGGAGAATAACAATGCCTAAACATATACACGCCGATTTAATTAATGAATACGCAAAATTAGCACAGAAGACGGATAGGCCGTGGGAGCATTTTGAAGTTTTAGCAACCGCGGTAGATGGTAGTAAATATTGGGAAAAATGTCGGGTTCCTATTGGTTTTTATTCTAACATTAAATACCGCCTAAAACCCCGTACTATCAAAATCGGGGAATACGACGTTCCAGAACCAGTGAGGGAGGCGTTGGAGAACGGTACCGAATACTATTACCCTGATATCAGTTACGGCGAATTTGTCTGTGATGACCGCACCTGGAGTGGGGATGTATGGGACAAATATAGATTATCCAGCGGCCTAATCCACCTCGACCGCGAATCCGCCGAACTGCACGCCAAAGCGCTTATCGCTCTAACCTCTAAATAATCCAAACTCGAAAATCATTAATCGTTTTCACTAACGAGGGACTGTTACATGCGTAATAACATGTTCGACGAGTGCGCAGTTATACCCACAAAACCACAGGCAATCAGGAACCGGCGCTGCCATGTGCGCCGTCTCGCACTACTCATCATCTCATCATTTGTATTTATTCCAGTTTAACGGAGGTAATCATGTGCATTCAAATTTTATGCTCATCATATGGAAGTGATGCCAGTTCAACAGGAACAACAATTCTTACTTTTTCTGATAACACCATTAAACGAATAGATGGGGGATTAGATGAAATCCTCAGTAAAACAGCTATTACATTTGGGGATGTTAGAGATTATTTCGAACAGCATGGATATGTCATCACGGAGGCGCTATGAGATTCGACTGTAACCCCTCCGGTGCTCAGGAGGAGCAGAAAAAACGCAAATACACGGATGAGCAAGTAGCTGAACACAGGGAACTGGTACATCAAAGGGAGGTATTGGGTAGAGAGGGATTACCAGTCAGTGACATGGATTTCGCGGGAGATTTCACATGAACGGGTATCCTCGGCGCTCAACAGGATGTTACGTGCCGAAAGACCCAGCGGAGAGGGATCGATATCTCAACGAATTGGTCGCAGCCATCATAGCCGGCAGCCATCACCCCGCAATAATGACCATGACGGAACGCGTTACCGCAGAGCAAATATGGAATATCAACTACCGAGCCGCATTCAATCCCCCGCTACCACCTCACATGGCAGAACAACGCGCCGAACAAGAACGTCAGGCGTGGCGGGATTATTGGGCAACTCATCACCGTGAAGAGCACGATCATTATCGTGGTGACTCACCTCACCGCCGCCAAGGTGGTATCTGGACAGGAGATTAAATATGGGAACTGCAACACTCATACTCGGTGAGTCTGGCACAGGGAAAAGTACCAGCTTACGCAATATCAAACCGGAAGAAACATTATTAATTCAGACGGTAAGGAAGCCGTTGCCGTTTCGTTCAAACGCATGGAAACAGTGGGATCAGAAAGACCCCAAAACATCAATTTTTGTTTGCGACCAATGGGTAAAGATAATAGCGGCAATCGAACGTGCAGCTAACTACGGTAAGAAGATAGTTATTGTCGATGATTTCCAATATTTGATGGCAAACGAATTCATGCGTCGTTCAGAAGAAAAATCCTTCGATAAGTTCACTGAAATTGGCTCTCACACATGGAATGTGATCAACACTGCTATCAGCAAAACACCGGATGATTTACGGGTTTATTTCCTGTCACACACGGAAGAGACGCAGATGGGTAAGGTGAAGATGAAAACCATCGGCAAGATGCTGGATGAGAAAATAACGGTAGAAGGGATGTTCACTATTGTACTAAAAACCGTGGTCAGGGATGGACAATACCTTTTCACCACCCAAAACAGCGGGTTCGACACTGTTAAATCACCAATGGGGCTATTTGATAGTTCAGAAATTGAAAACGACCTGAAAACCGTAGATGACGCCATATGTGAGTACTACGGGATTGAAACGCGCACAACAGATGAGGTAACTGCATGAATAACATAATTTTCACCTATGACCAAGAAGCAGCCATGACCGTCGGACAGAGTGGTTTTATCAACGAAAGTGGTGCGTATGTCCTTACCATTAGTGAGGCAAAACTAACTAAGAGTCAGCATGGCGCAGAATTTATTGAGTTTTCTGGCGAGGCAGATGACGGGCGAAAGGTCAGTTATCTGAGCATTTGTTGCAAGAAAAAAGACGGTTCAGTCAATTCATTTGGTCAAAGCATGGTGCAGGCCATCATGGGATGCTGTGGAGTTCGTCAGGTAACCAGTCATATGATTTCAACCAGCCATGTAATCGCCCCTGAATTCGCGGGTAAACGAGTTGGACTGGTATTACAAAAAATACTCAGGACGAAAAATAACGGCGATGACACTTACGGTATGGATATTCGTATTCCGTTCTATCCCGATACTCGTCAAACCATCGCTGAAAAAGTAGAGGGTAAACCTGCCACTACTATCGATAAAATGGTTGCAAATCTGAAAGATAAAGACGAGCGCAAGACAAACGCTCAACTCTACTCAGGACAACAATCGAATGGATTTTTGGAGGCACCACGGCAGCCACAAGGCCAGCCGCCAATGGATTTCGATGATGACATTCCGTTTTGATTATCGATTTTCAACACCGGGTCTTCGTGCTCGGCAATCCAGA
>NZ_LDNM01000059.1 GCF_001028135.1 Xenorhabdus griffiniae
TTAGCAATTACAAATTCACTTCCTCATCGGTAGGTAATCGATACCGACCGCTTTTCTCTCTGATACCAATATCCATTAGCATTATCCCGAATTCATGCAGGAACGCATTCATGTAACGCTTGCCGCGTCTGCTGAGTTCTGGGGCTACGCCGCCTATAAAGACAACGCGTTCACTGGGTTTTTTCTCATAGGGTTCAAGTAATCTATCGTAAAACAATGCCTGACTACTGGAACTGAGCTTTTCGCTTAGCCTGCCATCAAGCAGACCGGCAATAAAATGCTGATTGACCTGTATGTCACCAAACAGATGGCGATACACTAGGCTCTGATTGATTTTCATTAGGTGATAACAGTAGGCTTCGGCAACACGCCAGCATAAAAACTCATGGGTTGGCATTTTCATGATTTCACTTCCTCCAGACCAGGAATAGAAAACTGCATTTCTTTAGCCAGTAATTCCCTGTCTGATTCGATCCTCTGTTTCTCCCCACCCACTCCCCAGCTATTCATTATCCTAGCTGCCGTGCTAACCCTGCGTTTTTTGCTTTGATATTCAAGTTCAAGTCGATTTGCCTGAGCAAATTTACCTAGATGACCAAGAATAAAAGCACGGAATGTTTGATAGACCTTCACTTCAAAAGCAGGAGAGAGCCAAGCAGCATAACGCAGGGCTATTAATTCATGCGCCCATGTGCCGCGTTCATTGCCGCCGTGGTTAATCTTAAGTATTTGATTTTGTTCCAAGGTGTTTTTTAGCACCTTGGTCACTTCCTCAACAAACTCCCGAATACCATCACTCTGCAAAAATTGGCTTGGCTTCTGCCACTTCTGCGCCAAACCTCCTGCGATTGCAGCCTTATGCAGGTCATTAAGATTATAGGTTCCGAACTCATTACTACGAACGTGAATATTTTCAATGACGATAGTTGGGTAATTCATGGTCAGTTCCTTTTAGTGATAAACCTTGCGCTCAGGAATAACCAGCCCAAAGAGGGTTAACCAGACCACTACTGGTATTCCTCAAGGCTTATCCTGAAAGGTTCTTTGGTGTTTATGCTTCGAGCGAGAAGCGGTGAAATTCAGATATAAAAAATGCCACCAGCCCGTGTGCGTTGGGTACGCGGTAGGAACGAGGTGGCAGCATGGGTTATTCCTGTAGCCACTCAGGGAATGGACACCGAAATAAAAAAGCCACCGCGGAGTGTGGTGGTTTAGCGTGTTAATTTCTTTAAATTGATAAATACTTATTCTTTGCTTACTGTGATATTGATCAAATCAATGAAATCTTGGCACATCTCAAGGCGATGCCCGTGATCGTCCACAAAGTTATATTTCTTAAAGTATTCCAATATCTCCTCGGGACTTTTCCCGTATAAAGGAGATTTAGAAATTGAATCGTGTATCTGTTTCATCTTCAAACCTTCATTCTGTTGGTTATGACCAAGTCACGAGAACATTGGAAATAGCTTTTCATAGTGGAGGAATATATCAATACGATGGTGTTCCAGACAATGTGCATCAAGGATTGATAAGCGCTTCTTCCAAAGGAAAGTACTTCCACCAATACATCAAAAACGTTTACCCATACCGTAAGGTTAGATGATTATTAACTTGGCGAGGCTAATACCTCGCTTTTTGTTATCACTCTCACCACCTCAGTATCATTTGCTCTGAGATGGTGAGGACGGGTCTTACTTAACCACTTCTACCGTAGCACCGCTTTCATTGGTGATATAAAGCTGATCCCCTTTGTAGAGAAACTGATACCCACCTCCACCCAGCTCTGGAATCTCCGGGAATGTCGGGCTGGGAATATTCGAGCAGACAATGGCGATACAATCATTAGTGCTCACACCTTCACGGGTTACACTGAGTGAATGTTCTTCTTCAATAACCTGTGTCATTTCTTCATCTGAATAGGACGGTGGAATAAATTCAATGACATCTGGGGTTTCAATACCCAACTCGTTAGCCAAATCAAATGCCTGTTTCCATTGAGGTGAACCAATACGAGCAATGGTGATCTCTTTGGTTTCATACAATGATGTGGCGTTCTCGATAATCTGCTTAACTGTAAACATGGTTTCTTTTCCTGTTTCTGATAATAAAAAGCCCCTGATTATTCAGAGGCTACTGACATTCAATCTTCGCCCAATCCCTCAGTCCGAGGAACTGGGCTTCGAGGGTTTCCAGTTCTCCGAGGAGACGTACATAATCCTGTTCAGCGTCTTTCGCCAGTCTGGCGGGTCTTGAACCATCCATGCCGGAGGGGGAAGCGGTTTCAGACACGGGGCACTCGGCTTTGATGTACACGCGCTTAACGTTAGTGCGGAGAGTATCGCTAAGCTCATCAAGTTTAGATTTGGCATTGGCGAGTTCCTGTAGTTGTTTAGTGTCCCGTTCTGCGAGTTGCTGGATGCGTTCTTGCTGGTTGGTTTTGATGGCGACCTGCTCGTCATACTCTAACTTTAAGCTATGGTATTCTTCGGCCTTGTC
>NZ_LDNM01000060.1 GCF_001028135.1 Xenorhabdus griffiniae
CAGTTGATGAGCTGTTTACAGAGCATATTGAATATGCCATGTTATGATGATTTTGCTATAGTCCACAAATGACCGGCTTGAGAGCCTAATTCTTTGCCTAAGTCATAATGCAATTCGGGTTTGAAATCGAGCATTTCAGGGTTATCACCTATGGATTTAAAGATGCAGCGAGACAGCAAGAGAACGAATCTCCGGCAGAATAGATAACGATGTGACCGAGCGTAGCCAACAAAGCTGCAACTGGAAAGCCGACGGGATATCTAATAGAAGAGATTAGGCCTTGTGCAAGGTAAAGAGAGCGTATTATCAAATGGATTTAGCACACTGATTATTAGCAATAAACGTTAACCAAATCGGGAAGTGGTAGCTTATTTTAATCACTACCACTTTCTTTAGTTGGCAATTGATCAACTGAATTTATCTTGTGCCCATTTAAGGCTGCTTTGGTATTCTGTTGGCAATAGGGAGGCTAATGTTTGCAACGTTGTTTTCAATGTTCCCTTATCAGCATGGGTTACATTTAAGTGGCCTACTTTACGTGCAGGACGAACTTCTTTTTCATACCAATGTAAACGAACCAGCGGCAAATTCAGCCATGCGGGATTCACCTCTGTGCCGATCAGATTGATCATGACGGATGGTGCAAAGATTTCTGGTTGTGGCATAGGAAGATTCAAGATCGCCCGCAGGTGAAGTTCAAACTGGCTGATAGAAGCGCCGTTTTGTGTCCAGTGACCACTATTATGAACCCGTGGAGCCAATTCATTGATCAGCAAATTATCGCCAACAATAAAACACTCCATCGCCATAACACCAACATAGTTCAGGTGATTCATGATGGTGGATAGCATCTGCTCTGCTTGCTGTTGAAATGGCTTATCGGCGCTATTATCAGGTAAAGCAACACTGGTACGCAAAATACCTTCCTGATGCAAATTGTGAGTCAAAGTATAGAATACTGATTCACCTTTGGCATTACGGGCTCCTACCAGCGAGACTTCCCCCGAAAACGGAATACCCTGTTCCACAATACATTCACCGTAAATTTCAGGTGGAAGCGTTGTTTCATCACCCGGCCGGATACGCCACTGACCACGCCCGTCATAGCCCCCAGTCCGTCGTTTGACAATGATAAAATCGCCTAACTCTGCAAATAGCTGTGGCCATTGTTCGGGAGAGGAAAGCCGTTGCCACGGCGCGGTTGACAAACCCAACGTATCCATGAGCTGTTTTTGTGGCAAACGATCCGCCAGTTGCGGAAAAATCTCACGATTGATAAACGCCTGATGATGAGCCAGTTCGCGGGTTAATGCGGTTTCGGGCCAACGCTCAATTTCTGCGGTGATCACGCTGCTTTGGTAGGGCACTGCCTCCGGTTCGGCATCCAACCCAACAGGATAAACAGCGATCCCTAACGGTTCACCGGCTTGACGCAGCATTCTGCCTAACTGACCATTTCCCAATACACAAACGGGCTTCATGCATCCTCCCGTGGATCTGGATTATCCAAGACAGCCTGAGTTTGTTCACTGCGCCAATCTGATAAACGTTGAAACAGCACACTGTCATGCAACGCCAGCACCTGAGCCGCCAACAATGCGGCATTTGCTGCTCCTGCCTTACCGATAGCCAGTGTACCAACCGGAATGCCCTTTGGCATTTGGACGATAGAATACAGGCTATCAACACCGCTAAGCGCCGCGCTTTGTACCGGTACCCCAAACACAGGCACTAAGGTTTTAGCTGCCAACATCCCCGGTAAATGTGCTGCTCCACCTGCACCCGCGATAATCACATCAAAACCGTTTTCTTGCGCTTGTTCTGCGAAACGAAAAAGTTTATCTGGCGTTCGGTGTGCCGAAACAATTTCAACACGAAAAGGAATAGCCAGTTCGGTCAGGATATCGGCTGCATGTTGCATGGTTGCCCAGTCGCTTTTAGAACCCATGACAATGGCGATTTTGGCGTGGTTTTGGGGTTCTATTTCTGTTGGAGAAGTCATTGTTGGGGTAATAGCTATTGTGGGATCAGAGCTGGACGTCATAAATCAGATGCTCCTGTATTGGGTGTCTACCAGAACAAAGATGAAATTTCAGACGGCGGATCATATCATGCTAATAGCATGAGGAAAACGTTTGCGTCGTTTGATTTATCGATTTTTACAAAATAAGCAAGGCGCTTAGAAGGCGAAGGATATTAACTCAATAGCCGTTTCTGTAACTTTGAACATCGAACCTTGCTCATGCCATGCCCCTAATACACCGCGATGCATGGTCTTATCGCCAATCTGAATATCGTGTATTGCTGGGCGGTGAGTATGACCGTGAATGATCCAATCTGTTTGATATTTTTTAAAATGTTCGGTAACAGCCTCTTGATTGACATCCATAATAGATGAAGATTTTTGGCTGTTGGCATATTGGCTACCTGCTCGCATTTTGGCGGCAATTTTCAAACGGATAAATAAAGGAAGAAGCAGGAATAGCCGTTGTATCCATGGAGTATGTACTCGCTTACGATACTGCTGATAGTTGATATCATCGGTGCATAGCGTATCGCCATGCAAAATCAGAATACGTTTACCGTGCAACTCCAGTACTTTTTCCTGTGGAAGCAGAATCAAGCCGCTCTCTCTGGCAAAACGGGAGCCGAGCAAGAAATCACGATTGCCATGAATGAAATAACAGGGAATACCTTGTTGTTTCAGTTCATTAAGGGCCTGGGCGATTTTAGTATGCAATGGGTTGGGATCATCATCACCAATCCAGTAATCAAAAAAATCACCGAGAATATAAAGACTTTCAGCGTGGATTGCATCTTCACGTAAAAAACGCAGAAAACCGGCAGTAATTGCCGGTTCTTGTTCACTGAGATGCAAGTCTGCAATAAACAGTGTACTCATGTAGCGATGATTCTCTAACGGTAATTATTCGCTGACAGTGACACGTTCAATGATCACATCTTCATGTGGTACATCTTGGTGCATACCGCTGCGGCCAGTAGAAACACCTTTGATCTTATCAACTACATCCATGCCTTCAACGACTTCGGCAAATACGCAATAACCCCATCCATCCGGGCGCTCTGAACGGAAGTTCAGGAAATCGTTATCGACAACGTTAATGAAGAACTGGGCAGTTGCAGAGTGTGGATCATTGGTGCGTGCCATAGCGAGGGTGCCACGGCTGTTTTTCAGGCCATTGTTGGCTTCGTTCTTGACAGGCGCTTTAGCTGTTTTCTGCGTCATGCCAGGTTCAAAGCCACCACCTTGAATCATGAAGCCATTGATAACACGGTGAAAAATAGTGTTATCATAAAAACCTTCCGAGCAATAACTCAAGAAGTTTTCAACGGTTACAGGTGCTTTATCAGCGAATGTTTTGATTGCGATATCGCCAAAATTGGTGTGGAAAGTCACCATAATAAAAATCCTAGTAATAGTTTTGATTGACCCTATATAGGGGGTTTTGAACAACCGCTGTTATATCATATCTCAGATTTTGAGTCAGTACTCAGGGAAAGTATCAGAACAAGACGGTTTATGACGCTTGCAAAGCATTGCATATCAAGGTGAAATGTCTGATCTGGCTTCTCTCTATTCTCATTTATTTATCTTGCTGATAAAGAAGCCTATAATCAGTCAATTTATTTGATTTTATTACACGTACATAATTTTTACGGAAACCCACTGATGCTAAAAATTTTCAATACTCTCAGCCGTCAAAAAGAAGAATTTAGGCCGATTCACGAAGGGAAAGTGGGCATGTACGTGTGTGGCATCACTATTTATGACTTGTGTCATATTGGTCATGGCCGAACATTTGTGGCATTTGATGTGATTTCTCGTTACCTGCGTTATCTGGGATATGATCTGACCTATGTCCGTAACGTCACTGACGTGGATGATAAAATTATTAAACGCGCCATCGAAAACAATGAAAGTTGTGACGATTTGACCGCACGTATGTTGGCAGAAATGCACAGCGATTTTGATGCATTGAATATCCTGCGCCCGGATTTAGAACCTCGTGCAACGCAACATATCCCAGAGATCATTGCAATCACGGAAGCGCTGATTAAGCGTGAGCACGCTTATGTTGCCGCTAATGGTGACGTTATGTTCTCCATCGACACCAACCCTAATTATGGCCTGCTTTCCCGCCAGGATTTGGAACAATTGCAGGCTGGCGCCCGTGTTGAAGTGGCAGATGTAAAACGTAACCCAATGGATTTTGTATTATGGAAAATGTCCAAACCGGGTGAGCCGAGTTGGGAATCTCCGTGGGGGGCTGGCCGTCCAGGCTGGCATATTGAATGTTCCGCCATGAACGGCAAGACGCTGGGTCATCACTTTGATATCCACGGTGGCGGTTCTGATTTGATGTTCCCGCACCATGAAAATGAAATTGCCCAATCAACTTGTGCCCATGATGGTTCTTACGTCAATTATTGGATGCATTCAGGCATGGTCATGGTGGATAAAGAGAAGATGTCCAAGTCGTTGAATAACTTCTTTACCATCCGTGATGTATTGGCCTATTACGATGCTGAAACCGTGCGTTATTTCTTATTATCCGGTCATTATCGCAGCCAGTTGAATTATACGGAAGAGAACCTGAAACAGGCGCGCACTTCCCTTGAACGTTTGTATACTTCCCTGCGTGGTACAGATAAATCCGTTCAACCTGCGGGTGGAGAAACATTTGAAGTCCGTTTCGTTGAAGCAATGGACGATGATTTCAATACACCAGAAGCGTATTCAGCCTTGTTTGATATGGCGCGTGAGCTTAATCGTCTGAAGGCAGAAGACATGGTTGCGGCTAATGGTCTGGCGGCAAGGTTACGTAAATTGGCCGGGATTCTTGGTCTTTTGGAACAAGATCCAGAACACTTTTTGCAAGGCGGAACACAGGCGGACGACGATGTTGCCCGCATCGAAGCACTCATCAAACAGCGTAACGATGCCCGTAAAAATAAAGAGTGGGCATTGGCGGATGCGGCGCGCAACCAGTTAAATGAAATGGGAATTGAGCTGGAAGATGGCCCGCAAGGAACAACATGGCGTCGTAAATAATCGATTTTGCTTTATCGAACACCAGAACCGCCCTTAAATGGGCGGTTCAGTCTTTCATGTCTTTGCGCTTTGATAGCGAGATTTTTTTAGTTGTAGTACTTAGTGGTATAAATGAGCGGAATAAAAACCGACAGATTTATTGATGACTACTTAAGTGCTCAGGATAGAAAGCATTTCCAGCGTGATACGTGATTTTTCCAGAAACCGCATCCCGTTTCATGGCAACGAAAGAAGAATGACTCAGAGGCTCTGGTATTTGATGGGTGTCATCACGGGAAGCAGGATGAAGAAGAGAAATTTTTACTCTACGTTTAGAATTACTTAATTTATAAGGCAAACCTAACAACCTTCTTGCAGCTCTATTACTTAACATAATTAACTCCGTTTCAGTTGTACATAAGCTTCTCAGTATAGCGACTTATTAGAAGATTGATATGATTGTTTGTCAATATATCGTCAGCGTCACATATTTTGCGAATAAAAACAGATAAATCTGTAATCAGCAAAAACAATATCCACCAATAATATTGGTGTTATGATTGACATCATATTATTTAATATTTATATATCACCTTATACTGGTTTATATAAAATAATTAATTTCTATTTATACTCGATAAACTTCAAGTTGCAATCCGCAAGACGACGCGAGGCCTTATATTTCCCCGCTGTGCGGGGAAATATAACACGCATCTTGAAGTCGGATTGGTATATATACCAATCTAACTTGAAGATGCCGGTTTTAAAATCTGAAAATTGTCAGTCAGTCGAGTCGTCAGTTCTTTCGCTTTTTCGGGCAAAGTGACATGAAAAAAGTGACGAAGGGTTTGACGGAACGTCTTCGCATTCGGAAAATAGACATTGTTACGCACTTGCTCATTCATATATTTCCACAATCGCTCTATCGGATTGAGGTTTGGGCTGTAAGGCGGTAGGTAATGCAATTCAATATTCAGGACATACGCAATATCTTTCACCAACTCGGCTCGGTGGTAACCCGCACCATCCAGAATAATATGGATTTTTTGCGAAAGCGGGTAAGTTTCCCGGATCGCCCCGAAGAAATACGCGATATTTTCAGCATTGATGCTCGGATATTCACGGATCACGGTGTCTTCAATACGTTGTAAATTGAGGGCACCCAGAATATTGAGACGGGTACGACTGCCGGTGGTTTCGATCTCTTTTACCTGATTCTTTCCCGCTTTCATCCAGCCATAGCTGAGCTTTGTGGATTGTGAAGGATGCACCGCATCAATAAATAGGATAGGCTCATTCTGACCCGCTTCATCTTTCAGAGATTGGTAGTAATCAATAAATTGTTGCTGTTTATTCGCATCGAATTTATGAAGCACTCCCTTGGGTTTTTTGTAGCTGAAACCTTGGCGGTGAAGCCATTTCGTTATTCCGCCCACGCTGAAAGAGACCTGCCAACGTGTTCGGACATAGGCCACAATTTGAGTGGTAGTATGCATCAAATTTGTCGTCAAATAGTCAATCAGGTCGGCGGTTTGTTCGGCAGAGAGATGGCTTTCAGAGCCGCCATTTTCCGGGGTGAGCTTTTCCTGCGCGATGAAATCTTTTAGGTGACGGCTTACCGTACTTTCATGAATACGCAAGGCCTGTGCAATCATCTGGGCAGTCCAGCCCTCTGACGCTAAAAGCACGGCCTTGATGCGATCACAGACTCGACTATCACGAGTAGTATCATGCATCAATTCGAGGGCGCGTTTTTGTTCTGGTGTCAGATGAATTTTCATGGTTGCAAGCATGATCTGGTTTGGATAAGAAATCAAGCATCTTCAATGGCGATAGGTATAAAATAAAAAGACAATACCTTAATACAAAAGGTACTGTCTTTCTGAAAAGTATTAGTGATAATGTTTACTTATTGAATTACTCTTCAACGCGAACAGATTCGCCATTAAAGGCAACAACTTTACCAGCAGTAATTTTGCAGCGTTTGCGAGTTTCGAGTTGGCTATCAACCTGTACCAAACCTTCTGCAATCACGGCTTTTGCCGCAGCACCACTTTCACACCATCCTTGAAATTTCAGCAAATCACATAACTCGACATAAGGGTGGTCATCTAAATAAAAAATTTTCATCAATAACCTTCAGTTGTATCTATATCATGGTATTCCTCGCAAGCTTGCAAGGTATTTTGAATCAATGTTGCAACGGTCATCGGTCCGACACCGCCGGGGACAGGGGAGATCCAACTTGCGCGTTCAGATGCCTTATTGAAATCCACATCACCAATGACTTTGCCATTTTCCAGCCGATTGATACCAACATCAATCACAATTGCGCCTGGCTTAATCCATTCACCAGGAATAAAGTTGGGCTTACCAACAGCAACAACCAGTAAATCTGCCTGCTCAACATGCTGACGTAAGTTTTTGGTAAAGCGATGCGTTACTGTCGTTGTACAGCCAGCCAACAGCAATTCAAGGCTCATTGGGCGTCCAACGATATTAGAAGCGCCGATAATAACGGCATTTAGCCCATAGGTATTGATATTGCAGCGTTCAAGCAAGGTTACAATTCCGCGGGGAGTACAAGGGCGCAGTTTCGGAGCGCGCTGACATAGACGACCGATATTATAAGGGTGGAAACCATCCACATCCTTATCGGGATGAATGCGTTCCAGTACTTTGACATTATCAATGCCGGCAGGTAAGGGGAGTTGAACCAAAATACCATCGATTTGCGCATCGGCGTTCAGATCATCTATCAGGGAGAGCAATTCAGCTTCGCTGGTAGTATCAGGTAGGTCATAAGAGCGGGACATAAACCCGACTTCTTCACAGGCGCGGCGTTTACTGGTGACATAAATTTGAGAAGCAGGATTTTCTCCCACTAAAACGACGGCAAGACCTGGTGCTCGTTTTCCGGCGGCAACACGCTGCCTAACTTTTTCTGTAACTTCGTTTCTGATTGTCTGCGCAATCGTTTTCCCATCAATAATTTTTGCTGACATGTATTTAAGATTCCATTATCAAGTATAGGAATGGGGGCTATTTTGTCAGAACATGAACCGCCTGTCAGTTTTATTAATAATCATAAAATGAACATATGAGCGAAAAGGGCATTGACTCATTCCATTATGCCCGTATAATCCGGTGCTGCGTTAAGGCATTAATAATGTTTCTTATTCTATATACCATAATGCGCCCTTAGCTCAGCTGGATAGAGCAACGGCCTTCTAAGCCGTAGGTCACAGGTTCGAATCCTGTAGGGCGTACCATCCTTTCATATCTTAACGTCTTCCGAAGTCTATAAAACCCCAGTAAATCCGCAGTATTGGCCTTTTCCCCTTCTCCTGTAGTCTAGTAAGGTATGTAATCTACGATCTTATAGGGGTATATTTAGGGGTACGTTCAGGTTCAATGAAATGAGATACCCCCATGAAGCTAACAGCCCGACAGGTGGACACTGCCAAGCCGAAAGAGAAACCCTACAAACTTGCCGATGGCGGCGGACTCTATCTATTGGTTAACCCGAATGGCTCTCGCTATTGGCGGTTAAAGTATCGGATCGCAGGCAAAGAAAAATTGCTCGCGTTGGGGGTATATCCTGAAATCTCCCTCGCAGAAGCAAGAGCCAAGAGAAATGATGCACGACGAAAGCTATCAGATGGCAATGACCCGATAGAGGAAAAAAGAGCTGAAAAGGCTGCTAAGGTGTTTGCGGTCAGCAATAGTTTTGAATCCGTCGCTATTGAGTGGCACGAATATAAACGCCCTAACTGGTCAAAAGGCTATGCCGAAGACATTCTGGAATATCTGAAAAAAGATATCTTCCCGTATATTGGTAAACGTGCCGTTACCGAGATTAAACCTGCTGAAATGCTGGCTGTGCTGCGAAAAATGGAGCAACGCGGTGTTTTGGATAAATTGAAAAAAACCAGGCAGGCGTGTCGGCAAATTTTCACCTACGCCGTTATTACCGGACGGGCAGAGTTCAATCCCGTTACTGATCTTGCCAGTGCACTCAAAGCGCCCAAACAAAAACACTTTCCACATCTTTTAGCTGACCAGATACCTGATTTTCTCATTGCATTAAGTGGTTATAGCGGCAGTCTGATGACGCAATCAGCGGCACGTATGCTGATGCTGACCGGAGTGCGCACCATCGAACTGAGAGAATCGGAATGGAGTGAATTCGATTTCGGTAATGATCTCTGGCAAATCCCTGCTGAACGAATGAAAATGCGCCGTCCCCACTGTGTTCCTCTATCACATCAGGTTAAAGCCCTTTTAATTAAGCTGCACGAAATCACAGGGCGTGGAAAATACGTTTTCCCCGGTCGTAGCGATGCAGGGAAGCCGATGAGTGAAGCTGCCATCAATCAGGTGATTAAGCGCATTGGTTATGATGGCAAGGCTACAGGCCACGGCTTCCGCCATACCATGAGTACAATCCTGCATGAACAGGGCTATAACACAGCTTGGATCGAAACTCAGCTTGCTCATGTTGACAAGAACAGCATCCGGGGTACTTACAACCACGCGCAATATCTGGATGGTCGACGGGAAATGCTGCAATGGTATGCGGATCATATGGAGATGCTGGAACGAGGCAAAAATGTCCTGATCGGAAAATTTGGCAAAAGGGCGTAAAGAAGCGGTGATTTTTCATACTTTGTTGGCAGTGCCAGCAAAGTACGCTTTTTATACAGAATACCGATAAAAAGGTAGAAGTTCCTAAAAAAATAAATTCAACAAATCGGAAAAACAATTAACGCTGTTCATTTAATCTTGCTTTTTAAATAATCCGCCTGTCATCAAACAACGTCCACGATGAGCGCTCAAGGACTCGGTAACAGGAGAAAAAATATGACAATGACAGCGGCGAAGGAAAACCTTATTCGTTTGCCGGAAGTTCAACGCCGGACGGGTTATAGCAAAGCGTGGATCTACAAACTGATTAGAAATGGAGAATTCCCGAAACAAGTCAAACTCGGCTCTCGCTCAATTGCTTTTATTGAATCAGAAATTGATAACTGGATTGCGAAACGTATCGAGGAGTCACGAGCGGCATAACACATAAAAGAAAATGACATAAAAAACAACGCCCCAGTGTGCTGTCACACATCTGAGGCGTCTGACCAACAACCGTTATACGGAGTAACGATGATGGCTGATATACAGCATACCCAAACTCACCCTAAATTTACATCTTCAGATATCACTGATAGCCAAAAACCGCTCGACCTGATCCAGACGGTGAAAAGATCCGCCATGTGCCATTGGGAAAATCTGTTGCCTGCTTGTGGCATTGAAATTCCAGCAAAGGGTAAACATGGTGCCTGCCCTGTCTGCGGTGGCACTGACCGTTTCCACTTTATTGATCATCACCATCACGGCAATTGGCATTGCCGTCAGTGTGATGATCCAAACTATGGTGATGGGCTGGATTTAGTGGCAAGAACTAAAGGGATTTCGATTACTGAGGCGGCAAAAATCGTTGCGGGTGCGCTGGCATTGCCTTTACCAAACCCCAAGCCAGCCAGAGAAACCATTCAAACCACGCAGTCAATTGCCGAAAAAGTAGTAGCACTGATGGCTCAAACTGTTGCTGGGCAATCTCCCTATCTAGCTGCAAAAGGGTTGGATTTTCCTAATCAGCGGTTATTGCTCAATAATTCGACTTTGTTGCCCATGGCAACACTGGATAAAAAAGTAACAGGTGCGCAGATTATCAAACCGGATGGAACGAAAAAGTTACTGTCTGGCAGCCAGAAAAAAGGTGCGTTTATTCCCGTTTCAGAGCTGGAAGATTATCCCAACACGGTGATCATTACCGAAGGTTATGCCACAGCTTTGACCGTTAGCCAGTTACATCAAGGATCGGCTCTGGCGGCGCTGGATGCAGGTAATTTGTTCTCTGTCGCCAAAGCCGTTCGGGAGCGGTGGCCGGACATAAAAATCATTATTGCAGCAGATAATGACTGGCATCGCCCCGACGAACTGGATAAGCACGGGAAACCCAAAATAAATGTCGGCAAGATCTCAGCAGAAAAAGCAGCCCTTGCGGTTAATGGTTGGGTTACGTTGCCACCGACAGAGTACCAAGCCGATTGGGATGATTACCGCCAACAACACGGTGTAGACACAGCAAAACAAATCTTTACTCAGGGGCTTTACCAACCAATATCAACCAAGAAAAAAGCCGCTATTCAACCTAATGATGTCGAACCGTCTAAGCTGACATTATGTCAAATGGGAGCCAGCCAGCGTGGGGAGGTTTTACTGGCACGCTATGACGGTGATTTGGCACTGGATGACGCTTCGGAAACCGTTCATCACTATGACGGTATTGTTTGGCATCCGGTCAGTGACCGTGATTTAAAACGGGAAATGGTGGCGGCCTTTATGGAAGAAAATCTATGGTCTTCCCCGTTTTTGCAACACTCATTTTGATGTATGGTTGGCTTGCTTAAATCTATCCGGCGTCTCTATGAGTATGGATACCCGCGCCACGATGAGTTCTGCGCCTGATGAACCTTAAAAACTCCCCGGCTTCAATGAGCCATTTTGTTTCTTAGGTTATTCATCAGGCCGATTGGCCGTTCATGTCATCAATAATCAGTCTTCGCAAAACCAGATAGGTAACGTATATTTCACTGTTTAATCATCAAGTTATTTAATCAGCCAGCCTCTATTAGGCCTGATACTCATTTTGCCGAGTCGTGATTGCCCAGGCTATTCGTGCCAGCTTATTAGCCAGTGCACAGGCAACCACATTCGAATGTTTCTTGCTCAGTTGTGCCTTAACCCACTCGGCAAGTCTCCCATGCTGATGCTCAAGCCGCATCATAAACGCCCGGGCGCATTGAACCAGCAATCGGCGCAAATTTTTGTTGCCGCGTTTGCTGATATCCAGCAGAGTCGGTTTTCCCCCTGTACTGTATTGTCGGGGAACAAGCCCCATCGAAGCAGCAAAATCCCGGCTGCATGAAAATTGTTTTCCGTCACCCAGCTGGGATGAAAGTAGGCTGGCGGTAATGGGTCCCACCCCCGGTATAGTCATCATGCGTTGAGTCGCATCGTCCGCTTTGATGGACTGTTTTAATTCTAATTCCAACGTGGTTATTTGCTCGACAAGATAAAGGTAATGGGCATGTAATTTCATCAGCAAACGGCTCAGATAATCGGGCACGTCGTGTTCTGCCAGAACCAGAGATAACCGTTTAATGACCGCCTCGCCTTTTGGCAGACTGATACCAAACTCCAGCAAAAAGGCGTGCATTTGGTTAGTGGTCTTTACCTTATCTTTGATGAGTGATTCTCTGACACGATGCAGTGCTCTCATCGCCTGTTGCGTCTCCGTTCTCGGCTGGACAAAACGCATTGAGGGGCGTGATGCTGCTTCACATATCGCCTCTGCATCAACGAAATCATTTTTGTTACTTTTGACAAAAGGACGAACAAACTGCGGAGATATCAGCTTCGCATCATGGCCTAAATCAGCGATCCGGCGAGCCATAAAATGTGCACCCGCACAAGCTTCC
>NZ_LDNM01000061.1 GCF_001028135.1 Xenorhabdus griffiniae
GACGATCGAGGCGAGATTTCCGGTAACGCTGCTTGCGGATCATCCGGGTCTGTTCGCGCAGCATGGCCAGCTCATTGCCTGCATCAAACTGGGGCATGTGTTTCTCCACGGGCTGGGGGGTGTAAGAACGACTGACCTGAAAAGGTTCAGCGACAACTGAATGTCTATTTGCCCCGGTTTGAACCGGTGTGGTTCAGGCTCGGACTAATCTCGCCTTGTTACCCGTCAGCGTGGGTAAATCGCGGCCGTGACACTGGCTCAGTGGCGTTTGGGCTGTCCGCATCAGAAATCGCCAAATGGGCTGTTGGGTGACAGAAATCTCGGATCGTTGACCTGTATCCGGTGTAGCAGGGGTGCGTCAAAGGGCACCAGACTTATCACAGTTTTCACCATAGCGTAAAAACCGGGCTAAGGATAGTTGCGTTTAAAATATTGCGTGTAAGTATAACAAAGCCATAACCCCCCGCTATGCCCAGCTTTTTAATTGCTGGGCATAGCGGGGGGTTATGGCGAAAACCGACGGGAGGATAAAGTGGAGTTTATACGGCGTGTTGTCCACGCTTACTGTGGATAACGTTGTGAGCCTGATGAAAAAACAGGCCCTCAAAAGCGGGGTAGCGTGAGCTTTGTGCGAATTGGTTATTTTCTGGCCTGTTTAAAAGAGGGGGGTGTGAACGGTTCTGTTACGCGAGTGAAACAATATGTAAAATGCTAATTTTAACAATGTTTTTAATGAGAGAGCACTATGGCGACAGAAACTGAAGAAGAAAAAAAACAATTTGAGCGGGAAGCAAAGGCGCTGTTAGAAGGTTTCTGGCCAGCTTTGTTTTGTTACCGGGCGCCGCGTCCTCTTAAAGTGGGGGTGCTGGAAGACCTCATTTCGGATGCAGAAGCCCGCGGATTGCCTTTTGACAAAGAGATACTTGGAAAAGCGCTCGTGAAGTACACCTGCCGCTATAAGTATCAGGATGTGCTGGCACGAGGTGGGGAACGTTACGGACTTGATGGAAAAGCCGATGGGATGGTTTCAGATGAACAGCAGGAGAGAGCGAAAGGGCAGATAGCCCGGCGTAATGCAAAGGCGGCTCTCGTAAGAAACGCAAAAAAGTCTTGAACCAGCCATTTCTGGGCGTTATTCGTTTACCCCCTGCTCGCGTATTGAGTGGGGATTCTGCCGTTGTCCAACGACTGCCAGCACGTTAACCTGTTTCGCTTGATCGTCTACTTCGTAAAGGACATGCTGTCCTGCCAGACTTATGCGGCGTATATCCTCGCCGTAGCGCTGATCCATTTCGTACAGGCGGGGAAACTCTGCCAGTTTGTCAGTGGAATTCAGGAGGCGATCCGTCACATTTCTGGCATCCCAGAGTGATGAATTTTCTGCGATATAGTCAAAAAGTGCCATAACGTCCTCGATAGCGCCTTGTTTCCATTCAACGTGATACGGCATCTCGTAACTCCTGATAACGGCTTTGCAACTGCTGGCGAAGCTGTCCAGTGGTCATCCCTGGGCGACTGTCGGCGCGGGCGGCCGCAACTTTGGCTCTTACCCGTTCTTCGTACTCGCCCTGCGCCAGTTCTTCGTTAGCCAGTCGTTGCAGGAGTTCTGCTTTCCGGGCTGCGTCGGTGCCAGGCATGATCTGGGGCAGACTCTCTGCCAGTTCACGCAGGAAGTTGGCGTTTTCATAGTGGGTTGTGTTGCTCATGGTCATGCTTCAAATCTCCGGAAATGTGTGGGAAATGTAGCAGGGTAGCCCATACGGGGCATGTTTTCTGCGGGTTGTGCCGGCAGGCTTATCTGTGTCGATTATACGTCATAAAATTTAATTGATTAAATTAAGGCGCGAGAAATGGCAGATCTGAGGGTTGTTAGCCGGAACTGCCCAAAGTTTTGTTAACTTAACCGGGCATGGCCTAAGAGAGCATTAATACTGGTTTTGCATGTTCCATTTTCATCCATCTTTTACGAGAATAACTAAGTTTCATCTATATGATTATCTTATTGAAATATTTTATCCAACCCGTTAACCTGATAGCGCCATTAGCAAAATCCAATGGTCAAGGAATCTCACCCTTGTTAAGAGTAACCCACTGGTAGGAATTTTCTGCCAGTGCGCCTGCATTCGCCCGTTCAATGGCGGTTCAGGCAGGGGAGGCTTCGGCCTCACCGGAAGGTTACTCCCGGTTGTGAGATCCCTGTTTGAATCGCCACCAATAACAACAATGAGGTGAAGCAGGTATGAATACACAAGACTGGCATCCCGCCGACATCGTTGCCGCCCTTCATAAGCAAGGCACAACCGTTGCCGCCCTGTCCCGTGAATCCGGTTTAAGTTCTTCCACACTGGCAAATGTCCTGAAACGGGCATGGCCTAGAGGCGAATGGATCATTGCCCGCCGTCTGAATATGCACCCTGCCCAAATCTGGCCAAGCCGGTATTTTGATATAAGGGGACGCATGACAAAACGAAAACCCAGAAATGCCCCAGATTGGGATACGCTGGTTAGTCAGGATGACTACGGAATTGGGAATAAATTTCAGAAAGTTTGAGATCAAATCCGGGCTAAATGTGTTTTGTAGCACCGCCTGCACGCAGTCAGTGTTACAAAACGCTGGGTCGAGGCAAAGCCCCGACATCCCTTCGCTAATGCCTATAATGTGTTAATAACTGGAAGTTTCCCGCTTATAACCCCTAAATATGAGGACAGAAACTTCAATGCCATAGCCAAACTTATCAGCTGGTCGAAGAGCTTAAAACACAATGTTATATCCCGACAGGGAAACTTGATCCACTTCCCAATAATTCAGAAAATCTAAAGAAAAAATAGCTGAGTCCGATAAGATATGAGACAAAATATCAATAAATTATCAGGTTATGTAGTTTTATGGGGTGTTAAATGAGCAGAAGAATTTCAGATGAGTTTATGGATGGGCAGTTAGTATTTGATAATGGAAGATTAAAACCTCTTAGCCATATGAAAGAGTATAGGAAAAGACAATATGCTGAGCTTGAAAGAAAATTAAATGATACAAGTAATGAAGAACATTATGCTCTAATAACGTTAGAAGAAGCTATAGGATTTTTAAAAGCAGCATTGTGTAAAAATGGTGAATATAAGGCATGGAAAGATAAAATATTTTCATGTACAGATCCGGCATCGTCGTTTGCAGGAAATATGTTTGAGTCTATAGGAGTGATTAAAATAATAGATGAGTTTAAAAGTTTTGGTATTCAAGCTAAAGAATATAAAGGGAGAGGAGGAGCTAAACATATTAAGATAACAGGTAAACAAAGCGTTAGGAAATTTATAACAGGAACTAACTATCGTCTTGATAATCAAAAGATATTAAAAATAGGAATTGGTTCAAAAAGTCTAGTAAATGGTATAGTTACTGGCGTTAAGGTTAGTATAGTTTTCTCTCTTGCTTATAGAACTATCGAATTTATGACAAAAGATGAATATGCGCTTGCCGATTTTCTGGGTAATATAACAGTTGATGCGGCCAAGACATTGGTTACTGTGTTAGCTACTGCCGCTGTTGGTAAAATAGCGGCAGGGTATTTTTTAGCAGCGGGAGTGAGTATAATAGGGCTTTCTGTTGGATTGTTTTTTATTGGTGTTGGTATAGCGGCACTTTTATATTATCTTGATAATGAATTAGGGATAACAAATAGCGTTATTGAAACGATTAAAGAAGTAGATAAAAAAATACCAGGTGATCATTATGAGATTAATCGCCAAGCTATGGGAGTAAGTACACCAGCTATTTGGCCTTGGAATTAAATATGGAAATATTTTTTATTTTATGATTATCAAATGAGAGAACTTTATGCCAAGTAAAATTGAAAATAAAAACAAGAAACCGGTGATTTTTTCTTTATGGAGTAGAATTTTTTACATATTAATATTGATGCTGATTATGTTATCAATGTTTGCGGTAGTTTTTTTTTCATGGCGTGATTTTATTTCATTAATTAATTTAAATGATAGAGTGTATTTTTCTTGGAGGGTGTTTTTTATTTCCTTTGGTTTTCCAATAAGTATTCATATGTTGTATTCTCTTATGATTGCTTGTTTCTTAGATAAACCTCGACCATATAAAGGCCATATGGTTAATTTTTTAGTGTGGTTATTTTTCTTGGCGTTTATTTTTAGTATTCCTGTATCTTTATATGTTGATAATAAATTGAAGTATTTTGGTTATGTAACGTGTAGTAAAAAATCTTTAATTGCACCAAATGAATATGTTAGAAATATAAATTTATGTCACTAAGCATATATTTAATATATGCTTAGTTTTTACTTAGTACACTCTGTCTTCCCATATACTATAGGCAGATGTACCTGCTGTTACGTGATTCCATGAGATTGATTTATAGTTAAGTATAATTCTTTCATATGGCATGGCATCAAAATCATTTATAGAGTGCGGATAGGTACAAGAAATTTCAGAAATTGTGGCTTCAGTGATTTTGACTTCATAAAAATGCTCTAAATGTCCTATCTGACCAGTTCTGAAAAAAATAAATTTACCATCTAGTGATTCGTTGGAATCTATTGCCATGGCTAATAATGGAGATGATTTATCTATGGGTTTGATAAATTGTATGGGATGATGGCTTACATTCTGTTGACGAGATATTGAATGATCTAAACTGAGCACCTGTATTTGATCTTCGTGCCCTTTTTGGTATCGGTTCCCTATAGAGTCTAGAGTGGAGCAACCTGCGGATATCAATCCTTGCTTCTTGCCGTTTAATGTTAGATAAATCATGTATGACATAAAATTACCATCCTAATTATTTATAGATAATCTAAACTAATAACATATCACACAGACTTTCTCTAAAAAAGAAATATAAATCTAAATAAACGGTTTGATTTTATATTATTCCCTAATAATTTTTGTTAAATGCTAATTTAATTTGATTGTCCTCTTTAAATATAAAATGTAAAGCGACAACATTACGCCCATCTTTAACAGTATCAACGGATACAAGCAGATTGCTTTTTTGATTTAGTTCTTTTATAGATGGCTTTAAAAGAAGTTTATTTAAATCCTTAAATTGTAAATATTTATCTTCTATTCCTAACATGGATCTAAAATCTTTTAGATTAATGATTCTATCTCCAGTTTTTTTGAATTGCATTAATAATTCATAAATTCGTATGCTATAGGTTCTCTTTAGAGCTGAAACATTTTTTACTGCAATGGTAGTAAATTGGCCTTTTAATTGTGTCAAATAAGGCATAATTAGATCAGAAAAAACTAATTCTACTTTCCCTTGACCATTAAAATATTTAGCTTGGCCTTGAATCCATCTTATTTTTTCTTCTTTTTCCTTCCAATGAATATAAATCCAACGTTCAGCTAATTTATCAGCAGCCTCCTGTAATCTGCGTTCTGCATTCTCTCTGCCCATATCAGGAAATGCTAAGTAAAACTCACTGGCAGTTAATTGAAATTTTTTTTCAGGCGTGACTGCTTGAGGGTTCAACTTACCGATGCACATCAATAAAACTCTTTGTTCTTGAAGAGTCAATTTATAACTAGCTTCAATGAGGGCATTTGACTTGTAGGCAATAATCTCGGTCATATCTTGTCTTGTACCATTATTAGTGGAAAACATTTTTTAGACACCACCATGAATATAGGTGGTGTCTTTTATTTGTCAACCACATTTGGTTGTGAATATTACCGTCAAAAGCACCACCTATTACCGTCAAAAGCACCACCTATTACCGTCAAAAGCACCACCTATTACCGTCAAAAGCACCACTTATCATGATGTAATTAATTGATTAATAAAGATAAAAACCGACCGAAAACAAGAATAAAAACAAAAAAACAAGTTAAAAAAGGGCTCTCCCTGTGGATAAATCAGAAAATATTGTCAGATCAATCACAAAAAAGATGTCGCCGCAAAGCGGCTCCTCTCAGCCGCCCTCACGGGCGTTCCACAGTTAGATCCTGCTGTCTCCGACTCCATGCTATCGAGAACCTTTTTATTTCGTGCCTATTGGTTCGCTTCGCTCACGGCTTAGCAGGGAGGGGGAAGGTTATCCATTCAGTTCAGTCCCCCTTCCGGTATGTTGTTTGATCCGCTAAAAGTCTTAATTGATCTAAAGAGCATCCCTCATGCACTCATGGGCATAATACCGCCCATAAGACATTCTCAGCCGTTTTTTATAAACATCCATGAAAAGGGATGGCTTAAGTCATAAAATCGCTTAAAATCGCTCTGAGGCGTTTTTAGCTATGATATTTTTTGCAGTGATCAAAACATTCCGACTTACAACCTCATTCGGAGTAGACCCAACCGTCGTGTCACCAGCCGCCATTTCGATTATGGAAGGTCAAACCGCCCATATGGATTGACGTGTTCCCATATCAATGGCGTCAGAGCAAATACAGTGCCAGCATGCTGATTTCATAATCTTCACGGCGATTACTCACCATTCAGATCGAAATCATCATTGTGGGGAAATTGACTAAAATTCGGTTTACGTGATCTTTTTGACGTAAAACCCATAAAAACGCAGTGGTGTGCATAGTTATGCATGGCGTTAAAAACGCGTGTAGACAATTTTGCGTGGTTTTTGGGAGAAAGATAATGCGTTTTTACTGGGTTGAGGCAAAAACCGCGCTGAGGGGCGTACAGGCGGTGCTGGCAATGTATGTTATGTTAAATTCATAGTTTGTTATTTGACTATGTCTATACTAATATGTATATACATAAATGTATTTTGTGGTGTGGAAATGGAGCTTGAGTTTGAATGGGACTCCGTTAAAGCGGAAACCAATTTTCGTAAGCATGGGATTCGTTTTGAAGAAGCCGCTCTTGTTTTTGATGATCCTTTTCATTTATCAGTTCAGGATCGTTTTGAGAATGGTGAATACCGCTGGCAGACGATTGGAACAGTAAAAGGATATGTGGTTGTTTTGGTTGCTCATACAATAAGATTTGAAGATGGAACCGAAATTATCCGTATTATCAGTGCACGTAAAGCCGAGCGGAATGAGAGGAAATGTTATGAGCATAGTTAGGTATAAACGAAGTGAACTGTCACCTCTGACTGAAGATCGGAAATATGAGCTTAATGCATTGTCTGATAGTGATATTGCTCCGTTGGATGATGATTTCTGGAAAAAATCCGAACAAGGGAAGTTTTATCGTCCGGTAAAAACGCAAGCTTCGGTTAGGATTGATGCTGATGTGTTGGCCTGGCTGAAAAAAGCAGGAAAGGGATATCAGACGAGACTTAACGCTATCTTACGTGAAGCTATGATGCGTGATTTGCATCATAAGTAATGTCCATATAAAGCCCACAAAAGTGGGCTTTTTCATTGAGGAAGCGTATCACATTGACGATTATTTTGTAGCACCACCGATAAGGTCAGCTTTTGATGAATGCCTGATCCTGTTTCCGGCGCAGTCTTTCTGCTGTAGCCGTTGCATTCCGGCGTCGCCGTTCAGCATCCTGGGCTTTGATACGGCTCTGTTCAACTTCCTGCGCAGCGGTGGCTCGCTGTCTTTCAGTTTCTGCCATGATGTTCCTGACTTTGGCCGCGACGTCTTGTTCAAGCTGTCGGGCACGGTCTAAAGCGCAGACGGCTTCCCTTTCCCGGGTTTCTGCGGCCTGGAGTTGTGTCTGTAACCGTTGCTGTGCGACTTTCTCGGCGCGTTCAGCACGACGCTCTGCGGCTTCGGCCTGTTGCCGGTAGTATCTACGCTGGCTCTCGTGATCTGCATCCTGCGCTGTGCTGAACGCCGGCGCGGAAACCATGAGGGTGAGAACCCCGCCCAGCACTGCGCCGGCCAGCGCAACAGGCCAGAAGTGTATGGCGACGGCAAATCCCTGTGCAATCACCCTGATCCGGTCATTTTCGGCCAGTATGCCGACGATAAGAGCATTCATGCTGGCATAGACGCCAAAGCTGACAACGGAAAGAACGAGCAGGAATGCCAGCCCTGTTATTACACGCCATTTCATCGCAGGTAAGTCTCCGTAATTTCCGGCCGAAAATGCCCCATTTCCTGACTGACGGTGGTCAGTGCATCCTCCCGGACAAGTCCCTGCCGTTGCAGTTCGCGCATGCGCTCCTGGGCGTAGGAGTGGCGCAGGCCATGCGCACCGGCAGACCAGCCCAGCACACGGATGGCAGCCGCGCTGAAACTGTTTGTCCAGGCTTTGCCGGCACCAATCTCATAGCGGGAAAGGTAATTTATCCCCCGGTCTGTTACCGCCCGGGGTTCAGGGCGGCGCAGGGTTTCCAGCCGTTCTGCCAGATGATGAGGGATCAGAACTTCTCGAACCAGCCCCCCTTTCCCCTGTACGGTGTACAGATGGCCGTCGCGGCCGTTCCATTTGGTTTCTGTTACCGGCCTCTCGTTAGCCGGGCACTCCCGGGCAGGGGCCAGTGTGTGCAGTTCGTGTGCCCGGAGTCCGGCCGCATACGCCAGCTCAGTGGCCAGCGCGTTTCTGGCGGTCTGTGCGCGGGCAATCAGCGCCACTTGTGCCGGGGTGTAAGCGCGGCCGGTCAATACCTGGGGACTTTTAGCGCGGATAACCGGAAGGGTCTGGCCGTGGGGTAATACGCCGGTGATGTGGTGCATCATGGTCTGAATGGCCTGCCGTTCCATGTCCAGTGTCTTCTGTCCGACGGCTTCGCCACGGGTTTCCAGATAGTCGATGGCTGTCGCCGGTGTCAGTGTTCGCAGGTCAGAGCAGGCGCGGGAGGACTTCACCCATTCAGCCACGCGGGTTAAAGCCTGTTCGTAGTTGCGCACGGTGCCAACGGAGCGTAACACGCTGCCCTGCATGGCTTTCATGACGGAGGCTGCCTGCCTGGACGGACTGGCGAATTTAGCCATTGCGTGCCAGCCAGCGTGTGACGGTGGAGAGAACGACCCGGATACGTTTTTCCCTGAGCCAGCGTTGCAATTCGGCGGCGCTGGCCCCTTCCCGGTGCAGTTGCAACAGTTCGCCGGCGT
>NZ_LDNM01000062.1 GCF_001028135.1 Xenorhabdus griffiniae
AATGATGCTGCCGTGAAACTGGCGGCGGCGCTGGTTGCCAAAGGGATCACGCCGCTGCGCGTGTTGTTCGCTGACGGGGTTAATCTGATGAGCGGGCGTTCACGCAACAGCTATTCCCGTATGGCCGCCGTTGAGCTGGGGCTAACCGAAGGTGACATCCGGCGGGCGCTGGGGCAGGTGTTACTGGCGGTTGAGCAGTGGCTACAGCAGGCGAAAAACCCGGCAGCCGTAGCGCCTGAGTTGAATGGATCCGAACGGGAGGAGGCGCGGGCGTTGTTGCAGGATCCGCAACTGGTCAGCCGTATTACCGCTGATTTAGCCGCCTGTGGCGTGGTCGGTGAATCAACCAATCTGTTGGCGGGGTATCTGGCGGCAGTGAGCCGAAAGTTACCCAGACCCTTAGCCGTCCTGATCCAAAGCAGCAGCGCCGCCGGAAAATCCTCATTGATGGAGGCCGTACTGAACCTGATGCCGGAAGAAGAGCGTACCCAGTACAGCGCCATGACCGGGCAAAGTCTGTTCTATCTGGGCGAAACCCATCTCCAGCACAAGATTTTAGCGATAGCGGAAGAAGAAGGGGTACGGCAGGCCGCCTATGCGCTCAAGCTGTTGCAGTCAGACGGCGAGCTGACCATGGCGAGCACGGGCAAGGATGAAGCGACCGGAAACCTCGTTACCAAAAGCTACACCGTCAAAGGCCCGGTGATGCTGATGTTAACGACGACCGCTATCGATGTGGACGAAGAACTGCTCAATCGCTGTCTGGTGCTGACGGTGAATGAATCCCGCGAACAGACCGAAGCCATCCATGCGTTGCAACGGCAGAAGCAGACGCTGGCAGGCTTGCTGGCTGAGAACGAGCGCGACTATCTGACACAGCTTCACCAGAACGCCCAGCGGCTGCTGAAACCCTTGAATGTGGTCAATCCGTATGCGTCGCAACTGACGTTCATGAGCGACAAAACCCGTACCCGCCGCGACCATATGAAATACCTGACGCTCATTCAGAGCATCGCCCTGTTGCATCAGTACCAGCGGGACATCAAAACGGCAGCGCACCGGGGGAAGACACTGGAATATATCGAAGTGACGAAAGATGATATCCGGCTGGCGAATCAGCTCGCCCATGAAATCTTAGGCCGGACATTGGACGAGATGCCACCGCAGACACGCAAGCTGTTATTACTGATCCAGCAGATGGCGCACGGGATGGCATCGGACAGGCAGCAAACGCTGCGAGAAGTGCGTTTTACCCGGCGGGATATCCGGGCTTACACAAACTGGAGCGACAGCCAGCTTAAGCTGCATTGCCAGCGCTTAAGTGACATGGAGTACCTGCTTGTTCACGGCGGCAGTCGCGGGCATCTGTTGCAATACGAACTGCTCTGGGATGGCGAGGGCGACAGTGCCCACTTAAGCGGCCTGATCGTGCCGGTATGATCCGCGCAAGTCTGGGCGGAACAGAAGCAAGTCTATGCCAGGTCTGCCCCAAGTCTGGGCTAAGTCTGGGTAAGCAAAATAGCCATAACGCCACAGCCAGACAGGGTTAAGCACTCGCAAGTCTGATAAAACGAAAAATCACTGTTCCGGCAACACAATAAAAACTTCCCGTCATACCGTACTGCCGGATAGCTTCCATCACAAAAAGGACAATCCGCATGATAACTTCACACGACAACACCCTGATCACACTGCGCCAACAGCTCGAAGCGTGGTTCGACACGCTGCTGGCACAAGGCCGGGCTGACCGCACGCGGGAAACATACCGTAGCTACCTGCTACCCTTTATCGACTGGTGCGAACAGCGCACGGTTCGTTACCCCGCACAGGTCACACTGGTGTTACTGGAAAGCTGGCAGCGGTATCTGCGGGCTTACCGTAAAGCCGATGGTCAGCCTTACGGCAATAACGGTCAGCGGGAACGGCTGATCGCCCTGCGGCTGTGGTTCCGCTGGTTACTGCAACGCCATCACATCCTCTACAACCCGGCCGAGCAGATGGTGTTGCCGAAAGAAGAAAAGCGGCTGCCTGCGCAGATCCTGAGTGAACGGGAAACCACGCAGGTGCTGGAGAGCCTTGACGATCAGAGTGTGCTGGGGTTCCGCAACCGGGTGATGCTGGAAATCCTCTGGAGCAGCGGCATCCGGCGCATGGAGCTGCGCCAGCTCCAGCGGGGCGACATCGACTTCGAACGTGGTGCGGTCGTGGTGAATCAGGGCAAAGGGAATAAAGATCGGGTTGTGCCTGTCGGTGAGCGGGCGCTGGGCTGGCTGAAACGCTATCTGGTCAACGTCAGGCCACAACTGGCCGCGCACTATGACAGCGGTTATCTGTTTATCTCGCAAAAGGGCAGGCCGCTGAGTCTGGGACACCTGACGCAAATCGCAGGCAAAGCCATCCGGCAGCGGGCACATCTGGACAAGCCGGGGGCGTGTCACCTGTTCCGCCATTCAATGGCCACGCAGATGCTGGATAACGGTGCCGATATCCGCCATATCCAGGCGATGCTGGGGCATGAAAAGCTGAATACAACACAAATCTATACCAAAGTGGCGATCAAACAGCTCAAGCAGGTACACAGCCGAACCCATCCGGCAGAGCGAGACTCTCAGGCCTTGCCGGATGCAGACAGCCAGACCGGACGCTCAGAGAACGGTTCAGACTGTGCCAGCGGAGAGCCAGACGCCAAACGGATACCACAACGCACCGGACAGCCTGAGTGTCCCCGTTGAGTTCGCTGGGATCGGCGCGGGGGCAGACCGTGGCCGGACTGCCCGTTGGCCTCAGTGCTCGCGGGGGTACGTGGGCAATGGTCGGCCTGAACAATGCCGCCCCCGTTCAGTCAGTGCAGGCCGTCCAAAGCCCACTCAACATAATGTCGGGGAATTATGCGAAACTCGCCGTTCAGCCACGTAGTCCCCCCCTGCGCCGGAGAGCGGCTCGCATCGCATAATACACATTATGTCTTGCGCCCCCGCTTATCGGCATCGCAAGGTGCACCGCACAAGGCTACGCCTTCTGCTGTCAGCTTATGAGCCAGTCCTCAGCAAAAACCCGTGTTCTTCTTTAGCTGCCTTGCGTTGTTCCGGCAAACTTCCCTGCAGGCAGGTCGGCCTGCGGCCTCCGCGTTTACCTCCCCCGCCCCAACCCCGCAGCGACTTACTGCGCCCGGCTCGCAGTCGCTGCGCTCCTCGCTCGTTACCGTGCTC
>NZ_LDNM01000063.1 GCF_001028135.1 Xenorhabdus griffiniae
GTTGGTGAATGGTGAGTACAAGCCGTTTATAAGGTATGAGTGGCAACCATGACGAGAAGCGGCCTAGAATCGACACAGAGCAAATATCCCCTTGTCATGAAATCTACGGGTGATCTAATAGCAAAACGCCTCAGAGTGCACTCTGAGGCGTTTCTATCACATAAACCTGTAAGGGCATCCACGGAAGAATTGAAAACCCGCCTTTTGAATTTAAACCGTCAATGAGTTGGAAAAAAATTCAAAAAAAATCACAGTAAGATCGGGTAAAAAACCGGGTCAAAGAGGGGACAAGATGTGTTTTGTAGCACCGCCTGCACGCAGTCGTTGTTACAAAACTCTTGGTCAGGGCAAAGCCCCGACACCCAGCAAGACTATTTTTTGACGAGATTAAAAGTGAAAAACACCGGAAGGAATGAATTTTAGATGTCCGTTAGGACATGGAAGGCGGCTCACTAAAAGTCACTGGGATAGCCGTTTTTAATCCGCCGATACAAGGGGGGATTCCATCAGGGAACGCGATCCCCTTCATCCCTGCAAAGCTGTTTTTTAGCAATCTGCTTGCGACGCGAAAGTCAGACGGTCGAAGACAAAAGAACCCTCTCGATATAAGACAGGCGTTGACTGACTGTCGGTTTTAGAAAGATAAATCTTCCAAATTTTAAATAGTGTAATTAATTTAAATTAATTTAAATGAAGTCTTATTTATCTGAATTAAAAAAACGAAATGTAATATTTTTTAACAAACAAACTTATAAAGTTATTTAAACTACAAATAAAAAAGATGATAAATTATATAAATCAAAGTGATTAGTTTTTTATTTTTTCGGAAAAAAGGAGTTTTAAATGGCTTGGATTTATCATCAGTACTCAGGCGAGTTATATCATGACGATAAATTAGTTTACCGTGACGGATATAGCGGAAAGGGAATACATAAAAATAACCCTGCCTCAGAATCTATACGTGGGAAAGGACCAATCCCCAGAGGGCAATATACGATTGGAGGTTATACCAGTAGTAAAGGTGCAATGACCATTCATTTAGAGCCGCGTGAGGGTAACAATATGTACGGAAGAGATCTTTTTAGAATACATGGCGATAGCACAAAAAATCCTGGCGAAGCATCGGAGGGTTGTATAATTGTTGGAAAAAGTGCGAGAAGAGAAATAGTTGACTCTATGGACAGAGAGTTAATAGTGAAATAGATCATGAAAAAAAATATTTTATTTGCAATGTTATTTATTCCTACTATTGCTTTTTCTTCAACAAAAGATGATACCGAAAAAGCTTTAGATTATTGTGCAACTACTCAGTCTTGGGCTGCGCAAATTGTTATAACCAATTCTTATCGAAGAAATAATCAATTCGATAGAATGAAAGCAACCTCTTCTCTACTAGAACGAACTAGATTAGTAAAAAAAGGTAAGCCAATTATTCTTAAAGAATCTGGCCAGTTATATACACAAACATTAGAAATAACCATTCCGTATATTGATAAAAACAAAAAACCTGCTGTTTTTATTGCTTCATCAATTATTTCAGCAGAAGAATGCTCATTATCTGAGGTAGCCTATTTTGATATAACTCCTGAAATCGATTGAGAGGCGGCGTCACTTGGATTTTTTACCAAGTGACGCCATTAAAAAAACGGCCATGAACCTTGTTCGACCTGCTTTCCTAAGACATCGTACTCAGTGAAACCACTTAAAAAATTGGATATGTAATACTGTACATTTGTCTAGATTCGAGATTTAGGCCTTACCGCCCTGAATGACACTGAGACCGTTTTTAAGGGCTTTTTTGTGATTACTCACTGTTCCTTTCCAACCGAATTGCGGATTTAACCTGTAGGTCTTGCTACGTCCGATTTTAGGGCCTTCGAGTATTATTCCAAATTCAATTAGATTTTTTATAGCTCTACTTACGCTAGCTTTATTCATTTTAAGTGATTCGCATATATCAACTTGGGCTATTTGGATGTAGTTTTCATAATCTAGATCGGCTAACAGTATCATTAGAACCTTTGTTTGTTCGTGATTAAGCTCTGTTGCAATGATTTTTAGTGCTGCTTGGTTCATGGTGAAGTGCCTCTCAAATGAAGATTTTTGTTTAGGGCGAATTACAGCTACAAATCCACCAATATCTTCTCCCGTTTCTAGGTCAATTTGGGTTATTCGTTTCATTGAAATTATCCGAAATAGTTAGCGCATGAGCTAACAATGTTAGCGCATGAGCTAACTATTGTCAAAAACTTTCCGCTTGTAGCAAGGGCTGCGAGAGATCCCCTTCTGTATCTTATTAGTCTTTGGCGCCTATTTTCATCAAATAAGCGCGGATTAAAAACGGCTTTTAGTCGGGATCTGAGTGGCCGAGTTCCTATGTCCGTTCAGGTGATATTACGCTTCCTCGATGGTTAGTTCGCTACGCTCAAACCATCTTGCGGCGAGCGTTGCTGGTAATCCTGCGGTGATTTTTTTGGGTTTTTGATTTTTAGCTTTACCAATGAAAAATGTTTGTGAAAAAGCTATCCAGGGCGGAATTGCTTTGTCTGGGAACGTCCGATCATTTGTTCCGATGCCGAGCCGACCGATGGTTATAC
>NZ_LDNM01000064.1 GCF_001028135.1 Xenorhabdus griffiniae
CTCTTTTCGTGTCAAGCCTTATTTTTCAGGGCCTTTCACGTTGTCATCCCGACCGGTTTGTGTGTTTGTCGTGACAACGGAAGCGCATTATAGGGAGTTTTATGACGCTGACAATAGTTTTTTTAAAATTTTTTTCTGTTCGTGGTTTTTTTCCTCAAAACGAGGTAATAACCAGCAGAAAGACTGTTTTTAAGGCGTTTTATCACACGATATTTGCAAAAATTTCTCAGAAAAATGATCTACCTGTTCCCAATCGGTGTATTCGATTTCTTTTGTAGTATCTGTTTCTCCTCCGGTCATTCGCATAATGAACTGAATCATCATGCGATCCAACCAACGATAACGTGGATAGAGTAACGCTCCCGCAAAAACTCCGCATAAATCAGGTTGCCACGGACTTTTTATTAAAAACTTACGTACATAAGCGTTCGTTTCTGGCGTTCTTTTTTCTGGCTTTCTCGCCGTTAAGTTGACGCCAAAGAAAGCTGTTGGCATTTGGTTCAATTGTTTTTGATGGCGAATGACAAAATCATGCAATACAAAATTGAAACTACCATAACGTATCGACGCTCCTACCATGACTTTTTGGTAAGGCATCAAATTGATTTGTTTCACTGTAGAAAGATCTCTTAACTCACACTTAATACCAGCACGACGGAGGTTCTCTGCGATACGGGTAATAATTTTTTTGGTCTGCCCATCTTGGGTAGAATAGAGCAACAAATAATTCATAGATACGCCCTTATTAAACAGAGAATCACATATAAACACTATTCACGCCAAAAAGTAGGGGTAAATAGGACCAATAATGTGAATACTTCCAAACGCCCAAATAACATAGTGACAACCAATATCCATTTAGCCGCCGGATTCATCGTTGTAAAGTTATCAGCGACGGCTCCCAATCCTGGCCCCAAGTTATTCAATGTTGCGGCGATGGCAGAAAAAGCAGAAAATTCGTCAACACCCGTTGCGATCAGTAACAACATACTAACGACGAAAACCAGTGCGTAAGCAGAGAAAAAACCCCATACTGCTTCAATAATCCGTTCCGGTAATGCTCGACGCCCCAATTTAATGGTATACACAGCATTCGGGTGCACTAAACGCTTTAATTCACGCGATCCTTGCAAGAACAACAACAAAATACGGATAACTTTGAGACCGCCTCCTGTTGACCCCGCACATCCCCCTATAAATGCAGAACATAACAGCAGAAAAGGCAGAAACAGAGGCCAATTGGCAAAAGAGTCCGTTGTAAACCCAGCCGTTGTTGCCATAGAGATAACTTGAAAAAACGCGTGATTCAATGCTTCCCATTCTGATTCATAAACAGAATGTTGCCATAATATCAGCATACAGATGGCCAACAGTGCCAACTGAATAGTAATGAACATCCGAAATTCTGGATCACGCCAGTACACTTTCAAGCTTCGTCCAGAAAGAACCGCAAAATGCAAACCAAAATTACAGCCCGAAATCAATAAGAACATGGCAATAATCGTATTGATGGCCGGGCTATTAAAAAAGCCGATACTGGCATCATGGGTAGAAAACCCCCCAATAGCGATGGTAGAAAAGCTATGAGAAATCGCATCGAATGCTGACATTCCCGCCGCCCACAATGCCAGCGCACAGGCAATGGTCAACAAGACATAAATCAGCCAAAGCGTTTTTGCCGTTTCTGCAATACGTGGACGCATTTTATTGTCTTTCAACGGTCCTGGCATTTCTGCACGATAAAGCTGCATTCCCCCCACACCAAGCAGAGGTAAGATCGCCACCGCCAGAACGATAATTCCCATGCCACCTAACCATTGCAGCATTTGTCGATAGAACAAAATAGCCTTGGGAAGGGAATCAAGGCCAACAAGCGTCGTCGCCCCTGTTGTCGTCAAGCCAGAAAATGATTCAAAAAAGGCATCTGTGACTGAAAGATTAGGTTTTTCTGAGAAAATGAATGGCAATGCCCCCACACTTCCCAACACGGTCCAAAATAGGACAACAATCAAAAAACCCTCTTTTGGCTTGAGTTCAGATTTTTGTTCGCGATTAGGTATCCACAATATTAAACCAATGACGAGAGCAAAGATGAAGGTCTGGCTGAATGCCCTGCCTGCGCCATCACGATAGATCAATGCGACCAGCCCCGGAATAATCATTGTGACAGAGAAAAGAATGACAAGTAGTCCAACAATGCGGGTTATGGCGCGAAAATGCATTCGGCTGGTTCCTTAGAAATCCGGTATGAAGAATAATTATGATTTTGGTGTTAAAAACAGAGCACCACGGCTCAAGTCCCGTAATTTATCACCTATCTCACCAACAAGGGTAGCTGGCAGCGAGACTTGCAACGTGACATTTTCAGCATAATCACTGGCGATCACTTGCCCAGAAAATTGGTGTAGCAACTGTTCTACCATTGAAATATGCGAGTACTCACACTGTAACTGGTATAACTTCTGCGGTACTTTGTATTCGGTTTGCAACAGCTTCAGAGCTTGCTGTACCCCATTGCCATAGGCTTTTACCAAACCACCCGTACCCAATTTTATGCCACCAAAATAGCGAACAGATACAGCAGTAATTTCCCCCAAACGACTTCCTATTAACTGAGCAATCATCGGCTTACCAGCGGTTCCGGTAGGCTCACCATCATCAGAAAACCCTAACTGTTGGGAATCATCCGGCGCTCCTGCCACAAAAGCCCAACAATGGTGCCGAGCATCAGGATATTGTTCTTTGATGCTTTGGATAAATAACTTCGCCTCATCCACCCCGCTGGTATGCTCCAGCAGGGTAATGAAACGACTCTTTTTTATTTCTTCAGTAAAACTGACTGAAGCCGCAGGAATTAAATAAGGCTTCATTACGATAATTGTAATTCTCTGGTCATATTTTCAATTTTTCCATCGTGAATAACGATGTTATCTTCAATACGAATACCACCATAATTTTTCAACATATTGATTTTCTTCCAATCAAAATGTTGACGATATTCACTTTCACGCCACTGCGCTAATAAAGTTTCAATGAAATAGATCCCAGGTTCAATGGTCAAAACCATTCTTGGCTCCAGAATACGGGTACAGCGCAAATAAGGATGCATCTCCGGGGTGGCCAGATGGGTTCCTTTATCATCTTGCATAAATCCCGCAGCGTCATGCACCTGCAAACCTAAAGGATGGCCGAGTCCGTGTGGGAAAAATGGTGTCGTCAATCCTGTTTCAACCATATCTTCTTCACTGATCCCATGAACAATATCATGTTTTTTCAGTATCCTGGCTATACGTTGGTGCATATTAACATGGTAGTCGGTATATCGAACTCCCGTTTTAATTGTGCCGATGAGCGCCTGTTGTTCTTCATTCAGATCCTTTATCAGTGAGGCAAAATCATTATGAGGCTTTGCTGCATAGGTTCTGGTGATATCCGCAGCATAACCATGATATTCCGCTCCAGCATCAATCAAAAAACTGCGTATTTCCGAAGGAACCCTCTGCTGTAATTTGTTGTAGTGCAAAACAGCCGTATTTTCATTCAAGGCAACAATATTATCATAAGGGACATCGGTATCACGATGCCCGGTTGCCATCAAATAGAACATATTGATTTCGAATTCGCTCACACCAGACAAAAATGCATCATAAGCGGCCAGATGACCATTAACGGCGGTTTTCTGGGCCTCACGCATACAAGCCAATTCATAATCTGTTTTATATGAACGATGATAATTCAAATAATCCAAAACAGCTTTTGGGTTGATATTGTGATCAAGAATGCCCAAAGATTTAGCACGCTCCGTTTGTTCACCAATATAAGCGGTGTTCTGTTTTGACAATCCATTCAGTTTAATGCTGATATCTTCAACTTTTGCCAAATGGATCATTTCTATTTCGTCAGTCCAGTATCCACTGGGTAGTGGCTCTACGCTGTGCCAGTAATCTACTGGTGAATGAAACCAGAGCTTAGGTTTATTAACACCGTCAATCCACAACCAGCAATTAGGCACTTTGGTCACAGGTATCCAAGCCTTAAAGTGTGCATTTACCTTAAACGGATAATGGCTGTCATCCAGAAAAACCCGTAATGATTCACCTGAATGAATAAGCAAGGCGTCAAACTGAGTTCGTTCTAAGATTTCTCGGGCACGTTTTTGTAAGGTTTTAATATGTTCTTGGTACAGAGATGCCAACTTTTCCATCTTCTTAATTAACCTTTTGATTTTTTGGCAGGAGCTTAAATATTACCACAATCCATTATTGTGGGAGCTATCACGTGAAAAACGCCCTCTCTGAAAATAAACTAATATATTTATATTTTTCAATGCATTAACAAAATATATTGCTCCCTGCCATAAATCTTACCTGTGATCTGCCCTACAAAAAATTAATCATTAGTTTGCATTAAATTAACACAGTAATCACAATCAACTGCATCTGGTCATACCAGATGGTATGCACTCATTGAGGAGAATGACATGCTCTACCTAAGTGAAACTATTCAAGTAAAATGGCTGAAAGATGGCATTGCTGAACTCATCTTCAATGCGCCGGCTGCAATTAATAAATTAGACACAAAAACGGTTACTTCGCTGGATAAAGCCGTTGCTACCCTTGAGCAAGAAACTAAACTAAAAGGGTTACTGCTACGCTCTGAAAAACAAGCTTTTATTGTTGGTGCTGATATCACAGAATTTTTATCGCTATTCAGTGCACCAGCAGAAAAACTGCACGAATTACTGGATCTCGCCAACAATATCTTTAACCGTATAGAAGATCTCGCCGTTCCAACTATTTCTGCTATCAATGGCTATGCCCTTGGCGGTGGGTGTGAATTGGTGCTTTCAACAGATTTTCGTATCGCATCCCCCGATCTTCGCATCGGATTACCAGAAACTAAATTAGGTATTATGCCGGGATTTGGTGGCTCTGTTCGCCTGCCACGCCTGATTGGCACAGACAACGCTCTCGAAATCATTTCCGCAGGAAAAGATATTGGTGCTGAAGAAGCACTGAAAAATGGCCTGGTTGATGCCGTAGTTCCCGCCGAAAAACTGGTTGACTCTGCCGTTTCAATTCTGGAACAAGCTATTCAAGGAGACTTGGACTGGCAAGCCGCCCGTCAGCCTAAACTGATGCCTCTGACTCTCAATGAGATCGAACGTACCATGAGTTTCACCGTCGCAAAAGGTATGGTCATGAAGGTTGCCGGCCCTCATTATCCAGCACCAATCACTGCGGTAAAAACCATTGAAAAAGCCGCTACACTGGGTCGTGATGAAGCCTTAAAACTGGAATCAGCCAGTTTTGTTTCATTAGCACACACGTCTGTCTCTCGTGCTTTAATCGGCATCTTTCTGAATGAGCAATATGTTAAAGGCCTGGCGAAGAAACACCTGCAAACCGTTACAACCCCTGAGCATGCAACTGTACTGGGGGCCGGGATCATGGGTGGAGGTATTGCCTATCAATCAGCGCACAAAGGTATTCCTGTCTTGATGAAAGATATTAATCAAAAAGCGCTGGATTTAGGTATCAATGAAGCTGCCAAATTGCTGAATAAACAATTTGAGCGTGGGCGTTTAGATGCCATGAAGATGGCTAAAATTCTGGCATCCATTCATCCAACCCTGAATTATGCGGGTATTGAGCAATCCCGAATTGTTGTTGAAGCTGTCGTTGAAAATCCGAAGATTAAAGCGGCGGTTTTAGCAGAAACAGAATCACATATCAGCGATGATTGCATTCTGGCTTCCAATACCTCCACTATCCCAATCACTGAATTAGCAAAATCGCTCAAACGCCCGGAAAACTTCTGTGGGATGCATTTCTTCAACCCAGTACATCGTATGCCGTTGGTTGAAATTATTTGTGGAGAAAAAACCGCAGATAAGACGATTGCAAATGTTGTTGCGTATGCCAGTAAAATGGGCAAAACACCGATCGTTGTTAACGATTGCCCCGGCTTCTTTGTAAACCGCGTATTGTTCCCTTATCTGGCTGGTTTTGGCATGTTGTTGCGTGATGGTGGTGATTTCCGCCAAATCGACAAAATCATGGAAAAAGAATTTGGCTGGCCAATGGGTCCTGCTTATCTCATTGATGTTGTCGGTATTGACACCGCCCACCATGCACAATCTGTCATGGCTCAGGGTTTCCCAAACCGCATGAGCCGCGATTATCGGGATGCCATTGATGTACTCTTTGAAAATCAGCGTTATGGTCAGAAAAATGGCGTTGGTTTCTATAAATATACCCAAGATAAAAAAGGCAAGCCGAAAAAAGAGCAGGATGATACTACCGATCAATTATTGGCAAGCATCAGCAAACCGAAACATACTTTCTCTGGCGAAGAGATCATTGCCCGAACCATGATCCCAATGATTAACGAAGTTGTTCGCTGCTTCGAAGAAGGTGTTATTGCCAGCCCCGCAGAAGCGGATATGGCACTGGTCTATGGCTTAGGCTTCCCTCCATTCCATGGTGGCGTTTTCCGTTATCTGGATACCCTGGGAACTGCCGCCTATGTGAAGATGGCAGAAAGTTATACTCACCTGGGCGCCCTCTATCACATACCCGCTGGTCTGAAAGCAAAAGCCGAAGGTAATGAAAGTTACTACCCTGCCCCAGCAGAACTTGCTGTTAATTCAGGTGAAAAAGTGTGAGGTCTGAAAACATGGAAAACGTAGTTATTATTGATGGTATCCGTACCCCGATGGGGCGCTCAAGAGGTGGTGTATTCCGTCAGGTCCGTGCCGAAGATCTCTCTGCACATCTGATGAAGTCAATACTCAAGCGCAATCCTACTGTTAAACCTGAAGATATTGATGATATCTCTTGGGGGTGCGTGCAACAAACACTGGAACAAGGGTTCAATATTGCCCGCAACTCAGCTTTACTCGCGGGTATTCCCCATTCAGTTCCTGCGGTCACGGTTAACCGTCTCTGTGGTTCTTCGATGCAATCGCTGCACGATGGTGCCCGCATGATCATGACCGGTGATGCCAGTATTGTTATGGTCGGTGGTGTTGAACATATGGGACATGTTCCCATGACACACGGTGTCGACTTTCATCCCAAATTAAGCCGTAACGTTGCCAAGGCAGCAGGTGTGATGGGGTTAACGGCAGAAATGCTGGCCAAAATGTACAATATTAGTCGTGAAATGCAGGATGAGTTTGCCCTCCGTTCTCATCAACGTGCAACACAAGCGACCGTATCCAAGGCTTTCTCTAGCGAAATAGTCCCCATATATGGACATGATGCTGAAGGAAATCTGAAACTCGTCGATTTTGATGAAGTGATCCGCACAGATGCTAATCCAAAAGATTTGGCTGCACTGCGTCCCGTTTTTGATCCTGTCACTGGAAGTGTGACTGCGGGTAACTCCTCAGCGCTTTCCGATGGCGCCTCTGCCATGCTGATCATGAGCGAAAGCAAAGCTAAAGCGTTAGGATTAAAACCTCGCGCCCGTATTCGCTCAATGGCGGTGGTGGGTTGTGATCCTTCTATCATGGGTTATGGCCCTGTGCCGGCCACACAAATGGCCCTGAAAAAAGCCGGATTAAGCCTTACGGATATTGGCGTTATGGAATTGAACGAAGCATTCGCCGCACAATCCCTGGCTTGTATAAAGGGATTGAATCTGCTGGAGAGTATGGATGACAGAATCAACCTGAACGGCGGCGCTATTGCTCTCGGTCACCCATTGGGGTGCTCTGGTACTCGCATTACAACCACTCTGCTTAACTTGATGGAGCGTAAAGATGTTCAGTTCGGACTATCAACCATGTGCATCGGGTTAGGCCAGGGTATAGCCACGATTATTGAAAGAGTATAGTCATGAAAACTTGGCTATAAAGCATAGTTGACGATTGACATTTATGGCTTTTAAAAATTAACGTTTTTCCCTTGTCTGTCTTATCTATTGCATCATTCTAGTCAGTTGTTGCCATAGTTTCCCGCCTGTCAGGGGCGGGTTTTTTATTTTTTGTCGTCTCATTTTTTATCGGCAAACGGCTCAAATAAACTCAAATGCATCCCCATACATGCGTTCGATAGATGCATCTCGCTCACTACAGAACCGTTCACGGGCAATTTTAGCCATCTCAAAGCGGCCAGCAATGTAAATATCATGGTTTGCCAAACTGCCGAAATCTTCCAAAACCGCACTCAGAACTGTTCCCGTTCTTCCGCGCCAGTGTTCATCAACTTGTTCAACCACCGGTACAACGGTCAAATTAGGATAATGCTCACTTAATGATTGCAACGCCCCCAAATCATAAAGGTGTTGCAGTTCTCGCCCTCCCCAATAGATGGAAATTTCACGATTAGGATTTTTTTTCAATGCAGCCAATAAGATAGAGCGCGTATATGAGAATCCCGTTCCACCGGCAATCAATAACATCGGGTTTTTGCTGTCTTCACGAAACCAGGCATGACCATGTGGAATGTCAATATCAATGACTTTCTGATCCAGAATTCTATCCATTACCGCCATCGCATAGAGATTTAGCTCAGAAGCCCCAATATGCAACTCAATTATCTGTTTTTCTGAGGGTGGTGATGCCATGGAGAAAGGACGTTTATCCCTTTCATCCATAATCACCATTAAATATTGTCCTGCACGGAAAAAAAAAGGCGAATCAGGTAATAAACGAACCCGATAAACTGTATCTGTAATGGAGTCAACCGATGTTACTTTACAACTTAATATTGTCATGCGTTCCCTCTTATCGCTTCAAAATATCTAATTGATCCCAAATTTCATCGACACGGGCCCGAATTTCATCGCTCATCACTATCGGACGTCCCCATTCCCTTTGTGTCTCTCCTGGCCATTTATTCGTTGCATCTAACCCCATTTTTGAGCCTAACCCAGAAACAGGCGATGCAAAATCGAGATAGTCAATGGGGGTATTTTCCATTAAGACTGTATCTCTCTGCGGGTCCATTCGCGTTGTTATCGCCCAGATGACATCATTCCAATCTCGCGCATTGATATCATCATCACAAACGATAACAAATTTTGTGTACATAAATTGTCTCAGATATGACCAAACTCCCATCATTACTCGCTTGGCATGGCCTGCATACTGTTTTTTCATTGTAACGATCGCAAGTCGATAAGAGCAGCCTTCTGGTGGCAAGTAAAAATCCACAATTTCAGGAAATTGTTTTTGCAATATTGGCACCAATACTTCATTCAACGCAACCCCCAGTACCGCAGGTTCATCCGGCGGACGCCCAGTGTAAGTAGAATGATAGATAGCATCACTGCGTTGGGTAATATGGGTTACGGTAAATACCGGGAACATATCGACTTCATTGTAATAGCCGGTATGATCACCATATGGCCCTTCCGGTGCCATTTCACCAGGTTCAATGTAGCCTTCAAGGACAATCTCAGCGCTGGCAGGTACTTCCAGATCATTGGATATACATTTAACAACTTCCGTTTTATGCCCACGCAATAATCCAGCAAACGCATATTCAGACAAGGTATCAGGAATTGGAGTAACCGCCCCCAATATCGTGGCAGGATCGGCTCCCAATGCAACAGATACAGGGAAACGTTCCCCCGGATGAGCCTGACACCACTCCTGAAAATCAAGCGCACCACCACGATGTGATAACCAGCGCATAACCAGTTTGTTTTTTCCCAATACCTGTTGACGGTAAATACCCAAGTTCTGGCGCTCTTTATTAGGTCCTTTAGTCACCGTCAATCCCCAGGTAATCAAAGGGGCTGCATCTTCTGGCCAACAATGCATGACTGGAATACGGGTGAGATCCACCTCATCTCCTGCCCAAATCTGTTCCTGACACGGCGCAGAGCTAAGGCGTTTGGTTGGCATATTCAAAACCTGTTTGAATTTCGGCAATTTATCGACCAAATCACGAAAGCCTTTTGGTGGCTCAGGCTCTTTCAGAAAAGCCAATAGTTTCCCAACATCATGCAGTGCCTTAACATCATCCTGCCCCATTCCCATAGCAACACGCTGAGGTGTCCCAAACAAGTTGCACAATACAGGCATCGAATATCCCTTAGGATTTTCAAATAATAAGGCAGGACCACCGGCACGAAGAGTACGATCTGCGATTTCAGTCATTTCCAGGTATGGATCAACTTCTATACGAATTCGCTTTAATTCACCTGATTGTTCCAACAAGGAAAGAAAGTCTCTTAGATCGCGATATTTCATAGTGTTCATTTGTGCCGATTTTCAGGGGGGAAAGCCATTATAATCCCTCCCATGAGGGTTACAAGGAAAACTCATAACCTGCTAAAACACAATGGATTTAGTGCAATAATCAAGACATAGACTTTTACTGAAAATAAGCACGATAGAATATAAAAATACGGCTTACACTTAAATAACTTCTATCTTTACTGGTGACCCTTTAGTACTGGTTTTGTTATGCTAGGCACTCTACGCAATGGAGTCGAAATATGATGGGAAATTGGTATCTTCTTTACTGTAAACGTGGGCAAGTCTCTCGGGCAATAGAGAATTTAGAGCGACAGGACGTAATTTGCTTAACACCTACAGCCAAAATTGAAAAAATTATTCGGGGTAAACGAACCACAGTTACTGAGCCACTGTTTCCCAATTACCTGTTTGTCCACTTTAATCCCGAAGTTATTCATACCACGACCGTTAATTCCACACGTGGTGTCAATCATTTCGTTCGATTCAGTACTTATCCTGCCATTGTTCCACAAACATTGATTGATGAATTAATGTCTGTTACTGAGCAAGAATATATTGCACCTGAAACCCCGATTACTGGTGATACTGTCTTAATCACTGAGGGGATCTTCGAAGGCATTCAAGCAATTTATAATGAACCGGATGGGGAAACCCGCTCCATTCTCTTGCTAAATATTCTCAACAAAGAAGTTTCTAAGGTTTTAGATAATAAATATTTCATCAAAATTTAAGCAGAGGACGGGCAAAATTGCCCGTCTCAAGCGATTACAAATCAGTATTTTTGTTCATGCAGCCACTGCGCTACACGCTTGGCAAAATAGGTCAGAACACCATCTGCTCCCGCTCGTTTGAAGCACAATAGTGATTCCATAATCGCGGGCTGCTCTTTCAACCAACCATTTTGAATCGCTGCCATATGCATGGCATATTCCCCAGAAACCTGATAAGCAAATGTCGGCACACCGAAAGTCTCTTTTACCCGGCGAATCACATCCAAATATGGCATACCCGGTTTAACCATGACGCTATCTGCACCTTCCTGTAAATCCTGTGCAATTTCCTGCAACGCTTCATCACTATTTGCAGGGTCCATTTGATAGGTCATCTTATTGCCACCTTTCAGGTTACCGCTGGAGCCAATAGCATCCCTAAATGGCCCATAGTAACAAGAGGCGTATTTGGCAGAATAAGCCATAATTTGGGTATTAACATAACCATCCATCTCAAGCTGCTCGCGAATAGCCCTAACGCGGCCATCCATCATATCGCTTGGCGCGATAATTTCGCCCCCAGCTTCAGCATGGGACAATGCCTGCTTAACCAGAATATCTTTGGTAATGTCATTGATAACATAACCATCCTGATCAATAACACCATCTTGCCCGTGGGTAGTAAATGGATCGAGCGCTACATCCGTCAGAAGACCCAATTCAGGAACAGCATCTTTCAGGGCACGAACAGAGCGCTGAATCAAGCCGTCGGGGTTATAGGCTTCTTTCGCATCCAATGATTTCTTGTCCGCTTCAATGACCGGAAACAGAGACAAAACAGGAATACCCAGTCGGGCAATCTCTTCTGCTTCTTTCAGCAAAAGATCGATTGTCAGACGATACACTCCTGGCATTGAAGACACTTCCTGACGCTGATTCGTTCCTTCCATAACAAATACAGGATAAATCAGATCATTCACAGTAAGTTGATTTTCAGCAACTAAGCGGCGGGAAAAGTCATGACGGCGCACACGACGCATACGACGACCGGGAAATACCCCCGGAAATACATAGCTCATATTGTTCTCCTAATGTAAAACCCAGCGCCAAAGCGCTGGGTTAATAGTCATCGTTTCATGATAATGATGTTAACACCATCAATCAGTTCGCAATAACCATGAATGCCTGGCATCAGATTATTGTTTAAAATTGTCACCAATATCACTGTCTGATTTATCTTCTGGATTGATAAAATTACGCCGTCCCCATTTACCAACATAGAACTGCGAAAGCAAAATCCCCAGCTCAAATAGCAAATACATGGGAACAGCCAGCAAAGTCTGTGAGAAAACATCGGGTGGTGTTAACAACATCCCAACCACAAACGCCCCAACTAAAATATAAGGACGCTTTCTCTTTAGTGATTCTGGCGTCACTATCCCACTCCAACACAGCAAAATAATGGCAATGGGTATTTCGAATGAAACGCCAAAAGCCATAAATAGCGCCATGACAAAGCTTAAATAATTGCTGATATCCGTCGAGATTACGACCCCAACGGGTACGGTATTGATAAAGAAACCAAACGCAATGGGAAAAACGATAAAATAGGCAAATGCCATTCCCAGATAAAACAATATGCTACTGGAAAACAGTAAGGGCATAATCAAACGGCGTTCGTGTTTATACAATGCCGGCGCAATAAATGCCCATACTTGATAAAGGATCATCGGTGCCGAAACAAAGATAGACACCATAATGGTCAGTTTAATTGGGGTAAAAAAAGGTGATGCAACATCTGTTGCAATCATATTGGCACCTTTAGGTAATTGTTCCATTAAAGGCGCTGCAATAAGTCGATAAATGTCATTGGAAAAATAAACCAATGCCAGAAACACAACCAGCACGGTAATTAAACTATTTAAAATCCGCTTACGCAGTTCAATCAGGTGACTGATAAGAGGTTGGGTATTATCCACAGACATGTTTCAGTGTTCGCCATTTACTTGTTCAGGTGGTTTTCTTTTTTGTTGCTCTGTGCTTGCGTTCGATTGCTCTGCAATGACTGATTCTGAATTCGAGTGCCTTGCAACCGATTGGGACCCAGAAGAATGAAAATACGTTTCATCCTCCTCCAATTCCCTCATTTCATCCGGTTTCAACTGATACGTATTTTTCAATGAATCAGCCGCTTCCTTCAGCGCCTCCATTGAAGCTTTCAGTTCTGGCGAAAGTGATTGCAGGTCGGCTTTTTCTTCCATTTTTTTCAGGGTGTCCTGAAGCTCTTGCAATTTTAGTTCCTGAGCAAGCTCATTCTGGACATTAGCCGCCAGCGAACGCAATGCCCGAATCCAGCCAGCCACTGTTTTGACCGCAACAGGCAGACGTTCCGGTCCCAGAACGACCAGGCCAATGATCATCACTAACAGTAGTTCACTAAAACCAATGTCAAACACGGTTTATACCTGCTCTTTGTCTTTACTTTTACTCTCTGATTTTTCAGATTGCGCCGCCGTGAACTTTTCAGTGAGGTTTTTAGTTTCAAACTCGGCATCCTGATCCTGACTCATTTTTTCCGGCTGCGGTGACTTTCCATCATCACTCATTGCCTTTTTAAAGCCCTTGATTGATTCACCCAAGTCTGAACCCAAGGTACGCAGCTTATTAGTACCAAACACCAGTACGACAATGACGGCAATGATGAGCAATTGCCAAATACTTATACCACCCATACTGACCTACCTCCATTCATAGAATATTACTCGTGATTTAATGATAAACGACAAACTTTATGTTCAAAAATAACACAATCATACCAAAGATCGTGGCAGAATTACCTTCATTTAATATTCATCATTACTGAATTATTAACGCTTGCTTAAATGACACCAGCCCAATCCCCATGATGCAATTCCGCTCCCTATCATTCCCCATGCCAGATGTTTCTGATCTATGATGAAAAACAAACTACCACAGATAAAGAGAGTTGCACCAATCCCCAACAAATAGAGAGACTTGCGCTGTCTGAACTGTTGTTCCCTGAATTGTTGCGATATCTGATCTATGCTGCTTTGTAAACGCCGATGCTGCTGGAGAGAGCCATATACCAGCTCTGGAAGTTCTGGTAACTTTTCCGCCCAATAAGGTGCCTTCTCTTTAAAGGCACGCACAATAGCGGGAAGCCCAATCTGATCATGCAGCCAATCTTCCAGAAAAGGTTTTGCTGTTTTCCACAGATCAAGCTGAGGATAAAGTTGGCGCCCCAAGCCTTCAACATACAACAGCGTTTTTTGCAGCAGAACCAACTGAGGCTGAACTGCCATATTAAAACGACGGGCGGTATTGAAAAGGTTTAGCAAAACATGCCCAAATGAGATTTCAGCCAGTGGTTTTTCAAAAATTGGTTCACAAACGGTACGAATAGCAAATTCGAAATCTTCCACATTGGTATCTGCCGGCACCCAACCAGAATCGACATGCAGTTCAGCGACCCGACGATAATCACGATTGAAGAAAGCAATAAAATTTTCGGCCAGATAGCGTTTATCATCTTTATTCAAAGAGCCAACAATGCCGTAATCGATGCCGATATAAGTAGGATCTTCCGGTTTGTCATAACTGACGAAAATATTACCGGGATGCATATCCGCATGGAAAAAACTATCACGAAATACTTGGGTGAAGAATACCTGAACCCCACGTTCAGCCAATAATTTCATATTGGTGTTCTGCGCCTCTAAAGCCGCAACATCTGACACGGGAATACCATAAATGCGCTCCATCACCAAAACATTTTCCCGGCAATAGTCGGGATAGACTTCCGGCACGTAAAGCATTGAACTGTCTTCAAAATTACGCCGCAATTGAATCGCGTTTGCAGTTTCACGCAATAAATTCAGCTCATCAAGCAGCGTTTTCTCATATTCTCTTATAACTTCACGCGGACGAAGACGACGACCATCAGGTAAAAGAGGAACCAAATTTGCCAGGCGATACATTAACCGCACATCAGCTTTAATTACCGGCAGAATATCCGGGCGGATCACCTTTAAAACAACTTCTCTGCCATTCTCTTTCAATCGAGCAGTATGTACCTGAGCGATAGAAGCGGAAGCCAGGGGTTGTGGATCAAAATCCTCAAACCACGTTTCCAGCGCACCCTCTAAAGCCGTTTCAATCGATTTTCGTGCCACCGCGCCATCAAAGGACACTACCCGATCTTGTAACATCGAAAGTTGATCTGCAATCGCAGGCGGGAACAGGTCTCGACGCGTGGAGAGCATCTGGCCAAATTTGATCCACACTGGACCGAGTTCTTGTAATGCTAAACGCAAACGTTCGCCGAGAGGTTTATCCTTATGCTTGTTAGGTATCCAAAACAGGAAATAACGCCCAAAACGCAACGGCCATGTCAAACGAATATTAGGGATGAGTTCATCTAACCCGTAAGAAAGAAACACTCGGATGATAAAGTAAAGTCGTCTAATTTCACTGGGTGTCATGTTTTCCCTCCAGTGCCGCCAACCGTTTTTCGAGTTGTGTTATCTGATTGGCAACAGCACTAACCTCTTCGTTGAAATAAGCCACTTCCAACGCACTGGGAACCATTTTCCATTCTTCCGTCAATGATTCGGTGAAATACGTTTTCTTCCTTGCAATGGTATTGCTGGCAAATTCAAAACCTTTCTTTATCATCCGGCTGATACCTTCTGCGGCAATATCACCGACATAAGGGGAAAGATAATACGCAGGATCCCACTCTGACATATCCAGCAAAGCAGACCATTGTTGAATCACCTGCATGTCCCCTTCAATGACAATTTCCCCCCGGTTAATCAGGGTTGAAAGGCACTGGCGATCCCGTAGTTTGAGTAGTGCAGGGAGCGTTGCTTTCATCGAGCAATCCACAAGCTCTGACCATTGGCTCAAAACATCCACCCGTCTCTCACTGAATATCAGTATCAAGGGGGTTTCGATTTCTTTCAGTTTGATGGACAGTATCTTACCTGCCAGTCTCAAGCGGGCAGGTTTTAATACCGCTTCACGATATAACAGATGATTCAAGGTTGTTTCCAGAAAGGCCGTTACTACCGGAAACAACACCTTATCATTGGATGCCGCAGAACTCATATTATGGCTTAATGAGGGGGTTTCCATCTCAGAATTTGAATCCTTTGTGCAGTGCAACAATTCCACCAGTCATGTTGGTGTAGTAAACCTGGTCAAAGCCCGCCTCTTCCATCATGCCTTTTAACGTTTCCTGATCAGGGTGCATTCGGATGGATTCTGTCAGATAACGGTAACTGTCCGCATCATTCACAACCATCTGACCGATTCGGGGCAGAACATGGAATGAATAAACATCATAAACCTTACTTAACGGTGCCAATACAGGTTTAGAAAACTCCAGCACTAACAAGCGTCCGCCTGGCTTAAGTACCCGATACATGGAACGTAGTGCTTTTTCTTTATCCGTGACATTACGCAAGCCGAAAGAAATAGTAATACAGTCAAAATGGTTATCAGGGAAAGGCAGTTCTTCGGCATTGGCTTGAACATAACTGACATTACCTACGATACCGGTATCGCGTAATTTTTCGCGTCCCACTTTCAACATTGAGTCATTAATATCCGCCAGAACAACTTGACCTTTTTCCCCCACCATTCGGGAGAATTTTGCGGTTAGATCACCTGTTCCACCAGCAAGATCAAGCACCTTATGACCACGGCGAATACCACTTGACTCAATAGTGAAACGTTTCCAGATACGGTGAATGCCAAATGACATCAAGTCATTCATTAAGTCATATTTCGAGGCCACAGAGTGAAACACCTCTGCCACCATCTCTTTTTTTTGTTCTTTGGCTACGGTGCGGAAACCAAAATCAGTGGTTTCTTTTGATTGATCTGCCATGTTATTTGTCCGCTTTTTATTCAAAAAAATTTATAGCCAGTGTACCAGCCTTTCCAACAAAACCCTATCCAGACTTCACTCATTCACCTGCAACGATTGGAAAGATTTATCAATCAACTGTGAATCAATAGGACGCTTCACATCCACGCCTAAATCACGAAATGCTTCGGCCTGACTAATTAAATTACCTCTGCCCTCAACAAGCTTTTTCATTGCAAAATGGTAACTCGCCTGTGCTTTGTTAAGGCTTTGCCCCAATCCTTGCATATCATCCACAAACAACCGCATTTTGTCATACATTCTGGCGGCCTTATCGGCAATCAAACGCGCATTTTGGCTTTGATATTCATAACGCCACAAATTATTGATAATACGAACAGCAACCAGCAGAGTTGATGGGCTGACCAACATAATATTATGTTTCAATGCTTCATCAAGTAATTCTGGGGCCTGATTGAGTGCAACCAGATAAGCAGGTTCCACAGGAATAAACATCAAAACATAATCCAGTGATCGCAATCCGGGTAATTGTTGATAATCTTTTCGGCTCAGGCCGCGAATATGTCCTCTGATAGAGTTGATATGTTCCTGTAATGCCTGCGCCTGTTGTTCTTCGCTATCACTATTGAAATAACGTTCATAAGCAACCAGAGACATTTTGGCATCAATAATGACATCTTTTCCCTGTGGCAGATGCACAATCACATCCGGTTGAAAACGTTCGCTGTTTTCAGCCTTAAGATTAACCTGCGTATCGAACTCATATCCCTCACGCAAACCAGACGCTTCCAAAACCCGAGCCAATACCATCTCTCCCCAATTTCCCTGTATTTTATTGTCTCCTTTCAGGGCCTTGGTAAGATTAATAGCTTCTTTTGCCATCTGTGCATTGAGTTGCTGAAGATGACGAACTTCATGAGTCAAAGTATGGCGCTCGCGGGCTTCCTGCCCAAAACTGTCTTGTACCTGACGGCGGAATCCTTCAAGTTGTTCACGAAATGGCATCAGAAGATTATTGAGGTTTTGACGATGATATTCGTCAGTACTGCGTCGATTCTGATCAAAGATACGATTGGCGAGATTTTCAAATTGGGTACTTAATCGCTGCTCACTGTTGATCAATAAACGCTGCTTTTCCTCCGCAGCCAGTCTGGTTTCTTCAAGCCGGGTGCTCAGTTCTCGCAACTCAACTTCCTGCACACTGTTAATTTCGCGTTGAGCCAGTAACTCTTGGTTTAGTTGAGTGCATTCAGTACGCCAATAGTGGGATTGCTCCAGCTTTTCATGACTAACAGCCTGTTGGCTATATAATTCACGCAGTTCCTGCTCTTTCTGCTGGATCCTCTGCTGAACAGAAAGCCAGACGAAGATCCCTCCGCCCAGCAATCCACCTAAACCACCGATCAGCATGTATAACCACTGGATATCCACTTATACACCCTCGCTAACATCATTTCTCACTAATACCATTTCTCGCTAACGCTATTCTTCATTAACACCATTGGCACTAAATTTCAGTCAACGTTTTCGATTCATTAGACTCAATGTAAGTTAAATAGATGCTGTATAAATGTCCAGAATATCTAATGGCTTTCTTTCAGTCTGCAAAGCGGCTCGCAATTATCCCATCCACTCTGCCAACCAACGCAGGCCAAATGCCCCTGGTGCTAAGATACCGAATGCCCAGATCAATGCGGAAGCTAAATTAGCGAGCTGAAAATGACGTTTTGGCATGGCACAAATTCCAGCCACCAGCGGTACAACTGCTCTCAACGGGCCAAAAAAACGCCCAATGAAAATGCCCCATACGCCCCATCGGTCAAAAAAACGATGTCCGCGAACCAACGTTTGAGGATGGCGGGAAAGCGGCCATATCTTGCCGACATTTTCTTTGTAATGGAAACCAAACCAGTAAGAAACCCAATCACCAAAGAAAGCGCCGGCGGCGGCAGCTAGCCATATTGGCCAGAAGGTTAATCCACTTTCACCAATCAATGCGCCTAACCCCAACAAAATGATCGTTGCTGGTAATAATAGGGAAATAAATGCCAACGATTCACCAAATGCCAGTAGGAAAATGATGGGAATTGCCCAAACTTCATGGTCTTTTACGAAGTTTATGACCAGTTCGATAATTTCATGCAGGCTCACATTAATCTTTCCTGTGTTATCAGTGGGAGGTTATAGGTCAGCCCTGAACAATCCGTCCAATGCTAACATGATATTTTTATTCAAGAAAATAAGCTTGTAGCTTTTCACGCGCAGCGATATTGAGTCCGATATCTTTTTCCAGCCAAATATCTACGCTGCCATAATGCCGGTTAATACTGTTAATTGCTGTCAGCAGAAACTCTTCCTTCACTGAATAAACATAGGCAAATTTTTCGACCACACTTTCACGCATAATTTTTGCGTGTTCACTCAATAAATAGTCGCGGTATGGCGCCAATGTGATATTGGTCAACAAATAATCTTCCATCACCGTATCCAAATCAGCACCCAGTGCGAATAAAACCAGTGCAGAACCCACTCCTGTCCTGTCTTTACCCACCGCGCAATGTTGCACAATTCCGCCTTTCTCTGGTTGCAGCAATAATGTCGCTAACGTCTTATAAGCTGGATTGTTAATGGGTAACAATTCATATAAGCGAGCCATAAATACTTTCGCGTCGAATTGCTCCAGTATTTCTTTGTCTAACTTATCCAGATTAGCATCCACTTCTTTGGAAAGAGGATTAGCTGGAGCATGGTGATAATGCGCGCCATTCCATATGCGATCGGGTTTATCCATAATTTCGCTGTTATCACGATAATCAATGATCTGCAAAAGGTTTTGATCGACTAAAAAAGCCTGATCGTTTTCTGTCAATCTGTCCAGTGATCCTGAACGAAATAACAATCCTGATTTAATTTTAGCGCCATTTTTCAGGGCCTTATTACCCAAATCACGGAAATTAATGCCACCATTCAAAGGAAGCAGTGAAGGATGAGATAGAAATGTTGTGGTCATAGTCACTCTTGTTGCGATTAAAAAAATAGTTAATAGAACAAACTATCTATTAGTACAGAATGTTATGACATTATCAAATTTTGAAATGAAGGGAAAATGAAGGGAGACAAAAGATAACAAAAACGATAGGGCCAGAATGCTCTGACCCTTGATGAAAAACTTCACAGCAGGCGACGGGCGGCCTCCACAACAATCCCCAGTGCATTGCTTTCCGTTTTTTTCAGCAGCTCAACATCGGGGATTTCCTGTTGGGTACGGTTAACGATCACACCGGCTACCATACCAGCCCGTAGTCCCTGACTTGCGCACATGGTCAGCAAGGTTGCTGACTCCATTTCAAAGTTCATTACGCCCATTTCTTGCCATTCTTTCATCGAACCCTGGAAACGGCGCACAACACGACCGGAATAAGTATCGTAACGCTCTTGTCCTGGATAGAAGGTATCGGAAGATGCAGTAATACCAACATGGGTAGCAGAACCCGATGCCTTTGCGGCTTCATACAAGGCATTTGTACACGCAAAATCAGCAACCGCAGGGAACTCCATTGGGGCAAAGTGCAGGCTGGCACCGTCCAAACGAACCGCGGCAGTCGTAACCAATACATCCCCTACATTGATATGTGGCTGAATCGCCCCAGTTGTTCCGATACGCAGGAAAGTACATACTCCTAACTGTGCCAGTTCCTCTACAGCAATCGACGTTGAGGGACCGCCAATGCCTGTAGAGCAGACAACCACAGCCTTTCCGTTGATTTCTGCACGCCAGGTTGTAAATTCACGGTGGGAAGCCAAATGGACTGGGTTATCCATCAGTCGCGCAATTTTCTCAACACGGTTAGGATCGCCGGGTACAATTGCCAGAGTTGCGCCTTGCAGGTCGCTTTTGGTAATACCTAAGTGAAACACATCAGACATAGCAAACTCCTCAGCGGGCATGATTCAAAATTTGAATACCTAAATTTAGTCAATACTCTGACATTTTTTAGTGATTAAAATCATCTTTAATTGATATTAAAAAGAAGCACATACATATATTTGTGATGGTTATCACATTTAAAAAGAAAACGCCCTCTACAGGGCGCTATCCGCATAATAAGTTACATGATGAAATTAAGCAGTAATACACCACACAGTCCAATTCCCCAAGCAATGGTGGTGGGTATCGACCAGATGATAATCTGCTGTCTCACATTCTTAATGCCCATCATCCGGTTAACCACCCAGAAAAAACAATCATTGAAGTAACTGAAAAATAGTGTGCCCATCATCGCCGCCTGAGCCGCCACCAACATATTAACATCCGGTATCTGCTTGATAACCGGCGCAGAAATAGAAGCCGCAGTTATCATTGCCACTGTACCAGAGCCTTGAATTATGCGTATGAGCGTTGCAATGATAAATGGGATCAAGACCGGTGTTATGGGCAGGCTGGCAATATAATGCGCCAATATCGTCCCTGTTGAGCCTTCATTCAACACGGCGCCTAATGCACCTCCCGCGCCTGACACCAGCAAAATAATACCTACCGTTTTTAACCCTGTTTCCAGATGTTCAATCACTTCATGCTTACTAACGTTTGGCATTAAGGTATAAACCGCCAGTAATACACTGATTGCTAGCGCAATAATGGGGGATCCTAGAAAATCAAAAAGCTGAAAATAGAAAGCGTTCTCCTTACCGGCAAACCCATCCATTTTCCGTATCATTCCATTAATGACACCAATAAAAATCAGCATAATTGGCACGACGATGGGTAAAAGCGAAAGAAATAGACTTGGAAGTGATTTTTGCTCTTTCTCTTCCATATAACGCTGATGTACTTGTGGCAAATTTTCTGCACTTTCCTCTGTATCACCCAGTTGATATTGAGGATATTTAGTCTCCAACCACTTTGCATAGCAGGTAATACCCATGACACAGGGCACCGCCAGTATCATACCTGCCAGCATCATTTGGCCGATACTGACCCCGAATATTCCGGCGACACCAAGTGGCCCTGGTGTTGGAGGAACGATATGGTGAGTCACCACTAACCCTCCGGCCAGAGCAACCCCAAGGGACAATACATTGCGTTTACCTTTTTTCGCCAATGCCTTCACCAGCGGATAGAGGATCACAAAAGCTGAATTCACAAATATGGGGATACTGACAATATAACCGGTAATCGCCAAAGCCCATTCTTCGCGCCTTTTACCCAACCATTTAATCAGGCTATAGGCGATTTGCTCTGTTGCTCCCGATACTTCCAATATTCTCCCCATCATGCATCCCAATCCAATCACGATACCGATGTTACCTAATGTCGAACCAAATCCTTTAGCGATGACTTCAACGATATTATTCATAGTCAAGCCGCCTGATATTCCGGCGATTATTGCCGCAATTAGCATAGCAATAAGGACATGAACACGCGTGCGCAAGACCAGAAAAACCAGCGTAAATACCGCCACTCCCAATCCAATAATTGGAATATAAAACCCCATCACAAAACCTCATTAAAAATGGATAAATTGGAACATGCCATATTTACAATGCGTTTCGCTATCAGAAATCGATTTTTTCCAAGGAAAATTTCAGGCCAGACCCGGGCTGCTTTAAATATAATGAGCTGAAAAAGAGGTATTGCCGAGATAAAACGAATAGTTGCGAATCGGGCTTGTAACAGCGCGAAGGCAGCACCAGCATATGCATGATAGATTGGATTGAAGATCAGCGTTTGTCTGGTCTTATCGATAAGGTCAGCCAAACGCTGACGTCTCAAAAAATCTGGATTTAAAATCTGCGGGCATTGGATCTGTTGAAGATTAAGCGGCCAAGAAAACTCGCTTTTTCACCCGCTACATGAATCTGACTGTAGCGGGTATTTTCATCACTTATTAAGTTTAAACTGAACAAATAAACTCTAAATTAGCCATTTAATGAAGAGCGTAAACGTGTTGCCGCTTCAACCATGTTTGCCAACGCTTGTCTGGTTTCTGTCCAACCGCGAGTTTTCAAGCCACAGTCTGGGTTTACCCACAAACGTTCAACCGGAATACGATCAGCCGCTTTGCGTAATAATGACTCAATCCATTCGACGCTGGGGACGTTTGGTGAGTGAATATCATACACACCAGGCCCTATCTCATTCGGATAAGAGAAATCTTCGAACGAATCCAGTAACTCCATATCCGAGCGTGAGGTTTCAATGGTGATTACATCCGCATCCAGCGCTGCAATGGACGGCATGATGTCATTGAACTCGCAATAACACATATGAGTGTGGATTTGGGTATCATCTTGCGCAATGGCTGCGCTCAATTTGAAAGCATCTACCGCCCATTCCAGATATTCCTGCCACTCTTCTCTGCGCAGTGGCAAGCCTTCACGCAATGCCGGTTCATCAATCTGGATAATGCCGATGCCTGCCTTCTGCAAATCATCAACTTCATCACGCAAAGCCAGTGCGATCTGTTTAGCGATAGTTTCACGGCTGATATCTTCCCTTGGGAATGACCAACAGAGAATGGTCACAGGTCCCGTCAACATGCCTTTGACTGGCTTATCAGTCAAGGATTGTGCATATGTCGCCCAGTTCACTGTTATCGCCTCTGGCCGACTGATATCGCCAATAATTACCGGTGGTTTCACGCAACGGGAGCCATAACTCTGTACCCAGCCATTTTGAGTAAAGACATAACCGTCAAAGTGTTCACCGAAATATTCCACCATGTCGTTACGTTCAGCTTCACCATGTACCAATACATCCAACCCCAAACGCTCCTGCTCTTGGATCGCCTGTTTGATATGCTCACTGATATTGGCTCGGTAGTGCGTACTATCCACCCGACCTTTTTTGAAATCGAGACGCAGGCTACGAATTTCCGTTGTTTGCGGGAATGAACCTATGGTTGTTGTTGGCCACAACGGTAAGTTATAACGCTGACGCTGGAGCTTGGCACGCTCAGGATATACCTGATGACGTTCGCTATCCTGTGGCTTAATTGCCGCAATGCGCCCAGCGACCGCTGGATTATTCACCCTTGTGGAACTGCGACGGGCGCGAACTGGGGCACTATAGGCATCCAGATCTGCCTGTTTACTGCCTTCCGGCGCATTCAATGCTTGTGACAGCAAAGAAAGTTCCGCACATTTTTGCAATGCAAAGGCAAACCAGCTTTTCACTTCTTCATCCAATCCTGTTTCGTCATTCAGATCAATGGGGCTATGCAGTAATGAACAGGAAGTGCCGATCCATACATTTCTTTTACCAACCAATGGGGCGACAAGCGGGTATTTTTCACTCAAATCGGCTCGCCAAACGTTGCGGCCGTTAATCACCCCCAATGAAAGCAACCAGTCTTCCGGCAGAGATTTATCCAAATGCTCAAGAGAATCCTGTCCCGCGACCAAATCAACATGCAATCCTTGCACTGGTAACGATTTGATGGTTTCCAGATTGTGACCGATGCTGTCAAAATAGGTCGTCAGCAACAATTTCACTTGTCCTTCAAGTGCTTGATAAGCCGTTGAGAATGCCGCCTGCCACTCTTCTGGTAATTCCAGTACCAGAGCCGGTTCATCAATCTGTACCCATTCAATGCCGCGTGTTGCCAGTTCTGCCAACACCTGCTGGTATACCGGCAGGATATCCTTTAATAGAGACAGGCGATCAAAAGCCTTGCCTTTTACCTTACCGAGCCATAAATAGGTCACGGGTCCCAAAAGGACAGGTTTTACGTTGTGTCCCAATGCCAGAGCTTCATCAACTTCGTCCAACAACTGAGTCCAGCCCAACTTAAATTCCTGCCCTTCCTGAAATTCAGGCACGATATAGTGATAATTGGTGTTAAACCATTTAGTCATTTCCGAAGCAGCCGCAGGTGTCCCTGTTGGAGCACGACCACGGGCAATGCGGAACAGCGTATCCAGATCAATATTGCCACCTTCATTTTGATGACGCGGTGGAACATTGCCCAATAACAGGCTGGTGGTCAATACTTGGTCATACCAGGCAAAATCACCAACGGGGACTAAATCAACGCCCGCTTCTTTTTGTTGTTGCCAGTGACGTGCACGTAATTCACGACCTGTCTCCAGCAATTCCTGTTGAGAAATTTTGCCCGCCCAATAGCTTTCTTGCGCTTTTTTTAGCTCTCTTTTCAATCCGATACGTGGAAAACCTAATGTATGATTCAGAACCGTCATGTCGTCACCCTGTAATTTTTAGCCGTCTAGATGTTTACACTTCTATAATCAACAGGTAAGGTATAAACCACAAGCGCAAATTATTCATTATCATCTTGAAGGTTTTTCATGATCGAACTAAAACACTTAAAAACGCTGCAAGCACTGAACCAGTGTGGCTCACTCGCCGCGACAGCAAATTATTTGCATCAGACGCAATCGGCCCTTTCTCATCAGTTCAGTGAATTAGAACATCGGCTGGGATTTAAACTATTCATTCGTAAAAGCCAACCCTTAAAGCTAACCCCCCAAGGGGAAGTGCTGTTGAAGCTGGCAGAGCAAGTCTTGCCCTTAGTGACCGCTTCCTTACGTGAATGCCATGAGCCGGAAGAGACAAACTTACGCATTGCCATCGAGTGCCATAGCTGTATTCAATGGCTGACACCCGCACTGAAGCGTTTTCGTGAAAGTTGGCCGCAGGTTAATGTGGACTTTAAATCTGGTGTGACATTTGATCCTCAACCTGCACTGCAAAAACGCGAGCTGGATATCGTTCTGACATCTGACATTATTGCAGACAGTAACCTGCATTATACGCCGCTGTTTGATTATGAAGTGAAGCTGGTGCTCGCGCCGGATCATCCACTGGCCAATAAACGTGATATTCGTCCACAAGATCTCGCCGCAGAAATTTTGCTGATCTATCCCGTCCAGCGCCAACGGTTTGATATCTGGCGTCGTTTTCTCCAGCCTGCGGAAATTACGCCAACATTAAAAGCTGTCGATAATACACTATTGCTGATCCAGATGGTTGCCGCCCGATTGGGTATTGCCGCGTTACCACACTGGGCCGTGGAAACATTTGAAAGACAAGGATTGGTTGTCACTCAGACATTGGGAGAAGGGTTATGGAGCAGATTGTACGCTGCCAGCCGGGAAGGGGAGCAGCGTCAACCCGCTATCGATACCTTTATTCGTTCTGCGCGCCAGCACGCGGTGGACAATTTGCCGTTTGTGAAACAGGTTTCAGTATCCAACGGTGATGCACCCAAAGCGACGCAACAATCAGGCTGCCTCCAATGGTAAAGTTCAGCCAATTCGGATGCTGCTGCCAAATCGCAAAATTGACCAATAACCCTGCCGGAACCAACATATTATTCATAATTGCCAGTGTTCCGGCATCGACCTGAGTGGCACCACAGTTCCACATAAAGTAGCCAATCCCCGATGCCCCAACACCCAGCCAAATCAAGACTCCCCACTGTAGCTGAGTGGTTGGCAATTTTTGCGGATCACCAAACATCAGCCAACCGATGATAGCGACAGCACAAGCGCCCAGATAAAACCATGAAAATGCCACTCGTTGTGGGATCGGGTGGATCTCCATCAAGCGCTTATAACCGACTTGACCAATTGCAAAGAAAATATTTGCCAATTGCACTAACAGCAAGCCAATCCAGAAAGACTCACTCAATCGGTCATAACGAATAATCGCTGCGCCAGCCACTGCCAGTAAAGAACTCAAGGCATAACTCCAGCGCAATCGCTGACGTCCCATCAGATCATACATTAATGTGACATAAAGCGGCGTCATGATGGTAAACAGCAAAAATTCTGCCACGGTCAGATAGTGATAAGCGTGAAATACAAACAAATACATCACACCAAGCTGACAGGCCCCGACAGCCATATACAGTGAAATGACTTTCAGCGATAACCCACGCCAGCGCAAAAATGGTAAAAATACCATTGCTGCCAATATGACCCTGACAAGAACCGAAAACCAGCTATCAACCTGACCAGCAAGATAAGCGCCAATCAGGCTAAATGAGGCGGCCCATAAAAATGTTGTGATCGTTAACAGCCACATAATTTATTGGTCTTTTACCTTTTATTGATCTTTCTCTACTTATTGATCTTTCTCTACTAAAAGCGCTTCTAGCAAATCAAGATCATGCAGCAACGTTTGTAGTGTTTCATTACTAATCTTACGGGTGGCACGCAGGTGATATAACTCTCCTCGTTCAGCCCTTAATGCCGTCAAACGGAAGCGGCGTTCCAAATCTTCAATCATCAGGTTATGTTCGATTTCATCCGTTCCCGCAGTACGACGCCGCAAATAACCGGTAACGCGAGAAGCAATCTCACTAATAACCTCAGCATCCAGTTTTTCTTCAGTACTGGCCGACAGACGCTCTTCCATCTTATTCATACTGACAATAGCAACTTCAGCCATGGCCGATTTTGCCATTCTGATTTCATTGAGATCTGCCAGCTTATCACCGACTTTCATGCCACGCAGCAGCAAAGGTAAAGCGACAACCCCGACAAAAAGGGAGAACAAAATCACGCCCGCTGCAATAAAAATCAACTGATAACGCGCCGGGAACGGATCACCATCCGGTAAGAACAAGGGAACAGACAGCGCACCTGCCAGCGTAATTGCCCCTCGAACACCCGCGAATGAAGCCAGCCACAACTCACGTGCCGTATAGGAGGCAAACTGAAGGGGTTTTTTCTTTATCAGCATCTTGCTGATATTTTTCATCAACCACAACCAGCAGAATCGCAGTAATACCAGCGCAACATAAATGATGCCAACGGCAGCAAATAGCATCCAGGTTTCAACATGTGGGTCAAGTTCAGCCTGTTCCACCGATGTTTCCCAGATACCCGGCAATTGCAGCCCCAGCATGATGAACACCAGGCCATTGAAGACAAAGGCCAGCATTCCCCATACGTTATCGGCACGCAGACGCATATCCAGTGGCGCGTTGCGGATCACGCCGGCCTTACTGATAGTCATACCTGCGGCAACCGCTGCCAGAATTCCTGAGACACCAATATGTTCGGCAATCATATAAGAAGCAAACGGCAACAGCATCATAAACATGATTTGAGTTGCCGGATCATCGCCACTCCAGCGACTCATCAATCGCAGTGATTTACTGTATAACCAGGTAATGGCGATACCCGACAGTAATCCCCCCACCGCCACCTTGAAAAACTCAACCGTTGCACCAGTGACAGTAAATACCATCGTGCCCATAGCAATCGCTACAGCAAATTTCAGAGCCACCAGACCGGAAGCATCATTCATTAATGCCTCTCCTTCCAGCACGCTCATCATATTTTTAGGAATACGATCTTTTCCGACAATGGATGATAATGCCACCGCATCTGTTGGGGATAATACAGCCGCCAGTGCAAAAGCAGCAATAAGTGGAATACTCGGCAATAACCAATAGATCAAATAACCAATGCCAATAACCGTCACCAAAACCAATACTAAAACTAAAATGACGATTTCACGCCCATGCTGAAAAAACTCTCTGGTTGGCGTTTTCCAACCATCAACAAATAACAAAGGAGGGATAAGTAATACGAGGAAGAGTTCTGGATCGAAAGTAACGTGTAAACCAAAATGAGGCCAGGCCAGCAACGCACCCATTGCTATTTGCACTATCGGCAAGGGGATACGGAACGGAATCATTTTAGTAAGAACACCAGAAACTGACACCACCAAAATCAAGATCAAGATAGTAAAGAATATTTCCATGTTACCCTTACAAATTGCCAAAAATCCGTCAGTAGAAAGATTGTGACTGTTTTTTAATGTTAATAATAGCGCTAATAACCATAAATATTACAGTTATTAAAGAAAATCAAAAAACAATCACATTATGAATCAATCAGTATTGATTCATATTTCTATTTTATGCTTATCGGCCAAAGTGTATTGAAAAATTAGCACATTTTAGAAGATGTCTGGTGGTCACCAGATAACTCACAGTGGAATGGAAAAATATAACAGGAATAAGGATACGCAAACTCTCAGTGTTCGCGCATCCTATTTAAATTAGATAGCCCAATTTCCGGCATAAAATACCACTAATACAATGGCAAGTATCACCGTACCAGTATTCAGCTGACGCCATTCCCCCGCAAAGATACGCCCAACCACTAATGCACTGAAACCCAGCATAATGCCGGTGACGATGTTACAAGTCAGCACGATAAATACAGCACACAGTAAACCTGACATTGCATCCACAAAATCATCAAAGTTTAGTTTTCGCACATTACTCAGCATCAGTAATCCGACATACATCAAGGCAGGAGCCGTAGCATAGCCGGGAACTAAATACGACAGCGGAGACAGGAATAAAATCAACAGGAATAAAATACCGACAACAGAAGCTGTTAAACCTGTTTTACCACCCGCAGCGGTTCCTGCGGCAGACTCAATATAAACCGCAGCGGGAGAAGAACCGATAACCCCAGCAAAAATACTACTGACAGAATCGGCTGTCAGTGCCTTGCCGCCATTGATAATCTGGCCTCTCTTATCCAATAAATTGGCTTGCCCCGCCACCGCACGGATCGTACCCGTCGCATCAAATACGGCTGTCATGACCAGCGCCAGAACACTGGGTAAGACAATAGGCTGTAAAGCGCCCATGACATCCATACTGAACATCAGGGACAAGCCATCTTCCCCCAAGGTAGGAAATTTAAAGAATCCTTGATATTTAACGGCAGGATCAAAAATCAAGCCAATAATAGAAATCGCAATAATGATCAGCAAGATACCGCCAGGCACCTTCTTCCGTTCCAGACCGATAATTCCCGCCAGCCCCAATAACGTCATCACCACGGGAAATGACGTCAATGAACCAAAGGACACAGGCAAGCCAGCGTTTGGATTCTTCACCACCAGACCCACGCCATTGGCGGCAATCAACAATAAAAACAACCCGATGCCAATACCCGTTCCATGTGCAATACCCATTGGCATATTGCGCAAAATCCACGCTCGCACACCGGTTACTGAAATTAACGTAAACAAACATCCCATCAGGAAAACCGCACCCAATGCCACCGGAATGCTGACCTGTTGCCCTAATACCAGGCTGAACGCGGTAAATGTAGTCAACGAGATTGCACAACCAATCGCCATTGGCAGATTAACCCACAATCCCATCAATAACGAACCGATACCGGTCACCAGACAAACAGAAATAAACACGGCGGTATGAGGAAATCCGGCTTGCCCAAGCATCCCTGGTACCACAATAACGGAATAGACCATCGCCAAAAATGTCGTTAACCCAGCGAGAACTTCCTGACGTACCGTCGATCCGCGTTCAGTAATCTTAAAATACCTATCGAGTTTGCATTGTGTTGGTGCCTGCATACCAGACATGTTTTTCCCCTGCTTCTGTTAAATATATCGCTTTAAAAGCCCTCTCCCTATTTCTTCACCTCTTCAAACGAAAACGATTACGTCACAAGATAATAAAAATCAGTGCTGCATTCATTGGTTCAACCATTCGTTCGCGCAATCGTTTGGCTTTTTGAGTAAAGAAAAAGTGAGAAAATTTGAAGCCGACGATTATCCAGTGAATCAGGGATAAGAATCAAGCGATAATCACATCGACGATGATAAAACTCATGCTCTGTAAGATACATTTTTATGCGGCCTTTAGGCCTGACCTTGTGTAAAATCCCCTCAATTCAATTTTTAACGGGTTCATTAGGATTTCTGTAAAAATTAAGGAGATAAACCATGACAACTTATGCTCTGGTAGGTGATATCGGCGGTACAAATGCACGCCTGGCATTATGTGATGTAGATACCGGGCAATTGAGCGCGGTCGAATTCTATCCCTGTGCGCATTATGCATCGCTTGAAATTGTTATCCGCCAATATTTGAAACAACAGAACTGTGAAGTCAAATATGGCAGTATCGCTATTGCCTGTCCGGTGACGGACGATGTAATCAGCATGACCAACCACAGTTGGCGTTTTTCTGTTAGCCAAATGAAAGCCTCTTTGGAGTGGGAACGTTTTGAGGTGATTAACGATTTTACTGCCGTTTCCCTCGCCATTCCGGTTCTGGGAACAGATGATGTGATTCAGATTGGTGGCAAGCAACCTCAGGCGAAACGCCCTATTGCGGTTTATGGTGCGGGAACTGGGTTAGGAATCGCGCACCTTGTTCATACAGGCAGCCAATGGATGAGCTTACCGGGTGAAGGGGGTCACGTAGAGTTCGCGCCAGATAGTACGGAAGAAGATCATATGTTGAGCGTACTGCGCGAAGAATATGGTCATGTCTCCGCCGAACGAATCCTTTCCGGCCCTGGTTTAGTGAATATTTATCGTTCCCTGATGAAACTCAACAGCCAAGTCGCCGAGGATCTTACCCCTAGCGATATCTCTGACCGTGCACTGAGTGGAAATTGCCCGATCTGCAAACAGGCATTAGAACTCTTCTGTACCGCGCTAGGGCGTTTTGGTGGAAATTTGGCGCTGAATATGGGTGCATTTGGCGGTGTTTACATTGCGGGCGGGATCGTTCCTCGTTTCCTTGATTTCTTCCAAAAATCAGGTTTCCGGCAAGGGTTTGAAAACAAAGGCAGATTTACAGACTATTTAAAAGATATTCCTGTGTATCTGATTACTCATGACAAACCGGGGTTATTGGGTGCGGGATATTATATTCGCCAATTGCTGGGTAAAACGATTGGTTAAATAGAACCGAGATATTTATATGTGCTCATGCTATTTATTTGTTTGATTTACTGGTGTAATTTTGAGCAACATTTAGCATGAGTATTTTATGAGTGAGCTGTTTAATGACTATTCCTCCCGAAGCAGATAAAACGTTGGTGATCATCCAGAAGCGATTAGCGGAATCGCTGGTCGCTGTCTACCTTCATGGTTCGGCTGTGGTTGGTGGTCTTCGCCCTCGCAGCGATGTAGATTTACTCGTGGTTATTGACCAACCGATGACATCTGAGGTTCGGGCATCTCTCGCTGCCGATTGGGCGGCTGCGCGTCTTCCAGCCACACAGGCCGCAGTCTTAACTGATGCGCGGGAAACCTATTTGAAAGGGCATGAAGAAGATTGGAAAAATCGCCAACAAGAACTTCAGCTTACGGTAAGTTCGCTGCACGATTGTGTGCTAACGAATCTGTGTACATTGGCTCAGGATTAATCTGACAATTACCGAAACAAAACGGACAATTGCCAGATCAAATTTAAACGACTATAGATCGCAAAATCTATGACTGGTTCTGACCAGAATCAAGCCGCTTTTTCAGTCCACTCAGAAAGGAATATCATCATCGAAATCTATTGGCGGCTCATTGCTCTGTGGCATAGGCGACTGCGCTGGGCGAGATGGAGCACCGCCACTGAATTGCTGAGAGGCTTGTGGTTGCTGTGGTTGCCCCCAACCGCCTTGTGCTAGCGCATCCTGTGCTGCGCCACTACGGCTACCCAACATTTGCATAACGCCACCGATAGGATTGACTACAATTTCCGTGGTGTAACGGTCTTGGCCGCTCTGATCCTGCCATTTGCGAGTCTGCAAAGAACCTTCAATATAAACCTGAGAACCTTTGCGCAGGTATTCACCGGCGACTTCTGCCAATTTGCCGAAAAACACGACACGGTGCCATTCGGTCTTCTCTCTCATCTCACCGGTTTGCTTATCGCGCCAGCTCTCAGACGTTGCCAGAGTAATATTGGCAACTGCCCCGCCATTCGGCATATAGCGAACTTCCGGGTCCTGCCCCAAATTACCCACTAAAATAACTTTGTTTACGCCTCTGCTGGCCATTGGAAATACTCCTGATGAAATGAATTTTGCTAAAAACGGATTTCTCTAATTATAAGCAAAGTAGTTTACCATGCGAGGGATAAGTTTAAACAGAGAGCCGTTATATTATACTTTGCGAAGAGCATCGTACTTTCCATTGTCATTGTCATTGTCATTGTCATTGTCATTGTCATTGTCATTGTCATGGTTACAGCACGATTGTCCGTTAAACACTGGATATCCATTCAGCAATGTTTGTGCAATAATAACGCGTTTATGAGTTTTGCACTATCAATAATCTGGGAAGTGGTATATGGATAACATCGAAGTTCGGGGCGCCCGCACCCATAATCTTAAAAATATCAATTTAGTAATTCCCCGTGACAAGCTGATAGTCATTACCGGGCTATCTGGTTCCGGTAAGTCATCTTTGGCTTTCGATACCCTGTATGCAGAGGGGCAACGTCGCTATGTTGAATCCCTCTCTGCATATGCACGCCAGTTTTTATCACTGATGGAAAAACCGGATGTCGATCACATTGAGGGGCTATCTCCGGCCATTTCCATTGAACAAAAGTCTACTTCCCATAACCCCCGCTCTACGGTCGGAACGATAACTGAAATTCACGATTATCTTCGTCTGTTATTTGCACGAGTGGGTGAACCACGCTGCCCTGAGCACAATATCACCCTGGCGGCACAAACGATCAGCCAGATGGTCGATAACGTTTTGACACTGCCAGAAGGCCAACGCTTGATGTTACTGGCTCCCGTCGTCAAAGAACGTAAAGGAGAGCATACCAAGCTGCTGGATAATCTCGCGGCACAGGGTTATATCCGTGCCCGTATTGATGGTGAAGTGTGTGACCTCTCCGATCCACCAAAACTCGAATTACAGAAAAAACACACTATCGAAGTCGTCGTCGACCGCTTTAAAGTGCGTGCTGATCTCGCCCAGCGATTAGCGGAATCATTCGAAACTGCATTGGAACTTTCCGGCGGTACTGCCGTCATTGCCAATATGGATGATACACAGGCCGAAGAACTGATCTTCTCCGCCAATTTTGCCTGTCCAACCTGTGGTTATAGTATGAGCGAGTTGGAGCCGCGCCTGTTTTCCTTCAACAATCCCGCTGGTGCTTGCCCTACTTGTGATGGATTAGGGGTTCAGCAATTTTTTGATCCCGAACGTGTTGTCCAGAATGAAGGGATCTCCCTTGCCGGCGGGGCGATCCGTGGTTGGGATCGCCGTAATTTCTATTACTTTCAAATGTTAAGATCACTGGCAGAACACTACAAATTCGATATCGAAACACCGTTTAATCAATTGAGCCTAACCCTTCAGAAAGTGGTTTTATACGGTTCAGGTAAAGAATCCATCGAATTTAAATACACTAATGATCGTGGTGATGTGACGGTTCGTCACCATCCGTTCGAAGGTGTGCTGCATAATATGGAACGCCGCTATAAAGAGACGGAATCCACCGCAGTACGGGAAGAGTTGGCAAAATATATCAGCAATCGATCTTGCGTTTCCTGCGATGGAACGCGGCTGCGTAAGGAAGCGCGTTATGTCTTTATCGAAGATACTACGCTGCCACAAATTTCGGATTTCAGCATCGGTCATACAATGGCATTTTTCCAAAATATCAAACTGAGTGGACAACGCGCCCAAATTGCCGAAAAAATCCTGAAAGAGATCCGTGATCGCCTGAAATTCTTGGTTAATGTTGGCTTGAATTACCTGACGCTCTCCCGTTCCGCAGAAACGCTTTCCGGTGGGGAAGCCCAGCGCATCCGTTTGGCGAGCCAGATTGGTGCGGGTCTTGTCGGTGTGATGTATGTGCTGGATGAGCCTTCCATTGGTCTGCATCAGAGGGATAATGAGCGTTTGCTGGAAACCTTGCTGCACCTGCGCAATTTAGGCAACACGGTTATCGTTGTCGAACATGACGAAGATGCCATCCGTGCGGCTGACCATATTATTGATATCGGACCGGGCGCAGGCGTACATGGTGGCGAGATTGTTGCCGAAGGAATACTGAGCGATATCATGGAGAGTCCCAAATCGCTCACCGGAAAATTCCTCAGTGGTGAACGTAAAATTGCTATTCCAGAGCAGCGCGTGTCTGTTGATCCAGATAAAATGCTGAAATTGATTGGCGCAAAAGGCAATAACCTGAAAAAGGTGACATTAAAACTGCCTGTTGGCCTGTTTACTTGTGTTACTGGGGTTTCCGGGTCCGGTAAATCAACGTTGATCAACGATACGCTGTTCCCTATCGCGCAGCGTCAGTTGAACGGGGCCACAAATATTAATCCTGCGCCTTATATCGATATCCAGGGTCTTGAGCATTTTGACAAGGTAATCGATATTGACCAAAGCCCGATTGGCAGAACCCCTCGTTCAAACCCTGCCACTTATACTGGCATATTTACGCCTGTCAGAGAGTTATTCTCAGGCGTTCCTGAATCCCGTACCCGTGGCTATACACCTGGGCGTTTCAGTTTCAACGTTAAAGGCGGACGTTGTGAAGCCTGTCAGGGCGATGGCGTAATTAAAGTTGAGATGCATTTTTTGCCTGATGTTTATGTGCCTTGTGACCAATGTAAGGGTAAGCGTTACAATCGTGAAACGCTGGAAATCAAATATAAGGGCAAGAATATTAATGAAGTGCTGAATATGACCATCGAAGAGGCTCGTGAGTTTTTTGATGCAGTTCCTGCCCTTTCCCGTAAATTGCAAACTTTGATAGATGTCGGTCTTTCCTATATTCGTCTGGGCCAATCCGCAACGACACTTTCTGGCGGGGAAGCTCAACGGGTAAAACTGGCACGGGAATTATCCAAGCGGGGTACAGGCCAGACACTGTATATTCTTGATGAGCCAACAACTGGCCTGCATTTTGCGGATATTCAGCAACTATTGTCCGTTCTGCATCAATTGCGGGATCAAGGAAATACGATTGTCGTTATTGAACATAATCTGGATGTGATCAAAACTGCTGACTGGATTGTCGATCTTGGCCCTGAAGGTGGTAGCGGCGGTGGTGAAATATTGGTTTCAGGAACACCAGAAGAAGTGGTTCAGTGTGAAAAGTCTCACACGGCTCGCTTTTTGAAATCGGTACTTGAACAAAATTAATTTATTAATTTCGCAACTAAATTTCTGACAATCCTCCCCACTATGTGGGGAGTTTTTTATTTATTTTCCACACAATTATTAATCAGATTCATCTTCCTACGTATAGAAATGCTTTTTCTTACCGCCAATTCAGATGAAACAATTTTTCCTGAATTAATATGGTATTGTATTGTTGTTCTAATATTATTAATGCTCACATGACCAAAGTATTAATGCCATAATGACATTACATATGCTTCAAATTTATAATGGAGATTAAACATGTACATGTTTTTACCGTTCTTAATTGCGCTAGTTATCATCATCACTATCATTACCGGCAAAAAAAAGCTGACGTATACCCTGTGGTTTGCTTTATTCATCATCACGGTATTTTGGTTCAAATACCATGCCACTGATGCATTGAACCTTTCTTTCTAATCGGAGGCCGTAATGAATAATACAATGTCAGCACCCCGTAATATTAACCTTGCAATGGCCTTGAATATTCTGGGATTGTTAGGTATTAGTGTTGTTTTGATCGTCGCATTTTATTATCAATTAGCGCGTTTTGAACTTCCCTGCCCATTATGTTTATTGCAGCGAGCAGGCATTATCATGATTGGTTTTGGATTTTTATTTAATATTTATTTCGGCATAAAAAATGCCCATTATAGCCTTTCACTACTTGGCTGCATTGTGACTGGTTTCATTGCCATGCGTCAGGTTTCTCTCCATATAGCAAAATCATCATAACATGGCATATTCAATATGCTCTGTAAACAGCTCATCAACTGAA
>NZ_LDNM01000065.1 GCF_001028135.1 Xenorhabdus griffiniae
AATTAGATCACGTTATTAACCCTTATTCAATAGGTGTTAAAAAGTATGCTCGCGCCCTGCAGTGAATGCTGACTAACGCATTTCTTTGCAAATCGCTATTTTGGTCATTTGTTGACACTCGGATGTAACCAACTCTTGCCACAGATAGTCCTTTAGTTACCCTGGAACTATTTTAAAGTAAATAATACGCATTTATTTGCTATAAAAAACCTTTAATTTATTTAATGTCGAGATAAAAATTTAATTATGGGGGAGATATCAGAATAAGGATGTAAGAAGAATTATTATTCATAAGATTGATAAAGAATAACCCTAACGAGTGACTCAACTCACAGTATCCATTTTTTCTTGCCAAAGATACTCAATTAATCCTCGCTTATTTTCCCAAAATGCTCTTTATTTAATTGAAATTATTTTGTTTCCAACTTGTTAAGTTAAATGCCGAGGGTGTATATGGAATTAATTACACAGTGGTTAAGTACGCTAAACGGGGTAGTATGGGGTGTTCCCATGCTAGTTGGGCTTTTGGGGATTGGGATCTTCATGCAAATCCGCTTGTCCTTCTTGCCGATCCGTAAACTCGGCACAGGATTCAAATTACTCTTTCAAAAAAATGAACAACGGGGTGAAGGTCAAATCTCACCTTTTAACGCACTCATGACAGCCTTGTCAGCGACAATCGGAACCGGAAACATCGCAGGTGTGGCGACAGCCATTGTGATGGGCGGGCCGGGAGCCATGTTCTGGATGTGGATGACCGCATTGGTGGGTATGGCAACGAAATATTCGGAAGCAGTACTGGCGGTACGTTTCCGTGAAACCGATAAAAACGGTAATTACGTTGGCGGCCCGATGTATTACATCAAAAATGGCTTGGGAAAAAAGTGGATTTGGCTGGGAACTCTCTTTGCCTTCTTTGGCAGTATTGCGGGTTTTGGTATCGGTAATACGGTACAAGCCAACTCTGTCGCTGACGTATTACAAAGTAACTTTGGGATTGAAAAAACCATAACGGCCGGTATTTTGGTCGTTTTGGTTGGTGCCGTGTTAATTGGCGGTATCAAACGCATTTCTGATGTGGCAGGTAAATTAGTGCCTGTGATGACGGTTGGTTACTTTGGGGCAGGGGTTATTGTTTTGGCACTCAATTTTACCGCTATTCCCGATGCATTTGCTTTAATCATTAAATCCGCTTTTACTCCCGTTGCGGCACAGGGGGGATTTGCTGGTGCCGCAGTTTGGGCGGCGATCCGTTTTGGTATTGCCCGTGGTGTATTCTCTAACGAAGCGGGCATGGGAAGTGCACCTATTGCCCACGCAGCGGCAAAAACCCAAAACCCCATTCGTCAGGGTTTAATTGCCATGCTGGGAACCTTTATTGATACGATCGTCGTCTGCTCCGTGACGGGCTTGACCATTGTTATTACCGGTGGGTGGCTGACAGGTCAAACAGGCGCAACACTGACCGCCGCTTCCTTCTCAGCCGTGATCCCGGGAGGCAACTATATCGTTGCTGTTGCCCTGGCTATTTTCGCCTTTACAACCATTTTGGGGTGGAGTTTTTACGGTGAGAAATGTATCCAATATTTATTGGGTCCAAAAGCGATAGTGCCTTTTCGTATCGCCTGGATTATCGCGTTGCCGATTGGTGCTACTCAGTCGTTAACCTTTGTCTGGTTGCTGGCGGATACCCTTAATGCCATGATGGCGATCCCCAACCTGATAGCCATTGCCTTTCTCAGTCCGGTTGTTTATCGTCTGACGAAAGATCATATTCGTGATGTTAATGCCGATAGTATTGATATCAAGGCACCCGTTAAAACGGATTGAAAAACGCGTTGAGATGGCTGATAGCAGCCATCTCAATTCAAGACCGTTATCATAATGCCTCAAATACCCCCGCAAATTTTGCAGTGTTCCCGCCATTGAATTTCTGGGCTTTTGTCATGCTTAACATCATTTTATTTGCCCTCTCCTGAAGGCAAATTTTCTGCATGTAATCATGAACGCTCACCAAGGAAAGCTGTGGCTGAAGATAGCGATCTCGAAAAAACCGAAGAACCCACACCCCATAAACGGGAAAAAGCTCGCAAAGAGGGGCAAATTGCGCGTTCTAAGGAACTCACTTCAATCCTGATGTTAGCGGGAGGGGTAAGCCTGCTCTGGATGAGTGGACAATCGATAACTCATGAACTTTCCCTTATGGTGTTTGAAGGATTCAATTTCGACCATAACATGGTCAGTAACGACAAACAGATGGTGCAACAAGTCGGGCGATTACTGAAACAAGCGGTCTGGGCGCTGTTGCCGGTTTTTATCGGTTTGGTATTGGTTGCCCTCAGTGCACCCGCATTGATGGGAGGGCTGCTATTCAGCTCAAAATCCATCAAATTTGACTTGGCTAAACTGAATCCCCTCTCTGGTCTGAAGAAAACCTTTTCCATGAATGCACTGGCTGAATTATTCAAAGCCATTTTGAAGGCATCACTGGTGGGATGTGGTGCAGCCCTGTTTATCTGGCTTAACTGGCCTACTATGCTCAACTTGGCTGCCCAGCATCCGCTGATAGCCTTGAGCGATGCCATGATGATGCTGATTTTTGCCAGTTACATTGTCTTATTTATGTTGATACCTATGGTCGCGTTTGATGTGCTTTATCAGATCCGTAGTCACCTGAAAAAATTGAGAATGACCCGTCAGGAGATCAAGGATGAATTTAAGGAGCAAGAAGGGGATCCACATGTAAAGGCAAGAATTCGTCAACAACAGCGAGCGGCTGCACGTAAGCGCATGATGGCGGATGTGCCGAAAGCGGATGTCATTGTCACCAACCCGACTCATTACGCCGTTGCCTTGCAGTATGACAGCAAAAAAATGAGCGCTCCCAAAGTATTGGCAAAAGGGGCAGGACTCATTGCCTTGCGTATTAAAGAAATGGGTGCAGAAAATCGTATCCCATTACTGGAAGCTCCACCTTTGGCACGGGCGTTGTTTCGCCATGCTGAGGTTGGCGGTTTTATTCCTGCGGCGTTATATGCAGCTGTCGCAGAAGTGCTTGCCTGGGTTTACCAATTGAAACGTTGGAAACAGGAAGGTGGCCTGAAACCGAAAAAACCTGAAAATCTGCCAGTGCCGCCAGCACTGGATTTTGCTGGAGAAAATAATCGTCATGGCTAATCTGGCCTCATTACTACGTTTATCAGGAAATCGTTTACCGGGGAATATAAAAGGCTCCCAGTGGCAAATGCTTGCAGGGCCTGTTCTGATCCTCATGATCTTGTCGATGATGGTACTGCCGTTGCCACCATTCCTGCTTGATCTGCTATTCACTTTCAACATCGCGCTTTCCATTATGGTCCTGCTGGTGGCAATGTTTACCCGCCGGACGCTGGATTTTGCCGCATTTCCGACCATTTTGCTATTTTCAACCTTACTGCGTCTATCACTTAACGTCGCTTCTACGCGAATAATCCTGCTGGAAGGGCACTCAGGATCTGCCGCAGCTGGGCAAGTTGTAGAAGCCTTCGGTCACTTTCTGGTCGGTGGTAATTTTGCCATTGGTATCGTCGTTTTCGTTATCTTGATCCTGATTAACTTTATGGTTATTACCAAAGGTGCAGGGCGTATTGCAGAAGTTGGTGCGCGCTTTGTATTGGATGGGATGCCGGGTAAACAGATGGCGATAGATGCTGATTTGAACGCTGGATTGATCGGCGAAGATGAAGCCAAAAAACGTCGGGCCGACGTTACGCAGGAAGCGGATTTTTACGGCTCAATGGACGGTGCGAGCAAATTTGTACGTGGCGATGCGATTGCCGGACTCATGATACTGGTGATAAATATTATTGGTGGTTTGATCGTTGGTGTCGCTCAACACGGCTTATCTTTGGGGGATGCCGCAGAAGCCTATACCTTGCTGACCATTGGTGATGGATTGGTTGCTCAGTTGCCTGCATTAATTATCTCCACAGCGGCAGGTGTTATCGTAACGCGTGTAGCGACGGATGAAGATGTTGGCCAGCAAATGGTGACCCAGCTTTTCAACAATCCCAAAGTCATGATGTTGAGTGCGGGTGTACTCGGTCTGCTTGGGTTGGTGCCGGGAATGCCTAATTTTGTCTTTTTGTTATTTACGGCCGCTTTGGCGGGCGTGGGCTATTTCCTCTTGCGTAAGGACAAAAATCCGCTTGTGGCACAACATGAAGAGATGAAAGCGGTGGAAGAGCAGCAACAAACCGCAGAAGCCTCATGGTCGGATGTGCAACTGGAAGAGCCACTGGGTATGGAAGTGGGTTATCGTTTGATCCCCATGGTGGACTTTCGCCAAAACGGCGAATTGCTGGGTCGTATTAGCGGTATTCGCAAAAAATTTGCGCAAGAAGTGGGATATCTGCCCCCCGTGGTGCATATTCGTGACAATCTTGAATTGGCACCCGCCAGCTACCGTATCATGATGAAAGGCGTAGAAATTGGGCGTGGCGAAGCCCATCCGGGACGATGGTTGGCGATTAATCCGGGTGGAGCTGTGGGCGAACTGCAAGGTGACTTGACGACAGATCCCGCCTTTGGTCTGGCTGCTGTCTGGATTGATGACAGCCTAAGGGAACAGGCGCAAGTGCAAGGCTATACAGTTGTAGCGGCCAGCACGGTTGTTGCCACTCACCTAAACCATTTACTATCCCAGTATTCCAGTGAGCTATTTGGAAGGCAGGAAGCGCAGCAATTGTTTGAGCGAGTCAGTCAGGAAATGCCAAAACTGACAGAGGATTTTATTCCTGATGTAGTCAGCCTGACAACTTTGCATAAAGTTTTGCAAAACCTGCTGGCGGAACAAGTGCCGATCCGCGATATGCGTACGATTGTTGAAACACTGGCAGAACATGCTCCGGTACAGAAAGATCCTTATGAATTGACTGCTATTATTCGAATCGCACTTGGCAGAGCGATTGCCCAGAAATGGTTCCCGGGTGTGGATGAAATCAAAGTCATTGGTCTGGATACCGGATTGGAAAGATTGCTGCTGCAAGCACTGCAAAATGGTGGTGGATTGGAGCCAGGTTTGGCAGAAAGTTTGGAACGTCAGGCGGCAGAGGCATTGGAGCGCCAGGAAATGTTGGGAGCGCCATCTGTATTATTGGTCAACCATGCACTTCGTCCACTGATGTCTCGCTTCTTGCGACGTGTACTGCCTAGATTAGTTGTACTGTCCAACCTTGAAATCACCGACAATCGTCAAATCAGAATGACGGCAACGATTGGGGGAGCGAGGTAGTCTTAATAAACACACTGTCTTGACGAAAAAATAATGAATATACTCGATACACTTCAGGTTGTAATCCGCAAGACGACGCGAGGCCTTATATTTCCCCGCTGCGCGGGGAAATATAACACGCACCTTGAAGTTGGATTGGTATATAAGGTGATCGCTTTGGCGATCACCTTATTATGGATTAATCTGCACTCATACAGGCTCATTACTTATAATCGACAGTGAAGGTGGCTGTGGCATTAACGCTACCGGCAATGACGGTATTACTGGTTTGATAATACTTTGCCTTATATGACAATGTCTTCAAAGAATTTATCGTGCCAAGAGCTTGCTGTTCACCAAACTTCACAGGATTGTCCCTGTCATCTAACATCTGAATGCCGATCCCTGTTGCTGATGAGGTTGAATCAGCATTTATCACGCCATTTGTATTAGTCTTTCCCGGCTCCCAGGTAATATTCGCGTTCGGGGATCCTTTGCACTGCACATTGATCTCGAAAGAACGCCCACCGGCGGTATCACCTATGTTTTTAAAGTGATTTTTTGATACGGCTCCCATCGGAACATGAATAATCGGCGTGGTTATTGCACAAGATCTTGCCGTGATGTTAAAAGAAGGGATTTTATAAGTGAAAACCGTATCATGATTTGTAGTATCAGCCATCGTTATTATTATTTCATTGACTGTTCCTGATTGAACATTATTATTGATCTCTATATGAAATTTACCGTTCAATGTTCTTTGTGCTTTGCCGATCCCTCTTGAACTGCCCACAACCATATCCTGACTCACTACCTTATTAGGCTGGAGTTCCCATTTAAATCTGACACCAGGAAGACTGGTTTCATAAGAGTTATTTTTGAGGGAGCCTATAATGACTCCAGTCATGGATTTTACCTTTATTCTCTGACCGTATATATTGCATGTTACCGCCATCTCATTATTGGAGGCGTGTTTTATGTATGGCAAATTTTTATAGTCAACAGAAATATCATCAAATTTGACTATTTTTTGCATACTATTCGCCTTACATACTGCAGCTATAACCCGCGTTGAATAGCTTCCCGCGACAATAACAATGAATAATGCCAATAAAAAGTTATTCGCTTTAATTTGAAAGTGATTATTACGTTCAAAATTAAACATGATAAATTCCTTTTAGTTTCGGCAATCAGCAATCAGGCGTAATACGCCTGACTTTTCGGGCCGCATTGATAAATCTGTTTTTGCACGACATTGTTGATCCTTATTTTCTCCCCATTGTACTTTTATTTCTGCCTGCTCGGGGACAGCATTCAGATACAACTCACCGTCATCGCCAACAATCCCGCTACTGTCATTGTTTGTTAACGCTGCGCTGGCACCGAAAGGCACAGGTTTGCCGTTGTAACGTAATGTCACCAATATACGATACCCTTGACGAACGCGAAAATCGGCAGCAACCACGGCACCACGAGTCGGTACAATGTGTTGCACTGAATTATCAAGGTCAACGCCATCTGCCAGCATCTCAGTATCCAGGGCAATCCGGTTGTAGGTATAAGGTTCGATCGACGGGATTACGGCGTAGCCACGTGAATCCGTTTTAATTTCACTGTGATTTAAAATTTTTGTTTCGGCTGCACCCGCCGCTTTGACCAGTGCGACGGTTTCACCCAATGGCTGGGAAAACGTAATGCCGTCTTGATGGGCGATAATACCGCCAGACAGCCCGTAGTTAAGCGATTGGCCAGTATCACTGTAGCTGTAGCCCAGATTCACACGACCAGAAGAATGGCTGTATTCCAGGGAAACACCACCGCTCGCTCCTTCCATGTTATTGCTGTGCTCTCCGTGGATACTATATGACAAGGCATGGGCATCCAATGCGCTGCCACTAACCGTCAATTGTTGGCCTCCTCGACTGTGGTCATTTCTATTCATGCTGTAAGTTACCCATCCATTAGGCAGCCACTGCCCCAGTGGAATAGAAACGTTAAACGATGCCTGCATATCCTTACTCCTCATGGATTGGTGATTGGCTTCATAGGAAAGATTCAACCCATAACTGATCCCGGCAAGGTTAATGTTATAACCGGTAGATAATGATTGGTTGGAGCCTTGTTTTCCCCAGTAATCTTGCTGATAGGCAGACACATAAATATTGCCAAAATCCCCCATTACTTGGTTTAGAGTCAGCTGCAATTGGCTACGCTTATTTTGTGCGCGGCCGGCTTCTTTTCTGACTGAATATTCATTCGCCTCTGCAAATGAATAGTATTCTGGTGAGGAATAGCGATATCCGGCCAATGTCAGGGATGTCCCCGTTGTCTCGATACTTTTCGTATATTGGATTCGATATGATTGCCCTTGTTTATGTCCATTTTTCTGCAACCAGGCATCTGCTTGTGTCATATCCAGAGAAATCGCACCAAAATTCCCTAAACCCATCCCCAGGCCAGCGTTAAACGCCCGGTAGTTTTCTGCTACCTGAATACCAGATAGCAAACTTAACCGATTGGAGAGTCCATAGATAAATGTCGCTTCGCTAAAATAAGGTTTATCAGCGCTGGCATTGGAATAACGGTAACGTCCCAGGGTAACCTGATATTTTAATTGTCCTTCTCGCTGCATCATTGGCACTGATGAAAATGGTTGTACAAATTTACGCTGCCGCCCGTCCTTTTCGGTGATCGTGATATCCAAATCACCGGAGCCGGAGGTTGAATAAAGATCCGTAATAACAAAAGGCCCTGGCGGAACATAGCTTTCGTAGATGACGTAATTATTTTGGCGGATCGTTACACGCGCATTGGTTTGAGCAATACCCCGGATAATTGGCGCAAATCCACGCTGGCTGCTGGGCAACATTAAACTATCGGATGTCATAGAAGCACCGATAAACGGCACGCTTTCAAATAGATCTCCGTCAGTAACGGTTTCGCCAAGAATTATTTGGCTTTTTAGTTCTGGAATGTCCCGTTGGATGTAGCTGTTAATAGATGAAAAACGACCCTCATCTTTATTTTTTCCAGACTGATAGTTATAAACTGATTGATTCCTGATACGCCAGGCTCCGATATTTATTCCGCTTTGTAAATTTAAAAAATAGCTTTGTTTTTTTATGTTTTTATTATAATTTTCCGATCCACTAAAATTATAGCTCATTAAAAATGCGGTCTCTCCATGTTGCCATAAATGTGATGCCACAGTATCTCTGGCTTGATTATCCAATGCTGCCTGAGGAATACTGATATCCAGACGTTGCTCATAGAAATCAAATGAGGTTGATGCCTGTAGAATATATTCGCTAATATCATCAATAACTTGCTCAGGAGAGAGTTTCATCAGTGCAGGAAAAGCTGACATTTTCACGCCATACTGTTTTAAATCATCGAACGTTAGTTGTGGAGACAGTTTCCCGTTTTTTAGTTTAATAAAATTAACCTGTTTTGTGTCTTTTTCTTTCCCGTTAAGAAATATGTTCACCTGATACTGACCCGGTAATTGACCACCGGGGGATGAGAATACGCTTAAATCAATCACCGATTGAGTATCATCTAATTCCAATGCTGATAATCGAAAATAATCCTGTGCCGTGACGGGTAATGATAGCAATACGGAAAAACATAAAATAAAGACTGAAAGTAAACATGTTGGCATAATTGTGCCGCCACTCGTTTTATATTTAACAAATATGATTTTTCGTCCCCTATCTTTATCTTTATCTTTATCTTTATCTTTATCTTTTATCTTCTTTTTGAGGCAGATTTTTACTTACCTCTTTGCTTATGCCGCCATGACTGTTAATGCTATTCCAGCTGACTAAGCCTGATGATTCAGATGGCAGGACGAAATGCGCTACACCTTGTGGAGCGATCATGTCAGTACCCGTCAGGATTTTCCCGGCTACTTTGAGCTGCCCGATGGTTACATAATAATTACTGGGGTTTCTGACCTCAAGTTGGTGACCAATGCGACAAAATGTCAGCGTCTTATAAGCTTCTTCAGAATCACCTTCAATGCCTTCAGGCCGATAAAACAGTTTGATCCGGGTTTTCACCGCAATCAATAAAGTATTCTGTTCGTTTTCTTGTACGGGAGGGATAGACTTCACATTAAGGTAAAAAACCGATTCCTTATCATCAGGTAAATGACCGCCGGTACGGACAATACGGAGAGTACTTTCTTTGCCAGCATCCAAACGAAATAGCGGGGGGGTCACAATGAAAGGAGCTTTTTCTCCTTTTGAATCCGTGGTGATAAAAGACTGAATTAAATAAGGCCGGCTTTCGTCAGAGTTTTTCACTGAAATTGAAGTTTCTTTTTTATTTCCTTTATAAATAACACGGGTTCCACCAATAGTTACACCCGCCCAGGACGGAGATATAAAGAATAATAATATAAGCGTTATTTTTTTCGTTAACGTATACGATGTAAATATTTTTTTTATTTTATCTTTCATTATTACATGACTACTTATGATATTAATAGCTCCTGGCCGCAGTCATAAAAATGCCGCTGCGGCCAGGAAATAAATATTTATTTCCCAATCCAACTTCAAGATGCGTGTTATATTTCTCCTCTGCTCGGAGAAATATAAGGCCTCGCGTCTTCTTGCGGATTGCAGCTTGAAGTTTATCGGGTATAATTGATTAATTTTTATTTGTAATTTATATTAAAATGAAGTGTGGCCTCGGCCGTTCCGGCTTTAGAGGAGTCTCCATTAGATACATAAGCCGCTTTTAAAGGTATTACCATATCGGATTTACTGATTGTATCAGGGAATGAGTAAGTGGAAGATAAACTTATCTGATTGCCATTTTTGTCATAAATACCAATGCCAATCCCTTTTGAACTTGAAAGTGCGTCTAATGCCAATAACTTTGGATCTTTGGCATCCGCATTACTCCTAGAAAATGTAACGTCCATCATAATAGGTGCAGACGCATCAAAAGGGCACCCAGTTAATTTGATCTTAAAATCCCTTTCGCTTCCCGCAACTTTACTTCCCTGTGTTTTTATATCGCTTTTGAGATGTGTCCCCATGTTCACAATCTTGTCAGTATCATTACTAACAGTGCAAGTGGTTTCTATAATTTTCCCCGTGAATTTTACTTCCCCGGTTGTTGCCGGAGGTGCCGCATAAGAAATATTACTTACTAAAGCTAATATTGCAACAATAAAAGATGAAACTAAAACATTTTTCATTTACATATCCATAACAATTATAATATAAAACTACTTATTATGTATAACGCAAAATAATAACGCGTTATAACAAAAAGATTCGGGCACAGTTTTTTTGTGCGCAGAAGAAAAATTTACCTTATGAATTAAAAAAGATCAACAAAACTATCGGTGTTCACGATCAATTAACAATATATTGATAGGGTTTATCAATCAAGGAAAGATAAAGAATTTGAGAAAAGCATTGTTCGTCCAACTCTCAAATGAGCGTGACTTATCATCTTTTTAAATTATTTGATACTCATTTTATGATGCTAAAACCACCTCTTAAGTGTGAGGTAATAATAAGTTTCATCAATATAATGAGAATTATTTTCTTTTTTATCAGGCGAGGGAAAAATACAGATACACAGAAACAGACCCCTTATCATTGCCAATAAACCAAGAGGTCTGTAGAACTTACTGCTTAGGCAGTAACCGAATGATCAAACGCTGATCTTGTGGCCTGATAGCGATGAATGATGACGGGCCTGGCCGTCTGCACCATAAAGAGAAGGGCTGTGGTGAGTTTTCAGAAAAGCGATTGCTTGACTGTTCAACTCTATATGTTGTTCCAGTAAAAATCCGTTATGTGAATTTAAATCACAGATACGTTCAACAGATTGACTAATTTGACTCCATAATACGGCTAACACTTTATGGTTAGCATAAGGCGCATTTATTTTTAGCGTGTCATTTAACTGCTGGCGTTTTCGTTCAGCATGATCGAGTGCTGAAAGCAAAAATGTCTTTTGTTCCGTCACACGATGTAACTGATTCGCGTCAATAAAGCCTTCGCTTAATATGTGCTGTTCTTCTGCCATAGTTTGCGAAAGCGAATTTAAGTGTGCGCTTTGCTGTTCAAGCAAGAGTTGAAGTTCTTCCATTTATGGCTCTTTAAATTTTAGTGTTTATTTATCATATTCCATGTTTTCAAGGGCCTCCCTAAATAGAGCATCAGCAATTTTACCGCTGTCCATCGTTAGGGTTCCCTTTGCAATGGCTTCTTTCAATTGTTGTACTTTTTGGATATTAATATCCTGACTGCTTGGCTGGACGAGCTTTTTCTGCGCTTCGCTCAACTTAACTTGTGTATCTGCGCTTTTTTCTGCAACAGCCACAATTCTGCGAGTGCTCTGAGCACCTTCATTGGCATTGCGTTGCTGTAAAGCAGCTATAGCCAGTAGAGGTTGAGTGCGTTCAATACTCATAATCGTAATCCTTTAATCAGGCATTATTTATTTGTCTTAGGTAGCAGGCGATATACCGCTGGCATGCCTGTAAATCATGGTCTGTTGGTTATATCGGCGTGAAAAAATAAAACTTTAGCCATTATAACATCATTTTTACACTGCCATTTTCTTGAGCTGCACCCGTAATAACCTGTCCAGAGTTCAGGCGGACACGGATATTATCAAAACTCGCGGCGTTGTTAATTGCTTTTCCTTCGTAACGCACCTGAAAATGGTGTCCATCTACGGTGACAACTACATTTTGCCCGGCTTGAATTGCCCAGGGACGCCGGATCATATTACGTGTGATGAATTGTCCGGCAGGTATGTTGCGCAGCGCAATACCATTTTGTATGGCCTTGCTGTTACGGATTATGTCATTTGGCAGCTTATCTAAGGAACCCGTTTTTACTTGAAAATCTTTTTCTGTCAGGACCGCATTGCGGTTAATGGCCCGCTTAGAAACCCAATAAGGGCCGACGACATTGACATAAACCTGAATAAAACGGCGTTGCTGACCACAAGTCACAGGAACGGAAAGGTTACCCCAATTTTTGTTGCTAAGTAACGGTTGTATTTCAGGGTGTTCACAAGCGGGCCATTGTTGTTCAGGTGTTTTGATTTCGACTAAGACCTTATGATTCAATGGGCGATGGATCTGCCTGAAATAGTCATCTATTAATTGCGGTAACGGGTTTCCCCAGGCTAAAGCGCTGCCGAAAACAAAAAATAGATTAAGGAAAAAGGCAAACAACCCGATAAACTTTAATGCAGGCATTTCACCACCTTGGATCCTGTTAGCGAACCATGATTTCAAAAAATATTCAGCACCTGTTGGATGTGAGCAGTGTAACTCGATTGATTATTCGTTAATGGGATAAATAGCAATTCAATTTGTTTCTATTCTTCGAATTACCTTTTTCTTCTCCGTTTATTCTGTTAGCTGCCTGGGGCTTATACCCAGCAAATTTCACGAACAGATCCGGGGGAGGAGTATGCTCGATAAATTAGATGCCGCCTTTCAATTTCGACAAGAAGCGCTGGCACTGCGCAACCAGCGGCAGGAAATTTTGTCTGCCAACATTGCCAATGCGGATACCCCTGGCTATCAGGCGCGTGATGTCGATTTTGCTGCTCAACTAAAAAAAGTCATGGCACATGGTCGTGTAACCGGAAATGGCGTTGGGCTAACGCTGACTTCCGATCGACATATTCCCGTTCAGCCTCAAAAACGTCTGGAGATGGATCTGCTGTATCGGGTGCCATACCAGACAGCTATGGATGGAAATACCGTTGACATGGATATGGAACGCAGCAATTTCGCTGATAACAGCTTGAAATATCAGGCTGAACTCACGATGACGAATGCACAAATCAAAAGCATGATGTCAGTTCTACAGTCACAAGGATAATGGGAATGTCTCTACTCAGTATTTTTGATATTGCCAGCTCCGCGCTTTCTGCTCAGTCTCAGCGACTGAATGTCAGCGCCAGTAATATGGCGAATGCCGACAGTGTTGCGGGGCCGGATGGCGAACCATACCGGGCCAAGCAGGTTGTATTCCGCGTTGCTGCACCCGCAGGCCAAGAGGTTGGCGGTGTTCGCGTTAGTGAAGTGGTGGATGATCCATCACCTTTCCGTCTTGAATATCAGCCGGGCCATCCGCTGGCCGATGAAAAAGGTTATGTACGTATGCCGAATGTGGATGTAGTCGGGGAAATGGTCAATACCATCTCAGCTTCCCGCAGCTATCAGGCGAACGTTGAAGTACTGAATACCACCAAATCCATCATGTTGAAAACGCTGACACTGGGCCAGTAACAGGAATATCGTTATGGGAATTACCGTTCCAATTAATGAATCATTGGATAATTCAGCAGTCAGTGAACTGTCTAAGTTAACCCACCAAAAAACGCAAAGTAGTGGTGATATCAAAGATAATTTCTTGAATATCTTGGTTGCCCAGCTCCAAAACCAAGACCCGACCAACCCGATGGAAAACAGTGAATTGACTTCACAGATTGCGCAGATCAGCACTGTTGAGGGGATTGAGAAACTCAATAAGACGTTGGGTTCCATTGTCGGACAAATGGACAGTAACCACACAATGCAAAAGGTGGCCCTGATTGGCCGAGGTGTCATGGTGCCCGGCAATGAGATTTTGCTGGGTTCCAGCGCAGAAGAGGGCATCAGCACAACCCCAATCGGTTTTGAACTAGGCCGGCCTGCCGACACTGTCAAAGTGACCATCAGAGATAAAAGTGGCGTAGTTGTCCGGGAGATGGAATTCAATAAATTAGATCCCAACACATCCGAATATTTGAAGGCGGGCGTACACAGCTTCATATGGGATGGTAAAAACGCAGACGGCAATATCGTGGAACAAGGCGCTTACAACTTCACCGTTTACGCAAGCCAACAGGATCAGGGATTGGGGATAACTTCCCTGAGATATGCCGAGGTTCAGGGCGTTGTGCGGCAGGAGAATAGCACTAAATTGGATTTAGGGCTGGTGGGTACGGTAAACATGGACGAAGTTCGTCAGATTCTTTAATTAAACGGAGGACATATGGCTTTTTCACAAGCGGTCAGTGGCTTGAATGCCGCTGCGAACAACTTAGACGTTATTGGTAATAATATCGCAAACTCGGCAACATACGGATTTAAGTCCAGTTCTGCGGCTTTTTCGGATGTGTTCAGTGGCTCGGATGTCGGGTTGGGCGTCAAGGTTTCTGGCATGGTGCAGAACTTTAAGGATGGTTCAATCACCAAAACCAACGATCAATTAAATATGGCGATCACGCAGGGCGGTTTTTTCCGTATGCAGGATACCAACGGCAATATTTTTTATTCTCGCAATGGCCAGTTTAAAATGGATGCCGATCGTAATGTGATCGATATGCAGGGCATGAAATTGACCGGTTATCCGGCCATTCAGGGCAAAGAGGGTCCTGAAATTCAACAGGGTGCCGCACCAGGGCCAATTTCGATCCCAACGGATATGTTGACGGCCAAAGCGACGACAGAAGTCAAGATGAAGACTAACCTGAACTCGATGCATGACAAGATCGATACGAAAGCGAAGCCATTTGAACCAGGCGATAAAGATACTTTTAGCTACAGTTCCGGTATTTCGGTATACGATAGCCTCGGCAATGAACATAACATCAATGTGTTCTTCGTCAAAACAAATGATAATCAGTGGGATGTTTATGCCCTGGATACTTCGGTTAAGAATTCATCGGCTCAAAAATTAAACACAGACAGCGTTCAATTTAATGGCACTGGTCAGCTTGCGGCAGCAACGACGGCTGAAAACATATTTGCTTTCAATATGCCAGCCCTGAATGGTTCTAATCCGGCAGAAGTCAAATTCGATTTTAACGGTAGCCAACAGCAGAGGGTCAAAGAATCCTCCGTTTCTAACCAGAAGCAGGATGGTTATGCGGCAGGCCACTTCACCAACTACCAGGTTGACGGTGATGGCAAAATTTACGGCCTTTATTCTAACGAACAGAAACAGGTGTTGGGACAGGTCGTCTTGGCAAACTTCTCCAACCCGGCCGGTTTGGCTTCACAGGGTGATAACGTTTGGATAGAAACCGGTGCATCGGGTAGTCCGGTTGTGGGCACGGCGGGTTCCGGTAACTTCGGTAAGCTTATCAGTAGCTCATTGGAATCATCAAACGTTGATATGAGCCAGGAGCTGGTCAGTATGATCGTCGCCCAGCGTAATTACCAATCCAACGCCCAGACCATCAAAACGCAGGACCAAATTCTGCAAACGCTGGTCAGCATGCGTTAATAGGCTCAGGCGGATAGCATTATGGATCACGTCATTTATACCGCTATGGGAGCTGCGCGCCAAACGCTGGAGCATCAGGCTGTCACAGCCAACAATCTGGCTAATGCGTCAACGCCGGGCTTTAAGGCCCAGCTTGCTGCACTGCGTGCCGTCCCCATTGAAGGCGAAACTTTACCGACCCGCTCGCTGGTCGTTGCCTCTACCCCTGGCATGGATAGCCGTCAGGGACCCATGAATTACACTTCCCGTCCGTTAGATGTGGCTGTCGGACAAGGTGGCTATTTGGCTGTCCAGCTTGAAGACGGGACAGAAGCCTATACCCGTAACGGCAGCATCCAAATTTCTCCCGAAGGGCAACTGATGGTGCAGGGACGCATGTTGATGGGCGAAAACGGGCCGATTGATGTTCCGCCGCAGGCCGAATTGACTATTGCGACAGACGGCGCCATTTCTGCCTTGATTGCCAGCGATCCGCCCACGTTATTGGGGCAGATTGGCAAGCTGAAAGTCGTCAAACCGGAAGCCAACCAGGTGGTGCGTGGCGACGATGGCCTGTTCCATTTAACGCCACAGGCGCGGGAACAGCAGGGCAATGAACTGGCGGCCAGTACCGAAGTGAAAGTGATGCCGGGTGTACTGGAAGGCAGCAATGTTAACCCGGTGGAAAGCATGGTCAACATGATAGCCAACGCGCGTCGCTTTGAGATGCAGATGAAAGTCATACACAGTTCCGATGAAAATGCACAACGGGCTAATCAAATTCTTGCTATGAGCTAATCGGGGGAGATAAATTCATGATCCGATCTTTATGGATTGCCAAGACGGGTTTGGATGCCCAGCAAACCAATATGGATGTTATTGCTAACAACCTGGCAAACGTCAACACCAATGGCTTTAAACGCCAGCGGGCAGTATTTGAAGATTTGCTCTACCAAACCGAGCGTCAGCCGGGAGCAATGTCATCTGAGCAGACTAATCTGCCCTCAGGTTTGCAGATTGGCACGGGGGTACGCCCAGTAGCGACGGAACGGCTGCACAGTCAGGGCAATATCGTCAAAGCCAGTACTAATGATGTGGCAATTTCAGGACGCGGCTTCTTCCAGATCCAGATGCCTGATGGCACCACGGCTTATACCCGTGATGGTTCATTTCAGAAAGACCAGAACGGCCAGTTGGTTACGGCCGGGGGTTTTCAGGTCGTGCCAGCCATCATCATTCCAGACAACACCACCAATCTCAGTATTGCCGCTGATGGGATTGTCAGCATAAAAGTGCAGGGACAAGCCGCTTTTCAACAGGTCGGGCAACTCACGCTGACGACGTTCATCAACGAAAGTGGGTTAGAAAGCATTGGTGAGAACCTGTATCTGGAAACCAACAGTTCCGGTGTTCCGGTGGAAAACACGCCAGGTTTTAATGGGGCTGGAACGCTTCGTCAGGGCTTTGTCGAAACGTCTAACGTCAATGTGGCAGAAGAGTTGGTCAATATGATCCAGGTGCAGCGAGCCTATGAAATCAATAGCAAGGCAGTATCAACCTCTGATCAAATGCTGCAAAAACTGTCCCAGTTATAACCTAACCATTAATGGTGGGGGAACACGTTCCTCCACTATTTTTACGATAAATTTAAGAGCATAGAAGATGGATACAATGCCTGTTGCCGAAAGCCATGCTAAAAACCATGTAGCTTATGGCTCCACGGGTTTACGGAAAAACCAGAGAAATAAGTGGCGTATCAGCATATCTGTGACGGCACTCGCATTGTCGGCACTGACATTGGGGGGGTGTGCTTATATGCCGCACAAGCCACTGGTGAAAGGACAAACAACCGCAAACCCCACCGAAGCACCTGCTCCAACGCCAAATGGCTCTATTTTCCAAACGGTCCAACCGGTTTATTACGGCTATCAACCGCTGTTTGAAGACCGCCGTCCACGCAATATCGGTGATACGCTGATGATTATCTTGCAAGAGAACGTCAGTGCGAGCAAAAACTCTTCTGCCAATGCCAGCCGCAATGGAAAAACCAGTTTCGCAGCGGCCTTGACCCCACGCTTTCTACAGGGATTGATGGGAGGAGGAAAAACCGATTTAGGCATGGAAGGAAATAACGAATTTGGCGGCAAGGGCGGTGCAAATGCCAACAATACCTTCAGGGGCACCATTACGGTGACCGTAGACAGGCTGCTGGCCAATGGCAACCTGCATGTCGTGGGGGAAAAACAGATCGCCATTAATCAGGGCACGGAGTTCATCCGTTTCTCTGGCGTTGTTAACCCGCGCACCATTACGGGCAACAATACGGTGAGTTCCAACCAGGTTGCTGATGCCCGTATTGAATATGTTGGTGATGGTTATATCAACGAAGCGCAGCACATGGGGTGGTTGCAACGTTTCTTTATGAATATCTCACCGTTTTAAAACAGGATGGTCAGGATGAGAAAATTAGTCACCCGCCTTTTTACGCTATGGTTGGTGCTGTTCGGTACGTTCACTTCTGCCAGTGTTTTTGCGGAACGTATTCGTGATTTGACGACGATTGAGGGGGTCAGGGATAACGCACTGATTGGTTATGGTCTGGTAGTCGGATTGGATGGAACGGGTGACCAAACCATGCAGACGCCTTTTACCACCCAAAGCTTGAGCAATATGTTGTCGCAATTAGGCATCACCGTACCGGCCGGTACGAATATGCAGCTTAAAAACGTCGCCGCCGTGATGGTGACAGCAAAACTGCCTCCTTTTGCGCGTGTAGGGCAGAACATTGATATTGTCGTTTCCTCGCTGGGTAATGCCAAGAGTCTGCGTGGCGGGACATTGCTGATGACGCCGTTAAAAGGGGTAGATAACCAGGTTTATGCTTTGGCTCAGGGCAATATTCTGGTGGGAGGGGCAGGTGCGAGTGCCGGAGGCAATAGCATCAAAATCAACCAGCTTGCCGGCGGACGGATCTCCAATGGTGCCGTGATTGAGCGTGAATTGCCAACCCGGTTTGGTCAGAAAGGTACGCTGAATCTGCAACTGAATGATGATGATTTCGGGCTGGCTCAGAAAATCAGTGAGGCAATCAACCGGTTGAAAGGAACAGGGACGGCGACACCGTTGGATTCCCGCACAGTCCAGTTGCGTTTGCCGATTGAGAACAGCGAACAGGTGAAGTTTCTGGCGCAAGTACAGAACTTGTCTATCCGTGTAGATGCCGGTGATGCCAAAGTGATTTTCAACTCCCGAACAGGCTCCGTGGTGATGAACCGCAATGTGACGTTGGACAGTTGTGCGATTGCTCATGGGAGTTTGTCGGTGACTGTTGAACGTCAGATAGTCGTCAGTCAACCCAACACGCCATTGGCGGGAGGCAGTACCGTCGTGACCCGCAATACGGGCGTTGGTATTCAGGAGCAGGGGGGGGCATTGCAGCAACTCAGTGCCAGTGCGAATCTGACCCAGGTTGTGCGTGCATTGAATGCGTTGGGGGCAACGCCAACCGATTTAATGTCTATCTTGCAGGCAATGGAGAGCGCAGGTTGTCTGCGTGCGAAATTGGAGATTATCTGATGAATGACTTTCTGACGATGCCCGGTGCCGCTTACGATGTTAACGCTTTGCATTCATTGAAAGCTAAACTGTCACAGGAACCACAACAAGGGCTACGGCAAGTAGCCCAGCAACTGGAAGGCGTCTTCGTCCAGATGATGCTGAAAAGTATGCGTTCTTCGTTGCCGCAGGATGGCATTTTAAGCAGTGAGCAGACTCGTTTTTATACTTCGATGTACGATCAGCAAATTGCCCAGGATCTTTCCCAAAAGGGATTGGGATTTGCTGACATGATCGTGAAGCAATTCTCTAATGCGAATAATGTGCCCGATGGGTTAGCTGACAACGTGCCGCTGCCGCTGGATAATGAAATTCTGCAAACATTGCCGAACCAGGCATTGGCGCAAGTTATACGTCGGGCTATTCCGGCTCCTGATGGTATACCTGACTCCACGTCTAACAACTCTTCTTCGGCTTTCGCCAAGAGTTCGGCTAAACCAAAATCATTGCCAATGCCCAGCGCCAGTTTTGTTTCCATGCTTTCCTTGCCAGCCCAGTTGGCAAGCCAGCAAAGCGGGATTCCTCATTTATTGATTATTGCCCAGGCAGCGCTGGAATCCGGTTGGGGACAGCGAGAGATTCTGACTGCGGAAGGTAAGCCAAGTCATAATTTGTTTGGTATCAAAGCAGGGAAACACTGGAAAGGACCCGTCACCAATATCATGACGACGGAATACATTGATGGTGAGCCGAAGAAAATGCAGGACCGTTTCCGCGTCTATGGCTCTTACAGGGAAGCGATAACCGATTACGTTAATTTGCTGATGGATAATCCCCGTTACGCCAAGGTCGCACAATCAACCACAGCGGAGCAGGGAGCGCATTCCTTGCAAGAGGCAGGCTATGCCACCGATCCCAGTTATGCTCAAAAATTAGTGTCATTGATCCAGCAGTTAAAAAGTACCGGCAATCAAATGGCAAAAGCCTATACCGCTGATTTCGATAACCTGTTTTAACGGGATGAATGTCACTCAAGAATCAGGGTATTTTGCCGATAACTGTAGCAGTGCATTACCTCCCACGATGGAGGCATAACGAAAACGTAAAAGGATAGACACATGTCCAATAGTCTTATCAATACTGCCATGAGTGGTATTAATGCTGCACAGGTGGCAATGGGTGTAGTGGGTAATAACATTACCAACTCTAAGGTTGAAGGATATCACCGACAGACAACGGTAATGTCGCCGGATAGTGGCAGCATGTCACCGGTTGGTTTTATTGGCAATGGTGTGAATGTTAATTCTATCAACCGCCAATACGATACATTTATTAACCAGCAATATAACGCTGCACAAACCAAACATGACGCATTAAAGATATACAAGGAGCAGGTCACCCAAATTGATAATCTACTGGCGGATAAGGCAACCAGCCTTTCCAGCTCTATGGAAGACTTTTTTAACAGCCTGAGCACGCTTGAAAATAACGCAGATAATAGTGCGGCAAGAACGACGGTGCGAGGCAAAGCTGAAGGTTTGGTTAACCGATTTAAAGAAGCGGATCAATTTCTCGGTAAGTTGGACGATGGTATCAATAGCCAAATTGAACAGAATGTTAAAGGAATCAATAAATACGCGGAAGAAATTGCCTTTCTGAACGATGAGGTTTCTCGTATGCGTGGCGCAGGACACGGTGAACCGCTGGCTTTACTGGATAAACGTGATCGTGCGCTGTATGAGTTAAATCAGCTTGTTGACGTAGAAATGACTCAGCAAGACGGTGGCGTTTACAACGTCTCATTTGGTGGTGGCATGTCGCTGGTATCGGGTAGCAAATCCTATCGGTTAGACGCGCTCCCATCCAGTGCAGATAGCAGCCGTATTACGCTGGGCTATGATAATGGCACAGGAACCAGAGAGATTGATGAACGCTTTATCTCGCAAGGAAAGTTGGGGGGTGCATTACGTGTCCGTAGTGAAGTGATCGATCCAACCCGCAATCAAGTAAACCAATTGGGATTAGTGATGGCGGATCGATTCAATCAGGTTCAGCACGGTGGCTACGATCTGGAAGGTCAACCAGGTATTAATTTCTTCAATTTTGCGCAGCCGGCAACCATTGCTAACAGCAATAACAAAGGTACGGCTGAAATTAAAGTGGAATATGCAGATACCACGAAAGTAAAAGACAGTGACTACACCATCAAGTACGAAGGCGGGGATTGGAAAGTCCAGCGTGTTGCTGACAGGGAAGTGATCTCTGTCACTAAAAAGGGTAATACGCTGGAATTTGACGGTCTGAAAGTCGAGATTGATGCGACTCATTCACAGGATAATGATCGGTACACACTGAAAACGGTCAGTGGTGTCATAACGACACTTGAAGTCAATATTAAGGATTCTGCGCGATTAGCCACTGCTGGCAAAGGAAACAATGGTCCGAGTGATAACGACAATGCGAAGAAATTCACTCTCCTGCAAAAAGAAAAGCTAATTAATGGTAAAAATACCTTGACTGATGCTTATGCTTCGCTGGTCAGTACGGTGGGTAGCAAAACCAATAGTGCTAAGCGCAGTCTGGAAGCCCAAGAGATTAGTTTAGAGGCGTGTTTCACCGCCCGTGAGCGGCTATCTGGCGTCAATATGGACGAAGAATACGGCGAACTGCAACGTTTGCAGCAATACTACCTGGCAAATGCTCGTATTATCCAGACAGCATCAACACTGTTTAATGCCATTTTAGACATTCGTTAATCACTTGTGGCAAAAGAGAAAAAGGAACTGATATTGTGCGTGTAAGTACGAATCTTTTATACAGTCAAAAAATGAATGGGGTTTTTGGCGCTCAGTCTAAATGGATGCGGTATGGTGAACAGTTATCCAGTGGGAAACGTGTTATCAATCCATCGGATGATCCATTGGCGGCTTCTCAGAATATTGTGACTTCCCAATCTGAATCGCAGAACCAGCAATTTGCGATGGCGCGGATCTTTGCCAAAAACACAATGTCAACCCAATTGAGCACTATCTCCAGTGTGGTATCGGTAACACATAGTGTTCTGGAAACATTAGTCGCGGCGGCGGATGAACAGAGCGACCACGATCGTGCATCTTATGCTCAGCAGTTAGATGGACTTAAACAGCAATTGCTGAATCTCAGCAATAAAACCGATGGCGATGGACGTTATATTTTTGCTGGTTATAAAACGGATAAACCTCCTTTCAACGCTGATAGTAACGGGAAAGTTACCTATGAAGGCGGAGATCAGGCGATAAGCCAAAGGGTAGATGACAACCGTTCCATGATTATCGCCCATACAGGAAAAGACGTCTTTTTATCGGCAACCTCCAACCCGATTAAAGAACCTGATGGTAAAGCAAGTGAATCAAATATTTTTGCTTCCATTGATTACGCGATCGAAGCGCTTAGAAAGCCATTCACGGATGCCAGCCAGGCAGAAAAAGATGCAGCACTGGAGCAGATTAACAAGGCTAACCGAGGTGTGCGTAATAGCCTGAACAACTTTTCTTCGGCAGAGGCTGTGCTAGGGCTGCAACTTCAGGAAATGGACAATTTGGATGACTTATCTCGTGAACGCAGTGTGGCCAATAAAGTTCGCATGGGGGAATTGGTCGATGTAGATTGGCTCTCCACCATTTCCGATTATTATCAGGAACAGGCGTCATTACAGGCTTCTTATAAGGCTTTTGCTGATTTAAAAGGCATGTCGTTGTTTGAGGTGTATCGCTAATTAAGATTGGTATACTTCCACATTTTCAGGTTGCAGTCTTATTTTCTTATCCCAGTGATACAGCCCTTGCTTTTTCATTAAATGAGGAAAAATAAGGGCTTCTTTATAAAGAAATCTGATTTAGACGTCATGGAATATTAGAGTTGACTATAGGTGGCTTGCTTGATTTGCATTACTTTTGCATTGCGTTAGCATGATAAGCGATATGCTCTTCAATAAAGCTGGCGATAAAGTAGTAGCTATGGTCATATTCTGGCCGGAGATTTATAGTCACGGGATAACCGGTTTCATCGCAAATATCCTGCAATAAATCAGGGCGTAACTGTTCATCCAAAAAGCCGTCATTGAGACCTTGATCAATCAAAATAGGAAACTGTTCTTTCGCATTCTTGATCAGTTCTACCGTGTCATATTGTTTCCAATCCGATATATCTTCACCAAGATAGGCTGAAAATGCTTTTATTCCCCATGAAACCTGAGCAGGGGCCACAATAGGTGAAAATGCCGACACACTGCGATAACGTCCTGGATTTTTCAATGCAATAGTCATTGCACCATGGCCTCCCATGGAGTGTCCACTGATTGCCCGTATATTCGTGACTGCAAAGTGTGTTTCAATCAAATTGGGGAGTTCTGCAACAACATAATCATACATACGATAATGTAAAGCTCAGGGATGTCTTGATGCATTGAGATAAAAGCCAGCCCCTTTTCCAAGAAAATAGGCGGGATCGTCAGCGACATCATCGCCTCGCGGGCTGGTATCTGGAGCCACAATAACGATACCCTGTTCAGTAGCATAACGTTGAGCACCTGATTTTGTGATGAAATTTTGCTCGGTGCAGGTCAGGCCAGAAAGCCAGTAAAGGACGGGTAATCTTCTTGCTTTCATCTGAGGAGGCAAGAAAATTGCAAAACGCATCTGGCAACCCAAAACTTTTGATTCATGTTGATAGACATCCTGCCAACCACCAAAACAAGCGTGATGTTCGATTCTTTCCATTACTTCCTCTCTAATGTCATTTGTTGCAATGATATTTTATGATTTATCAGATACCGTGTTGGCCTGCAACACGGTTTTCTGTCCACGATCCAGACTTCGTCAGTAGTCAGTAGTCAGCAGTCAGTAGTAAATGACTGTTCGGATCGATTTACCCTCATGCATCAGGTCGAAAGCCTCATTAATGGATCCCAGAGGCATTGTATGGCTAACGAAAGGTGCAAGTTCGATTTCACCTTTCATCGCTTTTTCCACCATTCCCGGCAACTGGCTGCGTCCTTTTACGCCGCCGAAAGCGGTGCCTTTCCATGTACGTCCGGTAATAAGTTGGAATGGCCGGGTGGAGATCTCTTGTCCAGCGCCGGCTACACCAATGATGACGGATTGTCCCCATCCCCGGTGCGCACTTTCCAGAGCGGCACGCATGACATTGACATTACCGATGCATTCGAAAGTATGATCAACACCCCATTTAGTCATCTCCAGAATGACCTGTTGGATAGGCTTGTCGTAGTCATTGGGATTGAGGCAATCAGTGGCACCAAATTGTCTGGCAAGTTCAAATTTAGTTGGATTGGTATCAATGGCAATAATGCGTCCCGCTTTTGCCTGGCGAGCGCCCTGAACAACGGCCAGACCAATCCCACCCAGTCCGAAAACGGCAACAGAATCTCCCGGCTGTACTTTGGCTGTATTATGTACGGCACCAAGACCAGTAGTGACACCACAGCCCAATAGGCAAACTTGTTCATGGTTTGCCGTTGGATTTATTTTTGCTACGGATACTTCAGCAACGACAGTGTATTCACTGAATGTGGAACACCCCATGTAATGATAGACAGGTTGTCCATTGTAAGAAAAGCGGGTTGTGCCATCTGGCATGAGACCCTTACCTTGCGTTTCGCGGACTGCGATACAAAGGTTCGTTTTCCCAGACTGACAGAACTCACATTTGCCACATTCCGCCGCATATAATGGAATGACATGGTCACCTGGTTTTACACTTGTGACACCGTCACCTACTTCGACCACGATACCGGCTCCTTCATGGCCCAGAATAACAGGGAATATTCCTTCAGGATCGCTACCTGAAAGGGTAAAGGCATCCGTATGGCAGACACCTGTATGGCTGATTTTTATCATGACTTCACCAGCTTTTGGTGGAGCAACGTCAATTTCGACAATTTCGAGTGGTTTATTTGTCCCAAAGGCAACGGCAGCACGTGATTTCATATAATCCCTCTTTGATTTTTGCACAGAATATTTTAATACTTTTATTTGTCTGGATATTATCCGTATGGTTTGATTTTATTTTTGAGCTATGACCAATCAATCAGTAAAAAATATTTATACGCATCAATATCACCATGATTAGAGATTTTTATAAAAGACCCCATAACCATAGCGTTGTCAATTGACTTTAAACTGATATCCCAACCCAACTTCAAGATGCGTGTTATATTTCCCCGTTGCGCCGGGAAATATCAGGCCTCACATCGTCTTGCGGATGGTAACTTGAAGTTTATCGCGTATAGATGGTATCTTTTGTAAATTATTTAAAATTAAATAATAACTGATAGATTTTATTGAGACCTGTTAATAATATGTCTCATCGATTAACTCATTTTATATCGTTCTATAAAAATCATTGAAGATAATAAACGCCCTTACCGAGTCGCTATATATTCTGTATATATTCTGATTTCAAATCATGGAGGTTTAATGGCTGACTTCAATTCTCAACCCATTAAATTTGCTTATTGGGTGCCTAATGTGTCCGGTGGATTGGTGATAAGTAAAATCCAGCAACGTACCAACTGGGATCATACTTATAATCGCAGTCTGGCTCAAATCGCCGAAAGTGTAGGTTTTGACTATGCATTGACCCAAATTAGATTTACTGCTGGATATGGTGCTGAAAACCAGCATGAATCGATGACTTTTTCGCAAGATCTGCTTTCAGTAACCCATAAACTGAAAATCATTGCCGCCCTTTTACCCGGGCCTTGGAAACCCGTGTTGGCCGCTAAACAGATAGCAACCATCAGTCAGCTTTATGGTGCCCGTATTGCGGTTAATATTGTTAGTGGTTGGTTTCGCGGTGAGTTTAAAGCGATTGGTGAACCGTGGTTGGATCATGAAGAACGCTATTTACGTTCTGAAGAATTTATCCGTTGCTTGCAAGGGATCTGGTCGCAACCCGCTTTCAGTTTTTCTGGTGATTTTTATCGTTTTCATGATTATGTTTTAAACCCCAAGCCACAGTCACCCATACCGGAAATTTTTCAAGGAGGCAGTTCCAGAGCCGCCAGAGACATGGCTGCCCGTGTTTCTGATTGGTATTTTACGAATGGCGGTAGTGTGGAATATATTCACAAACAAATCGAAGATATTAAAGCGAAAGCGTTATTGAATCATCATCAGGTAAAAATCGGCGTTAATGGTTTTGCTATTGCCCGTGATGATGAGAAAGAGGCTCGCGCAGTATTACAGGATATTTTAGATAATAGTGATTTTGAAGCGGTGAAAAGTTTCCATCATGAAGTGCAAAATGCGGGAAATGCATCACCGGAAAAAGAAGGAAACTGGGCAAAATCAACTTTCGAAGATCTTGTACAGTATAATGACGGCTTTAAAACCAACCTTATTGGCACACCATTACAAATAGCCCAACGAATTATTGAATATAAAAAGGTTGGTGTGAACCTGATATTGCTTGGATTTTTGCATATGCAGGAAGATCTAGCGTATTTTGGTAGAAACGTGATCCCACTTGTCAGAGAATTGGAACAGCAAACTGATTGAATAACCATTTATTGATTTTAAACGCCATGTTATTTGCGTTTTGTATTGGTAAAAAAGCACCCAATAGATTTCAAACGGCTGCTTGAAGTCTATTGGGTATATCCGTTAATCAAATTGATATTGGGATATTAGGCAGGGCAAGATCACGAATGTTTTTTAGTCAAAAATAAACAGGTTGCTTCGAGTAAAGAGCT
>NZ_LDNM01000066.1 GCF_001028135.1 Xenorhabdus griffiniae
GCATTCTAGGCAAAACCGTGCCGTAAATAAAGCGACAAAAACAGAACGTTATTACACCGTGGGATACGTGCCGCAAAATGACAAGGCTAAAGCCCCGCCTGCCATCCATCTTAAAGGCCAGTGGCTTAAGGCCGCTGGCTTTGATAAGGGCTGCACACTCACGGTTAAAATTATGGATGGCTGTCTGGTGCTTATTCCTGACAGTGACGACACCCGCACCATTAAGCAACAGTACCAGCGCCAGCAAGACCAGCTCAGTGAAATTAAGCTGAGAATGCGGGAACTGCTTGGCGACTACAAAAGCAACTAAGGGCAGGGACGGAGCCGCTCTTAAAAAGAAAAAAGCCGGAATATCATGGGGATCTTTCCGGCTATTAGATTTCATCAGTTATAATTTGTGCATTGCCAATTGAATTTTTTCTTCTAATTCAAGTAAATTACTTGCTGAATCTAAATAAATAGGATTTTCCCAGTTAAAATCTTTAATTAGTGCCAATTTAAACTGTCCATCAATTTCGAATGAGGGTCTCCAGCCTATATCTAAAAGATATCCATTAGGAAATTCTACCTGCAACATATCTTCTTTTAATTCATCAAGCTGATTCTCAAGTGGAATATCACCACTAATAGAAAAGTCATTAAAAGTGATTACTCCATTTTTTTCTGAAAAATCAATGTTCATTATTTTGTCAGCTTCCTAAATTCGTTCAGAGAGATTGGATGTCCGTGAATAGTGCCACCGCTATACTCAACCCTCATCCATTGACTTGGCTTCCCCTCACTAGCTCCAATAATTTCCCCCATGTCTTGAACTTTCCAAGGCTTACCATTTGTAACCGGTTGGCCTGTTTTATAAACAGAACGTTCTAATGCTTCAATGTTAATCTCTGGCGTATATTTAGCAGGCCCAGATTTCGTTGATTTAACAATATCTTTCCAAGACATATTTTTTGAGGGAAATGTTTATATCCATGATTAGTCCAATCTGGATTTAGCAACTTATCGCAGTCTTTACCTGCCAATCCAAATGGGTCAACCCAAGACACCGGATTATGAACGTATGAATAAGGATTAAACCCGCCCGCCAAGCCTATGGGGTCTTAGGAGCGATTCCGGTGCGGTCGTACTTTTTTACGTGATTTTTTCTTTGAATATCAGCTTATTAAAGAACCGTTTTTACCCGTTTAGCCCACATCCACGAACTTAAAACGCCGATACGCACTTTTGCGCTGTTTTGCCATGTTGCCCCGGTGCGCATTTGCCGGGCTACCGCCGCAAGCCGTTGTGCAGTATAGCG
>NZ_LDNM01000067.1 GCF_001028135.1 Xenorhabdus griffiniae
GGGGCAGACCGTGGCCGGACTGCCCGTTGGCCTCAGTGCTCGCGGGGGTACGTGGGCAATGGTCGGCCTGACCCCTGCCGCCCCCGTTCAGTCAGTGCAGGCCGCCCAAAGCCCACTCAACATAATGTTGGGGAATTATGCGAAACTCGCCGTTCAGCCACGTAGTCCCCCAAAAACCGGTAAAGCGGCTCGCATCGCATAATACACATTATGTCTGGCGCCCCCGCTTATCGGCATCGCAAGGTGCCGCCGCACAAGGCTGGCGCCTTCTGCTGTCAGCTTCTGAGCCAGTCCTCAGCAAAAACCCGTGTTCTTCTTTAGCTGCCTTGCGTTGTTCCGGCAAACTTCCCTGTAGGCAGGTCGGCCTGCGGCCTCCGCGTTTACCTTCCCCGCCCCGACCCCGCAGCGACTTACTGCGCCCGGCTCGCAGTCGCT
>NZ_LDNM01000068.1 GCF_001028135.1 Xenorhabdus griffiniae
CGGGCTTTTTCCCGCTTCGGCAGTTTTGCCATCACCCGGCGTACCGCATCATAGGAAGGCTGGGCGTCCAGCATGGCCGGCTGGTCAGCGTAAAGTTGCTGCCATTCTTCAATAAAACTGCGGTAAGCCGCCTGTAATGACGGGCCATTCACATTGCGGTAATGTGACAGGAACAGGGGGAACCACTGCACCTGCTCCGGCTGAACTTCTTTATTATGACCGGGTGACAGTAAGGCCAGCCGTTCATCGCCGTTATTGGTGCTCTGGTAGAGCGTGACCCATTCCTGCAAAGCCCGTGTGCCGATGCCGCGACGGTTTCCCTTGCGGGCATTGGCATTGTCTGCGGCGGCCTGGAGCACCGGCGGTAACGTCCCCTGACGTGATCCGTCAGAAAAATACTGCACCGCCGCCGAACGGGACATGCCCGCATCACGGAGGTTCAAAACCTCCAGCGCCAGCAGGGCGCGGGCATCCGCTACCTGCCGCTGTTGCTCCGTCAGAGACGACAGTTCACGGGACAACAACGCCGGGCACTGGCGCATTAACTGCAACTCATCCAGTGGGTGTACAGTCTGAGAGACCGGGGTATTGATCGCATCCTGATTGACGGGTTGTGCCAGCACGGCCGCAAAATACTGCCCGCGCACTGCCTCCCGTGCGGCATCCGGTAAACAATCAATATGGTATTCCATCGCCTTACTTCCCTGACGCTGGCGAACAAACTCCGGGTTCTCACCGGTTAACCGGTTCAATGCCATGCGCATACCCTGAACCGAACCGGGCAACGCAGGCAATCCTATTAACTCATTCGCTGTCAGAAACATAATCACATCCTACGTTTATATGAGTAACGACTGGGCCAAATATGCTCCGGGGTGGTCTCCAGAACATCTGCGATGATTTTCTCGCCTTTCGGGTAAGAGCGTGAAAGGGCATTTTTTAATGTGTCAGGGGCTAACCCTGCCAATGTTGAAAGCTCCCTCATTGTGAA
>NZ_LDNM01000069.1 GCF_001028135.1 Xenorhabdus griffiniae
GCTAATTAGATCACGTTATTAACCCTTATTCAATAGGTGTTAAAAAGTATGCTCGCGCCCTGCGGTCAGGGCGGTTGCGGTCGATGGCGCGAACAGTAAACAGTCGCCCCTGGTGTTCAACCAGCCAGTTGACATCAATCTCTTTTCTGGGCCTGATAGTGAACTGTTGCACCTCGATCACGTGTTGCTGGTCAGAGGTGCGGATTTTGCGGTTAGACATTGCCTCCGCTTTCGCCCAGACGGTGGTGACGTATTCGGATTTAATGATCTCGGCACCCAGTTCATCCCGTGTAATGACGGGATGAAACAGTTTGATGCGATGGCGCAGCGCTCCGGCTCTCATCGGCTTTCTCCTATAGCGGGATATAACGATACGGCTCTAATAGTGCCTTGAATCCGGCGGGCAAGGACTGGGCTTCACGGTTTTCATACCAGTACCCCACGGTCAGCATAATCGCCAGTTCGACATCCTCTGAGGCCAGTAATCCGTCGGGATCATCTTCCGGCATCACGTCCGCATACAGGCGGCGGTTCAGGTAATTTTCGGCCCGTTTGATGGCGGCACCGGCATAGGTTTTCAGCAAGGTATCCTCGGCCTCATTATCACTGTCAATACGGCATTGCTGCCGGAGTTTTTCAAGGGAAGGGAAAGGCATTTAATCTCCTGAATACCTGCGACCCTTGCAGATCGCAGGCACAAAAAAACCGCAATAAAGCGGCGAAATTCCCAGCAGGGATGGGTTAACCTGCGGAAGCACTGCCCTTGCCGACCAATGCCTTGATGGCGGCGGTGTCTTCCAGAATGCAGTCGAAGCGGTGGAAGGCCAGAAAGGCTGTCTGGTCATAATCCGCATAGCGCTCAACCAGCCGTCTCAGGGTCATGTAGGCCACGCGGCGAATAATGAAACGGTTGAAGTCCCCGCAGTAGATAAACTTGTTCCCTGCCCCCATGTCAGCAATGGCCTGATCAATGACATACGGCACCCCCCAGCACGGTAGACGGCACCACGCCCGCAATCTCAGGCAACCACAACGGGCGACGCTGTGCATCCTCCATCTCGGTGATGAGTTTCAGCGTGCTGTCATTGAACGCCCAGCGGAAGGTGCCGGTATTGCGGTAGGCCGGATCAAGGGCGTGTTTCAGGGCGTTCATGTCTTTCCAGCCAAACTTGGCGGCGGCATCCACTGTGCCTGTCACGGAGGTTTCCAGTCCCTTGGGTTGTTGCGGGCTGCCCTTGCCGGTGCCTTTGACCAGATACCGAGCTTCACCGCGCCCGAGGCGCTCGGCGATGCGTTTTGCCAGATAGGCTTCCATATCAATACCGGAATCCAACAACAGCTCATTGGAGACCCGGATAATTTTGGACGACAGTTTTTTCGCCCCCAGGGATTCCGTGCCGAACGTGGTATCTTCTTCGCTGGCTACCGCGTTCTCGCCCAGCAGCTCCCCTTCCTCTGTTGTACCATCGGCGGTGGACCATTCGATGGTTTGCCCGGTGGAGGTACTGAGGATTTGCGCCACACTGGCGATCCCTCCGTAGGCTTTCATGGCCTCGACTACCTTGTTCAACATCTGGGTGGGGACGGTGTAGCCGCCTTTTTCATCGGGGGAAACTCCCTGCGCGCGCAACTCCCGCAGCGCCTGACGCTCTTCGGGGGTCATTTCCCCCAGACCCTGGCGCAGGAACTTGTCAAAGGCTGCTGCCCGGCGCTCCTGCTGTTCAGTTTCGGAGTGAGTGGGCTGGTTGCGCTGTTCCGGCTCCTGATTGTCCACCAGTTGCTGATCCAGATTGCGCAACGACTCCTCGCGCTGGATTTGCTCGTTGATGCTGTCCAGCTCCGTTTTGGCCTTGTTCCATTCGGTGCGCTGCTCTTCCGTCCACGCGCTATCCCCGATTTTCTCATGCAGGGCACGCATTTCAGCCGCGATGGTATTACGGCGTTGTTTTAGTTCATGTAATGTCATGATCCCATCCTAAATATTCAGTAAAGTCAGCAGGCGTTCACGCGCCTGTTTTTGATTGATAGCGTTGGTTAAATCGCCACTGGTACGGGCTTCTTGCCATGCCGCCAGCGAACGCACAGCAGAATCCGCCTTCTGATAGGCCGGATAAGTGACCGGACTCACGTCATACAGGCGAGAAAAGCGGCTGATTTCCCGGATAACGATCCCTGCCTCATCTTCGTACCAATGTTCGCCGTCACAGGCGACCCGGAAGGCAAAACTGGACTGGGTAATGTCGCCCCGTTGCATCGGCGCTAACACCAGATCGCGGATAGTCTGGGTGTCCGGGGCTTGTATCGTGTATTGCAACCCACGCCCATCCACGGAGAGCGACAAGGTACCGGCGGTACTGCGCCCCAAAATAAAGTTGGGGTCATGGTTAAACAGCCCGCGCACATCATCATTCAAAACATCATCAAACGCGCCCGGCTTGATAATTTCACGAAAGCCCCAGAGCGGTTCTGAGCGGCTGTTAAACACCGATCCATAGCCGACAATGCGCGTCGGCTGGTTCTCCAGTGTTTCCGTTCGCACTTCACCGGGGTAACAGCGCATTTCTCTGTCACTCATCGATTGGTTTATCCTCTTGGTTGGGTTCAGGGGGAATTTTCGGGTTCAGCAGACTGGCGGCATTGACGCTGACCAGCATGGTATCCAGCTCCGCTATCGGGTTCATGTCTTCAAAGGCACGGGCTTCATTACGACTCATCCAACCATCAGTAATGGCGAAATGGTAGAAATCCGCCCGCTCTTTCGGTGTCCCGCGCAGCAGCCCCGCCAGATTAAACCGCACATAAAACCCGGCCATACGTTCCTGACGGGTAAACAGGCGGCGGTTCAGTTCCTGCTCCCAGTTCGCGACCCATGGCATGATGGTATGCCGGGTAAACTGGATGGCCTGTTCGGAAATGTTGGAGTAAGTGGCTTTCTCCAAATCGTTGATCATATGAGCGGGCACATTGAAGATCCCGGCTATCATGGAGCGGTTGAGTTTCAGCATATCAATCAACTGCGCATCCACCGGGGAAACCGTCAGGGCTTTGTAGTCCAGCTCGGCTGGCAGCAGCAGGGTTTTATTTTCCTCACTGCGTAACGCCGCTGAGGCTTTTCGCCACATCGCTTTCAGACGCTCCCAGCCCTTGTCATTCATCTCACCTTTCACCGACACAATCCCGGCCGGGCGGGCATTGCCGCCAAAAAAAGTGCTGGTGTATTTCTGCCCGCTCATGCCCATGCCGATGGTTTCGGCGTGTTGCAGTATGGGACTTAAGCCCATTTTTTGGTTATTGCCCAGCGCCCTGATATGGATCATGTCATCGGGGCTGACAGCAAAGTTCCCCTCACTGTTATACACGCCGTAGGTGTAGCGCCCGCCCGTATTGAGCAGTGTGGTTTCCCACGGCATACAGGCATCAATGCCGGTCACTTCCCCTTTTCGGTTACGTTTGACCCAGGTATAGCCATTGCCCCAACCAAGAATATGACGCTGTTTTAACTCCCGCCATTTATAGCTGGTCTGCCAGTTGTTGGGTTCATCGTGCACCAAATAAAATACCGGATGGTCATGGGCCATCTCCACCGACTGCCCCGTCTTGCGCATCACATGTAACGGCATCTGGGCGACCGACGACGACAGCACGTAGATACAGGCATACACGGCAGCCAGCTTCATGGATGTTTCCGGGCTGACATACGCATCTGTGCTGAACAGCCCCTCATGCTCAGCAGCTTCCGCTGTCAGGGGCATTGCCGGGTTCTCCAACGGTTCGCTGCGAAACAACGCATCAAGCAGCATGTTGCCTCCTTCTTGCGACCGCCAGTGCATAGGTAATCAACAGACAACCGCCAATAATCAGGGTATTTGCCAACCCGAATTTCAGGTAACACCCCGCCAGTACCGCACTCACGCCTGTCAGTGCCGCACTATCAATCAGTAAATTTTTCATAGCATTAACAGGTCATCCGGATCGAGGTTGGAAAGGAAATCAGGGGCTTCGTGCAAAATAGCCCGTCCCATTGCCATAATCAGGGCGACTGCGCCATCTATCTTGCTGTCTTTTTGTTCTTTAATGGGACGCACAATGTCATCATTGCCGCCCATCGTCTTCCCGACAACGTTGCCGGTGCACCACGACAGTATCGGGTTGCCATCGTGATGAAAGCGACCGGACTGGATAGCGGCCTCCAGTTCTTTCATCGGATCGCTCATGTGAGTGAAATTTTGGGGAATGATGATGGGATTAATGCCTTCATCCGCCAGTAAATGCGATAACCCGGTCGCGCCAAAAGGGTCAATCGGCGCTTCACTGACCGGGTTTAACTGGCAGGCAAGTTTGGCTTCCTCAAGAATGTAGCGGTAGTCTACTTCAGCACCCTCGGTGACGGTCAGCAAATCCATCTCTACCCACTTCTGAAACCGTTCCGCACTGCGCCGGTTTTCGTTCTGCTCTACGCTGTAGACCGTGTCATACGGCACCCAGAAACGCGGGGCAATACTGTAGAAATGCCGCTTGCCGTCAATCTCACGGACAAAGAGCCGTGCCATGCTGTTCATGTCCAGCTTGCGGGCAAGGTCAAAGGCCAGAAAGCAGGGCTGCCCCTCGAATTGCTCCAGTGTCAGGGTGGTATCCTCGCATTGCTTCCAGCTCACCATATTGAAGTAAGCTTCCCGGGCAGAGACCCAGATATTCAGGTGCTTGGTTTTGAAGACACTGGCTAAACGCGGGTTATTCAGCGCGCGCTGTTGCTGACTGAGCAGGAAGTCCGCATAGACCGACACACCCATATTGGGATTGGCTTTACGTAACACCGCCGGGGAGGTCCAGTCATCCCCCTCGTCCACGGTGTAAATCACCCCGAACAATTCCTCATTGGGGACATTGCCGGACAGCATTTCAATCACTTCACGGCGCTTGTCGTAACAAGGCCCTTCAATGTTATAACCGGCGGTGGTGATCGCCCACATCAGGGGCTGACGCCGTGCCCCCATTCCCGTGAGCATGGTGGTATAAAGATCGTCGGTATCGTGCTCATGGTACTCGTCCACAATGGCACAACTGGGGGACTGGCCGTCGCCGGGGTTGCCAATCAGTGGCTCAAAGCGTGCCCCATCCGCCGGGCGGTTCAGGTTCGACGCATTCACTTCAATACCGAACGCCTCCACCAGCATTGGGGTACGTTTACACATCAATCGTGCTGGCCGAAACACTTCCCATGCCTGCTTCTCGGTAGTGGCACCGGAGTACACTTCCACCCCGAACTCGTCATCACAGGTAAAGCAATAGAGTGCCACCCCCGCCGAAATCGCGGATTTGCCATTTTTACGGGGAATTTCGGTGTAGACTTCCCGAAAACGGCGTAAGCGGCTGCCCTTATGCACCCAGCCAAAGGCCGAACAGACAATAAAGAGCTGCCACGGCTCCAGCGTAATCAGCATGCGTTTAAAGGCCCACTCCCCCTTGGTGTGGGGCAGCAACTGGATAAACTTGGCCGCCCGTTCGGCCAAGTCTTTGTCGAACCGGTACTTAAACGCCTTGGTCTTCTCTTGACCCAAGTTATCCAGATGGCGCTGGCAGGCTTCCCTGACATAGCGACCCGCCTCAATTTTGCCCCGTACCACATCACGGGTGTACTGGTTCGCCGCATTGACATTTGGGTAGGATTTACGGCTCATGATGAGATCATCATCATAAACGGGTTATCGGTTTTGGCCTGACCTGCCGCCCCTATCAGGCGCTGACGGCTGCTGGGATCTAATCCCAGCATAGAGCCGGTGGTATCCATCTCAGACTGCTGCTCTTTCTTGGCCGTCAGTTCGGGATTTTTAATCGCCCCACCGGTTGCACCAGTGATGCTATTCCCCTGCATCGCAATATTCACGACTGCCCTACGCCAAAACTCATAGGCCACACACCAGCGCTCCAGTACCGCCAGATCGGTGACACACAATAATCCCTGAGCACATAATTCTTTGCTGGTCAGTTCCCACATCACCACCGCCAGCGACAGGTCACTTTCTGCAAACCAGTCCGGGGGAGCAACACTGGTCAATGGCGTGAAGGTCGGCTCATCGCGGTTCAGTTTTCGCTTACCCGGATTGCCTGCCAGTGCTTTGCGTGCCGTCGGCTTAGGGCGACGGCCTGACTTGCCCGCCGCTCCGGCCATATGCAGCACCTCCCGTGCTCAAAAACAGTGAAAGAGGGGTAAAAAAACACCCGGTTTAAATTTCATTTTTCGCGGATATAAGAAAAGACCCAAGGTGGCGGTCCTTAAGAGGAAGAGGGGCAGGGATTTGATCCACCCCTCTCCCTATAACAATGACATATGCAATAATTGCCATTAGAAATTAATATTCACTCAACCTTTAGCGTAATCGCTCTGTCGCGGTCTTCTGTCTATGGCAGGCTTCAACACAACAATTGCAGATTGCTCAACGCATCGGTGCCGCCGTGAGCTTTGGGTTGGATATGGTCAACAGTGGTACCTGTGACCGCTCGCCTCTGTCGTAAGCAATGCTGGCACAGGTGGTTATCCCGTTGTTTGACTCTGACCTTTAACTTATCCCACGGACTGCCATAGCCCCGTGCATGTCGGCTCTTGCCCTGTTGATGATGTTGCCAGCCTGTATGCAGGTGATCATTGCAGTAGCCGCTGCGGTCGGTGGTAGTCTTGGGGCAACCTGACTTACGACAGGCGCGGGGAATGCGGAGTGGCATATTCTGTCCTCCATATAGCAAAGAACCTCCCGAAGGTGGTTTACTTTGATAATTCATTCAATTTTAAACTTATTTTATTTTTCAGTTTATCCGTTTCCAATATGAAGCATTTATATCTTTCAGATGAATCACCTTTCATTTTGAGATTTTCTAACACAAGATGAATATCATTTTCGAACTCAGGGAAATAAGTTTTAGCAATAAATTCAAACTCTATGTAGTCGAATTCATGTTTTGTTGGTAATTCATCAATTGATTTATATCCCAGCTGATGACTTCCCCATTGAACAAATGAATAGAGTAAGATAATGAGCTTTTCGCCTTTTTCTATTAAAAGTTTTTTACTGTCTTTTTCTCTTTCATGTTTGAGTTGCTTATTAAAACGACGTTCATTCCAACAATTCGTAAACCAAGCAATTAGTAAAGAAAAAAAACTAGCTAAAAATGCGCTGGCTACTGGTATCCATATTGCGTTCATATAATCACTCCAATGTTGAATCGACATGCATAGTATATTTAATCAGCGCTTAGCATTCCTTACATTGTGTGTTACATACTCTATTTCAGCATATTCAACTTGCCTGTTTGATATAACCCCACACTTTTAAGTACCGGTTCAGTATCAAAAAAGATATAAAATTCTGCACAAGACACTCCGAAAATGCCCTGTTCAGTATTTGCTGTCTCTCCTGCTATCACATCACTTCGTCTGCCTACAGGGAATGTTGCTAACAATGACCCATGTTACTCGGTGGAATGGGTTATTTTTGATTCTGTCTGTACGCCCAATGTTAAAGAAATATGTCTCAGCTAATACCAGCAAACGGCGATAACACGACGCAAAGGGAGTATCGGTATTGCAATTCCTGTCAAAATAAAGAAATTATCACCGTTACTTTAACTTCATTAAGTGATTTATCTCAAATTTTAAAATATTAAAAATAGGTAAATTTATTCTTCCATTTCTAAGGCTATTTGCAAACAAGGAGTTTGTATGAGTTTTCGTTCGGGTATAGAAAAGATTGAAGGTTTATTTAAAAAAACACCTACATTTGCCAGTAGAGGCAGTGCGATAATGTCTAATCTTGCAAGTTATTCAGTCGTAAATGGACTGATTGGCTTCTTTGCTATAAGAGCACTTTGCAAATACTCCCAATATGAAGTGGTTATAGGATCTATAGTAAGTCTTTTGGTTGCTTTCCTATTTGCACTCTTCTTATTAGATACCTTTTTGAATCACATACCATTGAAAGAAATCAGTGGAAAAAGTAAATCAGTACCGGTTAGATGCTTCCTATACTTCATTTTTATCGCAGTAGGCATATTGCTCAATTTTACATACACTGCGGGAATTTATATTTCACTATTCAATTTTTCTTCACAAGTATTAACATGTAAGCTATAAAGACAGTTTGCACAAAAAACCATGTGTCATCTGAATATGACTTCATTTTTGTACACCCACTATTACAAAACGGACAGGGATTAAGTTCGTTTGTTTCAGTCATTACTTTTTTTCCCCACATTCAGTACTCACATATTCCTGCAAATATCTTAATTTTGCCCGGTCGCTGATGATGCCTTCTCGGATATCGAGAACAGTTGATCCAGTTTCTCCAGTGAGTTCGACGGTGGTTGAAGTGCCCATGCTACCGGAGGTAACGGTTTCAGACACGGGACAGGTGGCTTGGATACGCAGCTTGCGACGACCAGCGGCAACATCAGCCCGAAGAGTGTCGATTTCAGACTTGGCATTAGTGAGTTCCTGAGTGTGTTTGGTATCCAACTCATACAGCATTTCAATATGCGAGCTCTGGTAGTTGATGATGTCAGTCAGTTGCTGGATTTCGGTTATCTGATCGCTATTGATACCGAGCTGTTTCTTATATCCAGAGCGGTATAAGAAGGCTGCGGCTGAGGCAATAATCAATGCAACAACAACGCCGGAGGTGAAATTTGGCTTCATAATAAAAACATCTGACGTTCAGATACCCTGCGATTATCCAACCCACGCATAACCTTGCCTGCCGCTTTATTCCATCGGGAAAACTCTGCCGCAGCACCTGTATAATCACCTTGATTGAGTTTTTTCAATAAAGTGGAACCTGAAAAGTTACCGCTGCCACAATTGAATATAAACGAACACAAAGCATCGAACTGTCTTTGATTCAGCGAAACTTTAACCGATTGCCTTAATGTGGTGTAAATAGTTTGGAGATCATCATGCAAGAATGCCTCGGCTTGCTGCTCTGTAATCACATCTCCTTTCTTAACCCCTTTTGTATGGCCATAACCAATGGTCCACGGTATACCACCTGTTGCGGGATCAGGATAGGCTTTCAATTTCAGACCTTCATATTGCTTGATGCACTCAAGACCTTTATTGCTGATTTCCATCAGAGGATGCTCCCGCTCTTTTCTCTGCCGCCTTACGTAACAATTGACCGATAAAGTCCGTACCCAAATAACCAATTACCACACTACTGATGTAGGCTAAATCAGGATTCAGACCAAATAGATTTAATACATCACGAATGAACCAAGCGAACATGGCGCACATAAAGGCATCGATTGATACCTTTAACCATCCCCCTCCGTTATAGCGGCCTCGGAGAAATGCCATTGTCCCGGCGAGGGTTGCACCGATACCTTGCTCTTTTATTGAGGCAAGCAAGTCACCAAGGTGTACCCAGATATCAGTATTTTCTTTCACCTTCATTTTCCCCCGTTAGAACAATGGGCATCTGTGGGATGAAATAAGTTCGCCCCTAGAGACTGTCATTAAGTTAGAGTACCACCCAAAATAATTGCAAAGGAGAAAATAAAACCCCAGCATATACTGGGGGCTAAAAAGAACTTCTCTAATAGATTATTCATACCATTCGCAATGGAAACGATATTTTTTGCCTACTTGTTCTAACAGCTTACCAAACTCTACTGTGTCACCTTTCCGATAGTGAAGATGTACTTCATGGTTTGTTGAATTGCTGCTTTTCTCTGTAAAGTCTCCAAGATTATATTTTTTACCATCTACAGTAATTATCAAAGTCTTATTGGTCAGATCTGGAACTTGAGCAGCTAAACCAGTCCTAGCCTTAAATTGAATTTCGATTTGATTAGCAGCTGAAGTACCATACATAGGACCAAACCAATAAATATTATAAGGATAACCATTTGTTGTTAGATTATTTTCAATAATAACTGGATCCTCTAAGCTCCATAGTTTACCCAAAACTGGTGCAGAGTGAGCTTTTGGTGTTGCATCAAAGACTAAATTATATTTAAGAGTCTTTAGTGTTTCTGGCTCCGGCTTTACTTCTTGATCTGGTTTCGAATCAGATGTTGGTTTCACCTTATCTTCAAAAAACGCCCAATCACACGCCATCATATCTTCCTGCGTTGGTTGCCATGGCACAAAATTACCGTGCTCATTGCGCAAATCAATATGTGTCAAATAATCATACTTAGTGCTAACAGCAACACCATCAACCGCGTAAGCACTATCTTTCTCCACAGTTAAATCATTTACACGTGGAGTGATAGCCAGATACATCTCATTATTCCCTTGGCAATTCACCCAAGCAGAACGGGTAACACGCTTGCGTAGTTTTAATTGAATCAAAGCCCAAGAAAAAGAACCTACCGGTGCAATAAAACAATCACACTGATATTGTTTTGGATCAAATGGACATTCATGTTCAGGCTTAATAAATTCAGACATACTATTTCCTTATATTTATAAAATTACAGGCAGTTCAATTTAATATTTAACTTTCGCCCGCTGTTAAACAGGATGAATATATTAATAAATCCTTATGATTGAATATATCGATTAGCCTTGTATGGTCATTTTTACAATCCACTGAATCCCATTCATTTATTTGTGAATGATTTTATTTCTTGTTCCGTCTGCCTAAACCGCGCTTCTTCCAGTTCCACCCCCAACACACGACGATTCAACTTCAAAGCCGCTTTCAGTGTCGTCCCGGAACCCATAAAGAAATCCGCCACCAGATCCCCTTCCCGGCTGCTGGACTGAATAATATGTGCCATCAGGTCAGCCGGTTTTTCGCATGGATGCTCGGCAATTTGTTGCGCCGCCATTTCCATGGAAAACAACAAGGCACCGCCACCGTCGCGGGTCATGCCGTCAATCATGCACAGGGCCAGTTCCGTTTAGTGCCAAGATATTTGGCTTGGAAGAGCTGGGGCGTAAGTTGCAGGCGCTGGAAAGCGATCTCCAGACGCAAATCTTGCGCAAGGCCGGAAAAGCCGCGATGGAAATCGTCAAAGACGATATGGAAACCCACGCCGGATACGACAAGAAAAGTGACGGTCCCCATATGCGGGGCAATATCAAGATCCGAACCACAAAATCCAGGAAATACAAAGGCGGGGTGATGGTCACCGTTGGTCCCACCAAACCCCATCGTATGAAAGCACTGGCGCAGGAAATGGGCACGATCAAGCAGGTCGCGCAACCCTTTATCCGCCCAGCGCTGGATTACAACAAACAGGCCGTTTTAAAGGTACTGGCGCAGGAAATCCGCGCCGCCTTGTCGGCTTACAGTAAGTAAACTGGAGTTAACACTTATGGCAACCTCCCCTGAATACGCGGTATTACCCGCGGGAACAGTCGTCAAGTTTGGTCAGTCTGGTGACAGCGTGGCGCAGATGAAACCCTTAATTAACTGTAAGGCACTGGGGGCAACGGGACTGACGGGCAGTTTTGTTGACTGCACCACCCTGATGGATACCAACAAGCAGTTTATTTCCGATATGCCGGAAGGCCCGGAAAAATCCCTCGGTTTTATTGACGACCCGGAAAATGAAGACTTCGTCGCTTTCCTGAATGCGGCTGAAAAGCGTGAAACGGTCCAGTTCTACATTGCCCTGCCGAACAAACGTACCGCCACCCTAGTATTGGCCTTGTCCGGCTGGGAAATGAACGACATTAACGCCCCGGCGAGTGAAGTGATCCAAATCACCGTCAAGGGTAAACAAAACAACCTCGTCTGGGGTATCGCTGACACGAAAACAGGAGTCACCCAATGAAAGCATTGAAAGCCGCCTTATTAACCCCGCGCCTACAGATTAAAGCTGTCGAACTGTTTGGCACCCGCGTTAACCTGCGCCGCCTAACTGCCGCCGAGCTGTTGGATCTGGAAGAGTCCACCGAAAAGCTGAGTGACGCCGGGAACGGGCGCGAAGCCTCCCGCCTGAATATCCAGATGGTGCTGGATTGTCTGGTGGATGACAAGGGGAAGCCCATTCCCGCCGGTGATCTGCCCACGGCAGAAGAGTTGATGACCCTCCATGATAACGCCACCTTGATTGACGCCATTCAGACCGTAAAACGCCATTCCATTGGTACGCTGGAGGATGCCGAAAAAAACTAATCCGCTCGCCATGGCTGCACTTTGCTTTTACCCTAGCAGAACACCTTGGCGAAATCGATCCCTATCTCATCCTGTCCCTACCTGCGTCCACACTTAATGAGTGGCAGGCGTACTATCGGCTAAAAAATCGTAAATCCCCTGACAGTGCGCCTGTCGTTCCTGCATCAGCTCCCCGTGATACGGTGAAAGCGCAGTGTAATGCCGTGATGAAATTATTAGGTTAATTTATGGCTAATTTATCCACGTTGACGGTCGGCTTGCTGGTCAACGCGACCTCGTTTAAATCCCAGATAATGGATGCCTATCGCTATGCCGGGCAGGAATCACAACGCTTTACCGATAAATCGACGGCGGAGGCTAAAAAGCTGCAAAAGACCTACAGCTCACTGGCATCACAGATCAAATCGGTCTCCGGGCAACTGGCGTTACTGGCAGGCACAGGTTTTTCACTGAATACGATTATCTCCCATACCCGCAGATACGGGCAGGCGCTGTCTGACCTGTCCGCTATTACTGGCGCAACCGGCGAGCAATTAAAGAAACTGGATGAAAACGCCCAACGGATCGGGCGTACCACGGAATTTGGTGCCACCCGGGTTGCGGACGCTTTCAAGTTGATGGCCTCAGCCAAACCGGAATTGCTGAACAGCACGGAGGCGCTGACATTGGCAACTGAAAAAGCGGTGATCCTGGCGCAGGCATCCGGTATTGATCTGCCTGATGCCACCCGCGCACTGGCGTTATCACTCAACCAGTTCGGGGCGAGTGCCGAGCAAGCCGACCGCTTTATCAACGTGCTGGCGGCAGGCGCAAAATATGGCTCTTCTGAAATCAACGAGACCGCGCAGGCGATCAAAAACGGCGGTACAGCCGCCGCGCTGGCGGGGATCAGTTTTGAGGAGCTGGGTGCTGCTATTCAGATACTGGCAGAGCGGGGCATCAAAGGCGGCGAGGCAGGCACGGCGATCCGTAACGTGATACTGGCGCTGGAGCGTTCCACCGACAAGACGCTGAAACCTTCCGTGGTGGGGTTGTCGTCGGCACTGGAATATTTAACTGGCAAAAACTTCTCTACCGCGCAAGCGGTAAAGTTATTTGGGCGGGCGAATGTCAGTGCGGCGTCTAACTTAGTGACTGGGCGAGAAAAGCTGCAGGAACTGACCCAAGCCCTGACGGATACGCAAGTTGCCTATGAGCAGGCGGGCGCTCGCGCTAATAACCTGGGCGCGGATCTGGATGTACTGACCAGTGCGTTTGAAGGAATGGCGATTAACATCGGGCAAAGTGCAGATGGCCCGTTGCGTACAGGTGTACAGGGAGTCACCACGGCGATGAATAGCCTTTCTGAGAACTTTAATACCCTAACTCGTCTTGCTTTACATACCTTATTGCCCGTTATGGCGATAAAAATGACCGCGGGGTTACGTGAAAATATCCGCGCATGGAAGGCAACGGAAAAAGCCACTCGCCGTGCTGCTAAACAGAAAGCGGAAACGGTCAGACGCACGATTGAGCAGGCCAATGCGACCCTTCAGCTCACTCAGCGTCAGGGTGAACATATCGAAAGGCTGCGGCAGATCAATGGGCAGTATGGTCTTTTCGTTAATTACGCTAAAGAATCAAAAGCCTTATATCGGCAGGAAACAGAGGCGCTCAGACAAAAGGAAAGAGCAACAAGGTTGCTTGAGGCCGCTAATCGCCGCTTATCTTTTTCCTACCGGGCATTATCTGTTGCCGGGGGATTTGCCCGTGGTGCGCTTGCTCTGATCGGTGGACCGTTCGGGGCGGCGATGCTGGCAGGCTCTGCTATCTATTACTTCCATCAACGGGCGCAAGAGGCTCGCGAAAGTGCAACCAATTTAAAGGATGCCGTGCTCGAAACAAAAGAGGCGTTGATGCAGCTTTCCAAAATCGAACTGTCTTCTAATGTTCTAAAATACCGGGATGCACTGGATAAGCAAAAAGAGGAAACCGCCAAAATATGGCTTAATTTGCAGGGTAAGAAAAATATTGTTTCCGGTGTTGGGTTTGGCGGCCTGTGGGCGAACAAAAAGAAAGCACAAGAAGTCGTTATACACGCAGAGGCGGAATACGAAAAAGCGCTTAAAAAAACGGAATTTCATCAGAAACAGCTTGAAGCATCTCAGGCGGCATTGAAAGCGCTGGAAGCCGGCGAAAAACCCAAACCCCTAAAGTCGAGCGGTTTTTGACCGCCTGATTTATCCAAAGATGTAAATTTAGGGTGAGTTTGGGTATGCTGTGTTTCAGCCATCATCGTTACTCCGTATAACGGTTGTTGGTCAGACGCCCTGTATGTGTTGTGAGCACTACGGGGCGTTGCTTTTTTATGTTACGTTTCTTATGTCATATTCTTTTCTGTGTTATGCCGCTCGTGATTCAGCAATACGTTGCGCAATCCAGTTATCAATCTCTGATTCAATAAAAGCGACGGAGCGAGCGCCAAGTTTGACTTGTTTTGGAAATGTCCCTGCGCTAATCAGTTTGTAGATCCACGCTTTGCTATAACCCGTTCTGCGTTGAACTTCCGGCAAACGAATAAGATTTTCTTTCAGTGCTGTCATTGTCATATTTTCTCCTGTTACAGAGTCCTTGAACGCTCATCAGGGACGTTGTTTGATGACAGGCGGATTATTTAAAAAGCAAGATTAAATGAACAGCGTTAATTGTTTTTCCGATTTGTTGAATTTATCGTTTTATCCGAAGTTCAACCTTTCTCTCTGTAGGTTGTATAAAAAACGGACTCATGTGCCACGGGCACGGCGGTGTGAAAAATAACCATGCATTTACGCCTTCTTGCCAAATGTTCTTATCAGCACATTTTCACCTCGCTCCAACTTCTCCATATAATCCGCATACCATTGCAGCATTTCCCTGCGACCATCCAGATATTGAGCGTGATTGTAAGTTCCTCTGATGCTGTTCTTATCAACATGAGCAAGATGTGTTTCAATCCATTCAGACGGATATCCTTGCTCATGCAAAATTGTGCTCATGGTATGGCGGAATCCGTGGCCTGTAGCCCGCCCTGCATAACCAATGCGTTTAATTAATACATTTAATGCCATATCACTCATTGGCTTACTTGCATCATTCCTGCCCTGAAAAACATATTTCCCTTGGCCTGTCATGGGCTTTATCTGTTCTAAAATATCAAGAGCCTGCCTTGATAGAGGAACAATATGAGGGCGACGCATTTTCATTTTTTCAGCCGATATTTCCCAAACAGCCTTATCTAAATCAATTTCTGACCATTCGGCTGTGCGTAATTCACCGGGACGAACGCCTATTATCGTTTGCAAACGCATCCCCATCTTTACTATAAAACTGCCTATATAAGCATTTAAGGCTTTGTAGAATTCATGGAGTTCATCAACAACTAAAAATGAATAGTGAGATTTTTTATGTGGAATAAAAGCTGAGACTAAATCAGGGGCGGGATTATATTCGGCTCTCCCTGTTACTATTGCATATCGCCACACTTCCCCACAGCGCTGGCGTACTTTCTTGAGTTTCTCGTTCGCTCCACGATCATACAATCTGGATAAAACAGCCATAAGCTCCATTGGCTTAATTTCAGCAATAGGTCTGTTACCTATGTAGGGAAAGACTTCTTTTTCAAACGTTTCCATCATTTCTTTTGCGTAGGAAGCTGACCACCTGTCTTTGCGTTTTTCGTACCATTCAAATGTTATATTTTTGAAGGTATTTTCTATCAGGTTTGCGGCGGATATTTTTTCAGCTTTTCTTACGTCGCTGGGGTTGATTCCATTAGCCACTAACTTTCTGGCTTCATCACGTTTGGTTCTGGCTTCCATAAGCGTTACTACCGGATAGACACCTAATGAGAGCATTTTGGTTTTACCCGCAAATTGATAACGATATCTCCAACCTTTCGAACCATTAGTGTCAACTAACAAAGATAGCCCATTGCCATCTGCCAGCGTATAGGCTTTTTCCTTTGGCTTCGCTCGCTTAATTACTAAGTCTGTCAGCTTCATAATCCACCAATATTGTATAGAAAAAATAAATAGGAAGTTTCTATACGGAAAACTATACAATAAATTGCATAGATTGAGAAATATAATACTAGACTAAGAGAGAATAAAATGGCGTAAATTACTTTATTTTAATGTGATTAGTGGACTTTTATAGACGGTGAAATAAGTATATTATCAGCCTGCGTACTGCTTCGAAACAAAGTTCGGGTTTACACCGAGGTTCCGCTATGTTGCAATCCTGTTCACAAAACAATTATCCGATATAAAGACAATTATTCTAATGATGGAAGCTGAGCAATTTTCACAAGTGGTGCTTGAATGGTATCACCGTTATGGTCGCAAGACCCTGCCATGGCAGTTGGAGAAAACATCCTATCACGTCTGGCTTTCAGAGGTGATGCTGCAACAAACTCAGGTTGCGACAGTTATTCCCTATTTCCAAAAATTTATTTCACGCTTTCCTGATGTTGCTTCCTTAGCTGCTGCACCGCTGGATGAGGTTCTCCATTTATGGACCGGGTTGGGATATTACGCACGTGCTCGTAACTTACATAAAGCTGCACAACAGATTGTCACGTTACACAGCGGCAAATTTCCGACAACCTTTGATGATGTTGTAGCTCTGCCCGGTGTAGGGCGTTCAACTGCTGGAGCTATTCTCTCACTATCTCAAGGCAAGCATTTCCCTATTCTTGATGGTAACGTGAAACGTGTTTTGGCACGCTGCTACGCTATTGATGGCTGGCCGGGGAAAAAAGAAGTTGAAAACCAGTTATGGGATATCAGCACGCGCGTGACGCCCAGGCAAGGTGCCGAATATTTTAATCAGGCGATGATGGATTTGGGGGCTATGGTTTGCACCCGTAGCAAACCAAAATGTGAGATTTGCCCACTTAACACGGGTTGCATCGCTTACGCCAATCATAGTTGGGCAAACTATCCGGGGAAAAAACCCAAACAGAGCATCCCTGAAAAAACAGCCTACTTTTTATTAATGCAACATGGCGATATGGTCTGGCTGGAGCAGCGCCCACTTTCTGGGATTTGGGGTGGTTTGTTTGCTTTCCCACAATTTGCTGATCAAATATCACTGGAACAATGGCTGGAAAACTCAGGTATCTCACACAGCAAACTTGAACAACTGACAGCATTTCGCCACACATTCAGCCATTTTCATTTAGATATCGTTCCGATTAAAATCGATATTTTAACTTTTGATTCCTGTATGGATGAAAGTAAAGGACTTTGGTATAACTTACGTCAGCCAGCAACCATTGGATTGGCAGCTCCCGTTGAGTATCTTTTGCAACAATTGGGTTAAGTTACCCACTATTTTGAGGATTAATTATGAGCAGAACTATTTTTTGCACTTTTTTACAACGAGAAGCGGAAGGCCAAGATTTTCAGCTTTATCCAGGGGAGTTGGGCAAGCGTATTTTCAATGAAATTTCAAAAGAAGCATGGCAACAATGGATGAGTAAACAAACCATGCTGATTAATGAAAAAAAACTCAATACCATGAACCCAGAAGATCGCAAACTGCTTGAACAAGAGATGGTGAAATTCCTGTTTGAAGGGCATGATATTAAAATCGACGGTTATACACCTCCAGAACAATAATATTACTACTTGACTAGTATAATAAGAGCCATTTTGTATGGCTCTATACATTGATTGAAACTTCAATATCCAACAGCATTAATATCCAACGGCATTGTAAAATGAAAAAACTGCTGGCTTTGCTCCTCCTCGCCCCACTTTTAATTTCCTGTTCAAGCAAAAAAGACGTTGAGTACAACGAAGAATATATAAAAGACACCAATGGTTTCGATATTTTGATGGGGCAATTTGCTCATAATATTGAAAATATTTGGGGATTGCAGGAAGTTTTAATCGCAGGCCCAAAAGATTACGTTAAATACACAGATCAATATAAGACCCGCAGCCATATCAATTTTGAGACGGGAAATATTACGATTGAAACCATCTCTCCCATTGAGCCTACTGAACATTTACGCAAAGCGATTGTTACGACATTGCTGATGGGAGATGATCCTGGCACTATTGATCTTTATTCCGACGCCAACGATGTTCAGATAAGCAAAGAACCTTTTCTATATGGACAAATTTTGGATAACACGGGGGAACCCATTCGCTGGGAATGGCGCGCACGTCATTTTGCCAATTATCTACTCCAGAATAAGTTGCAAAAACGTCAATCAGGATTACACGTTATTTGGTCGGTTACTCTCCAATTGGTTCCTAACCATTTGGATAAACGTGCCCATAAATATCTTCCTATTGTGCGCAAAGCCTCCATCAAATATGGCGTTGATGAATCTCTAATCTTTGCCGTCATGCAGACTGAATCCAGTTTTAACCCTTATGCCGTCAGCCGCTCTGATGCCCTGGGACTTATGCAGGTAATGCAGCACACCGCCGGACGAGATGTTTTCAATATGCAAGGAAAATCAGGCCAGCCTGGCCGCAATTATCTCTTCGACCCTGAGAACAATATTGATACCGGCACAGCCTATCTATCAATTTTGCAAAATATATACTTGGGGGAAATCAAAAACGCTACCTCACGTCGGTATGCTGTTATCACAGCTTACAATGGCGGTGCCGGCAGCGTATTACGCGTATTCTCCAATGATAAAAAGAAAGCGGTTCAAATCATCAATTCAATGGAACCTGGTGATGTTTATGCAACCCTGACCAATAAACATCCTTCTGCTGAATCACGTCGCTATTTGCTGAAAGTAAATAATGCTCAAAAAAGCTATCGCAGGTAGTTAATAACAGATTCGTTGATAGTAAAAAATAGCAGATGGAGGGGGGATTACCAGGGGTTACGCATGAAAATATTGAGTGGATAATTCCTTCATTTTGAGAGGGGTGCAGATGAAAGAATTAGTGGCGGTCTTTTCTGATTTTCCAGATCCACGTTGTCAGGGAAAGGTTAAACACCGTTTTATTGATATCTTAGTGATCGCCGTATGCGCTGTCATTGCCGGGGCTAATGCCTGGACCGATATTGAACAGTACGGCCAGCTAAAAAAGGATTGGCTGGGTTCATTTCTTCCGCTCAAAGGCGGTATTCCTTCACATGATACTTTCCGGCGCTGTTTCAGTTTATTAAATCCCGCTCTCTTTGAACGTCATTTTTATCAGTGGGTTTCTCGTGACGTCTCTTCAGAAAAGCGGGTGATCATTGCGATTGATGGTAAAAGTTTACGCCATTCGTTTGATAAGAAAATTGAACAAAGCCCACTACATGTGGTGAGTGCATTCTCGGTTGAGAAAGGACTCAGCTTATGTCAGTGTGCAGTAGACGGAATACTTAAGTTCTTGGCCAGATATTCAGGCTCTTCTGGTAACGGAAACGATACGACAAGAACGCTATTCTGACACAGTGACCTCTGATTTTCGTTATTATTTAAGCCGTTGTCATGATTCTCCCGCCTTTCAACTAGGTGCCATAAGACAACATGGGGCTATCGAAAATAGTTTACACTGGGTACTGGATGTCACTTTTAGAGAAGATGATGCACGGATGAGAGAGCGGACCGCCACAAGAGTATTTGCCCAATTACGTAAAATGGCACTCAATATTGTTAAACGAGATACCAACAGTAAACTGTGTTTGAGTGCTCGAAGGAAATCGGCCGGGTGGGATAATGGCTAAATGGAAGCGCTGCTATTTAATCAATTTTAGCCCACCAAAATTTCATGCGTAACCCCTGGGGGGATTCAGGGCGCGAGCATGCTTTGATGAATATTCAACCAAAGAAAACTCTTGCCCTATAATCATCAC
>NZ_LDNM01000070.1 GCF_001028135.1 Xenorhabdus griffiniae
TGGTGTTGCCGAAAGAAGAAAAGCGGCTGCCGGCGCAGATCCTGAGTGAACGGGAAACCACACAGGTGCTGGAGAGCCTTGACGATCAGAGTGTGTTGGGACTTCGCAACCGGGTGATGCTGGAAATCCTCTGGAGCAGCGGCATCCGGCGCATGGAGCTGCGCCAGCTTCAGCGGGGCGACATCGACTTCGAACGTGGTGCGGTAGTGGTAAATCAGGGCAAAGGGAATAAAGATCGGGTTGTGCCTGTCGGTGAGCGGGCGCTGGGCTGGCTGAAACGCTATCTGGTCAACGTCAGGCCACAACTGGCCGCGCACTATGACAGCGGTTATCTGTTTATCTCGCAAAAGGGCAGGCCGCTGAGTCTGGGACACCTGACGCAAATCGCAGGCAAAGCCATCCGGCAGCAGGCACATCTGGACAAGCCGGGGGCGTGTCACCTGTTCCGGCACTCAATGGCCACGCAGATGCTGGATAACGGTGCCGATATCCGCCATATCCAGGCGATGCTGGGGCATGAAAAGCTGAATACAACACAAATCTATACACGGGTGGCTATCGGTCACTTGAAGAAAGTGCATAAACAAACCCATCCGGCAGAGCGTGATACACCGACACCACCGGAAAGCAGCGCAGACCGTGCCAGCGGAAAGCCGGGCGCCGAACCGAAACCACAGCGCACCGGACAACCCGACCGTCCCCGTTAAGTTCGCTGGGTACGGGGCAGGGGCAGACCGTAGCCGGACTGCCCGTCGGCCTCGGTGTCTGCGGGGGTACGTGGGCCATGGTCGGCCTGAACAATGCTGCCCCCGTTCAGTCAGTGCAGGCCGTCCAAAGCCCACTCAACATAATGTTGGGGAATTATGCGAAACTCGCCGTTCAGCCACGTAGTCCCCCAAAAACCGGTAAAGCGGCTCGCATCGCATAATACACATTATGTCTGGCGCCCCCGCTTATCGGCATCGCAAGGTGCCGCCGCACAAGGCTGGCGCCTTCTGCTGTCAGCTTCTGAGCCAGTCCCGGCCAAAGACCCGCGCCGACCCTGAGCACTGTGCCACGTTCCGGCAAAATCACGTCTTCTTTAGCTGCCTTGCGTTGTTCCGGCAAACTTCCCGGTAGGCAGGTCGGCCTGCGGCCTCCGCAAATTTACCTCCCCCGCCCCGACCCCGCTGCACTGGCTGCGCCCGGCTCGCAGTCGCTGCGCTCCTCGCTCGTTACCGTGCTCGCCATCTCCGCCCCGTGCAGCCCCCGCAGGGGGCTTCCCTTGAGTAAAGTGCCATCAACAAAACCGAGCACAATCTTCGGCTTCCATGCCTGAGAGCGTCGCAGGGCGCCGCTGGCAGGCTCTCTGCCGCCCGCCGCCCGGCAAGCCGGGCAGCGTTCGCCCGTTGCCGATGGTGAAAAACCGCACAAAATCAGGTTGATTACCCCATCAATCAGAAAAAGGGGCGCTATACTGCACAACGGCTTGCGGCGGTAGCCCGGCAAAAGCGCACCGGGGCAACATGGCAAAACAGCGCAAAAGTGCGTATCGGCGTTTTAAGTTCGTGGATGTGGGCTAAACGGGTAAAAACGGTTCTTTAATAATCTGATATTAAAAGAAAAAATTACGTAAAAAAGTACGACCGCACCGGAATCGTTCCTAAGGATCCGCTGGGGCTGGCAGGGGGGGTTAACCCGTATTCTTATGTGCATAATCCCACGGGTTGGGTAGACCCTCTGGGGCTAGCTGGTTGTTATTCACAAAAGAGAAAATATTGGTCTGTTCCTGTTACCTTTAAGGGCAATAAAGTCTATCAACGAGATGATTTATTCGATCCTCAAAAAATGTCAACATGGAGGGATAAAGGGAAAGTGATCAGGGGAACGAATATTGAACGAATGGCATCAGGTAGAGCACCTGTTGGGTATGATGGTAAGGCTGTCAATTTACATCATATGCTACAAACTCAACATGGCCCTATAGCTGAGCTTAGCCAGACATTCCATAAAACCAATCACAAAGCAATTCATATAAATCCTAATACCATTCCTTCAGGAATAAATCGTACTGCATTTAATAAATGGAGAGAGGAGTATTGGATGAACAGAGCTGGAGATTTTAAATGAATAGAGTGAAATTATTAGATCTATTTGCTCAACATTCAGATTTATTAAATATGGGTAGCACAGATGATGCACCTTCAACTGAATGGATAGAAAAAGCAGAAAGCGCATTATCTTTGGTCTTACCTAATGATTATAAATGGTTTTTAGAAAACTTTGGCGGCGGCGATATATGTGGTGATGAAATATACAGTATATATTGCATTCCATTCGAAGAAGCTGTAGGTGGTGACTTAATATACCAAAATACAATAGCTAATAATTACCTGAATGAAGGGCGTTTAGTTGTATCAAATACTGACTTTGGAGAAGAATTTTACTTTGATACCAAAGAATTGAAAGCTATTTATGTTGCATTAGGTGAAGAACATAAATTATACGCAAGCGATTTTATCGAATTCTTATATAAACGATTAATGTCTTATATTTAAGATTAAAGCCGGAAAGATCTCTATGATCTTCCGGCTTTTTACGATTATCCTGCCTTATAATCTCCAAGCAGTTCCCGCATCTTGAGCTTAATCTCACTGAGCTGATCCTGCTGGCGCTGGTACTGTTGCTTGATGGTGCGGGTGTCGTCGCTGTCAGGAATAAGCACCAGACAGCCATCCAGTATCTTCACGGTCAGGGTACAGCCCTTATCAAACCCAGCGGCTTTAAGCCACTACAAGTACAGCTTTGCCCTGCGCACCATTCATTACATTCTCTTTGTCTTGGGTCGGAATACGTACTGCCATACCATCTTTATGATTCTGCTATATATATCAAACTTGACTGTCTTATATGCTTGGTGATAAATTTTATTTGACCGATCATTACAAAAAGAGAAAGTTTTATGAGATCAAAAGAATTTGATCTGGATGTGATAGCTAAGGCTGCAATGCGTACTTTTTGGCTTCGCGGGTATTCCGGTACAAGTATTCAGAATTTAGTAGATGATACGGGATTAGGACGAGGGAGTTTATACAATACTTTTGGTAGTAAGCATGGACTCTATGAGTTTGCCCTACAGTCTTATTATGAAATGACAGCAAGTTACGTTGAATTACTTACTCGAAACGACTCAGTTAAGGATTTGATTCGACAATTACTTCTGAAAATCGTTTCAGAAGAACTCAATGATACTGCAAAGTTGGGATGCATGGTTGCAAATGCTTCTTTGGAAATGGCACGACATGACAGTGATATTGCCAATCTGGTAGCGATGAACCTAAGCAGAATGGAACATGCTCTGAGTACTTTGATACTTCGAGGTCAAGTCACAGGTGAAATAGCCCCGACCAAAAAGCCCATCGCTCTGGCTAGATTTATTGTCAGCACAATTCAAGGAATTAGAGTTGTCAGTAAAGGAGCGCCTCAAACAGATCGTTCTGAGCGACTCGCTGATATCGTTGACGTTGCGATGAGTACAATAGAATAAGTAATCATCATATCGTAAAAATACAAAATTTTTTGAAATGATTAGTTAATAACGGGTGTTTATTTTTTAAATTGTCAGTTTGAAAATATACCCGATCTAAGCAAACGAGATTATATTTCATATTTCGAAGGATAAATTTATGACTCAAATAGTACACGCAAACACTAATAAAATTGCAGTACTTGGTACTGGTATTATGGGAGCTGCTATCGCTTGTAATTTACAAAAGAATGGCTTTAACGTTAGCGCATGGAGTCGCACTTATGAAAAAGCAAAAAATCTGGAAGAATTCGGAGTAACTGTACACAAGTACGTGCAAGACGCAGTTAGTGATGCTGATATTATATTAACAATGCTTAAAGATGGTGATTCAGTATTAAAAGTTATAAATTCTGCATTACCTAATTTATCCAAAGGGACAATCTGGATTCAGAGCAGTACTGTTGGTATTACAGCAAATGAACAACTTGAAACCTTTGCTGCTGAAAATGGTCTTAAATATTTTGATGCTCCAGTTCAAGGAACTAAAGGTCCAGCTGAGCAAGGTAAGTTAATTATTATTGCGTCAGGTCCTTTATCCGATCGTAATACAGTTCAGTCTATATTTGATGCCATTGGTCAGCGTACTGTGTGGGTTTCAGAACAAAGCGGTGTGAGTAGCAAGCTCAAACTTGCCCTAAATAGTTGGGCTTTCGCTTTAACACATGGGATCGCTGAAAGCTTATCTATCGCTAAAGCTCTTGGTGTAGATCCATCACTTGTTATTGACGTAGTTAAAGGCGGACCGATGGATAATATGTATTTCCAGCTAAAGTCTGCTGCAATAATTTCTGGAAATTATGATGCTAGCTTCTCTTTGGATAATGCAGTAAAGGATGCTGAATTAGTTATAGATGCCGCCAAACGCGCTGGTGTAAAAGTTGATGGTGTTGAGGCAGGACTTGAGCGTTTCAAACGAGCACAACAAGCGGGTCACGGTAATAAAGATATGGTCGCAACTTATTTTGCCAAATAATAATTTTTGCTTTGCGTAGGATATATCGTAACTATAAAAGGGTCGATAATAATGGCGGGATTTATCGCCTGAATTTGGCAAATGGAATACGGTCTTTTCGCGGTTTAATGCCGGGTTAAAAAAGGCATTTTACAGCTTATTTTCAATTGGTTATCTGGCATTATTGATACAAAATGGTTGTTTATTGATGGGCGTATTGTTTGTACTCACCAACATAGCGCCGGAGTAGGCGCTCAACCAAGCTCCATTTAGCGCTACCCTGCGGAGATGTGCCGTGTCTACATTTTGATCAATTTTGTGGCTGTGAAAAGTTTTTGGCGGTTCCCTAAGGTAGGTGAATGCAAAAGTACACTGATATGCATAAATTACCTGTATTTCCTTTCTCTTTATGATTATTTTTTAATATAACAAATCAGATACACGAGATTGCTCTAAAACTATCATAAAATCACGTTAGCAACTATTTATCTAATTTATTATTTGCTTACCATATTTTTCTATTTGAAATCAAAAAAAACGCGGGTACAATTACTATACTTTTTAGTCATCCTGAGTGTCCCTGTATAACTCTCTTGATGCTAGAGATTGGAAGTGGACATCTATTTTTATCTTGTAAACCGCACTTAAGATATCAAATAGCAATTGTATAACAATCGCTTGTAAGTAATAAGTGATGTCGAATTGTCTCCACAATTCAAGATATACCTTCATAGCAATTGTAAACCCTAAAAAAATCAGGCTGCTGTTGGAAAGGCAGAAGGGCGTGTTTTTTGCCTGTGTTTATCAGTGCCGTGAAGCAAGATGTGGCGATAAAAATGCAGTTGTAAAATTCATAAGGAATAATATCAATCACTTGATTTTAAAGGTTAAAATTCCAAGGCCGTTTTCTCATATCAAATTTGATTATGAAGGGGGGAATGATGTTTTTCCGTGGTGTCAACAAAAGTAATATGATTATTTTTTCGTTAATACTGGGAATTGCTATTTTATTTTTGTCTTTTGAAAACAGCAGATTAGGGATTATTGTTTATGCCGATAAGCATTGCCAGAGAAATACAACCTGTTTGATTGATATGAATAAAATTATTCCTTTTGACTGGGACAAAATGTATATCATCGACAAAGGCATAGCGCCGGAGGATATTGAAAAAATTATCGGGGCAAAGTTTAATTACGAAACCAGCCTTTTTTATAAAATTATTTTTGTCAGAGATCAGAAGGTGATTTATTCAGATGAGTATCATCCACCAGATGAGTCTTATATGAAAAAATTCATTAAGCCTAATTTTTATTATCCTTATGAAAGAGAAGGAAATTATTTTAGCCATTATGCTATTTCTAAAGATAACTCCATTCTTTCTGTGAAAATTGAAAATGAACCGCTTATGAGTGATAAAATCTATTACAATATCTTCCCTTCTAATGTGCAGCAAATTAGAGGGAGGGAGCTATAAACCTATTGGATGATAAAATAAATACAGGATTAGATGCAGGCCGTGTTTTGTACCTGACCTGCACTTTTTTATTTTTTCTTTCTTATGTCTATTTTGTTGCTTTTGGACGGTTTGTGAGATGGCCTTTTGCTACTTGGCTGTTTCAACGGTGGTGAACTGTTCTTGTCAGCTGAGTTCCCTGTTGTATTATTTTTCGCGTTGCCTTTTACGGTTTCTGGCTTATTGTTTTGTGCTTGAAGAAGCTCTTCCAGAGCACATGTAGTCTTTATGTTTTCCAAAGAGCGCATTAATCCTTTTATCAGACGCTTATCTTTATCTGCCTGAGCATACTGGAGCTGTTTTTCCAACGTTTTTTTCTTAATCTCACATCCCGTTTTACCCCGGTTTGCATAGGCAACACTCATACTGAAAACGATCAATACAGATAAGATCACTGTTTTCGACATCATGAATTATTCCTAAGATTTTTAGGTTATTTATCTGAAATTTTATACGCTGATCTTGCTTTGATCCTGAAAGCTCCCCTTAGATTCACAACGAAGAGAGCAAAAAGAGGCACTTATCTTTTTTGTTAAGAATGAGGCTATAATGCCCCTTTAGTTGTCTGATAGGGCATCAGGCAAGTTATCAATATTTTGCTCTCGGGGTTAAATCCAATGTTAAGTTATCGCCATTGCTTCCATGCCGGCAACCATGCTGATGTGTTAAAGCACGTAGTACAAAGCCTGATCATTGAGTCACTTAAAGTAAAAGAAAAACCTTTCCTGTATCTGGATACTCACGCTGGCTCAGGCCGCTATCATTTGAGTGGAGAACGTGCAGAACGTACAGGAGAGTATCTGGACGGTATTGCCCGTATTTGGCAGCGTGATGATATCCCCGAAGAATTGGCGGCGTATATGGATGTTGTGAAGATGCTGAATCCACAAGGCTCCTTACGTTATTACCCAGGCTCTCCGCTGATTGCTCGTCATTTATTGCGGGAGCATGATGAGCTTAATCTGAGTGAATTGCATCCTAGCGATTTTCCTCTGTTACGTACGGAGTTTTCCCGCGACAGACGTGCCCGTGTCCTGCGGGAAGATGGTTTCCAGCAATTAAAATCAAAGCTGCCACCAAAAAGCCGTCGTGGGTTTGTACTGATTGATCCGTCTTATGAATTGAAATCGGATTATCAGAATGTCGTTCAGGGTATTCAGGAAGGGTATAAGCGCTTTGCTACAGGGACTTATGCACTGTGGTATCCCGTTGTTCTGCGTCAGCAGATTAAACGCTTGGTGAAGGGGCTGGAAGCCGCTGGTATTCGTAAGATTTTACAAATTGAACTTGGTGTTCGCCCTGATAGTGATCAGCGTGGTATGACGGCATCAGGTATGATCGTCATTAATCCGCCGTGGAAATTAGAACAACAGATGAAGGCTGTATTGCCGTGGTTGCATCAGGTACTGGTTCCTGAAGGTACAGGACATACATCAGTAGAGTGGATTGTCTCCGAATAAGGTAAAGGTTTAGTGTGGCGTTATCACTCTATAGCCGTGGCCTATGGCAATGAGAGCTAGAATCGTCCACTGTCAGTGATAACTTTTTGTAATAATGACGTCAGGTTGAGCTTTAGCAGTAACTTAATTGATTAGACGGAAATGACCTAAGATGAGTAAACATTACGATTATATTGCAATTGGTGGTGGCAGTGGCGGTATTGCTTCCATTAACCGTGCCGCTATATATGGGCAAAAATGTGCCCTGATCGAAGCAAAGGCGTTAGGTGGAACATGTGTTAATGTGGGCTGTGTACCAAAGAAAGTGATGTGGCACGCTGCTCAAATTGCGGAATCTATTCATCAATATGGTCCCGATTATGGTTTTGATACCACCGTCAATCACTTTGACTGGAAAAAACTTATTGCCAGCCGCACTGCTTATATTGAGCGTATCCATCAGTCATATGAACGCGTATTGAATAATAATAAGGTCGATGTTATTCAGGGATTTGCCCGTTTTGTTGATGCGCATACTGTCGAGGTTAATGGCGAAAAAATCACGGCTGACCATATCCTGATCGCAACAGGGGGGCGTCCTGTACGTCCAGATATTCCCGGTGCGGAATATGGCATTGATTCAGATGGTTTCTTCGAGCTGAATGAACTGCCGAAGCGTGTTGCTGTGGTCGGGGCTGGCTATATTGCTGTTGAAATCGCGGGTGTTTTGAATGCACTGGGTAGCGAAGCACATCTGTTTGTCCGTAAACATGCACCTTTGCGTTCTTTTGACCCCCTGATTGTGGAAACACTGTTGGAAGTCATCAAAAATGAAGGGCCAATACTGCATACAGAAGCAATATTACAGTCCGTGATTAAAAATAGTGATGGCAGCCTGACAGTTAAATTGCAGGATGGCCGGGAGCAGGTTGTTGATACGCTGATCTGGGCGATTGGGCGTGAGCCGATGACAGATAAACTGAATCTGGCCGCTACAGGTGTTGAACTGAATGAAAAAGGCTATATTCAGGTCGATAAATATCAGAACACCAATGTTAATGGTATTTATGCGGTGGGTGATAACACGGGCGCGGTGGAGTTGACGCCAGTTGCGATAGCCGCAGGGCGTCGTTTGTCAGAGCGTCTGTTTAATAATAAACCTGATGAGCATCTGGATTACACCAATATACCTACAGTGGTATTTAGCCATCCACCAATTGGCACGGTAGGTTTGACGGAGCCACAGGCAAAAGCTCAGTATGGTGAAGATCAGGTTAAGGTTTATACATCGTCATTCACCGCAATGTACACCGCAGTGACGCAGCACCGTCAGCCATGCCGTATGAAGCTGGTCTGTATAGGAGCCAATGAGAAGATAGTCGGTATTCACGGTATCGGCTTTGGCATGGATGAAATACTGCAAGGTTTTGCGGTTGCGTTGAAAATGGGGGCAACGAAGAAGGATTTTGATAATACGGTTGCTATCCATCCGACGGCGGCAGAAGAGTTTGTGACGATGAGATAATGGGATAGGTTTTAAGCGTAATTCCCCATTATTTATTGCTGAAAAAAGCCAGAGTTATTCTGGCTTTTTTATCTGAGATAGGCGCTACATCTCAGGTGGAAAGTTTTTTATTAAATGTTGAATCACAACCCCGGTGCCTTCCATAACGAAGTTGTCAGCCCGTCATCCACCAGATGCAGTTGGTCTGCATACACCGCCTGCCAGTCTTTTTTCGCTTTCTGGTAAACCTCACGGTGGTTTAAATTCGGTTGATATTCCCGCTCCCAACGTACCAATCTTTCTCCTGTTGCGGGCATGGAAGCATATAATCCAACCCCCACCCCTGCCGCAATGGCACAACCCAATGCCGTTGCCTCTTTTACCACAGGCACGCGAACAGGCAGCCCCGTAACGTCAGACAGGATCTGGCTCCAGAGTTTGCCTTTTGCCCCACCGCCTGCGAAGACCAGCGATTCTGCCTGGACACCAGAGAAAGCCGAAACCATATCAAGGTTACAGGCCGAGACGATAGCGGCGTTTTCTTCCAGCGCCCGAAATAGCGTTGCCTTGTTGCATTTTTCTGGATCAATCGAGAGATTGAGGAAAGATGGCGCAGCGTGATACCACGATTTAAAGCGCATAACATCGGAAAAAATCGGCATGACGCCATGTGCACCGGCAGGAACCCTTGCCGCCATCTCTTCCAGCAGATTGTAGGCATCAACGCCCAGTCGTTCCGCCAGCCGTTTTTCTTCTGCGCAAAAAGCATCGCGGAACCAGCGCATGGTGAGACCGGTGAAAAAACTGATGGATTCTGCTTGTGCCATGCCGGGGATAACGTGCGGATTGATACGGATGTTCATGTTGGGGTCGGTGATCGGTTCAGGCAGGTTGACGACTTGCTGCCAGAATGTTCCGCCGAGTACTGCGGTTTGGGCGGGTTTGACGATACCAATGCCAAGGCAGCCGAGTTGAACATCGCCACCACCCATAATCACGGGAGTACCGCTGTTCAGGCCGCATTCTGCCGCGGCTTTTGCCGTAATATAGCCGAGCAAGGTGCCCGTTTCTTTGACGGGAGAGAGGATATCAGAGCGCAATCCTGCCATTTCTAACAGGTTGGGGCACCAATCGCGGCTGGCTAAATTCAGCATGCCTGTTGTGCCCGCGTTAGAGGGATCAACGGCCAGCTCGCCACTTAGCATATAAGCCAGCCAATCACTGATCATGGTTAAGGTACTGGCTTGTTGATAGATATCAGGGCGATAGTGCGCTAGCCAAAGCAGGCGTGGCATGGCTCCCAATGCCAATGTTTGGCCGGAATGGCGGTAGACATCATATTCAAAGGTATTATTGTAAAGCGCTTTCAGTTCGCTGACTTCACGACTGGAGCGGGCATCTACGTTGGCACATGCCCAGATAGGATCGCCGTCGCCATTATAAAGGACAATCCCTTCCCGCATTGAACAGGCGGCAACACCTTGAATCGACTTGGCAGGCAGTTCTGCCTTTTGCAGTGCCTGCCGAATGCATTGGCAGGCCAGTTGCCAGTTATTTTTCAGATCAAATTCCATTGAACCCGCAACATTCGGTACGGGATGGTGTATCCATTCAGCTTGTCCAACGGAAACCTGATTGCCTTCGAGATCAAATATAACTGCCCGGATACTGCCAGTTCCTGCATCAAGCGCCATCAGATACTTCCCTGATGGGGGGGTATAAGCGCGTTGATTCATGATGCTATCCTCGTCTGTCGTTACCTTTGTTCGATATGTCACAGGGAGTGGATGAGTACTATTCGTCGATCAATTTTCATAGCGATCTGAATGGACTTTAACATAACTTTAACTTTTTCACAGAATGTGATCGGAATACTGCAAAAATCTATAATTATGAATTAGAGTTTTGAACAAAAATATTTTTAATAAATAAATGTTCATGTTTGGTTATTTTTCACCAAAGACAATATCAATCAGTACGGTTTCTAATTCATGGGGCGGGTATACAGCCCCTGACACCTTTCTGGAGGGAGAAATGGCAGATTTAGATGATATCAAAGAGGGTAAAGATTTTGGCATTAATACACCGCAACAGAACACGCTGTTTGAACTGAAAGGCTGTGGTGCGCTGGATTGGGGTATGCAGTCCCGTTTGTCACGGATTTTCAATCCCACCACCAATAAAACGGTGATGCTGGCATTTGACCACGGTTATTTTCAGGGACCAACGACAGGCCTGGAGCGTATTGATATCAATATCGCCCCGCTGTTTGAATATACCGATGTGTTGATGTGTACCCGCGGTATCCTGCGCAGTCAGGTTCCGCCTGCAACCAATAAACCTGTCGTCCTGCGTGCGTCTGGGGCGAACTCGATTCTGACTGAACTCTCCAATGAAGCTGTTGCGGTGGCGATGGAAGATGCACTGCGCCTCAATGTCTGTGCGGTTGCAGCACAGGTCTATATCGGTTCAGAACACGAACACCAATCTATCAAGAACATTATCAAGCTGGTGGATCAGGGAACACGTTATGGCATGCCAACAATGGCGGTGACGGGCGTCGGTAAAGATATGGCGCGTGACCAACGTTACTTCTCGCTGGCGACTCGCATTGCAGCTGAAATGGGGGCGAACATCATCAAAACCTATTATGTCGAAAGCGGTTTTGAGCGGATTGTGGCGGGTTGTCCAGTGCCGATTGTGATTGCGGGTGGTAAAAAATTGCCGGAACCGGAGGCGTTGAATATGTGCTATCAGGCGATTGATCAGGGAGCGTCTGGTGTGGATATGGGACGCAATATCTTCCAGTCGGAAGCCCCTGTTGCGATGCTGAAAGCGGTGCAGGCCGTGGTGCATCATCATGAGAAACCTGCTCAGGCTTATGAGCTTTTCCTGAGTGAAAAAGCCAGGGGGAAATAATATGCACGTCACATTAGTGGAAATTAATGTTAAGGCCGACAAGATAGACGAATTTATCGAAGTATTTCGGGATAATCACTTTGGCTCTGTTAAAGAGCCGGGTAATTTACGGTTCGATGTATTGCGTGATGAGAATATCCCGACTCGCTTCTATATCTATGAAGCCTATGCTGACGAAGCGGCAGTTGCAGCGCATAAGAAAACGCCTCATTACCTGCGTTGTGTTGAAAAACTGGAAGCATTGATGACTGAACCCCGTAAAAAAACCACGTTTATTGGTTTGATGCCGGAAGGGAAGTAAGGCAAGGGGACATCAGGTCGAGTGACAGGAAATATTTCTTATTGTTATAACCACGGTTATTGATGTAACCACTCGGCAATAAACGCTGCCACTTGTTCCGGCCGATTAATATCAAACTGTGGAAGTGGTGTTGCCAGCGTAATATCGCTGGCAATTGCTATGACATGCGGATCGAGAAGCTCATCAACGGTAGAGTTTAAGCCATCTCGATAAAGTGCGATTTTGGGGATGGGTTCATGTTTGAATCCTTCAACCAAAATCAGATCCGACAAATTGACATCAAATTGACGGGCAAGGTAGTCAAGATCCAGTTTCGGCAACTCTGGGGTTTCAGTCATCAAAGCCCAGCGTTGCTGGCTGGCAACCAATGTTTGTGCCGCCCCCGCTTTGCGTAGCTCGTAGCTGTCCTTGCCGGGCTTATCGACATCCATATTGTGGTGAGTATGCTTAATCAGCCCAACGCGGATGTGTTGCTGGCGTAACAGTGGAATAACGTGCTTCAATAGTGTCGTTTTTCCGGTTCCACTATAAGCGGTGATACCCAGAATAGGCAGTGTTGTGTTGTTGGTGCTGTGGTTCATGCCATCTCCTGAAGGCGTTTCCAATGATGGCATTCTTCAGGGGTATTTAAGTTGGTGAACGCATTGGGATTGGGAAAATAGACCGCTTTTGCCTTAATCATCTGCATAAAGAACATCAGTTTTCTGTCTCCCAAAGCCAGATAGCTTTCCAGGCGGGGGATTAGTCTGCGGTGCATTAATACCAGAGTAGGATGAGCGCGTTCGCAGTCATGAGCATAAGCCGCCAAGGCGTTTTGTTTGTAGTGCCACAGTGTTGCGACCAGGTTTTCCGGGAAATTGGGGACATCGCAAGGAACAAATACCACCCACTCGTGGATGGCGCTTTTTAAAACCGCCAGCATACCTGCCAATGGCCCGGAAAAATCGGCAATGATATCCGGTATGACGGGATAGCCACTCTGATAATAAACCGCCAGATTGCGATTGGCATTAACCAACAGTTCATGAACCTGCGGCTGCAATCTTGTGGCAATGTGTTGGTAGAGTGGTGCATTGTTAAATTGCAGCAATCCTTTGTCGTTTCCTCCCATGCGGGTGGATAATCCTCCAGCCAGAATTGCGCCACTGATTTTTGGATGCGTCATGTAAAATCACCTGATATTGGGCAATGAAATATTTAATGTTTGGTATACCCTTTGTCTTTCAATTGTGAATCAATATCTCACCATGCTGCTTGAGGTGGCAGTATAACTTTACGCTGATTGACAGACCAATGCTTTCTCAAAGTCATTAACCCTGCTAATTTGTATCGTGATTTATAAGGAACTAAAAATGAAGTATCACCGCCTCAATGAAGTTATCGAACTTTTACATCCAGTATGGAAGAATGAGCCGAATTTAAATTTGCTGGCACTTTTGCAAAAACTGGCTGATGAAGCGGGATTCACAGGGCAGTTGTCTGAATTAACGGATGATATTTTGATTTATCACCTGAAAATGCGCGGTACGGATAGCCATGCAGAAATCCCTGGGTTGAAAAAAGATTATGAAGCAGATTTTAAGACGGCATTGTTGCGTGCCCGGGGCATTATTGAAGATTGATAAAGAGAGAACTGTGTTGTGACAGAACCGAAAGCTTTTAATTTCCAAAATATTACGCCAGATTTAATCATGGATGCATTGGGGCAATCTGGCCTGTATCTTGATTCTGGTCTGACTGAACTGAACAGCTATGAAAATCGGGTGTATCAGTTCATGGATGAGAACCGCAAACGCTATGTTGTGAAATTTTATCGCCCCCTGCGCTGGAGCCAGCAGCAAATTCAGGAAGAACACGATTTTGCCCATGAATTGCAGCAGGCTGATTTGCCCGTGGCAGCCCCGTTAATGTTTGACGGGCAGACAGTGCTGAATTACGGCGGTTTCTTTTTTGCCATTTTTCCCAGTGTGGGGGGGCGTCAGTACGAGTCAGATAGTTTTGACCAATTGGAAGACGTTGGGCGATTGCTGGGAAGAATGCATCAAATCGGGGCAAAAAAGCCATTTTCTGCTCGTCCTACCCTTAATCTGAATGAATATTTATATCAGCCGTACCAACATCTCGCTGAATGTAAACTCATTTCCGCCCGGCATAAACAGAATTTTCTGGTTGCACTCGATGAATTGAATCAGGCAGTCGCAAGCCAATGGCATGATAACTGGCAAGTATTGCGGCTGCATGGTGATTGCCATGCTGGTAATATCTTGTGGCGTGATGAAGCATGGTTTGTGGATCTTGATGATGCCCGCAATGGTCCCGCTATTCAGGATTTGTGGATGTTGCTGAGTGGCTCACGGCAAGAAAGGGTGATCCAGTTGGATATCTTGCTTGAGTCATATGGTCAGTTTATGGCATTTGATCCCAAGACATTGGCGTTAATAGAGCCTCTGCGTGCGATGCGAATGGTCTATTATTTAGCCTGGGTTGCTCGTCGCTGGCAAGATCCGGCTTTTCCAAAAGCGTTTCCGTGGATGGCTGATAGTGATTTTTGGCATAAGCAAGTGAGTCTTTTTTCTGAACAAGTCAGGCTGTTACAGGAACCGCCTTTACAGCTTAATCCGATGTATTAATTTTTTTGGAGACCATTTATGAAGAAATTTTGGCTAGCGCTGGTGGGAGCATTTATGGCATTTAATGCTGCTGCTTCCGGTTTTTCTGAAGGCAAACAGTATACCGAGTTAAAAGATCCGGTTGCAAATCAGCCTCAGGTGGTGGAGTTTTTTTCTTTTTATTGTCCTCACTGCTATCAGTTTGAAAATACGTATCACGTTCCTGCTACGGTTGAGAAAAACTTGCCAGCAGGTGTGACTCATGAACGTTATCATGTGGATTTTCTGGGGCCGTTGGGCAAAGCATTGACCGATGCCTGGGCAGTCGCCATTGTCATGAAGATTGAAGATAAAGTCACTCCTATTTTGTTTGATGGCATTCAGAAAAGCCAAACCATCACTAGCAAGGACGATATCCGCAATGCCTTCATCAAAGCGGGTATATCTGGTGAAGAGTATGATGCAGCCCTGAACAGCTTTATCGTGCAGTCGGTAGCGGCTAAAGAGCGTCAGGCAGCCAAAGATTTCAACTTACGTGGTGTTCCAGCGATGTTTGTTAATGGTAAGTACCTGATCAACAATGGCGGAATTGACACTCGTTCAGCTTTGGACTACTCACAGAAATTTTCTGAGGTCGTGAACTATCTGGTAAACAAAAAATAAGTTGCAAGAAGGTAGCGTAACGAAACAAAAATGCGAGTATTAATATAAAATAATACAGGTATTGTGCCAGCCATGAGAGAGTTGGCACAATACCTGCCAAAAAACACCTTTCATAACATAAACTCCGGTAATATCCACAAGTCAGTGATTTTAAAGCGGTTGTAATATTTATTTAATATTTCGCGTAATTCATTGATTTTTACCTCCTGTTATCCTCTCTTTGCGGTGATATACATAAATCTGTTTTATATGCCATTTTTTTGTGCACAAAGTTATCCACAGAGCACTGATCAGAATATTTGTCATAAAATGCAAGTTAGTACGAGAAAATTCCCGCAAAATTCGTCTATAACGACACAGTATGGCATTCTATTCTTTATTCATCCCACAGAACGACGAAGAAAATTTTATGGCACAGATAGCAGACAATCCCCTGATTTTAGTTGATGGTTCTTCATACCTTTATCGTGCATATCATGCGTTTCCACCACTGACAAACAGTTCGGGAGAACCGACGGGTGCCATGTATGGTGTGCTGAATATGTTGCGAAGTTTGATTATGCAGTATAAACCCAGTCATGTGGCGGTTGTGTTTGATGCCAAAGGCAAAACGTTCCGTGATGAGCTATTTGCTGAATACAAATCCCATCGGCCGCCTATGCCGGATGACTTGCGTTTGCAGATTGAACCGTTGCACAAAATGGTTAATGCAATGGGACTGCCTATTCTGGTTGTGCCAGGCGTTGAAGCTGACGATGTTATCGGTACGTTGGCCTTGCAGGCTGAAAAAGAGGGCCGTTCGGTGCTGATTAGCACGGGTGATAAAGATATGGCGCAATTGGTGACGCCAAATATCACGCTGATTAACACCATGACCAACACTATTTTGGGACCGGAAGAGGTTGAGGGAAAATATGGTATCCCGCCTGAGCTGATTATCGATTTTCTCGCCCTCATGGGGGACTCTTCCGATAATATTCCGGGGGTGCCGGGAGTAGGTGAGAAAACCGCGCTGGGGCTATTGCAGGGGATTGGCGGATTGGATGAGATCTATGCCCGGCTTGATGACATTGCCACACTTGGTTTCCGTGGAGCCAAAACCCTGGCTGGCAAAATGGAACAGCATAAAGCGATGGCTTATCTTTCCTACCAATTGGCGACAATCAAAACCGACGTTGAGTTGGATAGGACCTGTTTAGATCTTTCTGTTATCCCACCGGATGCGGATGAGTTACTGTCTCTGTTCAGTCATTATGAATTTAAACGTTGGATCAGTGACGTACAGAATGGTAGTTGGCTGGCAGGTAATGGAAAGAAACCTGTTGCAGCCGGCACTAAGTCAAAATCAGTAGCTGCTGCACCCGCCGCTGTTAAAATTTCACCGGAAAATTACCAAACCATCCTTGAGCGTCAATCCTTTGATGAGTGGATTGAAAAGCTGAAACAAGTTCCGGCATTCTCTTTTGATACGGAAACCGACAGTCTTGATACCCTGACAGCTAATCTGGTGGGAATGTCCTTTGCCATTGCCGTGGGGAAATCAGACGTTGAAGCCGCTTATCTGCCATTGGGACACGATTATCTGGATGCGCCACAGCAATTGGAGCTGCACGAAGTTCTCGCAGCATTAAAACCGCTGCTGGAGGATGCCAATCTGCCTAAAATTGGTCAAAACCTGAAATTTGATCGTGGTGTTTTAGCGCGTTATGCCATTGCTTTAAATGGCATTGTTTTCGATACCATGCTGGAATCGTATGTTTTGAACAGCGTAGCGGGGCGGCATGACATGGATAGCCTTGCTGATCGTCATCTGGGCTATAAAACCACCACATTTGAAGAAATTGCGGGCAAGGGCAAAAAGCAACTCACCTTCAATCAAATTCCATTGGAGGAAGCCGCAAAATATGCGGCGGAAGATGCAGATGTGACTCTTAGGCTACATCAGGTCATGTATCCTCAGTTAGAGAATGCGCCAACGCTGCAAAAAGTTTTCCAGAAGATCGAAATACCTCTGGTGCCGGTTTTGTCCCGTATGGAAAGAACAGGGGTGCTGATCAACGCCCAAACGTTGGCAGAACATTCAAGGGAAATCACTGCACGTCTGGATGAACTGGAAAAGTCTGCTTATGAGTTGGCAGGGGAAGAATTCAATCTGGCGTCACCAAAACAGTTACAAGTCATCTTATTTGAAAAAATGAACTTGCCTGTATTGAAAAAGACGCCAAATGGCGCACCATCAACGAATGAAGAAGTACTGGAAGAGTTGGCAGAGAACGATGAGTTGCCAAGAGTGATTCTGGAACATCGCGGCCTGGCAAAACTGAAAACCACTTACACGGATAAATTGCCTCTGATGGTGCACCCACTGACAAATCGCGTTCATACGTCTTATCATCAGGCGGTAACTGCGACGGGACGCCTCTCTTCCCGTGATCCAAACTTACAAAACATCCCTGTTCGTAATGATGAAGGGCGCCGCATCCGTCAGGCATTTGTGGCACCGGAAGGTTACCGCATTATGGCGGCGGACTATTCGCAGATTGAATTGCGCATTATGGCGCACTTGTCACAGGACAAAGGCTTGTTGGAGGCATTTGCCCAAGGCAAAGATATCCACCGCGCAACGGCTGCGGAAGTGTTTGGCGTACCATTGGAACAAGTGACCAGTGAACAGCGTCGCAGTGCTAAGGCGATTAACTTCGGCCTGATTTATGGCATGAGTGCGTTTGGCCTATCCCGCCAGTTAGGTATTCCGCGTGGTGAAGCGCAGCGCTATATGGATCTCTATTTTGAGCGTTATCCGGGAGTGCTGGCTTATATGGAACGTACACGGACGCAGGCGGCTGAACAGGGATTTGTCGAAACGCTGGAAGGTCGTCGGTTGTACCTGCCGGATGTCAAATCGAGTAATGCCATGCGTCGTAAGGCGTCAGAGCGTGAAGCCATCAATGCACCTATGCAGGGGACGGCAGCAGATATCATCAAATTGGCAATGATTGCGGTAGATAACTGGATTATCAGTGAGCAGCCAAATGTGCGCATGATCATGCAGGTTCACGATGAACTGGTATTTGAAGTGCATGAATCAGAGCTGGAGACCGCAGGGCAGAAAATCAGAGAGCTGATGGAACAAAGTATGCAGCTTGATGTGCCGTTAAATGTGGATGTTGGGATTGGTGATAATTGGGATCAGGCACACTGATATACCTTTTTATCTTAAGAAGCAGAAGCAGAAAAAGAGCCGTAGAAATGCGGTTCTTTTTTTATTGAATGATTTTTATGAAAATACTGCTTGTTTAATGAACTGAAATTATCTCAATTATGCCGCGAAAAGGCATGTGACAAGAATTTCAGTTAGGTTGTAGATTAGATCTAGATCTCATAAATATGTAATTAAACTACATTAATGACGCCATAATAACCTGAATTGCTTAAATGTTAACAGCTGAATCGAGGTAATTAGTGAAAATTAATTACAAAAAAGTCTTTTTTTGATTAAAAGAATAGGTTAAAGTTATCGGCGTAGGGTACAGAGGTAAGATGTTCTATCTTTCAGACCTTTTACTTCACGTAATCGGATTTAGCTGAATATTAGCTGCCCCAGTCATTTCTTTTGACTGGGGCGTTTTTTTATGGGGCAGAGGCGGATGTTATTCCATCTCAATGGCTGGCTGATTGAACCACTGGTTAAGTTTTTGCTCTAGTTTATCAATGCCGATTTTTTTCAGGGCGGAGAAGTATTCGATCTGAATATCACCTTCCAGAGAGGCTAATTCCTGACGAACTTTTGCCAGTTGGCTTTTACGGGCACCGGATGCCAGTTTATCAGCTTTAGTCAGCAATACCATGACAGGGACTTGCATCACGACAGCCCATTCGATCATTTGCCTATCCAGATCTTTCAGTGGATGGCGGATATCCATCAAAACCACCAATCCCTGAAGGTATTCACGCTTCTGGAGATATTCCCCCAACGCTTTCTGCCACTTACGTTTCATCTCTTCTGGTACTTCGGCGTAGCCATAGCCCGGCAAGTCTACCAGACGGACTCCTTCTTCTACTTCGAATAGGTTAATTAATTGGGTACGGCCAGGGGTTTTACTGGTACGCGCAAGGCTCTTTTGGCGGGTCAGTGCATTCAGGGCGCTGGATTTACCCGCATTTGACCTACCGGCAAACGCGACCTCAATACCCACATCTTGAGGCAGGTGGCGAATGTCAGGTGCACTCGTAATAAAGTGGGTCATATGATAGTTGTAGTTCTTGATGGTCAAAATGGTTATCTCCCTGAGGAATACACAAAAATAGCGCGATGATTATACCGAGGGGAGTTGCTTGTGGACAGGAGTAACTTGAGGAATCCGTAATAGGTTCTTTTTGTGAATAATTCGCCAAATCAACACTTTTTCGGGATTCAAACTTTCCTTATATACTCGATAAACTTCAAGTTGCAATCCGCAAGACGACGTGAGGCCTTATATTTCCCCGCTGCGCGGGGAAATATAACACGCATCTTGAAGTTGGATTGGTATAGATCATGTTGGTGATTATTCTGGAAAAAATATCCGAAAGCACAGTATAAGAAACTGAGCTTACAGATTTTGAATGACTCTGATTATGCTGTCGAGTGTACATCAATCTTCAATTTCTATGTTTTAGCATGGAAAGCATATCAATATGGGGGTTATTCACAAAATAGACTTTGCTGAACTATGCGAATATAAAAGTTATCGGTAGATTTTCCCTCTATTCATCTAAGATACTCGTAAATGTAGGTAAATCTTTGGAACTTCACTCCATAGGGAATTACACTTAAGGCGTTTTGTTGTTATGAGTTTTATTGTTGACCTCAAAAATAAAGGAACCATTAATGTTTAAACGTATTTTTGTGTCGCTTATGGCTGCATGTGCTATCAGTGCGATAGCTGTCCCAGTATTAGCCGCTGAAACTCACGTGAAGCTGGTCACATCGGCTGGAGAAATCGAACTTGAGTTAGACAGCAATAAGGCACCAATGACTACCAGGAATTTCGTTGAGTATGTCAATGAGGGATTTTATAACAACACCATCTTTCATCGTGTTATCCCGGGCTTTATGATCCAGGGTGGCGGCTTTACAAAGGATATGAAGCAAAAAGCTACCCGGGAGCCAATTAAAAATGAAGCAGATAACGGTCTGCGGAATCTGCGGGGTACTATTGCTATGGCACGTACCGCAGATAAGGATAGCGCAACCAGCCAGTTTTTTATTAATGTGACTGATAATGCTTTCCTTGACCACGGGCAGCGTGACTTCGGTTATGCAGTCTTTGGCAAAGTGGTTAAGGGCATGGATGTGGTTGATAAAATTTCTCAGGTCAAAACAGAAAATGTTGGTCCTTACCAAAATGTACCGGCAAAACCTATTGTGATCTTGTCTGCCAAGGTTGAACCTTAACAGCTCGAAGACCGACATAATACGGTATTCGGATAATCATTACTGGTTGTTTGAGTACCGTTTGCATTCCCCTTCTCTCCGCCATTTCTACGTTGTTACATCATGCTGCATTATGGTAATGCGGTCTCCGTACCACTATTTTAAAAGTGCTTCTGTGGTATGATTAGCCCCCCATTGCTGTTAATACTGCTTTACCTGATTTTACTGTTATACAGAATGCATAATACCCCTATGGGGTAGGGTAACTTATAAGACTATAATAATCAGTAGGATATACTCCTATGTTACTAATAATAGATAACTACGATTCTTTTACATTCAATTTATATCAATATTTTTGTGAGTTAGGGACAGAGGTTTTAGTTAAGCGTAATGATGAGATTCAGCTTGAAGATATCGAAGATTTGGCGCCTACTCATTTAGTCATTTCTCCGGGGCCTTGCACACCAAATGAAGCAGGGATCTCGTTGGAAGCGATTTCACATTTTGCAGGGAAATTGCCCATCCTCGGTGTGTGCCTGGGACATCAGGCAATAGGTCAGGCTTTTGGGGCGAGCGTTGTTAAAGCTCGTGAAGTGATGCATGGAAAAACCAGTCTGATCCATCATAGCCAGCAAGGGGTATTTAAAGGATTAGATCGTCCATTGACGGTCACGCGTTATCACTCTCTGGTCGTTGCCGCAGAAACGCTTCCTGCTTCATTTGAAGTGACGGCCTGGAGTCAGCGCAATGGCGACGTAGATGAAATCATGGGAATACGTCACCGTACTTTGCCATTGGAAGGCGTGCAATTTCATCCAGAAAGCATTCTGAGTGAGCAGGGACATGAATTGTTGAATAATTTCCTCAAATATTAGTCAGTTACCTCCATATTCCCTCATTCAGTGTTTTTTTATTTGCTCTTAAGTGATTTTTTATTCATATTTTATGATTATTATTTCATTTTTTAAATGGTAAAGATAAAAATAAGGTGGGGGAAATGTCAGAAAATAAGGCAACAAAACGAAATACCTATGATCACGTGATGTTGCCCATTTATGCACCGGCGAATTTTATTCCTGTCAGAGGGCAAGGAAGTCGAGTATGGGATCAACAGGGTAAAGAATATATTGATTTTGCCGGAGGGATCGCGGTTCTGGCTTTGGGGCACTGTCATCCGGCTTTGGTGAACGTCCTGAAGCAGCAAGGTGAAAAATTGTGGCATGTCAGCAATATTTTTACCAATGAGCCAGCCTTAGCTTTAGCACAGAAATTGATTGATGCGACCTTTGCCCAGAAAGTCTTTTTCGCTAATTCGGGAGCGGAAGCTAATGAAGCGGCATTTAAATTGGCACGTCGTTATGCGATTACTCGTCATCATCCGAATAAAACTAAAATTATTGCTTTCCATCAGGCGTTTCATGGACGCACCTTTTTCACTGTTTCGGTAGGAGGGCAGCCGAAATATGCCGACGGGTTCGGACCTAAACCTGCTGATATTGTTCACGTACCTTTTAACGATTTGGATGCCGTCAGGGCGGAAATCAATGATCACACTTGCGCTGTTGTTTTGGAGCCAATTCAAGGAGAAGGGGGAGTGACTCCTGCAACGATGAAGTTTCTGCATGGAGTGCGGGAATTGTGTGATAAACATCAGGTCTTGTTGGTCTTTGATGAAGTCCAGAGTGGAATAGGGCGCACGGGTAAATTATATGCTTACCAGCATTATGGCGTACAGCCGGATATCCTGACGACAGCAAAAGCGCTGGGGGGCGGTTTTCCCATCAGTGCAATGTTAACGACAGATACAATAGCGGCAGCAATGGAAACGGGCGCGCATGGAACGACTTATGGTGGAAACCCGCTAGCGTGTAGTATCGGTTGTGTCGTACTGGATATCATCAATACGCCAGAAGTGATGATGGGCGTGGAAAAACGGCACGATATGCTCATTCATGCTCTGGAAAAACTGAACCAAAAATATGGTATTTTCCATGAAGTTCGTGGAAAAGGCTTGCTTATTGGCGCCGTATTGAAAGCTGAATATCAGGGCAAGGCCAGAGAGATAATACAGCAAGCGGCGGAATCGGGATTGATGTTATTAAGTGCAGGAGACAGCATCTTGCGCTTTACACCATCATTGATCATTCCTGAGGACGAAATTACAGACGGCATGATGCGGCTGGAAATGGCGATATTCCGCTGGTTAAACAAATAAAAGTAAAAAAGAAGCCAGTGCGAAGTAACGGATTGCACTGGCTGAGTTTCTGGTTTATCGGGAATTAACGTGTCCCGTAAACGACGATGGTTTTGCCATGTGCAGAGATCAGGTTTTGATCTTCCAGCATTTTCAGGATACGGCCAACCGTTTCGCGGGAGCAACCCACAATCTGCCCAATTTCCTGACGTGTGATTTTGATTTGCATACCATCAGGGTGAGTCATTGCATCAGGCTGTTTGGCCAGATTGAGCAACGTCTGGGCGATACGGCCTGTAACGTCCAGAAAGGCCAAGTTACCTACTTTTTCGGAAGTGGTTTGTAGGCGACTTGCCATCTGGGCAGATAAACGCATCAGAATATCAGGATTGACCTGAATTAACTGGCGAAATTTCTTATAGGAAATTTCAGCCACTTCACAGGCACTTTTGGCTCGCACCCATGCAGTACGTTCTTGCCCCTCTTCAAACAATCCAAGTTCACCAATGAAATCTCCCTGATTTAAATAAGAGAGAATCATCTCCTTACCTTCTTCATCTTTTATTAGAACAGCAACTGAACCTTTAACAATATAGTAAAGCGTTTCTGCTTTCTCGCCTTGATGAATAAGCGTGCTCTTGGATGGATATTTGTGAATATGGCAGTGTGACAAAAACCATTCAAGAGTTGGGTCTGTTTGTGGCTTGCCGAGAACCATTCGCTTTATCCTCTGTTGTTATTTCTGCCTTTATGATGTGAGAAACTGTCGTTCCTCTTCAGGCTGGCTTTATAAAGTCAATAGGTTAACATATTAACCTGCTGAAAAGCTGACAAGCGGGGAATTTTATATTGATTATAAAGATGTCAAAATTTGGGCATATTGATCTTAACCCATATACCTTGCCAGTCCCTACTTGTAACCTTGTTTGTAACACAGGAAAGCGTTTCTGTCTTCTCCTGTATCGCTTCAGCCTATTAAACTGACTGCCAGATTACCAGAAATCAGGTAGAAGAGTTGGTTTTATTGATTTTACATTTATAAAAGGGAAAAAATTATGTCACAAAAAATGGCCTATTTATTTTAATAAAACAGGTAACATTATTTTTTGTTACCTGCCTTATTAAAAATTAAATGGGGATTAAATTACGAGATTTTTTTGCCTTCCAGTAATTGTTTAACAAGCGGTGCCATAATTAATTCCATTGCCAGTCCCATTTTTCCACCTGGAACGACAATAGTATTTAGGCTGGAAATAAATGAACCCTGAAGCATAGCGAGTAAATAAGGAAAATCAATTTGAGTGAGACCACGGAAGCGGATCACGATAAAACTTTCGTCCAGCGAGGGAATCGCTTTGGCAGAGAAGGGGTTAGAGGTATCAACGGTAGGGACACGTTGGAAATTGATGTGGGTACGTGAAAACTGAGGAGTGATGTAGCGGATATAGTCATCCATTGAGCGGACAACGGAATCCATGACAGCTTCTCTGGAATGCCCACGCTCACCGGTATCACGGATGAGTTTTTGTATCCATTCTAAGTTGACGATAGGCACAACGCCAATCAACAGATCAACATGACTGGCGACATTGTGTTGTGGCGTGACAACACCACCGTGTAGTCCTTCATAAAATAGGACGTCTGTATTTGATGGCAGAGGTTCCCACGGTGTGAAAGTACCTGGTAATTGGTTATAGGGGACGGCTTCATCATAGGTATGGAGATATTTTCGGCAGCGGCCATTGCCCGTTTCTCCGTACTCAAGGAATGTCTTTTCCAACGTACCGAAATCGTTAGCTTTTGGCCCAAAGTAGCTGATATGTCTGCCTTGTTCTCTTGCTTTCCGTATCTCGGCATCCATTTCAGGACGAGTATAACGATGGAAACTATCCCCTTCTATCAGTGCGGCTGTTACGTCAAATTGTTGGAAAATCTTGCGAAAAGCGACACTGGTCGTGGTTGTTCCTGCGCCACTGGAACCAGTGATTGCGATAATGGGGTGTTTGGCAGACATGAACAGACTCCTTAATCAATAAAATTGGCGAATCAGTCAATTAGAATGAATAAAACAAACCGAGCTTTACGGGCGGAACATCGCTTTAGACAAGATATTAACGGTTCCATGTAGTTCAGACCATACCAGCAGAACTTCACCTCGCTCAAGTTGACGTTTGACATCTTGCACTTTTTGTTCGAGCGTTTTTTCCTGTTCGCCGTAATCAGTACCTTCCCGCAAGACAAAGTTTTCAATTAAGTTGTGGAGTGTATCGGCTTCCAATTGTTGCCACGGGATAATCATTGTGATTGCTCCTGAAAATACGGTAATTCATCATTGGGTAAACTTAGTCAGTGTCAATGGAGTTGTAGGCCGGGATTCATAATGAATTGATTTCATGATTAGTTATCTTGTATGTGAAATAACATACTGTTATTTTCTTGAAAAGAAATGTCAACCACCTGGGTGGGGGGGAGGGGAATCTACCCATGACTTTAAGCCTGGTATTCTCGCTTAGTATATTTATGTTTATTTCCGCTGTCACACCGGGTCCAAACAATTTGTTACTGACATCATCGGGAGCTAATTTTGGAATTCGCCGTTCTATCCCGCTTTGTCTGGGCATTATTTTGGGGATGCAGACAATTTTGCTGCTGTCTGCGTTTGGTGTTGCTGCGTTACTGCTGATTTATCCTGCGTTACATACGGGCCTGAAAATACTCGGATGCCTGTATTTATTCTGGCTAGCCTGGAAGACAGCTACTTCGCATTATAAGCGGCTGGACACCACCGCATCGGCAGGAGAACCTATCAAAATTTATCAGGGTTGGTTATTGCAGTTCTTAAATCCAAAAACCTGGTTGATGGGATTGGGCGCAATCAGTAGTTACAGTCTGGCTGGAGAGCTGTATAACTATTCCATTTTTGTTATCAGCATCGTGATGTTAATCGTCAATACTCTTGCTGGTGCAATCTGGCTGGTTCTCGGCTCACTGATTGGTCAGTTACTGAGAAGCCGTCGCGCGTGGTTTACCTTCAATGTCGCAATGGGTGTTCTGACGGCGGCTTGTGTGCCGTTAATCTGGTTTGGTTAAGTCAATATTTTTGCACCTGAAAAATAGCGTTAGTGAAGTCCATTCCGTCAATGGCGTTGAGTATTTTAATGATTATCGGTCTATTGAGATAGCTGGCCGGATAAGCCCTTGGTGTTCTGCCAGTAACGCTTTGGCTTGTTCGGCGTTGACACCCGATAAAATCATGACGATTGCGGTCTTGCAATGACCACCACAGGCGTTCAAGGCATGTTCTGCCATTTCTCTACTGCACTCTGTGGCGGCCATGACAATATTTTTCTGGCGTTCGATTAATTTGGCATTGGTGGCGTTTACGTCAACCATCAAATTACCATATACCTTGCCAATACGGATCATGGCACCTGTCGTGATCATATTCAGTATCAATTTTTGTGCCGTGCCTGCCTTCATACGGGATGAACCCGTTATCACTTCTGGCCCTACGACGGGCGTGATGGCAATATCAGCTAATTGCACCATTGAGCTGTTTGGATTGCAGCTGATACAGGCGACAGTAGCACTAACTGATTTGGCATATTCCATGGCACCTAATACATAGGGGGTTCGGCCACTGGCTGCGATCCCGACCAGAACATCTCTTTGATTAACGTGTAATGCCTGAAGATCTTTTGTACCTAATTGCCGATTATCTTCCGCATTTTCGACAGCGTGCAAAATGGCTTGATGCCCTCCGGCAATTAAGCCGATTACCTGTTCTGGTTTTGTACCATAAGTGGGTGGACATTCGCTGGCATCCAGGATACCTAAGCGCCCAGATGTGCCTGCTCCACTATAGATTAAGCGCCCACCCTGACGAAATGCCTCGGCAACTTTATCAACGACACGGGCAATTTGAGGCAGTGTTTTTTCAACGGCAATAGCCACTTTTTTATCTTCCTCGTTGATAACACGGAGCATATCGAGAGTTGAGAGTTGATCAATGTGGGTACTGGCGGGGTTACAACTTTCTGTTATCATATTGCTCAAGTCGATTTTCATCATTTATCTGTCATATTTTATTGAAATTAAGAAGTGAATTATGTACGTCAGATTATCTTACTGAGCGTTTAATAGAAAATATACACCAAAATAGATTAAAAACACGATTCCCCGATTTTTATTTTATATCAACCCAACTTCAATATACGTGTTATATTCCCCTGCACTGTGGGGAAATATAAGGCCTCGCGTCGTCTTGCGGATTGCAGCTTGAAGCTTGAAGTTTGAAGTTTATCGAGTATATATCGGAAGAATTGTCGATACGATGTTTGAAGGTGTTTTCTTAGGTGACTAAAAATTAACACGTTTTATTCATAAAATGAAAATTCAATACAGAGTATTCCGATATAAAAAAAGAGTAAAAAAGCGTTAAGAATAAGTATGCATTATCACTATTAACACACTATAAAGCCTGTCATTGCCGTATTGCTATTTTTTTAATATCACATATACTTATTAACACGTAATAAGAGTGAATATTAAAATAATCATAAAATTAAAATATGGAAGAGCTATTAATGATATAATGGATGTAAATTATCTGCTGTTTGTTACATTATACGGGTAAGCTAGGTGTATATGCTTTTCTTTATATTCTTCAATTAAATTATTCACACAATAGTTTCACAATATGATATTTTAACTTTCATAATCTCTGGTATTTGATTTGGCAGATTCTCAATAAAGAAGAGTTATCCATTGTGGATCTGTTTATAGGTTATGTCTCGATTGTTTTTAACCTTAAGAAATAATAATGACTCTGTGGTTTAAAAAATGAAATGGAATGATAAATAATATCGTTAACAAGGAAGATATCCACATTGCCAGAATAATTAGTTACTATTGAAATAATTTTTTAATGAAATTAAAACATAATTATAATAAATATTTTGCGAATTGCCCTCTTATTAACTAACATTTTATTAGTTAACATTTTGACCATTTTACCTGATAAAACCTTTGGCAAAACACTAAGTTAAAATGCTATCACCATGAATCTGTAATGTTTTGTAGTTATTCAACAATCATTGGGCTAAAGAACATGGATATACGCAATCTTGAAGCTTTTATCGTTTTGGCTGAAACGCTTAATTATCATAAGGCTTCTGAGAGGCTTTATCTTTCTCAGCCAGCCTTGACGAAGAGAATTCACGGGTTGGAAAATATTCTTGGTGCATCACTATTTATAAGGGGACCAAATGGAACAAGGTTGACAGATTTTGGGCAGAAGACGTTGGAAAATACCCGGAAGTTTTTATCTCACTATGAGCACTTCAAAAGTCAGGTTCATGTCGATTCAAAAGAGGATATGGTCAGGCACTTATACGTCGGTTCTTGTTTTCCTATCCACAATTATTCTCAAATAGAGCGACAGTTCGTGGAAAAAAAAGGGAGCGTTGTGCTGTCATTGGTGACAGGGCTGTCAGTTGAGCAGCAGATAAATTTATTGAATGCAAGGATGTTACATGTTGCAGTGATGCCGCTATCATCTATTAGCGCTCCGTTAGAGCCAAAAAAGGTGTTTACGGAAAGGTTGATCTATATCTTTAAGAAAGGAAGTCATCTGGTATCTAAATGCAGAATAGCCTTACGTAAGTTTGGCAACGGAGTTACTCCGAAAAATTCACCAGAAAAAAAAGAGGAGGTTGAGTTAACGGATTGCCTCAATGTTTTTCCTATCTATACTGGTGACAATATGCATTTGCTATTAAAAACAAATGATATCATGTTGATAGTAGAGATGATTACAAAAAATAATGCCTATACCTGTGTGCCTAAACGGATTATTAGTTCTATCCCTGAGTATTATATGAATTTTTTGGAAATTGTTGAAACGGATAAAAAAATTGATCTTGGGGTGGTATGGGCAAAATACATAGATGAGCCTTTGATTGAAGATGCTGAAAACTTTTCTGCCTTAGTTGCTAATGTATGAGTCAGTCATTATTCCTTGTTTTATACGGAATATTGTCATTTTGTCTCTCATGATAATCAAGCTTGAGGTGTGATTTTTAAAAGGTTTCTCAGTCAATGAGCAAAAAATGAAAATCTGAAACATTTTTCAATTATAAATGATCTCCTGCATAATTGATGAATTATTATTTTTTACGACGAATATTCTGGCTGTTTGCAAGCAATTTTATATTTTTTCTTTGTAAATAGGGAATAATCGGGTGTTGAATGACAATACCCGATTATATACTTACAGGTTTATACCTGAAAAATTAACTGACTCCTTGACTCGCATCAAATTCTGTTGTCATTTGTTCGAGCTGTTCCTGAATATCCAACCATTCCATTTCAGTATCTTCCAGTTTGGATTTTGTTTGCGTCTGCTGATGCAGGCATTCAGTCAGTTCAGTTTTACGATCATGGTCGTAAAGCGTATTGTCTGACAGCTTCTCTTCTAATTCTGTCAATGCCGTACCCAGTTTTTCCATCTGTTTTTCAAGGGTTGCAAGCTGTTTACGCAATGGCTGCGTTTGGTTACGGAATTCAGCTTCACGCCGTTTTTGATCTTTACGCTCTTGAGCACTGTAATTTTGAGTGCTATTTGTTGAAGATTCGCTCTCTGATTTTTCTTTTTCCTGACTATCCCGCATTTGCTGGCGTTGCAGTTCAGTGAGCCATTGCTGATAATCGTCTAAATCACCTTTAAAAAGTTCTACTTTGCCATCATGTACCAGATAAAGTTCGTCTGTTGTAGAACGCAGTAAGTGCCTGTCATGCGATACGACGACCAGAGCACCTTCGAAATCAATCAGTGCTTCAGTCAATGCTTGTCTCATGTCGAGATCAAGGTGGTTGGTCGGTTCGTCAAGCAGAAGGAGGTTTGGACGTTGCCAGACAATCAGAGCCAGTACCAAACGCGCTTTTTCACCACCGGAAAAACGTCCGCTTGGGTCGGTCACTTGATCGCCTTTGAAGCCAAATCCTCCCAGATAATCTCGAAGCTGTTGCTCTGTCTCTCTGGGCGCGATTCGGACTAAATGCTGTAATGGAGATTCATCTGCCCGTAGGTATTCCAATTGGTGCTGTGTGAAGTAACCCAGTTTAATGCCTTTCGATAAGGCAATTTCTCCTTGCTGAGGTGCAAGCTCTCCTGCCAGCAACTTGATCAACGTGGATTTACCCGCCCCATTGCGACCTAGCAGGCCGATCCGTGAACCTGGCACCAGATTTAATTTGATCGAGTTCAATACCGTTTTTTCGCCATAGCCAGCACTAACTTTATCCATATTTAAGAGTGGATTTGGCAGGTTTTCCGGCTGGCGGAAACTGAAATGGAAAGGGTTATCGACATGAGCGGGCGCGATAAGCTCCATGCGTTCCAGCATTTTGATGCGACTTTGTGCCTGTTTCGCTTTAGAGGCTTTGGCGCGGAAGCGGTCAATATAACTCTGCAAATGGGCCACTTTTTCCTGTTGGCTTTGGTATAACGCCTGTTGCTGGGCAAGTTTGGCCGCGCGTTGCCGTTCGAAGGAAGAGTAGTTACCGGTATATTCGTATAGATCCTGCTGTTCAATGTGCAGAATTTTATCGATGATTGGATCGAGAAAATCACGATCGTGGGAAATTAGGATCAAGGTGCCGGTATAACTCTTCAACCATTTTTCCAGCCAGATAACAGCATCCAGATCAAGATGGTTGGTCGGTTCATCGAGTAATAGCAAATCAGAGCGGCAGATCAGCGCTTGTGCCAGGTTGAGGCGCATACGCCAGCCTCCAGAGAATGAACGTACCGGTTGTTCTAGCTGAACCTGAGAAAAACCTAATCCGTGCAGCAGGCTAGCGGCTCGGGCGCGGATTGTCCATGCCTGAATAGTATCAAGCAAACCATGAAGGTGAGCGATGGCGTGACCGTCATTTTGTTCGTTGGCGATTTTGAGTTTTTGCTCCAGTTGTCGGAACTCACGGTCACCATCGATGACATATTCCAATGCTGATGTTTCCAGGGCTGGCGTTTCCTGATTAACCCAAGCCAGTGCCCAGTTGCAGGGGAAGGTGACAGAGCCATTTTCAGCTTGAAGTTCATCTTTCAGTAATGCCAGCAGGGTAGATTTACCGCAGCCATTTTTGCCAACTAATCCGACTTTTTGTCCAGGATTGATCGTTGCGTTGGCGTTATCCAGCAGGATGCGAATGCCACGACGGATTTGCAGTGAAGAGAAAACAATCATAGATGTCGTCTATATATAATGTGTTAAGTTAATTAATAGTTAGATTTATATATCCTTCATCTTTCAAGTTGCCGCTTTGTTGACTGCGTTCCTCATACCAATCGTATATCGATATGCATAGTGATCGTTGATACGTATAGTGTTCGATGGGCCGCAATTTGAAATCTATTGGGTATATGTATTGAGTTTTAAGTACCTGGTGTGCATGGTAGCGGAAAATAGATGTTCTGACACGTCTTAGGGGGAATTATGTCAATTAGTCGTAAGCGTTTTATTGCAGGAGCAGTCTGCCCAAAATGCCAATCACAGGATACGCTGGCAATGTGGCAGGAAAATAAGGTTGATGTTGTTGAGTGTGTCCGTTGTGGCCATATACAGAGGCAAACGGAGGACGCTGTCACATCTCATATCAGAGACCAGGAACAGGTCATTGGGATCTTTACACCACAGTAACTCAATACATGTACAATGAATTGTGGATAAATTTTGCCATTGACTAGGTACAGTAACGTAGAATTCCGTTACAATTGGCAGCATTTTTTTGAGCAGTAAAAATTTTCCCTCACGGATTTTTTCCCTCGGGTATGTAGGAGTTGTCATGAAAGTAGCAAAAGACTTGGTGGTCAGTCTGGCTTATCAAGTAAGAACAGAAGATGGTGTTTTAGTTGATGAGTCCTCGGTGAGTGCACCGTTAGACTATCTGCATGGCCGTGGTTCTCTGATCAGCGGATTAGAGAAAGCAGTGGATGGCCGTGAGGTGGGTGAACGTTTTGATGTTAGCGTAGAAGCAGAAGATGCATACGGTCAGTATGATGACAACCTGGTTCAGCGTGCACCAAAAGATGTGTTTGTTGGCGTTGATGATCTCCAGGTTGGTATGCGTTTCCTGGCTGACACCGATCAGGGACCTATTCCAGTAGAAATCACTGCGATAGAAGGTGATGAAGTGGTTGTTGATGCGAACCACATGTTGGCTGGCCAGAATCTGAAATTCAATGTTGAAATTGTTGCGATCCGTGAGGCAACCGAAGAAGAATTGGCTCATGGCCATGTACATGGTCAGGGTGGCTGTGATGATCACCATGATCACGATCACGGTGATCACGGATGCTGCGGCGGTAGCTGCCATTAAGATTAATCGGGGCTAACTGAAAATCGTTAGTCACCTGAAATATCAGTAAGCAGAAAAAGAGAAGCGGGTTTTAAGCTTCTCTTTTTTATTTTGCGTCTAGCCTTCCTTGGCGGGTCGCTTCCCTGATGAATATCAGTAATGGGGGGGCGGTGTTTCTTCAGAAAGCGGTGCAATGATGGATGCCTGGTGAGTTTTCAGACGTTCAGCGATTAATTTTAGTTGTTCTTTCAATCTGTCAGTTTCGAGCTGTTGCTTTATCACTTCCTGATTCAATGCTTCAATGGTGGCATCTTGGTAAGCCAGCTTGGTTTCTAGTTGTTCAAATCTTCGCTCAAATTCAGATAATTCCATTATCTTTCCTCCTGCCTCTGAATCAATTAATTTAAATGACGGACCGATGATTCGGTCAAGATGCCACTATAATGCTCCAAGATGCCACTATAATGCTCATATATCCAGTGAAATAGAATTTCACGAAACCTCTTTGCTTTAATGTTGTCTCAACGATTTTTATGGCAAGGTATAGCAAATATTGTCATTGGTTTTCTTAGGCGGTTATAGTAGATGTTATGCCCTATGCTGATGGCAACCCCACCCAAACTTATTGGAGAATAGGATGAAATCACTGTTTAAAACAACTCTGCTGGCAACAACGCTAGCGGTGGCATTTAGCGTACCCCAGGTTTTGGCTGCTAACACCGAAACCAAAGACGAAGTCAAACTAAATAGTGCTTTTAAAACAGCAGAACAGCAAAATTCTTATGCTCTGGGTGCTTCTCTGGGAGGCTATATGGCCAACTCATTGCAAGAACAGAAAGCGCTCGGTATCAATATAGAAAAAGAAAAGTTGCTGGCTGGTGTTGAAGATGCATTAAATAATAAAGCCAAACTGACGGATAAAGAAATACAGGAAACCCTGATAGCCTTTGAATCTAAAGTGAAAAGTGCAGCACTGGCTAAGGCAGAAAAAGAAGCCAGTGAAAATGGTGAAAAAGGTGCCAAATATCGCAAAGAGTTTGCTAAACAAGCGGGCGTAGTGGAAACCAAAACCGGGCTTCTTTACAAAATTGAAAAAGCAGGTACGGGTAACGCACCTAAAGAGACTGATACTGTCGTTGTTAACTACAATGGTTCTTTGATTGATGGTCAGGTTTTTGACAGCTCTTATGACCGTAAAGAGCCGCTGACAATCCGTTTGGATAGCGTTATTCCAGGTTGGAGTGAAGGTATACAGCATGTGAAGAAAGGTGGAAAAATCACATTAGTTATTCCACCTAAGCTGGCTTATGATCAGGTTAATTTACCTAAAATTCCAGCTAACTCCACTTTAGTTTTCAATGTTGAATTACTGGATATTAAGCCTGCGGCCAAGGCAAAATAATTTCTGTGATTAAAAGATATTAGCAGGGGCTTAAGGCTCCTGCTTTATCACACATTTTTTCTACCTTTCGATTTGCTGCTGATATTTACCTCTATTTGATGAGTAATAAGCATGGATAAAAAATAATAAATTTATTTGCTTATTATTTCCCACGGTATTAAATGGGATATTGCTTTTCGTATTTCAGATGGATTCGGCATAAAGCTGTGATTGAACCCCGCGCTATACTCAGCAAGAGCTTGACGGCAGTTCGATGTGGTTTTAACGTCACTATTCTGAATAGTCCGAATAGAATAATATAGAGCAAACATTTTTAACTGTTTGTTTTTAGCGCTTATCTCATAAGGCTATTTAACTTTCTTGTAACAATAGGCGTTTACCGAAGTAGATGCTGAGTTGCAGTAATGTGATTTTATAATAAATCTTGCCCCGATGTTTTTGGTGAGGCAAAGTCAGAATTTGAAGGATGGTGTATTACATGTCTACCCCGCTATTAACTGGTGATAATATCTCTGGTGAAAACAGTGATATTGATTTACTGGAAAACCAACCATTTAGTGAAACTGATCACGAAATTTTAAAATCTTACGAAGCTGCTGTGGATGGCCTGGCTATGTTGATTGGTGGGCATTGTGAAATAGTTCTTCATTCACTGGAAGATCTTAAATGTTCAGCCGTCAGAATAGCTAATGGCGAGCATACAGGGCGTAAAATTGGTTCTCCGATTACCGATCTGGCGTTGCGAATGCTGCATGATATTACGGATGAAGACAGTAGCGTTTCCAGGGCGTATTTCACACGGGCTAAAAGTGGCTCGTTGATGAAATCTGTCACGATTGCTATCCGCAATCGCCAGCGTCGAGTCATTGGGCTTTTGTGCATCAATATGAATCTTGATGTGCCTTTCTCTGAAATTATTCAGACCTTTATCCCGGAAAAAACCCATGAAGTTGCTTCAAACGTCAATTTTGCTTCTTCCGTGGATGATCTGGTAGCACAAACTCTGGAATTCACAATTGAAGAAGTGAATGCTGATCGCAATGTTTCCAATAATGCGAAAAACAGACAGGTTGTGCTGAATCTTTATGAGAAAGGTATTTTTGATATTAAAGATGCGATTAATCAGGTGGCTGATCGTTTGAATATCTCCAAACATACGGTATATCTCTATATTCGCCAGTTCAAAAATGGTGAATATGCGGGTTCGGAGAAGTAATGTCGTCACTGTCTTATTGTTTGCTGGTCACTGGGCCAGCTTACGGTACTCAACAAGCCAGCAGCGCTTACCAATTTGCTCAGGCATTGATCACCTCTGGCCATAAACTGCATAGCGTGTTTTTTTATCGCGAAGGTGTCCAAAACGGCAATCAATGGGTTGCCCCTGCCAATGATGAGTTTGATTTGGTCAGGGCCTGGCAGGCATTGGCAGTCCAGCATCAATTCGATCTGTTTATCTGTGTTGCTGCGGCATTGCGCCGTGGTGTCGTGGATGAACAGCAAGCCCGTGAATTGAATCTGCCCGCCGCTAATTTAGCTGAAGGGTTTGAGCTTAGTGGGTTGGGATCGTTGGCAGAAGCCATGATGTTATGTGATCGTGTCATACAATTTTAGCGCTGGTTAGGTTTGGGAATCTTCGTGGGTATCGATGAAAAAAATTGCCTTTGTTTTTACTGAAGCTCCTCACGGCTCTTCTGCCGGCCGGGAAGGGCTGGATGCACTGCTTGCGACGTCGGCATTGACTGAGCAGATCGGTGTATTTTTTATTTCTGATGGTGTATTTCAATTATTGGCCAATCAGCAGCCGGATAAAATCCTGGCCCGTGACTATATCTCAACCTTTAAGGTCTTGCCGCTCTATGACATTGATAAATGTTACGTCTGTCTGGATGATTTGGTGATTCGGGGAGGCAGCCCAGCCAGCAATTTTGTGCTGGAAGCTGAATTTCTTTCTGCCGCCGCAATCCGAGAATTGTTGGCGGGTTATGATTTTGTGTTGAAATTTTAATCTATTTCAGGCAGGTAACATGTTATATACTGTCAGTCGCTCACCTTACCATAATGACTTCAATGCAATGCTTGGCCTTGTATCTGATACCGATGATGTTTTATTGATGCAAAATGGCGTGTTATTGGGCATTAATGATAACCGTTATTTGACGGAGTTGCTCCGTACGAGGGCAGGCATTTATGTTTTAAAAGAAGATCTTGATGCACGGGGGCTGATTGAACAGATTTCAGACCGTGTAATGGTGATTGATTACAATGGCTTTGTTAGCTTAACAGTAAAACATCAGCAAAATTTTGCATGGTAGAGGTGATGGGTAGATCTGAATGGCACTTTTCAGCAACTTTACCAGCCCAACGCTTTACTGGCAGTACTTTATCGATAATATTTTGCCGATATAGAAAAACTGTATATTTCTTGACACCTCGTCAAGTCAGCAATAAAATTCCGCGTCCTCTTGTTTTGTCATAATGGCAGAGAGAGGGTAAAATCCGTGTTTACGAAGCAAAAAACCAGGAGCTTTTTTAATAATGGCAACTATTAATCAGCTGGTTCGCAAATCTCGTAGCTCGAAAGTTGTGAAAAGCAACGTTCCTGCTCTGGAAGCTTGCCCGCAAAAACGTGGCGTATGTACTCGTGTATATACTACCACCCCTAAAAAACCAAACTCCGCACTGCGTAAAGTATGTCGTGTGCGTTTGACTAACGGTTACGAAGTTTCTTCCTACATCGGTGGTGAAGGCCACAACCTGCAGGAACACTCCGTTATCCTGATCCGTGGCGGTCGTGTTAAAGACTTGCCAGGTGTACGTTACCACACCGTTCGCGGCGCTCTGGACTGTGCCGGTGTTAAAGACCGTAAACAAGGTCGTTCTAAGTACGGTGTGAAGAAGCCAAAGGCTTAATGGTTCTCCGTTAAGTAAGGCCAAACATTTTTCACATTAATGTCAAAATAAACTCGTAGAGTTTTGGACAACCCTGAAATTCGAAACGGAGTATTTCCATGCCACGTCGTCGTGTAATTGGTCAACGTAAAATTCTGCCAGATCCAAAGTTCGGATCTGAACTGCTGGCCAAATTTGTAAATATCCTGATGGTAGACGGTAAGAAGTCTGTCGCAGAAGCTATTGTATATGGTGCGCTTGAGACCCTGGCTCAGCGTTCCGGTAAAGATCATCTGGAAGCATTCGAGCTGGCACTGGATAACGTGCGCCCGACTGTAGAAGTTAAGTCCCGCCGTGTTGGTGGTTCTACTTATCAGGTTCCAGTTGAAGTTCGTCCGGTTCGTCGTAATGCTCTGGCAATGCGTTGGATCGTTGAAGCTGCTCGTAAACGCGGTGATAAGTCCATGGCTCTGCGCCTGGCAAATGAATTATCTGATGCGGCTGAAAATAAAGGCGCTGCTGTGAAGAAACGTGAAGACGTTCACCGTATGGCAGAAGCTAACAAGGCGTTCGCACACTACCGTTGGTAAAATCCTTTATTGGGTATTCCATCGGCAGTGAATATGTTCCGGGTGGCTGTCCAGCTACCCGTTCTCTAAATTGAACGCCCACGAGAGAGGAAAAAATGGCTCGTAAAACCCCTATAACTCGTTACCGTAATATCGGTATCAGTGCGCACATTGACGCGGGTAAAACTACTACCACCGAACGTATTCTGTTCTACACTGGTGTAAGCCATAAGATCGGTGAAGTTCATGATGGCGCTGCTACTATGGACTGGATGGAACAGGAGCAAGAACGTGGTATTACCATCACGTCTGCTGCGACTACCGCATTCTGGTCTGGTATGGCTAAACAGTTTGAGCCACACCGTATCAACATCATCGACACCCCAGGCCACGTTGACTTCACTATCGAAGTAGAACGTTCCATGCGTGTTCTTGACGGTGCAGTAATGGTTTACTGTGCAGTTGGTGGTGTTCAGCCACAGTCTGAAACTGTATGGCGTCAGGCGAACAAATATAACGTTCCACGTATCGCGTTCGTTAACAAAATGGACCGTATGGGAGCGAACTTCCTGCGCGTTGTTGAGCAGATCAAAACTCGTCTGGCTGCTAACCCTGTTCCTCTGCAATTGGCAATTGGTGCAGAAGATACTTTCACCGGCATTGTTGATTTGCTGAAAATGAAAGCAATCAACTGGAACGACGAAGATCAGGGTATTACCTTCGAATACGAAGATATCCCGGCTGACATGCTTGAGCAGGCTCAGGAATGGCATCAGAACCTGATTGAATCCGCAGCAGAAGCATCAGATGAACTGATGGATAAATACCTGGGCGGTGAAGAGCTGACTGAAGAAGAAATCAAGGCAGCTCTGCGTAAGCGTGTTCTGGCTAACGAAATTATTCTGGTTACCTGTGGTTCTGCATTTAAGAACAAAGGTGTTCAGGCAATGCTGGATGCAGTGGTCGAATATCTGCCAGCTCCAACGGATGTTGAATCCATCAAAGGTATGCTGCCAGACGGTAAAGATACTCCGGCGGAACGTCACTCCCGCGATGACGAACCATTTTCAGCACTGGCGTTCAAAATCGCGACTGACCCATTCGTGGGTAACCTGACGTTCTTCCGCGTTTACTCCGGTGTGGTTAACTCTGGTGATACCGTACTGAACCCAGTGAAAGACAAAAAAGAACGTTTTGGCCGTATCGTTCAGATGCACGCCAACAAACGTGAAGAAATTAAAGAAGTCCGTGCAGGCGACATCGCTGCTGCTATCGGTCTGAAAGATGTCACTACAGGTGATACTCTTTGTGACCTGAGCAAGCCAATCATTCTGGAGCGCATGGAATTCCCAGAGCCAGTTATCTCTGTTGCTATTGAGCCAAAAACTAAAGCTGACCAGGAAAAAATGGGTATCGCTTTAGGCCGTCTGGCTCAGGAAGACCCATCTTTCCGCGTGAGCAGTGATGAAGAGACTGGTCAGACTATCATCGCAGGCATGGGTGAACTTCACCTCGACGTACTGGTTGACCGTATGCGTCGTGAATTCAACGTTGAAGCGAACGTAGGTAAACCTCAGGTTGCTTACCGTGAAACCATCCGTGCTTCTGTTGAGCAGGAAGGTAAACACGCTAAACAGTCCGGTGGTCGTGGTCAGTACGGTCACGTTTGGCTACGTATCGAGCCTCTGGAAGCAGGTGGTGTTGGTTACGAGTTCGCGAACGAAATCGTTGGTGGTGTTGTTCCTAAAGAATACATTCCTGGCGTCGATAAAGGCGTTCAGGAACAGCTGAAGAGCGGTGTTCTGGCTGGTTATCCAATCGTTGACGTTAAAGTTGCTCTGTTCGATGGTTCTTACCACGACGTTGACTCCTCAGAAATCGCCTTTAAAATTGCTGCATCCATGGCATTTAAAGAAGGCTTCATGAAAGCGAAACCAGTTCTGCTGGAACCAATCATGAAAGTCGAAGTGGAAACACCAGAAGACTACATGGGTGACGTCATCGGTGACCTGAACCGTCGCCGTGGTATGATCGATGGTATGGATGATATAGCTACGGGCAAAATTGTTCGTGCTCAAGTACCATTGTCTGAAATGTTTGGTTATGCTACTGACCTGCGTTCTCAGACCCAAGGTCGTGCTTCTTACTCCATGGAGTTCTTGAAGTACAACGAAGCGCCTAGCAACGTCGCTCAGGCTATTATTGAAGCTCGTAAATCTAGATAAGTTTTCGAGTTTACTATCTTTTTAGCTCCCTCCTCTTTGTGACGAGGGAGCGGTATTAAGGAATAGAGTCGTGTCTAAAGAAAAGTTTGAACGTTCAAAACCGCACGTTAACGTTGGTACTATCGGCCACGTTGACCACGGTAAAACTACCCTGACTGCTGCAATCACTACCGTTCTGGCAAAAACTTACGGTGGTAGCGCACGTGCATTCGACCAGATCGACAATGCGCCAGAAGAAAAAGCACGTGGTATCACCATCTCTACTTCTCATGTAGAATACGATACCCCAACTCGTCACTACGCACACGTTGACTGCCCAGGCCACGCCGACTATGTGAAAAACATGATCACCGGTGCTGCTCAGATGGACGGTGCGATCCTGGTTGTTGCTGCAACTGATGGCCCAATGCCACAGACTCGTGAGCACATCCTGCTGGGTCGTCAGGTAGGCGTTCCTTACATCATCGTGTTCCTGAACAAATGTGACATGGTTGATGATGAAGAGCTGCTGGAACTGGTCGAAATGGAAGTGCGTGAGCTGCTGTCTCAGTACGATTTCCCAGGCGACGACACGCCAATTATCCGTGGTTCGGCGCTGAAAGCGCTGGAAGGCGACGCAGAGTGGGAAGCGAAAGTTATCGAACTGGCAGAAGCACTGGATACTTACATCCCAGAACCAGAGCGTGACATTGATAAGCCATTCCTGCTGCCAATCGAAGACGTGTTCTCCATCTCCGGCCGTGGTACTGTAGTAACCGGTCGTGTAGAGCGTGGTATCGTTAAAGTCGGTGACGAAGTTGAAATCGTAGGTATCAAAGAAACCACTAAAACCACGTGTACCGGCGTTGAAATGTTCCGCAAACTGCTGGACGAAGGCCGTGCGGGTGAGAACGTGGGTGTTCTGCTGCGTGGTACTAAGCGTGATGACGTTGAACGTGGTCAGGTTCTGGCGAAGCCAGGCTCTATCCACCCACACACTCAGTTCGAATCTGAAGTGTATATCCTGAGCAAAGATGAAGGTGGTCGTCATACCCCATTCTTCAAAGGTTACCGTCCACAGTTCTACTTCCGTACCACTGACGTAACCGGAACTATCGAACTGCCAGAAGGCGTAGAGATGGTCATGCCAGGTGACAACATCAACATGGTAGTTAACCTGATTGCCCCAATCGCAATGGACGAAGGTCTGCGTTTCGCCATCCGTGAAGGTGGCCGTACTGTAGGTGCCGGTGTTGTTGCTAAAGTGATCGCATAATTTTTTTAATGTGTTCATTTTAGAAGGGCATCGATAGATGCCCTTTTTATACGTTGTCTTAAGAAGAACCTATCTCATCAATAGTTGTTCATTATTGGGCAATTAATAGCAGATAAATTGCTGTTTGATTGCTATTCTTAATTATTGGTGAGATAGGCTCTGATACAACGGATGGGCTTAAATATCATTAAGATACAAAAGTCCTGCTGAATTTTGGTGCCGAGTCAGATACAATTACAATTATCTTTGGGTTCGGTCTGATTTGTTTTGCTCTTGCGAGGCAAGCTGGCTATCTATTTACATCATAGTTACTTACATATAGTTACAGGTTGGTTTATGAGTGCGAATAGCGATGCTCAAGAAAGCGGGCGTGGTCTTGATATAGCAAAGTGGCTATTGGTGGCGATGCTACTGGTGGTTGCTATTGTGGGTAATTACTATTACCGAGAGTATAACCTGCCTCTGCGCGCGATAGCCGTGGTTGCTATTGTGGCCCTTGCAGGAGCAGTTGCATTGTGGACTGTAAAAGGTAAAGCTGCGTTAGCATTTGCCCGTGAAGCCCGCATTGAAATGCGTAAAGTCATTTGGCCAACTCGCCAGGAAGCACTGCATACGACTTTGATTGTTGCAGCTGTGACGGCTGTCATGTCTCTTATTTTGTGGGGGCTTGATGGTATTCTGGTGCGTTTAGTTTCATTTATTACAGGCCTGAGGTTTTAAAAATGTCTGAATCCCCAAAAAAGCGTTGGTATGTCATCCAGGCATTTTCTGGGTTTGAAGGTCGCGTCGCTCAATCTCTGCGTGAACATATCAAATTACAAGAGATGGAAGATTTTTTTGGCGAAGTGATGGTGCCGACAGAAGAAGTTGTTGAGATCCGTAGTGGTCAGCGCCGTAAAAGCGAGCGTAAATTCTTCCCTGGCTATGTCCTAGTACAGATGGTAATGAACGATGCGACTTGGCATTTGGTTCGTAGTGTACCTCGCGTAATGGGTTTTATCGGTGGCACCTCTGACCGCCCAGCACCAATCAGCGATAAAGAAGTTGATGCGATCATGAATCGTCTTCAACAGGTTGGTGATAAACCACGGCCAAAAACTCTGTTCGAACCAGGCGAAATGGTTCGAGTCAGTGATGGTCCGTTTGCAGACTTCAATGGTGTGGTGGAAGAAGTCGATTACGAGAAGAGCCGCTTGAAAGTCTCGGTTTCTATCTTTGGTCGTGCTACACCTGTTGAGCTGGATTTCAGCCAGGTAGAGAAAGCCTAATCTGGTGATTAAGTAAGCGCTTATGCTTGCAAAGGGTGTGAAATTAGCATACAATTTCGCGCCTTTTGTTTTTTATCCAGGCATCATTTTGAGATGATACTGAGATAATATTAGGTTAATTAAAGTTTTTAGTGACCTGGTCTTTAATAGACGGGGTTCAAATCGTCAGGGGAGCCTCATTTTGAGGCGATAAGACCCGCATAGAGGAAAAATAAATGGCTAAGAAAGTACAAGCCTACGTTAAGCTGCAAGTTGCAGCGGGTATGGCTAACCCAAGCCCACCAGTTGGTCCAGCTCTGGGTCAGCAGGGTGTTAACATCATGGAATTCTGTAAAGCGTTCAATGCTAAAACTGAAAGCATTGAAAAAGGCTTGCCAATTCCAGTTGTTATTACTGTTTACGCAGACCGTTCTTTCACTTTCGTTACCAAAACCCCACCAGCGGCTGTTCTGCTGAAGAAAGCAGCAGGCATCAAATCTGGTTCTGGCAAACCGAACAAAGAAAAAGTTGGTAAAGTAACCAGCGCTCAGATTCGTGAAATTGCTGAAACTAAAGCTGCGGACATGACTGGTGCTGACGTTGACGCGATGATGCGTTCAATCGAAGGTACTGCTCGTTCCATGGGCCTGGTAGTGGAGGGTTAATCAATGGCTAAACTGACTAAGCGCATGCGTACTATCCGTGAAAAAGTTGATGCAACTAAACAATATGACATCAACGAAGCTATTACTCTGCTGAAAGAATTGGCTACTGCTAAATTCGTAGAAAGCGTTGACATAGCTGTTAATCTTGGCATTGATGCTCGTAAATCTGACCAGAACGTTCGTGGTGCAACTGTACTGCCACACGGTACTGGCCGTTCAGTACGTGTTGCTGTATTTACTCAGGGTGCAAACGCTGAAGCGGCTAAAGCTGCTGGTGCTGAACTGGTAGGTATGGAAGATCTGGCTGAATTGGTTAAGAAAGGCGAGATGGACTTCGACGTTGTTATCGCATCTCCAGATGCAATGCGCGTTGTTGGCCAACTGGGTCAAATCCTTGGCCCACGTGGTCTGATGCCAAACCCGAAAGTGGGTACTGTAACGCCTAACGTTGCTGAAGCTGTACAAAACGCTAAAGCGGGTCAGGTTCGTTACCGTAACGACAAGAACGGTATCATCCACACGACTATCGGTAAAGTTGACTTCGAAGCTGACAAACTGAAAGAAAACCTGGAAGCTCTGCTGGTTGCGCTGAAAAAAGCGAAACCATCTTCAGCTAAAGGCATTTACGTTAAGAAAGTTAGCCTGTCTACTACCATGGGTGCAGGTGTTGCGATCGATCAGTCTAGTCTGAACGCATCAGCTTAATGATTTAAGCTGAGAATAACGCTTTACCTTAGCGTCAGATTTGTCTAAAATCTGGCGCTTCAAATTTGCCTGATCAGTGTGTTTTATCACACAGCCTTCGGAAAATAAGGCGGTATCGGCAAATAACAAGTTTTCGGTTGGAGCTTGGCCTGATCCAAGCCCCGTCCAAGACCGCAGGCGTAAGTAATTACTTAATATCCTGCGTAGACGGTGACAGAGCCAAATGAAATTTATTTTCTGGATTCTGCTCACCGTGTTTCAGCGCTCAGGCACATTTGGTGTTTTGAGTGAAGTGAGTCCCGGGTTTGCCCGGTTAATCCAGGAGCAAGAAGCTAATGGCACTAAATCTTCAAGACAAACAAGCGATTGTTGCTGAAGTCAGCGAAGTAGCCAAAGGCGCGCTGTCTGCGGTTGTTGCGGATTCTCGCGGCGTTACCGTAGATAAAATGACTGAACTGCGTAAAGCAGGTCGCGAAGCTGGCGTTTATATGCGTGTTGTTCGTAACACTCTGATGCGCCGTGCTGTTGAAGGTACTGAGTTTGAGTGCCTGAAAGAAGCGTTTGTTGGTCCAACCTTGATTGCTTTTTCTAACGAACATCCGGGCGCAGCTGCTCGTTTGTTCAAAGATTTCGCGAAAGCGAACCCAGCATTCGAGATTAAAGCAGCAGCCTTTGAAGGTGAGTTTATCCCAGCGAGCAACATCGATCGTCTGGCAACACTCCCAACTTACGAAGAAGCAATCGCACGCCTGATGGCAACCATGAAAGAAGCCTCTGCAGGCAAACTGGTTCGCACTCTGGCTGCGCTACGCGATCAGAAAGAAGCTGCTTAATTGCTTATTTCCTTCGTTGCTTTTTAACGTATAAATTTTTTCTGAATTTTAGGAACACTTGTTATGTCTATCACTAAAGAACAAATTCTGGACGCAGTTGCAGAAATGTCTGTAATGGACGTTGTTGAACTGATCAGCATGATGGAAGAAAAATTCGGCGTTTCTGCTGCTGCTGCTGTAGCTGTAGTTGGTGGTGCTGCTGAAGTTGTTGAAGAAAAAACTGAATTCGACGTCATCCTGACTGGCGTTGGTGCTAACAAAGTTGCTGTAATCAAAGCAGTACGTGGCGCAACTGGCCTGGGTCTGAAAGAAGCGAAAGACCTGGTTGAAAGCGCACCAGCAGCACTGAAAGAAGGCATCAGCAAAGACGACGCTGAAGCTCTGAAAAAATCTCTGGAAGAAGCAGGTGCTTCTGTTGAGATCAAGTAAGATCTGTTTGAAGTTCGCAGCCTGATTTTATAAGGCTGGCGGCTGGCGATTTTTTAATCGCCAGCCTTTTTGCGCTGTAAGGGCATTGTCTGAAAGTCAGATTTGTCTGAAAGGCATCAATAGGGAATTAGTAGCATTTCACACTGTTTGGCTACTAATAAACCCAAAATACTTCATCCTATTGACGACTTAATATACTGCGTTCTCAGCTACGATCCACTCGGTAGCTCGGTAGTAAGGTAACGCAATGAAATGATGTAAGAGTAATAGTCATGAGTATTACGGAAAATATTCTGTTTTCTGTTCGAAAAAATAGTGTTGCAGCGTGCTGTCCTTAAGGGCGGACAGAGTGGGTCACTTATCAGCGAGCTGAGGAACCCTATGGTTTACTCCTATACCGAGAAAAAACGTATTCGTAAGGATTTTGGTAAACGTCCACAAGTGTTGGATGTTCCATACCTTCTTTCTATCCAACTTGACTCGTTCCAGAAGTTTATCGAGCAAGATCCAGAAGGCCAGAATGGACTGGAAGCGGCCTTCCGTTCAGTGTTTCCAATTCAGAGCTACAGCGGTAATTCAGAGCTGCAATATGTAAGCTACCGTCTTGGTGAACCTGTCTTTGATGTCAAAGAGTGTCAGATCCGTGGAGTGACTTTCTCCGCACCTCTGCGCGTTAAGCTGCGTCTGGTGATCTATGAGCGCGAAGCGCCAGAAGGCACAGTTAAAGACATCAAAGAACAAGAAGTCTACATGGGTGAAATTCCACTCATGACTGATAACGGGACTTTCGTTATCAACGGTACTGAGCGCGTTATTGTATCTCAGTTGCATCGTAGCCCAGGCGTTTTCTTTGATAGCGATAAGGGTAAAACCCATTCATCCGGTAAGGTACTGTATAATGCACGTATCATTCCTTACCGTGGTTCGTGGTTAGATTTCGAATTTGATCCAAAAGATAACCTGTTTGTGCGTATCGACCGCCGCCGTAAGTTGCCGGCTTCGATTATTCTGCGTGCGATGGATTATTCCTCTGAAGACATCCTGAATCTGTTCTTCAAAAAAACCGTTTTCGAAATTCGCGCCAATAAATTGCAGATGATCCTGGTTCCAGAGCGTCTGCGGGGCGAGACTGCTTCATTTGATATCGAAGCAAACGGCAAGGTTTATGTTGAAAAAGGCCGTCGTATCACAGCTCGTCATATCCGCCAGTTAGAAAAAGAGCAGGTAGACCGTATTGAGGTGCCTGTTGAATATATTGCGGGTAAAGTTGTAGCAAAAGATTACATCGACCAAAACACAGGTGAAGTCATCTGTACCGCTAACATGGAACTCTCTTTGGATCTACTGGCCCGTTTGAGCCAGTCTGGTTACAAATCTATCGAGACCCTGTTTACCAATGATCTGGACCACGGTGCTTATATTTCCGAAACCCTGCGTGTTGACCCAACCAATGATCGCCTGAGCGCACTGGTTGAAATCTATCGCATGATGCGTCCGGGTGAACCACCAACACGTGAAGCCGCAGAAAACCTGTTTGAGAACTTGTTCTTCTCTGAAGATCGTTATGATCTGTCGGCGGTTGGTCGTATGAAGTTCAACCGTTCGCTAGATCGTGAAGAGATTGAAGGTTCCGGTATCCTGAGCAAAGAAGACATCATTGACGTGATGAAGAAGCTCATCGATATCCGTAACGGTAAAGGTGAAGTCGACGATATCGACCACTTGGGCAACCGTCGTATCCGTTCCGTTGGTGAAATGGCTGAAAACCAGTTCCGCGTCGGCTTGGTTCGTGTAGAACGTGCAGTGAAAGAGCGTTTGTCTCTGGGCGATCTGGATACCCTGATGCCACAGGACATGATCAACGCCAAACCAATTTCTGCGGCGGTGAAAGAGTTCTTTGGTTCGAGCCAGCTGTCCCAGTTCATGGATCAGAACAACCCACTGTCTGAAATCACCCATAAACGTCGTATTTCTGCGTTGGGTCCAGGCGGTCTGACCCGTGAGCGTGCAGGCTTTGAAGTTCGAGACGTACACCCAACTCACTACGGTCGTGTATGTCCAATCGAAACACCTGAAGGTCCAAACATCGGTTTGATTAACTCATTGTCCGTTTATGCGCGTACCAATGAGTATGGTTTCCTTGAAACGCCTTATCGCTTGGTTCGTGATGGCGTAGTGACTGATGAAATCCACTACCTGTCTGCAATCGAAGAAGGTAACTACGTTATTGCTCAGGCGAGCACCGTATTGGATGAAGAAGGCCATTTCGTTGAAGAATTGGTCACGTGCCGTCATTACGATGAATCCAGCTTGTTCAACCGTGATCAGGTTCAGTACATGGACGTTTCGACACAACAGATTGTGTCCGTCGGTGCTTCTCTGATCCCATTCCTTGAACACGATGACGCCAACCGTGCATTGATGGGTGCGAACATGCAACGTCAGGCGGTTCCAACTCTGCGCGCTGATAAGCCGCTGGTCGGAACAGGTATGGAACGTGCGGTAGCGGTTGACTCCGGTGTAACCTCAGTAGCTAAACGCGGCGGTGTGGTTCAGTACGTTGACGCATCCCGTATTGTTATCAAGGTTAACGAAGATGAAATGTACGCAGGTGAAGCGGGCATTGATATCTATAACCTGACCAAATATACCCGCTCAAACCAAAACACGTGTATCAATCAGACACCATGTGTTTCTTTGGGTGAATTGGTAGAACGCGGTGACGTACTGGCTGATGGTCCATCCACCGACTTGGGTGAACTGGCACTGGGTCAGAACATGCGTGTGGCGTTCATGCCTTGGAATGGTTATAACTTCGAAGACTCCATCCTCGTCTCTGAGCGTGTTGTTCAGGAAGACCGTTTCACCACTATTCACATTCAGGAACTGGCTTGTGTGTCTCGTGACACTAAACTGGGACCTGAAGAGATTACGGCTGACATCCCTAACGTGGGTGAAGCTGCACTGTCTAAACTGGACGAATCCGGTATCGTTTATATCGGTGCGGAAGTGAAAGGCGGCGACATTCTGGTTGGTAAGGTGACACCAAAAGGTGAAACTCAGCTAACTCCAGAAGAAAAACTGTTGCGTGCGATCTTCGGTGAGAAAGCGTCTGATGTGAAAGACTCCTCACTGCGCGTACCAAATGGTGTTTCTGGTACTGTTATCGACGTACAAGTCTTTACCCGTGATGGTGTAGAGAAAGACAAGCGTGCGTTGGAAATCGAAGAGATGCAGTTGCGTGAGGCTAAGAAAGACCTGACAGAAGAACTGCAAATTTTCGAAGCTGGCCTGTTTGCACGTATTCACTCTGTACTGGTTGCCGGTGGTGTTGAAGCGGAAAAACTCAGCAAACTTCCTCGTGGGCGTTGGCTGGAACTGGGCCTGGCTGATGAAGAAAAACAAAATCAGCTAGAGCAGTTGGCAGAACAGTACGACGAACTGAAAGTAGAGTTCGAGAAAAAACTGGATGCTAAACGCCGTAAGATCACTCAGGGCGACGATCTGGCACCGGGCGTACTGAAAATTGTCAAAGTGTATCTGGCTGTGAAACGTCAGATCCAGCCTGGTGACAAGATGGCAGGTCGTCACGGTAACAAAGGTGTTATCTCCAAGATCAACCCGATCGAAGACATGCCTTACGATGAAAACGGCACACCAGTGGACATCGTACTGAACCCGCTGGGCGTACCATCACGTATGAACATCGGTCAGATTCTGGAAACTCACCTGGGTATGGCGGCAAAAGGCATTGGTGACAAGATCAATGCAATGCTGAAACAGCAGCAGGAAGTTGCCAAACTGCGTGAATTTATTCAGAAAGCTTATGATCTGGGTGATGATACCCGTCAGAAAGTTGACTTGGGCACCTTCACTGATGAAGAAGTGATGCGTCTGGCAGAAAACTTGAAAAAAGGTATGCCTATCGCAACGCCGGTCTTTGATGGTGCAAAAGAGACCGAAATCAAAGAGTTGTTGAAACTGAGTGGCTTGCCGACTTCCGGTCAAATCACGCTGTTCGACGGCCGTACAGGTGAACAATTCGAGCGTCAGGTAACCGTTGGTTACATGTACATGCTGAAACTGAACCACTTGGTTGATGACAAGATGCACGCCCGTTCTACCGGTTCTTACAGTCTGGTGACTCAGCAGCCGCTGGGTGGTAAGGCACAGTTCGGTGGACAGCGCTTCGGTGAGATGGAAGTTTGGGCATTGGAAGCATACGGTGCGGCGTACACCCTGCAAGAAATGCTCACCGTTAAATCCGACGATGTTAACGGTCGAACCAAGATGTATAAAAACATCGTGGATGGTAACCACCAGATGGAACCAGGCATGCCGGAATCTTTCAACGTATTGCTGAAAGAAATCCGTTCGTTGGGTATCAACATCGAGCTGGAAGACGAATAAATCGTTTTCCCGCTGGTACTGCCCGGCCGTATGTTGAAACATAAGAATGTCGGGCAGTTTACCCGCCAGAGGTTGCACTGGTCCCAGTGGTTATACTGGTTATAGAGGGGAGTGGCATGGGCCACTCACCTAACAGGTCTAACTCCGACAGGAGCCATTTCGTGAAAGACTTATTGAAGTTTCTGAAAGCGCAAACTAAGACCGAAGAGTTTGATGCGATCAAAATTGCTCTGGCCTCTCCAGATATGATCCGTTCGTGGTCATTCGGGGAAGTAAAAAAGCCGGAAACTATTAACTACCGTACGTTCAAGCCTGAGCGTGACGGTCTTTTCTGTGCGCGTATTTTCGGGCCTGTAAAAGATTACGAATGCTTGTGTGGTAAATACAAGCGTTTGAAACACCGTGGTGTGATTTGTGAGAAATGTGGCGTTGAAGTAACCCAGACTAAAGTGCGTCGTGATCGTATGGGTCACATTGAGCTGGCATCTCCAACCGCTCACATCTGGTTCCTGAAATCTCTGCCATCCCGCATCGGTTTATTGCTGGATATGCCTCTGCGCGATATTGAACGCGTACTATACTTCGAATCCTATGTGGTTGTTGAAGGGGGGATGACCAATCTTGAGCGTAGCCAAATCCTGACTGAAGAACAGTATCTGGATGCACTGGAAGAGTTCGGTGATGAATTTGACGCCAAAATGGGTGCAGAAGCAATCCAGGCCTTGCTGAAAAGCATCGATCTGGAAAACGAATGCGAAACCTTGCGCGAAGAGCTGAATGAAACCAACTCTGAAACCAAGCGTAAGAAGCTGACCAAGCGTATTAAACTGCTGGAAGCGTTCATTCAGTCTGGCAACAAACCAGAGTGGATGGTTCTGACCGTTCTGCCAGTTCTGCCACCGGATTTGCGTCCACTGGTTCCACTGGATGGCGGTCGTTTCGCAACTTCAGACCTGAACGATCTGTATCGTCGCGTTATTAACCGTAACAACCGTTTGAAGCGCCTGTTGGATCTGGCTGCGCCAGATATCATCGTACGTAACGAAAAACGTATGTTGCAGGAAGCGGTGGATGCGCTGCTGGACAACGGCCGTCGCGGTCGTGCGATTACCGGTTCTAACAAACGCCCTCTGAAATCCCTGGCAGACATGATCAAGGGTAAACAGGGTCGTTTCCGTCAGAACTTGCTGGGTAAACGTGTTGACTACTCAGGTCGTTCTGTTATTACCGTAGGTCCATACCTGCGTCTGCATCAGTGTGGTCTTCCTAAGAAGATGGCACTGGAACTGTTCAAGCCATTTATTTACGGCAAACTGGAACTGCGTGGCCTGGCGACGACTATCAAAGCCGCCAAGAAAATGGTTGAGCGTGAAGAAGCTGTGGTATGGGATATCCTGGATGAAGTCATCCGTGAGCACCCTGTTCTGCTGAACCGTGCACCAACCCTTCACCGTTTGGGTATTCAGGCATTTGAACCCGTACTGATCGAAGGTAAAGCTATTCAGTTGCACCCACTCGTGTGTGCGGCATATAACGCCGACTTCGACGGTGACCAGATGGCTGTTCACGTACCGTTGACACTGGAAGCTCAGTTGGAAGCGCGTGCGTTGATGATGTCTACCAACAACATCCTGTCTCCAGCGAGCGGTGAACCCATCATCGTTCCATCTCAGGACGTTGTATTGGGTCTGTACTACATGACCCGTGACTGTGTTAACGCGAAAGGCGAAGGCATGGTTTTGACCGGCCCTAAAGAAGCAGAGCGCGTATACCGCGCAGGCCTGGCTTCTCTGCATGCCCGTGTCAAAGTGCGTATCACTGAAGAAGTGAGAGATGGTGAAGGTAATGTCGCCACCAATACTGGGTTGGTTGACACCACTATCGGTCGTGCCATTCTGTGGATGATCGTACCAAGAGGCCTGCCTTACTCACTGATTAACCAGCCACTGGGTAAAAAAGCTATCTCTAAGATGCTGAATACCTGTTACCGCATACTGGGTCTGAAACCAACCGTTATTTTGGCTGACCAGACCATGTATACCGGTTTTGCTTACGCTGCCCGTTCAGGGGTATCCGTAGGTATTGATGACATGGTTATTCCTGAGAAGAAAGAAGGCATCATCGCGGAAGCTGAAGCGGAAGTGGCCGAAATTCAGGAACAGTTCCAGTCAGGTCTGGTAACGGCTGGCGAACGCTATAACAAAGTTATCGATATCTGGGCTGCGGCGAACGAACGTGTTGCTAAAGCGATGATGGAAAACCTGTCTTCTGAAACAGTGATTAACCGTAACGGTGAAGAAGAACAACAGGTTTCTTTCAACAACATCTTTATGATGGCCGACTCCGGTGCGCGTGGTTCTGCGGCTCAGATCCGTCAGTTGGCGGGGATGCGTGGTCTGATGGCAACGCCAGATGGTTCCATCATCGAAACCCCAATTACCGCGAACTTCCGTGAAGGTCTGAACGTACTTCAGTACTTCATCTCAACCCACGGTGCTCGTAAAGGTCTTGCGGATACCGCATTGAAAACGGCGAACTCCGGTTACCTGACCCGCCGTCTGGTTGATGTTGCCCAAGATTTGGTAGTGACTGAAGATGACTGTGGTACTCACGATGGCATCCTGATGACTCCAGTTATCGAAGGTGGTGATGTTAAAGAGCCACTGCGTGAGCGTGTATTGGGTCGTGTGGCGGCGGAAGACATCCTGAAACCAGGTACAGGTACAGCGGATATTCTGGTTCCACGTAACACGTTGCTGAATGAAAAATGGTGTGATCTGTTAGAAGAGAACTCTGTTGACAGCGTGAAAGTACGCTCCGTAGTAAGTTGTGAAACTGACTTTGGTGTTTGTGCGAACTGTTACGGTCGTGACCTTGCTCGTGGTCACCTGATCAACAAAGGTGAAGCGATCGGTGTTATCGCGGCACAGTCAATCGGTGAACCAGGTACACAGTTGACGATGCGTACGTTCCACATCGGTGGTGCGGCATCTCGTGCGGCAGCAGAATCCAGTATTCAGGTACGTAACAAAGGTCATCTGAAACTGATCAACGCGAAATTCGTGACGAACTCAGCAAGCAAACTGGTTATTACCTCTCGTAATACCGAATTGCGCCTGATCGACGATTTCGGTCGTACCAAAGAGAGCTATAAAGTCCCTTACGGCTCGGTATTGACCAAAGGTGATGGTGAGACAGTAACCGGCGGTGAAACCGTTGCGAACTGGGACCCACACACTATGCCAATCGTGAGTGAAGTATCCGGTATTATCCAGTTCTACGACATGGTTGATGGTCAAACCATTACCCGTCAGACGGATGAGCTGACCGGACTGTCTTCACTGGTGGTTCTGGATAGTGCAGAGCGTACCGGCAGTGGTAAAGACCTGCGTCCGGCACTGAAAATCGTAGACGCCCAGGGTAACGACGTTCTGATCCTAGGTACAGATATGCCTGCTCAGTACTTCCTGCCGGGTAAAGCGATCGTTCAGCTGGAAGATGGTATGTCCATCTCTGCGGGTGATACATTGGCACGTATTCCTCAGGAATCTGGGGGTACTAAAGATATCACCGGTGGTCTGCCACGCGTTGCGGACCTGTTCGAAGCTCGTCGTCCGAAAGAGCCTGCTATCCTGGCAGAAATCAGCGGTATCGTTTCTTTCGGTAAAGAAACCAAAGGCAAGCGCCGTCTGGTCATTACTCCGTTGGTTGGTGATGAACCTTACGAAGAGATGATCCCTAAATGGCGTCAGCTCAACGTGTTCGAAGGTGAGGTTGTTGAACGTGGTGACGTGATCTCCGATGGCCCAGAATCTCCACATGACATTCTGCGCCTACGTGGTGTTCACGCGGTTGCTCGTTACATCACTAACGAAGTACAGGAAGTTTACCGTCTGCAAGGCGTTAAGATTAACGATAAACACATTGAAGTTATCGTTCGTCAGATGCTGCGTAAAGCAACTATTGCGAATGCGGGTAGCTCCGAATTCCTTGAAGGTGAGCAGGTTGAATACGCACGCGTTAAGGTTTCGAACCGCAAACTGGAGCAGGATGGCAAAGTACCCGCTCTCTTCCATCGTGACCTGTTGGGTATCACCAAGGCATCATTGGCAACAGAATCCTTCATCTCTGCGGCATCGTTCCAGGAAACAACCCGCGTTCTGACTGAGGCCGCTGTTGCAGGTAAACGTGATGAACTGCGTGGCCTGAAAGAGAACGTCATCGTTGGTCGTCTGATCCCTGCGGGTACAGGTTATGCTTACCATCAGGATCGCATCCGTCGTCGTCAAGAAAACGATGTGGTTGAAGCGCCACAATTTAGCGTTGACGAAGCCTCTGCAAACCTTGCTGAGTTGTTGAATGCAGGTTTTGGTAGCAGCAGCGATAACGAATAATCGTGATGCGTAGCATACCTATAGCTAAATATAGATATAGCTAATCGTGAAAATGCCCTCTCTGGTAGAGGGCATTTTTTATTTGGATGGAAAATTGAAATGAGACGAATTGTTTATATTATTGCAATGGCTTGCTTGGCAGGGCAAGATCACGAATGTTTTTTAGTCAAAAATAAACAGGTTGCTTCGAGTAAAGAGC
>NZ_LDNM01000071.1 GCF_001028135.1 Xenorhabdus griffiniae
CGCTCCTCGCTCGTTACCGTGCTCGCCATCTCCGCCCCGTGCAGCCCCCGCAGGGGGCTTCCCTTGAGTAAGGCGCCTCCCACGAAACGGTGTCAAACCTGAGCTTCCGTGCCTGAGAGCGTCGCAATGCGCCGCTTGCGGGTTCTTTGCCACCCGCACCCGCAGAACGTGCGCCCGCCGCCCAAACAAGTTGGGCCGCGTTCGCCCGTTGCCGAAAGTGAAAAACTGCACAAAATCAGGTTGATTACCCCATCAATCAGAAAAAGGGGCGCTATACTGCACAACGGCTTGCGGCGGTAGCCCGGCAAATGCGCACCGGGGCAACATGGCAAAACAGCGCAAAAGTGCGTATCGGCGTTTTAAGTTCGTGGATGTGGGCTAAACGGGTAAAAACGGTTCTTTAATAAGCTGATATTCAAAGAAAAAATCACGTAAAAAAGTACGACCGCACCGGAATCGCTCCTAAGACCCCAT
>NZ_LDNM01000072.1 GCF_001028135.1 Xenorhabdus griffiniae
AATAAAGAGAGAATACGCCTTTGTTATAATTAACACTTGAGATGGTTTGTACAAATTTTTCAGACATAGCATTATCCATTAAATAAATATTAATTTAATGTTAAGATTGCATTAAATTAAAATGATTAAATCATAAATAAAACCATAGTGTATATGGGTTCATTTATGATTAAACCTGATAACTCCAACTTATCGGAGTAAGCTAAAGTCATTTATATTTCCCTTATTGTTCAAGCGTTATTATCTTGAAAGAGCTATCATTTTTAAATAACTCTCATTTTTAAATAACTCTCATTTTTAAATAACTATCCAAAATACAAAATAGCCAGTAAAGTATACCATCAGGCTTTAATGTCAGATTCGGATAAAGATATCTCTATTTATTGGCTAAGATCAACATATAAATAGTAAATTATCTGTTTATACCCTATATTTTGTCCCAATGATTCACATTCACAGGCTTTTGATAACAGATAATATTACTTAATGGATTTGTTAAAATTCTTCAACAAAGATAACATTTCACTGGTTTTCAGGTTATCCCTTTATATCGAAAGTGTAATTTTTTATTTAAAACAGATTTGACTTAATGAATGAAATAGAAAAAACAATAATATCATTAATTAAATTAATAATAATGATATCTAATAGGGATCATGCAATCATAGCAACTAAAAACGTAAATGATGGTGATGATTATATTTCCACTCTGAATAAGATCCAAAAAGAATGTAATATTAAAATCAAAAATAAATACTCTATAAATAATCAGTTAGGTGCCATATCTCTGCCGGCCATTTTATTTAGCCATGATGGGCAACCTTTCATTCTGGCAAAATATGATGAGCAACGGGTATTAATCCAAAAACCTTATCAGGAAACACCGGAGATATTAGGTAAAGAAGAATTTATCAATCTATGGAGCGGCAAGTGGATAAAAATAAAACAAAAAAGCAATCAATTTAATATCCGCTGGTTTATTCCTGAATTTGTCAGACAAAAAAAGAACCTGAAGGAGATTCTCCTGTTCTCCTTCATTCTACAAATCCTGGCACTTATCTCTCCTCTGGTGGTGCAAGTTGTCATGGACAAAGTGCTTGTGCATCAGGCATTTTCCACATTAGATGTACTGATTTTTGGGCTGGTAACGGCGGGCCTGGTTGAAATCATTCTGCGGGGATTGCGGGAATACCAGTATGCCCACACCGCCAACCGGATTGATATCAAACTGGGGTTGAAGCTGGTTAACCACCTGTTTGGCCTGCCATTGCTGTTTTTTAAATCCCGCCAGGTAGGTGCAATTGTGACACGAGTGCGGGAGCTGGAAACGATCCGCGAGTTTTTAACCGGCTCCATGTTCACCTTGTGTATCGACGTTTTGTTCATGTTCGTCTTTATTTATGTCATGAGCCTGCTGTCCGGTACGCTGACCTTGCTCTTCCTGCTTACTCTACCTTGCTATGCCCTGCTGGCCTGGTGGGTGACACCAAAAATTGAAAAGGCAGTGGAAAAACAGTTCACCCATGCCGCCATGAATACCTCTTTCCTGACCGAAACCGTGGCCGGTGCCGAGACGCTGAAAAGCCTCGCCGCTGAACCCCGCTTTATCCGCCGCTGGGACAGCCAGACGGAAAAGATGGTCAGCACCAGTTATGAGGTACAGCAGTGGGATAATCGTTCCGGTCATCTGGTGATGATGTTACAAAAAGTCACCAGTGCCGTCATTATCTGGCTGGGTGCGTCGGAAGTGCTTTCCCTGCATATGACCATTGGTCAACTGATCGCCTTTAATATGATGGTCAGCCACACCCAGCAACCCCTGGCTAAGCTGGTGCAACTCTGGGGGCAATTTATCCGTTCACGCATTGCCATTGAGAAGCTGGGAGATATGCTGAACCTGCCAACCGAGCAGCAATCAGGCAATGAACAGGTTACGTTACACGGGGCAATTTCATTCTCGGATATTGTCTTTCGCTATCAACCCGATCTCCCCCCCACCATTAACCATTTCACGCTGGCTATCCGGGCGGGGGAAACCGTCGGCGTTGTTGGCACCTCGGGTTCAGGGAAAAGCACCCTGGCACGTTTGCTGTTGCGGCTTTATACCCCGGAAAGTGGGGCTATCACGCTGGATGGCATTCCCTTGCAAAACGTCAATATTGAATCCCTCAGGCAGCAGATCGGCATCGTTTTGCAGGAAAACTTTCTATTTAATAAAACGGTGTATGAGAATTTGTCCCAATCCTGCCCTGATGCCCCGTTATCTGCGGTCATCGAAGCGGCAACGCTGGCTGGGGCACACGATTTTATCCTCAGATTGCCGATGGGATATGACACCGTGATCGCGGAAGGTGGGCAATCGCTATCAGGCGGCCAGCGACAACGTTTGGCGATTGCCAGAACCCTGTTGTCAGAACCCAAAATCCTGATCCTTGATGAAGCCACCAGTGCGCTGGATGATGAATCACAAGCCATTATTCAATCTAATATGGCTAAAATTGCCCAAGGCAGAACGGTCATCACCATCGCCCACCGGCTTTCCACGGTACGCCAATGTGACCGGATCATCGTATTACACCAGGGCCAAATCATCGAACAGGGTAGCCATGAACAGCTTCTGCAACAAGGCAAACACTATCGGAAACTTTGGCAGTTACAACAAGAACTAAAACAGGAAATACAACAGGAGGAGCCGGCCTATGTTTAAGGCTATCTTGCGCAAAGGGATCAAGCGGTTACGTCCTGCCAAAGCGCATTATGATTTTTTACCAACTCACCTGGCGTTGTCACAACGTCCACCTTCGCCGTTCGCCCGTTATACGGCCATCACCTTAAGCATTAGCGTTCTGGTCGCCCTGTTATGGGCTTGTCTGGGGAAACTGGATGTGCAGGCAACCGCAACCGGCCGTTTGATCGCGTCGGGTCGTTCCCAAATCATTCAGGCTTACGAACAGAGCCGCCTGATGGCCATTCATGTCAAAAATGGTCAACACATTGAGAAGGATACGCCACTGCTGACGCTCAATACGCTCGGGGTCAATCAGGATATTGCCCGTTTGAGCGAGAATCTCGACTATCTGATGGAAGAGGAAATCCATTACCAGGCACTGCTTGAAAGACAAGCCCCTGAACTTCTGCCGCTTTTCCAGCAGCAATCCGCCGATAAACAGGAAAGCATTCTAGCGCATTACGCTCACGAAAAGCAGGAATTTGAATCCATTATTTCCACTATCCACGCGGAAATGGCAGAGAACCAGACTTCCCAACAAGCACGAAACAGCGATATACGCTCATTAACCAACCTGCGCACCAATATCAACCAGCGCTTGCAGGCCAGAAAAACATTGAGCCAAAAGCAGGTCATCAGCAAGGTGGAATATCTGGAACAAGAAAAGGAACTTCTGGAAACAGACAGGCTGATCGCTCAACAAAAATCGGAACTCGATATTCTGATGTCCAAGTATAAAAGTCTGGAACAACGTTTACAGGGCACCAAAATAACCAAAGAGCGGGAATGGTTTGAGAAAAGAAAACAGGCAGAGATACAGCGGGCATTAACACAACAAGAAATGTCGAAAATGCAGGAACGGGAAGATCTTGAAGTGGTGCGCTCTCCCGTCACTGGCACAGTTCAACAATTAACTGTCCATACTCTCGGCGCTGTCCTGCAACCTGCGCAGAATTTGATGGTGATTGTTCCTGATGAACATGTACAACTCGCTGAGATCCAGATCTTAAATAAAGATGTCGGTTTTGTCCGGCCCGGTCAACCTGTCACAGTCAAAGTCGATGCTTTCCCCTATACCCGCTATGGCACGATTGAAGGAGAATTACTGAGTATTTCGCGGGACTCCACCACCGATGAACAGCTAGGTCTGGTTTTTCCTGCACAAATCAGCCTCAAACAGAACAATATTATGGTCGATGGGAAACCTGTCGAAATCACGGCAGGGATGTCCATCGTTGCGGAAATCAAAACCGATCAGCGAAGCGTGATTGATTATCTGCTCAGTCCCATTCAGGAATATCAATCTGAAGCGTTAAGGGAAAAATAATCATGTCTGACACTTTTTCCTTCACCTGTAGCTCAGATACAGACCCAAAATCCGGCAACCCAATCGGTGCAAATAGCAATATCAATGCAAACAATTATGCGCTGGATTGTATCGCCCATTTGGGGAAACAGTTTCACAAAGTGGCTTCTGTCGGGCAATTACACCTTATTCTGGGGGTAGACTCGCTAGCACTGACCGATCCGCAGCTACGTGAAGCAGCAGATGCCATTGGGCTACACAGCAAGTTTGAACGCCTGACACCGGATACCGCCGCCACATTACCTTTACCTGCATTGGTTGAACTGGAGCAGCGCTGGTGGGTATTGTCAGAAATTCATCCTGACACATTTACGCTGTTCGATCCTGTCACCGAAAAATATGGAGTGCATGCATTATTGCACGATGAACAAACGAGTGGCAGCCAATCTAACGAATACAAGGTGCTACTGGTGGCGGATAAATCCCTGACCAGGCAACAGGTTAAATTTGGACTAAGCTGGTTTTATCCCTCTATTTTCAGGCAGAAAAACCAGTTACGGGATATTTTCCTGTATGCCATTGTATTGCAACTTTTTGCCCTGGCTGCTCCCTTGTTATTTGAAAATGTCATTGACAAGGTGTTGGTTGGGCGGAGTATTTCCAGCCTGCATGTGCTGGGTATGGCGATGCTGGCACTGGCACTGGCAGAACCCCTGTATGGGTTCCTGCGCAATACCGTGTTTGGGCATACGGCCAGCCAAATCAATGCTGAACTCTCCGGCAAGCTATATCGTCATCTTGTAGGATTACCCTTACCCTATTTCAAACAACGGCAAACAGGGCAAATCATCGCCAGAGTTAGAGAAATGGCGCAGATCCGTCAATTTTTGACCGGTTCTACCCTTATGCTGTTGCTTGACCTGATTTTCATCATTCTGTTTCTGGGCGTGATGTTTCATTACTCTTCCCAGCTGACATGCCTTGTCATCAGTTCGCTGGTGCTCTATTTCTTGCTCTGGATCGTCGTCGGTCCCATTATTCGGCGCAAGGTAGAAAAAGAGTATGAAGCCGATGCCAATGCCACCAGCTTCCTGACAGAAGCAGTCACGGGGATTGAAACCATCAAAACGACTGCCACTGAAAAGCGCTTTTTGCACCAATGGCAAAAAGTACTGAGCCAGCAGTTAATCCAGCGCTTTACCGCCCAAAAAAGCGGGCTGGCAGCGGGACAAGGGATTGAGCTGATCCAAAAAGTGGTTGCCGCCCTGCTTCTGTGGTGGGGAGTCCGGGGTGTACTTGATGGAGATTTGTCCCCGGGTGAATTAATTGCTTTTAATATGCTGGCGGGGCACGTTACCCAACCCATCCTGAGACTGGCGCAAGTCTGGCAAGACTTCCAACATACCCTGATCGCTCTGCGGCGAGTGGGGGATATTCTTGATGAGCCAATGGAAAGCAGTAGACAAGGGCTGGCATCAGCACCCGAACTGGCAGGCCAGATTGAATTTCGCAATATCCGCTTCCGTTACCATGCAGATACGCCGGAGGTGCTGGCAAATTTGTCACTGGAAATTAAAGCCGGAGAATTTATTGGTATTACAGGGCCATCAGGTTCCGGCAAAAGTACATTGACCCGCTTGTTGCAGCGCTTATATGTGCCACAACACGGTCAGGTTTTGGTGGATGGCATGGATTTAGCCGTTGCCGACCCGGTATCATTGCGCCGTAATATGAGTGTGGTGTTGCAGGAGAGTATTCTGTTTTCCGGCAGCATTGCGGATAATATCCGCCTGTGCAAGCCCAATGCCAGTGATGAAGAAGTTTATCGGGCAGCAGCCTTAGCGGGCGCGGTTGATTTCATTAATGCGTTTCCCCATAAATTTGCGCATCCGGTTGGTGAAAAAGGGGGGAATCTTTCTGGTGGACAACGGCAGCGTATCGCCTTAGCAAGGGCGTTACTGAGTGATCCCAAGATCTTAATCCTCGATGAAGCCACTTCCGCGCTGGATTATGAATCCGAAGCGGCCATCATGAGCAATATGGCTGAGATATGCCGCAACCGAACGGTGATCAGCATTGCTCACCGACTAAATACTCTCCGCCATGCCGATAAGATTTTCGTTTTAGATTTGGGAAACATCGCTGAATCAGGTTCACATGATGCTCTGGTGCAGCAAAATGGCTTATATGCACAACTTTGGTATCAACAAACGAAGTGATGACTGAAAAAGAAATGTATTGAAAATAGGAGACTTGTTTCGCTTGAGAATGCCTTTCATCATGAAGCAAGTCTCTCTCACCACTCGACTAAGAACAGTCACCCGATATCATTCGGGTCAGGGATATCATCGATCCTAAATGTAAATGTCGTTTGAGCCATTCCAACAATCTCTCTCATCAACTAGTAGCGACACGCGTCCAGCTAAGGTATTATTGCCCGCTATATTATTGGTACACGCCCATTATCAATTGAATTTATGGCAAAAGAACAAACTGATCGCACCACACTGGATTTGTTCGCAGATGAACGCAGGCCCGGGCGACCTAAAACAAATCCGCTGTCCAGGGATGAACAGCTTAGGATCAATAAACGCAACCAGTTGCGACGAGATAAAGTCAGAGGATTGCGTCGAGTGGAACTCAAACTTAATGAAGATGCCGTTGATGCACTAAACCATCTGGCAAAACAGCGCAACATTAGCCGCAGTGAATTGATTGAACAAATGTTATTAGCCCAACTGACAGAAAAAAATCACCTTGCCGATTAACGGCTTTTATTAAACACAATGAAGCGGTGTCACCACACAAATCTGACAGATTTGTCATGGATGTTTGGTCAGAATAACGCTTTTCATGTTACTGAAACTGACATTTTTCCAGCTGATTTCAGCGTGATGTGTATAGACTTAATACACAAATAAAACAAGAGGTTAACCCATTTTATGGCAATAATAGGTATATTCTTCGGCAGCGATACAGGCAACACAGAGAACATCGCCAAAATGATCCAAGAAAAATTGGGCGGTGCTGATGTTGCTGAAGTCCACGATATTGCCAAAAGCAGCAAAGAAGACATTGAAGCCCTCGATATCTTGCTGCTTGGCATCCCAACCTGGTATTACGGCGAAGCTCAGTGTGACTGGGATGATTTCTTCCCAACACTGGAAGAGATCAATTTCGAAGGAAAACTGGTTGCCTTGTTCGGCTGTGGTGATCAGGAAGATTATGCAGAATACTTCTGTGATGCTATGGGCACCATTCGTGATATTATTGAACCTCGTGGTGCCATTATTGTAGGCCACTGGTCAACCGAAGGATATCACTTTGAAGCCTCTAAGGGCATGGCCGATGATAACCACTTTATTGGCCTGGCCATTGATGAAGATCGTCAACCAGAATTGACGGATGAGCGCGTTGAAGCATGGGTACAACAGATCAAGACTGAAATGAGCCTGTCAGAGATCCTCGGCGTTTAATAAGAAGAGAAAAGCCCTTTCAGGCAGGATTATTCTTGCATAATGTGTCATGATATATGAATAGGCATGGTTTTCATTTTTAATATCCATGCCTATAATCAGCAACGTGAAACAGAATCATGATTCCCTCACGATACCCCCAAGTATCATAAGTTCACTTAACTCAAGTTACAGGATTGAATCCGCATGACCGACAACAATAAAGCATTGAAAAATGCTGGACTTAAAGTAACGCTTCCACGACTGAAAATTCTGGAAGTGTTACAGGACCCAGAATGCCATCATGTCAGTGCGGAAGATCTCTACAAAAAGCTGATTGATATCGGTGAAGAGATTGGCCTCGCCACTGTCTATCGCGTGTTGAACCAGTTTGATGACGCCGGCATTGTGACACGCCACAATTTTGAAGGCGGCAAATCGGTTTTTGAACTCACCCAGCAACATCATCATGACCACCTGATTTGTCTCGACTGCGGTAAGGTCATTGAATTTAGTGATGAATTCATTGAAGAGCGTCAGAAAAACATCGCTGAACGCTATGGAATTAAGCTCTCAAACCACAGTCTTTATTTATATGGTCACTGTGCTGATGGTGATTGCCGCAAAGATAGCTCGCTTCATGATGCAAAAGCATGATAAACAAGCGCTGACAATAAAGTCATTCGCTTCCGCTATTTATACATCTGAATAAGTTGTTTGTCTGAATAAGCAACCTGCCGATTAATTATCACGCTAATCGGCAGGTTGCTTTATCAATTTATTGCCCTCATACCTCAAAAAATCGTTAGAATTTAACTTCATCTATGCGGCTAAAACGGTTTCCATCAGTACTGACAGAACGAATTTTCACATTGCCGCTGACATGAGGCCGCTGTCTGTCATGATAAGCCTGCCATGTTTTTCCATTATCCAATGAGTATTGAATAACCACCCCCGGTAATGCGATATTCGCTTCCAGCGTTTCAGAAACAATTCTGCCGCCAGGTACAGGCAAACGATAGAAAATTTTCGCGCTATCCAGTTTAGCCAGTTCACGCTGCCCTACCAGATTGGCAAAGCGTTCCCAGTCTTGTTGCAGGAGAGCCGTATCAACATAATGCGTTATTCCGCCTTTATATTCCCTGCCCTGCTGATAATTCTGCTCCCACTCCGCCTGATGCCATGCCCGTTCCGCCAGCGACAGTAAGCGTGGATAGATCATATATTCCATTTGTTCATCGGTACGCACGGTTTCACTCCACGATTGCCCCGACATACCATAAGCCCCCGGCCAGCGTTTATTGCTATGGGTATTAAAGTCATTGCCATCACGATCCATCGAGGTTTCAGCATTTTGTGGCAGATTGTTCGGGGCAAAGCTGAAAATTTTCGCCTCATCATTAAAGCGGGTCGCCCAATAATAGCCTCGCTCTTTCGGATGGATTTCATATGGCATATCCAGATAGAGATAATCGGGGCTGGAAACCACAACTTGATAGCCCTTATTCGCCCAGTCACTGGCAGAATCATAACCTCCCCAATACAGGGTATCCCAGAAGTTCACCGCAACCTGTTTAGTGGCGAAATCTTTTGCCGATTTGGCATGTTTCAGGCCATCCTGCCATGCCTGCATGGTGTTGATACCACGGTTATTGACGATTTTGCTGACTTCAATGGCAAAATAGCTGGCAAGTTCATCAACCTCTTTAATGACACCTTGCGCTATCATTTTCTGACAAGCCTGAGATTTTGCCCACGGCTTGTTTTCAATTTTCCGGTTGATAATCCCCTTATCTGGCACAATCGGTCCATCTTTATCCTGATATCCAGCGCCTAAACGAATATTTTTCGCCTCATCCCCACCAAAATGCCATGTATTCAACGGCAGACCGACCTCGTTATGCATGGCAACAATTTCGCTAATCACTTTATCGACAAACCGCGTTGAAGAGTCCATGCACGGGTTAAGATAACTGTGGCGATCATAGAATTGCACGGAGGTTGTCTTCGAGGTATCTGTCGGATCAAGCAGACGATATTCATTGGCTTCCCGCTCTTTGCCCTGTGCCATAAGCTGCTTATAACGTGCTTCCATTGACATCACCGCGGCACGAGCATGGGCGGGCATATCAATTTCTGGGATAACTTCTATCTGGCGCGCTTTGGCATAGTTCAGAATATCAAGGTAATCCTGACGGCTAAAATAACCACTTCCCATATTGTTGCTGTCTGGCCCTGATCCTAATTGTGGTAATAAGCACCGGGTCTCACTCAAATCATGGCAACGTTGACTGCCGATTTCTGTCAATTCCGGTAAGCCCGGGATTTCCAAACGCCAGCCTTCATCATCACTCAAATGAAAATGGAACTTGTTCAGCTTATAGTGGGACATTTGATCAAGCAGACGCAGAACGGCTTCTTTACTATGAAAATTTCGTCCAACATCAAGGAACACGCCACGATATTCAAACCGTGGGGCATCCTTTGCCGTCAGTGTCGCAATCTTTGGCGTTCCATTGGCGGGAAGCAAGGAAAACAGTGATTGCAGGCCATAAAATACGCCAGACTGGTCAAATGCGACAATTTGTGTCCCTTTGGTGGTAATTTCCAGTGAATATGCGCCTTTTGCTCGCCAAGGTTTAGTCAATTGGTCTGCGTTGATTTGGGTCGCTATTTGATAACCGTTATCGGTTAAATGAATATCATGGGCGTTGAAACGTTCCCTGATCACGTCAACCGATTCACCGCTCAATCCACCCAACTCTAATTTCACGCCACGGGATAAATCCACATCCTGGGAATAAATGGAAAGTTCTTTCGGTGTCGGAATAATCTGCCCCCGCAGCTTATCTTCATTGATTGTTGCCACCTGCTGGTTGTTGGCAAAGCGGTTTTCTGGCGTCATCAGGATATTGTTATCCGTTGTGGTCCGTTTCCACTGTTCACCTTCCAGATCAGATAAAAATTGGCTGATGTTTTCAGTATCGGTATTAGCCAGTACTTTGGGCGCAGCATCACCGGAAGTCGCATACCAACGCGGCATAAAATCTGTACTGTAAATCTGCCAATATTCACCAATAATCGGTAGCACAACCTTTTCATTGGCTTTGATGCCCGTAAATTTTTTCGTCGGTTCCAGTTTATGTAAATCACCCGTAATAGGAGTGATTTTGTATTGATCATGGTCCAGTTTCAGTATTTGGCGAATACTGTGAAAATAGAGCGCCCAATCAGAAGCGTTGATTGCCTGATCACCATTGCTCAAGATGATGTTGACCCGATTACAGGCCGCCGAATCAGCGCCAAGAATGGCACAATCTGTACCATGTGAACCCGCCTGATTATCAATGACGTTGAAATTGACTTTTAACTGGCTCAGTAAATCCACGATCTGTTGTGATGACATTGAGTCCTGCGGCGACATTGCCGATGTCATTTCTGTATGGGCGCTGCCGATAAATCCAACTGCCGTGATGAAGGCTGCCAAGGTACGTAATTTAATGGGTTTCATAAATTACCTCGTCCGAACTTATTATTTTTTCGATGGGTAAATTCTGGGATAAATAATGTACAAGTTTGACCAGGCAATAACCCTATATAATATGTGACTATAAGGCAATTTTTAATCTTAGCGGAAGGAGTTAATTTTCATTACGCGGCTATTAAGTAAAAAAAGCGTGAAAATAATCACGCTTTTTTGTGTACGGAGTGAGGTTATTACTCTTGTGAGATTTTTGCCCAAGTATCACGCAGGCCAACTGTGCGGTTAAAAACCAGATGTTCAGCACTTGAGAGGCCGCTATCAGCACAGAAATAACCTTCACGCTCAAACTGATAGGTTATTTCCGGCAATGCATTTACCAACCCTGGTTCTACAAATCCCTTACGGATCACCAGAGATCCTGAATTGATCGTAGACAAGAAATCATCTTCTGCCCCTGGGTTCGCCACGCTGAACAGACGGTCATACAGATAGAATTCCGCTGGTACGCCGTGTGCAGCGCTTACCCAGTGAATGACGCCCTTAACTTTGCGTCCATCGGCGGGATCTTTATTCAGGGTTTGCTCGTCATACTGGCAATAAATCGTGGTGATATTGCTTTCTGCATCTTTCTCAACACGTTCTGCTTTAATCACATACGCATTGCGCAGGCGTACTTCTTTACCCAGAACCAAGCGCTTATATTGACGATTTGCTTCTTCGCGGAAATCTGCACGGTCAATGTACAGTTCACGGCTGAACGGCACTTCACGGCTGCCCATTTCTGGTTTATTCGGATGGTTAGGCATTGTCAGAATAACTTCACCTTCCGGCATGTTCTCAATCACCAGTTTCACCGGATCAAGCACCGCCATCGCACGTGGTGCATGTTCGTTCAGGTCGTCACGGATACAGGATTCTAAAGCTGCCATTTCAACGTTGTTATCCTGCTTAGTCACACCAATACGGCAGCAGAACTCACGGATAGAAGCCGCAGTATAACCACGACGACGTAATCCAGAGATAGTTGGCATACGTGGGTCATCCCAACCATCAACAATCTTTTCTGTCACCAACTGGTTAAGCTTACGCTTGGACATCACCGTATATTCCAGATTCAGGCGAGAAAACTCGTATTGGCGTGGATGGCAATCAATCGTAATGTTATCCAATACCCAATCGTACAAACGGCGGTTATCCTGGAATTCCAGTGTACAGATAGAATGGGTGATCCCTTCCAGCGCATCGGAAATGCAGTGTGTAAAATCGTACATCGGGTAGATGCACCATTTATTGCCTGACTGGTGATGCTCTGCGAATTTGATACGGTAGATGACCGGATCACGCATAACCATGAACGGGGAAGCCATATCAATTTTGGCACGCAAACATGCCTTGCTTTCGGCAAATTCACCAGCACGCATTTTTTCAAACAGGGCCAGGTTTTCTTCTACGCTGCGATCACGAGACGGGCTGTTTTTGCCCGGCTCTTTTAAAGTACCGCGATATTCGCGGATCTCTTCAGGACTCAGTTCATCGACATACGCCAGACCTTTATTGATTAATTCAATGGCGTATTGATACAGGATATCGAAATAGTCAGACGAGTAGCGAATATCCCCACTCCACTGGAATCCCAGCCACTGAACGTCAGCTTTAATCGATTCAACGTACTCAATATCTTCCTTGACGGGATTTGTATCGTCAAAACGGAGGTTGCATTGTCCCTGATAGTCTTGAGCGATGCCGAAATTCAGGCAGATCGATTTGGCATGGCCAATATGCAGATAACCATTAGGTTCAGGTGGGAAACGGGTATGTACGGATGTATGTTTACCTGTTGCCAGATCTTCGTCAATAATCTGACGAATAAAGTTTGTCGGGCGGGCATCTGCCTCACTCATCGTTTTTTCCTCAATGCAAAAAGCGCTTTAACATAACCTTCTATAATCTAATAAGCTGAACCGAGAAACAATACTTTGTTCGTGGGAAATGGCGGAATGGGTGAAGTTAAAGTGTAAAAGCGGGAAGCAACTGCGTCTTCCCGCTACAAAATCAACCAATTCGATGATTATTCAATACCGCAATTAATTGATCTGCACAATAAACAATATGTTTTTCATCCCAGCTAGGATGCAAATACAGGCTGATCGTTCTGGGTAATAAAGAACGTGCGGTTTCACACACCACATCGAGATAATTGACCGATTCCGGTGAAGTATATTCTGTCGAATGGAAAGGGAAATTCACTGAACCAAAGCCACGCAATTCTTTGAATACTTTTTCCCCATAAGCCTCTGGCCATTGGATCTTAAATGCAGGAACACCTATCTTTTTCAAGTCACTTAAAATGACCTCAGCCGTACAATCCAATTTGTGCAAATCAAACACTATCGGATATAACCAGTAAGCATTGCATCTATCTTCGGAATTCAACGGCAAACTACCGATCAAATCGATATTGGCGAATTTTTCATCGTAAATCTTGGCATATTGCTGACGATTTTTCATATTCCAATTATCGAATCGCTCCAATTCATTAATTCCAATGATCGATTGGATTTCAGTCATCCGATAGTTGTAACCAATGCGATTATGTACATGCCATGAAACTTCTTCCAAGGCGAGAAGATCAAATTTTCTTCTCACATCAAAGCCATGATCGCGATAGGCTCGGCATTCCCAACCAATTTCGGTATTATTGGTGACGACCATGCCCCCTTCTCCGCCCGTCGTAAAATGTTTTGACTGGCAGAAGCTAAAGGTTCCAAGATCACCCATTGTGCCAACCGATTTTCCTTTATATTTTCCACCTAAGCATTGAGCGCTATCCTCTATCACCTTAAGATTATGCTTACGGGCAATAGCCATAATCGGGTCCATATCGCATACCACCCCATAAAGGTGAACAACGATAATCGCTTTGGTGCGGGACGTAATCAGTGCCTCAATTTTGTTAGGATCAATCGTGTGTTCTTCTGTCGTATCACAAAAAATAGGAATAGCCCCACATTGTAAAACCGCAAAAGAGGTGGCAATAAAGGTGTAAGAAGGAACAATTACTTCATCGCCTGGGCCAATATTTAATGCACCCACTGCAATATTAACGGCGGAAGTACCTGAATTACAGGAAATCGCCATTTCTGCGCCAATCCAATCAGCAAATTTATTTTCAAACTCCATACCTTTCTTTCCGGTCCAATAATTAACCTGACCAGATAAAAGTGGCATTTGAATATCGTTAAGTGTTTTTTCTGCAAAGCAAGGCCATTGAGGGAAATTCATAATAATACTCCTTAATTTTTATAGTAAATAAATTTTCATTAAATCAATGTGTTCTTATTAAATTGGCATTTAACTGCATAATTAATGCACCAACAGATAATATATAAAACGCGACTTACAAATCAAAATCATACGCAATAAATCCGATTAAAGCAGGTCCAATCATAATTCCGAAATATCCACATGTTACAATAGAAGCAACTGCATGGCTGGGAAGCATTATTTTTGTGTGCCTGATAATGTTTAAATCAGAAAACACTGACTAAATACCCATTATAGTATTTTAGGATCATTGACAATCCAATAAATTTTAATGGAAAAAACACTTAAAATCATAACACTATAATTAGCCAATGTTTTCACCAAACTCCAATTCTCCCTTGTATCCTCCCAGGAAACAGGAATTTGATATAGTTTCTTAGAAAGCCTGTTTGCCAGGTAAATAATTTCAGCGTCGAATGCATATCCTTTGATTTTTTGCTTAGAAAATAATTCTTTTGCCAGATCTGACCTTATCATTTTGAATGGACATTGTGAATCAGAAACCTCACACTTTAATAAGGAATTAACCAATTTCAAAAATAATTTACTTGTTATTTTACGATACAAATTAGCCCTTGATTTATTTTTTGAGAATCTCTCTCCAATAACTAAATCAATATTAGATGTTTCAATGTTTTGGTATGCATTGAAAAAGTCATTCTCTTTTATTGGAAAATCAATGTCAGTGTAAAAGATATATTTCCCAATGGCCAGATCAACTCCCCGCCTAATGCTATACCCTTTACCATAATTACCACAATTGGAGATAACTATAACGTCAGAATACTGCTTCTTTATTTTAACAATATCGGGATCATGGAAGTTATTTTTATTTGAATCGTTGACAATGATAACTTGTACATTCAATATCTCTTGGAGCTTCCTGATACGCTGTATCGTTTTTTCAATAATGAAAAAATTTTCATTATACCTAGGCAAAACAATTGAAACATCAATATTATTCTCTACATGATGCATTTTATTCTCCATTATAACATCTTAGAGTTAATATGATTAAAGCCCCAGCAATAATTTACCTAATGTTGTTAAGTTAATATCAGATGTACTTTGCTGTTCTACTTTCTTAGTGGGGAAAGGCTTACCTGTTATAGAGGTAGTCGGTAATCCTTTCTGATAGGCCGAAATTCTCTCTGAAATTTGTTGTTCAGTAAGTTCAGTGCGTGGAAAACAACAAAAGTATTGAGCCAACCGAGGTTTATTAGAAAGATTGGGTTTATTTCCATGAGGTAATGCACCATGAAAAATAACATAATCACCCGCCTTTAATGGAATCGACTCAATTTTCATTCCTGTCGTATCTGGAAACCTGCTATTATATCCTTCAGGTTGTTTGGATAACCATTCATATATCACTTTATGAAACCCAGGGACACATTGGAACCCACCCGCGTTTCCATCATCATCCGTCAAACTTAATAAACCTTGTATTTTCCTTTCCAATGGCCGCGTTGAAACATCAATATCCCAATGAATAAATCCTTCATATTTCCAATCCTCATTAACGGGAGGATTCATGTTGACTCTATCAATGCTTACCAATAGATCTTTTGTCCCGAATATTTTTTCATAAACCGAATAAATTATTTGATTTTGCCGATTATCCCATAACGTTTGATGATGGTAAAAAGGAATTCGTCCCATTTCATCAATTCCTGAGCGAGAACGAATATTTTTATCATAAAAATCAATATGCTTATTTTCATCCATTTCAAGAAAATCAAATATAGCATCGACTGTTTTCTGTACCTGTTCTCTATCTATAGCTGACTCTATAACTATATAGCCATTATTATTCCAACTTTTTAAGTATTCGTTCATTTTTTCTTCAGAAAAGATTTTAGACATTTTATTTACCTTACTTAGTTTTTATATACGATATGTTACTATTTCATAAAATGATTTTATTTTTAGTTTATGTTTTATTAAACTCACTTTCGTATTTCAACTAAATATTATTTAGGCTTGCTACCCGTTATGCTCTAACTGTAATTATTACCATCAGACATAATTGGATAAGTTTAAAAACAAAAAACCAACAATAAACATACATGAATTTATCAAAAAAAATCGACTGAAACAAAGTAAAATTTCAATAAAAATAAAATTTAACCTAATTTAGATTAAGAACACCTTTTTAGCCTTGCTATAATAACTATTTTTATTACATATAAAACACATAATAACCCACATTAAAAAGCAACTTACACTTTCATATGGTGATCGCCTAAACGATCACCTATATAAACCAGGGAGTTAACTTTCATTACCTAATATTTATTATATTACTTGAAATAAAATCTCTTTGTTAGCTGTTACATTATTCTTAGAAATAATATTAATCCCTTTATAGTCATCAATATTACTAATAACAACCGGGCTTATCAAAGAGCCAGCATTAGCGTTCAGATAATCAAGATCCAACCTCAATATTGCATCTCCTGCTTTTACTTTTACGCCTTCTTCAATTAAACGTTCAAATCCCTTTCCATTTAATGCGACAGTATCAATACCTATATGGACAATGACTTCAACACCATTATCTGCGGCAATACAAAACGCATGATTAGTATCAAAAATTTTCACAACCATACCATCAATAGGAGCAAAAACGGTATCCGACGTGGGTTTAATGGCAATACCTTCCCCCACTATCTTGCGAGAAAATGCTTCATCTGGTACATCCTCTAAATCAACTAGTTCACCACTCATCGGGGCCATTAACGTCAAAATAGGCCTGCCTGCCGGCGGGTTACTCTTTTTTCCTAAAGTTTGAGACTCAGATGGCAATATTTCTGTTGATGCAGCAATGAAACCTTTCGCTAACAAGTTACGCATAGCATCAGCTATCAATTCTGCACGGGGTCCAACAATGACTTGGGCACTCTGTTTATTCAGGCGAATAACCCCTGACGCGCCGAGGTGTTTCACCAATTGATTATTGACTAAACCTGAATCTTTAACTGACAAACGCAATCGGCTGATACACGCATCAATACTTGTCAAATTATCTGTCCCTCCCACAGCCGCAATATATTGACGTGCTTCCTCCTCAATATTGGATACAGTACGGCCTTTCTTCACCATAGCAACTTCATCGCCACTCGTTGACAACTCACGCCCGGGGGTCATTAAATTGAATTTTCTGATGGTGAAACGGAAAACCACATAATAAAGGCAGAAAAATACCAAACCCTGTGGGATCAACATGTACCAATGAACCGCCAGCGGATTACGTGAGGAAAGTAACATATCAACAAACCCGGCACTAAAGCCAAAACCGGCAATCCAATGCATGGCAGCCGCAATGTAAACCGAAATCCCAGTCAAGATGGCATGCAACACATAAAGTACGGGTGCAACAAACATGAAAGAGAATTCAAGTGGCTCAGTTACGCCTGTAAAGAAGGCCGCAAATGCACCTGCCATCATAATACCGGCAACTTTGGCTCTATTTTCCGGACGAGCACAGTGGTAAATCGCCAATGCCGCCCCTGGCAAGCCAAACATCATAATCGGGAAAAAACCAGCCTGATAGCGGCCAGTGATACCCATAACCGCAGTGCCTGCTTCAATGGATTTTTGTCCACCGAGGAAGTTAGGAATATCATTGATACCCGCGACATCAAACCAAAATACTGAGTTCAGTGCATGATGCAAACCAATTGGTATCAATAAACGATTGAAGAAGGCATACAAACCCGCCCCAACGGAGCCAAGATTGGTAATACTCTCACCGAATGCTACCAGCCAGTCATAAACGATTGGCCAAACAAACATTAAGATAAACGACACAATAATCATCAGGAAAGAGTTCAAGATGGGGACTAAACGACGACCACTAAAGAAAGACAGTGCTTGTGGTAGCTCTACATTACTGTAGCGGTTATACAGTTCAGCAGAAAAGGTTCCCACCAAAATCCCGACAAATTGGTTATTAATCTTGCCAAATGCTTTTGGGACTTCCTCAAGCGGAATTCCCTTAATCATTGCCACCGCTGCCGGAGAACATAGTTTCATGACGACAATAAATCCGATAAGTCCTGCCAGTGCAGCAGCTCCATCTTTATCTTTCGACATTCCATAGGCAATCCCTATCGCAAACAACATCCCCATGTTGTCGAGAATGGCATTGCCTGACGTAATAAGCAGTGCCGCCAACGCATTATCGGTCCCCCATCCCGTTGGATCAATCCAATAACCTATACCCACTAATATTGCCGCTGCAGGCAATGTTGCCACAGGCACCATTAATGCCCGTCCAATCCGTTGTAAGTAGCTCAGAATATTCACTTATGCCCCCTTGAAACTCCGTTAATAGCATCTTTTCGTTAATCAATGACGTTATGCGATCACTTATGTATTTATTGTTAAAACACTTTTAGTCTAAAAAAATTATTTTTCATCGCAAATTAAATCCATCTGATATGTGATTAAAGTCACCTGATTTGATAAATTTTTAATCAAAAATCTAGCTAGCACGCAAAACTTATTTTATTATTGAAAATATCTATATTGCATTGGATGCGACAAAACCCCATTTAGAACCAGTATGATGTGTGGTTTTGTCACCCAGCTATCACGCACCACATTGATATCCCAAAATCAGGTGTATCGTGCATAGCTCTTGTCATTAACTATTGAATGCTTTTTTAAGGGGTCATCATGAGGCTTATCCCTCTAACTACGGCAAGTGATGTTGGTCGATGGTCTGCTCACTACATTGCCAGTAAAATCAATGAATTCAATCCAACTTCTGAGCGTCCTTTTGTTCTTGGGCTTCCCACTGGCAGCACGCCATTGACAACTTACAAGGCACTGATTTCCCTGTATCAAGCGGGAAAAGTGAGCTTCAAGCATGTTGTGACATTTAATATGGATGAATACGTAGGTCTGCCGGAAGATCATCCTCAAAGCTACCATTCATTCATGTACCAAAATTTCTTTAATCACATTGATATTCCAAAAGAGAACATCAATTTGTTAAACGGAAATACAGAAGATATTGAGATTGAGTGCCAACGTTACGAAAATAAAATTCAGGCTTATGGCAAGATACATTTATTTATGGGCGGTGTTGGTAATGATGGGCATATTGCCTTTAATGAACCGGCATCTTCTCTTTCTTCACGCACACGCATTAAGACACTGACTATTGAGACGCGGACGGCCAATTCCCGTTTTTTCAATAATGAAATAGCGCAAGTTCCCAAATATGCATTAACCGTTGGTGTGGGTACTTTAATGGATGCTGAAGAAATTATGATCCTGGCAACCGGAATGAATAAAGCGCAAGCCTTGCAAGCCGCAGTAGAAGGGAATATTAACCATATGTGGACAATCAGTTGCCTCCAGATGCATCCAAAATCACTGATTGTCTGTGATGAACCCGCCACTATGGAACTGAAAGTAAAGACAGTGAAGTATTTTCACCAGTTAGAGGCCGATATCGTTAATGAATTCGCCAGCTAAACTGATCCAGGAGTTAAGATATCAATGTATGCATTAACCAATGGCATTATTTATACCGGATATGACAGGCTCGATAACCATGCCGTCATTATTGCAGATGGTTTGATTAAACAAGTCTGCCCGCTAAACGCGCTGCCAGAAGAGATTGAAAAACACGATTTACATGGCGCAAATCTCGCACCAGGATTTATTGACCTACAAGTGAACGGTTGTGGTGGAGTCCAGTTTAATGAACGGTTGGAAGATATTTCAGAAGAAACTCTGCATACTATGCAGAAAACCAATCAGCGCTACGGTTGTACCAGTTTCTTACCTACCCTCATCACCAGCCCCGATGAATTAATGATAAAAGCCATTGAAGTGATGCGCCGCTATCTGCAAAAAAATCCTAATCAGGCATTAGGGTTGCATCTGGAAGGGCCTTATATTAATCCAATAAAAAAAGGAACGCACAATACCGCCTATATCCGCAAGCCTACCGCTGAAATGGTTAATTACCTGTGCCGGAATGCTGATGTTATTACCAAGATCACGCTCGCGCCTGAAAGGGTAGAAAGCCAATATATTCAGCAATTGGCCGATGCGGGGATTACGGTTTCTGCGGGCCATTCTAATGCGACTTATGAAGAAGCTCGTTATGGCTTCCAACATGGCATGACTTTCTCTACCCATTTATATAATGCCATGCCTGCGATTTCTGGCCGCCTGCCTGGGCTGGTGAGTGCCATTTATGATTCCCCAGAAGTCTATGCCGGCATAATCTGTGATGGAATGCATGTATCATGGCCAAATATCCGCAATTCCAAGAGATTAAAAAATGAAAAGCTTATCCTGGTAACAGATGCCATTCTTCCTGCCGGGCTTGCTCCCGATGCTATAGAACAATTTACCTTTGCCAATAAAACAATATATTATCGAAATGGCTTATGCGTTGATGAAAATGGAACACTGAGCGGCTCATCAATCACAATGATTGATTGTGTCAAAAATAGTGTGGAGTATGTTGGTATTGCTTTGGATGAAACGTTGCGAATGGTGACGCTTTACCCTGCCCGCGCAATCGGTATCGATAAACACCTCGGTACGATTGAATCCGGCAAGGTAGCGAACCTGACCGCATTTACTCACGATTTCAAAATCTGCAAAACCATCGTTAACGGAAACGAAATCAAACTACCGTGAGTATAAAGACTGATGAGTAATGAAAATGCACAGAAGCAAATTGGTAATATCGATCTCGTCAAACAGCTAAATAGTGCCGTGGTCTATCGCCTGATTGATCAGCATGGGCCAATATCACGCATCCAAATTGCAGAAGAGAGCCAACTTGCTCCTGCCAGCGTAACTAAAATTACTCGTCAGTTGTTAGAGCGCGGCCTGATAAAAGAAGTCGAACATCAGGCTTCCACCGGCGGAAGACGCGCAATCTCCATTATCAGCGAAACACGCCATTTCCATACGATCGGAGTCCGGCTTGGGCGCCATGATGCAACGGTGGCGCTATTTGATATGAGCGGCAAAACGTTAGTAGAAACACATTATCCTGTGCGGGAAAAGAGTCAGCAAGAAGTCGAGAGACGAATTATTTACGCCATTGAAAGTTTCATCGACAAAAACCAGCGCCGGATCCGTGAATTGATCGCCATTTCGATTATTCTTCCCGGCCTGGTTGATCCTGAACAAGGTATCATCCGCTATATGCCACACATTACGGTAGATAACTGGTCTCTGGTTAAGAATCTCAAAGAACATTTCAATACCCCCTGCTTTATTGGTCATGATATTCGCAGCCTTGCATTGGCAGAAAATTATTTCGGGGCAACACGCGATTGTGAAGATTCCATTCTGGTACGCATCCATCGCGGTACAGGGGCTGGTGTCATTGTTAACAACAATATTTTGCTCAACAAACGCGGCAATCTGGGTGAAATAGGCCATATCCAAATCGATCCTCTTGGTGAACGCTGCCATTGCGGTAATTTTGGTTGTCTGGAGACTATCGCTTCCAATTCAGCAATCGAGGCTAAAGTACAACAACAATTACACCAAGGGTTCCCAAGCCAGCTTGCCTTGAATAATTGCAATATCCATGCAATTTGTCTTGCCGCCAATGCGGGTGATCCTCTGGCAACCGAAGTCATCAAGCAAGTAGGGCTTTATCTTGGCAAGGCTATCTCAATCGCCATTAACCTCTTTAACCCCCAGAAGGTGGTAATTGCCGGAGAAATCACGCAAGCAAAACAGGTATTGCTGCCGACTATCAAAAGCAGTATCAATACTCAGGTATTAAAAGCATTCCGCGAAGACCTCCCTGTGGTGATTTCTGAACTAAATCACTGTTCAGCAATTGGTGCATTCGCACTAACAAAACGGGCAATGCTTAATGGTGTACTGTTGCAACAGCTTCTTGGCGGATAATTTCAACCGTTTTAGCCGGCTTTGTCGACAAAACGCTTATAAGACAAACAAACAAACGATTTTGCGCATATTTCTTAAAAAAAGCAGTTGACGCATCTGTCTGATATACGCATAATGCGCCCCGCACCGCCGGTGAAGGCAAAGCAAAAAAAAGATGGCTACGTAGCTCAGCTGGTTAGAGCACAGCACTCATAATGCTGGGGTCACAGGTTCGATTCCCGTCGTAGCCACCATCTTTGCGGGAGTGGCGAAATTGGTAGACGCACCAGATTTAGGTTCTGGCGCCGCAAGGTGTGCGAGTTCAAGTCTCGCCTCCCGCACCATTTTCTTTATCGGGTTGTACTTAGCATGTGTTTTGATAACGGTTTTAAGTTTTAGCGTGTTATTTCAGGTGGGGTATCGCCAAGCGGTAAGGCACCAGGTTTTGATCCTGGCATGCCCTGGTTCGAATCCAGGTACCCCAGCCATTTAACTGGAACAATAAGTTAAAACGATATAAGGTTAACTGCACATTCTGAGGATAACAGAGGCTGCATTGATAACACTCAGTTGGGGTATCGCCAAGCGGTAAGGCACCAGGTTTTGATCCTGGCATGCCCTGGTTCGAATCCAGGTACCCCAGCCATCTTACTGAGATTTATCAAAAATATTACGTTTATCGTAAATGGCTACGTAGCTCAGCTGGTTAGAGCACAGCACTCATAATGCTGGGGTCACAGGTTCGATTCCCGTCGTAGCCACCATTTTAAAATTCAGTTGGGGTATCGCCAAGCGGTAAGGCACCGGATTCTGATTCCGGCATTCCCAGGTTCGAATCCTGGTACCCCAGCCAGATTTATCAATATGTCAGCTAAAATGACATATTAAAAAAGAATATACAGATAGAATATTCTTTGATGTACCCGCAACCATTAAGGGTGGTTTTTTTTGTTTTACAGCCGTCAAAATCCTCCATGCAAGCCACTTCAATCATCGCAAATAAATCATTCTCTAATTCAATAGCATTGGCTGGGTGAAAATAATACGCTTACTGGCGACTGGCATAAGTCCCAAATCGGGACTGGTATGCGTTTATGAAAATAATATCCGTTGCATCATTAAACCCGTTTTGGGAAAAATACCCCGATGCCGAACCTGGCATTACCTGTGATCCGTGACCTGCACTGATTAGCCCCATAAGGGGCTAATAGGAAGCAATATCCATCACAACCCCAATGCATATTTCAGAGCAAGATTTTTCATGACTCCTGAACGCTGTGCTGCCATCAATGCCAGATTTCGTACCGTTTTCAATCCCGGCAAATCATGACTGAATGTGGTATGGAAAAAATCCATTCCCGCTTGCATGATCAAATTATCCGGCATTCTGCGATGCTGATAACGCATCAAAACGCTCAAAGAATCCCACTCTTCCAACAATTCTTTAGCATTAGTCAGCACCTTGAGTAAAACATCAACATCCCGATAGCCTAAATTCACGCCCTGCCCTGCCAACGGGTTAATGGTATGAGCCGCATCTCCCAGCAGAACCAACCCTTCTTGTACGTAATGGCTGGCATGATGACGGGTCAGTGGAAATGAACCTGCAGCAATCGGGATAACTTTACCTAAGCGGGCAGGAAATGCCTGAAAAATTTCTCGTTCAAGTTGTACCATCGTCATCGACTGCAATTGACGAATACGGGCGGGTGAATCGTACCAAACTAACGAAGCCCATGATTCAAACAACGGCAGAAAGGCCCTGGGACCAGAAGGAAAAAATTGTTGCCAGGTTATATCTTGTTGAGGCTGGTCAGTCTTGACCGTTATCAGCATACATGACTGGCGATATTGCCACCCGTTACTGCCAATACCCGCCAATTGACGGACTTGAGAACGGGCACCATCGGCACCAATAATCAGCCGCGTATCAATTTCCATGCCATCTTCCAACGTTACCAGCCACGTTTTATTCTCATGCTGACGCTGCATAGATTGCAAAACAGCGGGACAAAACAATGTCAGGTTCGGATAACGCTCAAATTCCTGCCATAATGCCAGTTGTAAGACACGATTTTCAACCATGTGCCCTAGCTCTGGCAGCCCCAAACTTTCAGCATCGAAAATGACGTTCGAGTCACTTTGCTCCCACGTTTCCAGCTTTCGATAAGGAGCGCTGCGCATTCTCAGTACGTTTTCCCATGCTCCCAATTGTTTCAATAAATCCACCGAAGCACAGCTGATCGCAGATATACGAACATCAGGTTCACTCTCTGCATCATAAGGCGCAGGGGGCTGATGCTCCAACAATGCAACACGCCAACCTGCCTGCACCAATCCCAATGCTGTCGCCGCACCAATCATACCGGCACCAACGACAACGATATCGCATTTTTGTTGTGGATTATTCATATTCATCACGTCATTAACTTATTGATTAAAATAGTCTACCGGAATTTTCCCTTTTCGACTGTGAATATCCGCTGTTACAGTCTGGTCACTGGTGCCTCAAATGACTACAATAGCCAACAATATTATGCTAAATACACTACGTGCAATATATTGCGCTTTTCAGTGTTGAAGCATCATTCCACTGGAAACACCGGATACACAAAATGTCGACAATAAAAAAACTGTATATCAAAACCTGGGGCTGTCAGATGAACGAATACGATTCATCCAAGATGGCCGACTTACTGGAAACCACTCACGGTTATCAGTTAACCGATGTCGCCGAAGACGCAGATATCTTACTCCTGAATACTTGTTCAATCCGTGAAAAGGCTCAGGAAAAAGTCTTTCACCAGCTTGGACGCTGGAAGGGCCTGAAAGATAAAAACCCTGAAATCATTATCGGTGTGGGGGGTTGTGTTGCTTCCCAGGAAGGGGATTACATTCGCCAGCGTTCACCTAGCGTCGATATTATTTTCGGGCCACAAACCCTGCATCGTCTGCCCGAGATGATTAACCATGTCAAAGGCACCCGCAGCCCGGTCGTTGACATCAGTTTCCCTGAAATTGAAAAATTTGACCGGATGCCAGAGCCTAAAGCAGAAGGCCCAACCGCATTCGTTTCTATCATGGAAGGCTGTAATAAATACTGCACATTCTGCGTGGTACCTTACACCCGTGGGGAAGAAGTCAGTCGTCCTTGTGATGATATTTTATTCGAAATTGCCCAGCTTGCTGCGCAAGGTGTACGTGAAGTTAATCTGCTTGGTCAAAACGTTAATGCCTATCGTGGTGCAACGTTTGATAACGGTATCTGCACATTTGCAGAACTGTTGCGTCTGGTTGCGGCTATTGATGGTATCGACCGCATCCGCTTCACGACCAGCCACCCCATTGAATTTACTGATGACATTATTGCAGTCTACGAAGATACCCCTGAGTTAGTGAGCTTCCTGCATTTGCCAGTCCAGAGTGGTTCTGATCGCATTCTTACCCTGATGAAACGCGCCCATACTGCGCTAGAATACAAAGGCATTATTCGCCGTTTGCGTAAAGCACGCCCTGACATACAGATAAGCTCTGACTTCATCATCGGTTTCCCTGGTGAAACACAGGATGATTTTGAAAAAACCATGAAACTGATTGCTGATGTTAACTTCGACATGAGTTTTAGCTTCATCTATTCAGCGCGCCCGGGAACACCCGCAGCTGATTTGCCAGATGACGTTAGTGAAGAAGAGAAAAAACAGCGCTTATACCTGCTCCAGCAGCGCATTAACCAACAAGCCATGAGCTACAGCCGCGCAATGATTGGCAGCACGCAGCGCATTCTGGTAGAAGGCCCATCCCGCAAAAATATCATGGAACTCGCTGGCCGTACCGAAAATAACCGCGTGGTTAATTTTGAGGGAGCACCTGACATGATTGGCAAATTTGTTGATGTCGAAATTGTTGACGTATACGCCAACTCCCTGCGTGGTAAAGTCATCCGTACTGAAGATGAGATGGATCTGCGCATCCATGAGTCACCTGAATCAGTCATTGCCCGTACTCGCAAGGAAGATGAACTCGGCGTTGGCTTTTATCAGCCTTAACAGGCTCTAACATAGAGATAATCAGTGACACAAATAAACCCACAAGTAGCAACCCAAGAAATCTTTCTGGAACCCGCTGACAATCAACGTCTGATGAGTCTGTGTGGACCACTTGATGATAATCTGAAACAACTTGAGCGTCGTTTGGGTATTGAAATTAATCGCCGTGATAACCGTTTCAAACTGGCAGGTAAACCATTGTCTGTCAGTGCGGCCGCAGGGATCCTGCGTCACCTTTATGTCGAAACCGCGCCGGTACGCGGCGTAATACCTGATCTTGAGCCGGAACAGGTTCACCTCGCTATTACTGAAAGCCGGGTGCTGGAACAAGCAGCGGAAAGCGTTCCTGAATATGGCAACGCCGTCAATATCAAGACTAAACGGGGTGTTGTAAAACCCCGTACTCCCAATCAGGCACAGTATATTGCTAATATCCTTGATCACGATATCACGTTCGGGGTTGGGCCTGCGGGTACAGGGAAAACGTATTTAGCCGTCGCTGCGGCGGTTGATGCTCTGGAGCGTCAGGAAATCCGCCGTATCCTGCTGACTCGCCCTGCGGTTGAAGCCGGGGAAAAACTGGGCTTTCTGCCCGGTGATCTCAGCCAGAAAGTCGACCCTTATCTGCGTCCGCTTTATGATGCCCTGTTTGAGATGATGGGATTTGAAAAAGTTGAGAAGCTGATCGAAAGAAACGTAATTGAAGTGGCGCCACTGGCTTATATGCGTGGACGTACCCTCAATGATGCCTTTATTATTCTCGACGAAAGCCAGAATACGACCATTGAACAGATGAAAATGTTCCTGACCCGCATTGGTTTTAATTCCAAGGCAGTCATTACCGGTGACGTAACCCAGATTGACCTGCCAAGAGGCCAAAAATCAGGCCTGAGTCATGCAATAGAAGTTTTATCTGATGTTGATGACCTAAGTTTTAACTTCTTACATAGTGAAGACGTTGTTCGCCATCCGGTGGTGGCAAAAGTGGTTATCGCCTATGAAGCATGGGAAGCGGCGGAACAGGAACGCAAAAAAGCGTTCAATGAGAAACGCAAACAGGAAGCACAATGAGTTCAGTCATATTAGATTTGCAAATTGCATGTGAAAACCCCGGAGGGCTTCCTGAGGAAGCCCTTTTCCAACGCTGGCTGGAAAGTGTTTTGCCACAATTTCAGGCCGAAAGTGAAGTGACTATTCGCCTGGTCGATGAGGCAGAAAGCCACGATTTAAACCTCACTTATCGTGGGAAAGATAAACCAACTAATGTGTTATCTTTCCCATTTGAAGCTCCACCTGAAGTTGAATTACTCTTACTCGGTGATTTAATTATCTGTCGTCAAGTTGTTGAAAAAGAGGCAGAGGAGCAACAAAAAACTGTCGAAGAACACTGGGCACATATGGTGGTTCACGGCAGCCTTCATCTTCTGGGATATGATCATATAGAAGACGAAGAAGCGGAAGAAATGGAAGCTCTGGAAACAGAGATCCTAAAAAAAATGGGTTATACTGATCCCTATCTCTCGGAAAAAGAATAACCACTGTCAACATTTTTATGTTAAACATAATAATCTACGATTTTATATGGGGAATTTTCATTAAAACGCCATGAGCGACGACCATCCTTCAAGTAACGATAACCCTGGCCCTAAGAAAGGCTTTTTTGCACTTCTGAATCAGCTTTTTCACGGTGAACCGAAAAACCGTGATGATTTGGTTGAACTGATCCGTGATTCTGAACAGAACGACCTAATCGATCCCGATACCCGCGAGATGCTCGAAGGTGTCATAGATATTGCTGATCAACGCGTGCGTGACATTATGATCCCACGCTCACAGATCGTTACCTTAAAACGCAACCAAACTCTGGACGAATGTCTGGATGTTATTATTGACTCAGCTCACTCACGCTTTCCAGTGATCAGCGAAGACAAAGATCACATCGAAGGAATATTAATGGCGAAAGATCTGCTACCCTTCATGCGTACAAATGCAGAACCTTTCAGTATTGGTAAAGTACTTCGTCAGGCTGTTGTCGTGCCGGAAAGTAAACGTGTTGACCGCCTGCTGAAAGAATTCCGTTCCCAGCGCTACCATATGGCGATTGTGATCGATGAATTTGGCGGCGTTTCGGGGCTGGCCACCATTGAGGATATTCTTGAACTGATCGTGGGTGAAATAGAAGACGAATACGATGATGATGATGATAACGATATTCGTGCCTTAAGTCGCCATTCCTATTCAGTGCGAGCATTGACTCAAATTGAGGATTTTAATGACGTTTTCGGCACCAATTTCAGCGATGAAGAGGTTGATACTATTGGTGGACTAGTCATGCAGGCATTTGGGCATCTGCCTTCACGTGGGGAATCCATCACCATTGACGGCTACCTTTTCAAAGTGGCAATGTCTGATAGCCGTAAAATCATTCAGGTTCATGTAAAAATACCGGATGATGCTGATGTTCCTGGCCTTGATAAACAATAAATAGGATCTGGATGAACAAAGCCTCATTAATCAGTTGCCAGCGGTTACGTGCCGTGCTGGCGCTTTTCTTCGGAGCCAGCGGAACGCTGGCTTTTTCACCTTTTGATTTCTGGCCTGCTGCACTTGTTTCCCTTTTTGGCCTGCAAATCCTTTCCTTGCACAGAACAACCCGCCAGGCTTGCTTTATTGGTTTATGCTGGGGCCTTGGCTTGTTTGGTAGTGGCGCAAACTGGGTTTATGTCAGTATCGCCGACTTTGGTGGCATGCCAACCGCGATCAATCTATTTTTGGTGATCCTGTTATCTGCCTATCTTGCCCTTTATCCTGCCTTATTTACCGGTTTGTTGAACCGCTTTTTTCCGGCCTCCAATAGCCTCAGGCTGGTTATAGCCAGCCCAGCGCTGTGGCAGTTGACCGAATTTTTGCGCGGCTGGGTGTTATCTGGGTTTCCGTGGTTACAATTTGGTTATAGCCAGATTGATGGCCCGATGAAGGCTATTGCACCTATTCTGGGTGTAGAAGGTATTACCTTCTTGCTTATGATGATCAGCGGATTGCTGGTTTTTGCTGTCACCCAGAAAAAAATTTCGGCGGCTATCTTCGCCATTATCCTGCTGCTGTTACCGTGGCCAATAAGGCACTCTGCGTGGTATACCCTACAGCCAGAAAAAGCCACTGAGATTGCTTTGGTTCAAGGTAATATTCCTCAAGCCATGAAATGGGACCCCGCCGTTCTTGGGAAAACACTGGATATCTATTTGGATAACAGCCGCCCTTTCATGGGTAAAGCGCCAATTATTATCTGGCCGGAATCTGCCATCCCCGATTACGAATACAACCAGAGTGATTTCCTGACCAAATTGGATACCGTATTAAGGAAACACGACACTAGTTTGATCACAGGTATCGTAGATGCCCGACCGACGTTGGAAGGTTATAAATTCTACAACAGCATTATCATATTAGGGGATAAAATACCTTACCAGTACCCAGCGCTAACCCGTTACGACAAACATCATCTTGTACCGTTTGGTGAGTTTGTGCCATTGGCATCAATACTGCGGCCGTTAGCACCTTTATTCAATTTGCCGATGTCTTCTTTTAGTCAAGGTCATTACATCCAGCCTCAACTTTCTGTTGCCGGACACAATATTACTGCCGCTATCTGCTATGAAATTATTTTGGGTGAACAGGTACGTGATAATTTCAAACCTGACACAGAGTTCCTCCTGACCGTTTCTAATGATGCCTGGTTTGGACGTTCCATTGGCCCGTGGCAGCATTTCCAAATGGCACGGATGCGCGCTCTTGAACTAGGCCGTCCTCTGCTAAGAGGAACGAATAATGGCGTTACAGCGGTAATTAACCCGGATGGCTCCATTCAGGCTGAACTTCCACAATTTACCCGACAGGTATTGGCAGCCAAAGTCACCCCAGCCACAGGAGTAACACCTTATTTTCGCTTCGGCAATTGGCCAATATGGGGAGCAAGCATTCTGTTTTTCATCTTTGCTTTGATAAAAAAACGCCGCAAAACTTAATTTTCTATTTTCCTGTCATTACGTTAATAGAGGCCAGGGCATATTACTTATGCCCTGATTTTATTTAATTATCGATTTCATCACCGAAATAGCCAAAATTCATCACATATTTCACCATAAAATGCCAGCTAAAACAGAATATTATTTCAAATGGCGCAAAGTGTGAACACCATTCAATATTATTCACTTTTTAACCACACATAAATGAAGTTGTTTATTTATAGTGCGATATGGGTCGCAAACAGAAACATTATGTTTTCAAAAAAGTAACATTATGAATTATTTTTTTACAGTGCATAAACAAAGAAACTAGAAAAATCGTTTCGGCAGTCTTAGTTATGTAGAAACATGCAGAAACACAATTATCTGTAAGAAAATTCAATTTCACGAAAAAATGACCAGATAAAGGAGCTGTATATGCGTAAATTGATGTTAACCATGATGTTGTTTAGCGCCGTCGGGGCTGCTCATGCTGAGGAATTGACAGGAACACTGAAAAAAATCAAAGATAATGGCATTATCGTTGTTGGACACCGAGAATCTTCTGTTCCATTCTCTTACTACGATAACCAACAAAACGTCGTTGGTTATTCCCAGGATTATTCCAACCTGATCGTTGATGCCGTTAAGAAAAAGCTGGATATGCCTAATTTGCAAATTAAGCTGATCCCGATTACCTCCCAGAACCGCATTCCCCTGCTACAAAACGGGACTTTCGATTTTGAATGTGGTTCTACCACCAATAATTTTGAACGACAGAAACAAGCGGCATTCTCCAATACCATCTTTTCCGTTGGCACTCGCCTGTTGACCAAAAAAGAGTCAGGCATCAAAGGATTTGATGATCTGGCAGGAAAAAATGTCGTTGTGACTTCCGGCACCACTTCTGAAATCTTGTTGAATAAGCTCAATGATGAGAAGCAAATGAAAATGCGTATCATCAGTGCCAAAGACCACGGTGATTCATTCCGTACCCTGGAATCAGGCCGTGCTGTTGCCTTTATGATGGACGATGCCTTACTCGCCGGTGAACGCGCGAAAGCGAAAAAACCCGATCAGTGGATCATTGTTGGCAAACCACAATCGGAAGAAGCATACGGTTGTATGCTGCGCAAAAATGATCTTCAATTCAAGAAATTAATTGATGACGTGATTGTCAAAACACAAACCTCCGGTGAAGCAGAAAAAATGTTTAATCGCTGGTTTAAAGGGTGAGTAGAGCTGTCCAGTCACCCAGACAGCCCCCTCCTCAGAACCGGACGTGCGGAACTA
>NZ_LDNM01000073.1 GCF_001028135.1 Xenorhabdus griffiniae
GTGGTGGAAATCAGCACCGAACCCTATTTAGTCCGAATTGAACATTTAACATCGATTTAATGTAACAAACTGAAAATTAATAATTTTTAAATATGGCGTAAATCAGCCAGGGGTTGGCTTACGCCAAAATTCAGCCAAATTAATGAGGAAGTTATGAATCCACGTTACCAATGTCCGGTGTGCGAAAAATTCAAACCAGTTGATCGTTCCGCGTTATCCGTGGGCGACCGAGTGACCTTTACTTTCGTTACCCAGCGTCAGTACCGAAACCAGCTTAAATTCAACTATAAAACGGTAAAGGGCAACATCCAGCAAATACAAGGAGAGCAACTCACCGTGAGCTATGGCAAGAAACAATACTGTCTGGACAGGGATGATGTCAGTCCGGCAGGTGCTCCATCAAAACTCACTTATACACTGTTAGGAACCTGTACTTGTGGGGTTGGAGGTTCTGATGAGTAAACTTCAACAAATTTCACTGGTTGCAGCCATTGCAACAGAACTGGGCAATCAACAACCAGGCATCACTATCAATCAGGAACAGTTAAATACCATCATTACCGCAGCCAATACTATCTGTGCGGCATTTGAACAACCTGAAACTCCAGAGCGCAATCTTTGTGGAGGTAACTGAGATGACCCATCAACAACTGATCCGCTTAATCCATATTGCCAAAAACAAGCTGCAACTGGATGACGCAACCTACCGTTCTGCACTGCTGGCTGCCACAGGCAAAGACTCCTGTGGGAAGATGACCTACACCGAGCTGAAAGTGGCGTACAGTGCGTTTGTTGCCCGTGGCTTTAAACGGCGTTTAAACCGCACTCAACAGCGGGTTAAACCCAATTTAAACGGGCAACCCCGTGTGCCGGAAATCGGCAAAATCCGCGCCATCTGGATCACCATGCACCAGCAAAAGTTCGTTATCGATGGTTCTGAAACCGCCCTGAACGCCTTTGTGCAGCGCCAGACCGCCAAAATTAACGGCGGCAAAGGCGTAGCCGAAGTAGGCTGGTTGGATGAATCACTGGCCTGTCAGGTTTTGGAGTCCCTGAAACAGTGGCACGGACGGCTAATGTTGGGCGTTATGCACGTGCGAGGTCAGCAACTGCCGGAACGGCGGGGCTATGACGCGGTGTGTGATGCCTACATCATGGAGAAATTGCTATGAAGATTGGCCGTTGCCCTGTCTGCCACTCTGATTTTCATTTGGATGCTGTCTTCGAAGATGATGCCGCCCGCCAGTTACTGGCAAAAATGGCGGAATTGCCCGGCGGTTGTGCCCGCCATTTAGTGAACTATATCGGGCTGTTTCGTCGGGGAAAAAATAACCTGTCCAACAGCCGGGCACTAAAACTGGCAGAAGAGGTGCTGGCGATATACCCCGCTAATCGGGTACTGACCCACGCCCTCAGTGAAACTGTCGAGCGCATTCGGGAAAAACGGGCACAGGGAGACGTTAAGCCGTTCTCTAACCACAACTATCTGAAAACCGTCTACCAGTCCTCAGAACAGCTATTTGCCCAGGGCAGTAATATCAGTGCACGGGAAAAACAGCAGGTATCAGGTTCAGACAGTCGTGACGCCTATTTCCAGCAGATGAAAAGGATGGGCGTTGATGTTTCAACCCTTCAGGGTGGGGCAGAATGGCTGCAAAAACAGAAATAGTCACACTGGATCAGGTTCAACAATTATTGCCGGAGTCGCTCCGGCATATTGCCTCATTGATTGGCTATCCAGCGACGTTAAAATTAATTGAAGTGTTTGGTGGTACTACATTCCCGTTTGGTCGTGGAAAACACCCACGGGGTCAACATAGACAGACGATGCTGATTGCGGCGATTGGGGCTGATGCTGCGGCCTGCCTGTCACAACATTTTGCGGGGACAGAGTTATATATCCCTAATGCGGCCGCCGCCATGCGGGAATGGCGTAACCAGCGGTTTTTGTCGGAATTCAACCAGTTGCTCACTGAGGGGGATTCGGCATTGATGGCACTTTCCAAACTGTGTCCTATATTTGGTTTTAGTGATAGACATGCGTGGAGTTTGTTATCCAAATATCAACAATCTGATATGCTGGATAAAAAACAACACGATCTATTTTGAGGATACACAGATGAAAGAAATATTATTAATTGGAGTGTTAGCATTTTCTTCATTTTCTGTTTTTGCCAATCAATCGCCTGATTATCAGAAAAAAATAAAAGAATACGAAACCCTAAAACCACTAGCACAAGAAGTCTTAGAACAATCTGTAAAATTAGCTGAATCTATTTACCAAGGTTATCAAAGTCATCGTTATGGCGATGGTAAGATATGGAGAGAACAGCGAACAGAATTAAATGCTCTCAAAAAGAAAAAAAATATCTTAGGTGTCAGAGTATTTGAACATCACTTCGGCCAATGTTCAAAATTAATCAGCGCAGTTAATAGCCTATGGGGGAGTGCGATGGGAAGTGATAACACTATAAGTTTATCTTTCTTTGACTCGTATGTTCAGGCTAAAAAAGATTGTCAATATGTGATTGATAATCCACCTGAAGACAATCCAAATTTACGTGCAGTTGACTTGTCAGTAAACTAACCACTGAACCCCTTCAACCTGTCTAATGCCGCAAAACCTGAAATACTGAACACCTTCCATTTTTTGGCAGGTGTTTTGTTTTTTGGGGAAGCGATGCAGATCATTATTGAACACACCGAATTAGCGCAACTGGAATCCCTGCTACCGGATTCCGCCCTGCAATTGATAGACGTGATTGGTTATCCGGCGACCGCCCGGCTGATTAGCCGTTTTGGGGGCGTGACCCTGTCCGCCAAAACCGGCAAAGCAGCCGAACGCAGTGGCGGCGTGTATCGCCTGTTACGTGAAGTCCTGACCGATGAGGAATGCAATACCCTGATGGGCTATTTAGGGGATGCGCCGTTTTATATTCCCCGTTGTGAAGCGGCGTTCCGTGCCCTGCGCAATGCCCGTTTTCTGGAGGAACTGACCGCATTATGCCAGGAGGGATTATCCCGCCGTCAGGCAATGGCGCGGCTGTGTCCGCGGTATGGTTTTAGTGATCGCATCGGCTGGAAGCTGATCAGTGAGCAGGATGCAGAGGCGGTTCCGCAATCCCGTTTATTTGATTGAAATGTCCCTCACACCTGTGACACACTAAATGACACATCCAGCAGGCGATTGGCCTGCTGAACCCCCTCAAATGCTTCCCTTTTTTTCCCTGCCCTACACTGCGTTCATTGATTAAGCACGACATGAGGCACCGCAGGGATGACCACTGATGATAAATATTCCCATGCCACCTACGGTATTTCTGGGCTGATTGCCTTCTTTACCGGGTTATCCCTGTACGAATGGGGATTTCTGATTGGCGTATTTGCCAGCATCCTGCTGGGGACGCTGACGTATCTGCTGAACCGACGGGAGCAGAAAAAGCGTACCGAGATCTTGCAGCACATTCTGGAGCGCAGCGCGTCACCGGAAACGCTGTCAGAAATCATTTCCCGTTCGCCCAAGGACGTCTAGTCATGGATATGAAAAGCCGTCTTAGCGCAGCGGTTATCGCCGCCATTCTGGCCGGAATCGGTTCTGAAGTGATCCTCGGCCAGTTTCTGGATGAGAAAGAGGGCAACCGATTATCAGCCTATCAGGATGCGGGTGGCATCTGGACGATTTGTCGCGGTATCACGCGGGTACAGGGTGCGCCCGTTCGTCGGGGTATGACGCTGACTGCTCAACAGTGCGATGACCTGAACCGGATTGAAGCTCAGCGTGCCATTGACTGGGTAAAGCGCCATGTACAGGTGCCACTGACAGCGCCGCAAATTGCAGGCATTGCCAGTTTTTGCCCGTATAACATTGGCCCCGCCCGGTGCTTTTCCTCCACGTTCTACCGCAAGCTCAATGCAGGGGATAAACGCGGGGCCTGTGCGGAGATCCAGCGCTGGATTTTTGATGGTGGCCGTGATTGTCGCAAAACCCAGGGTCAGGCGAACGGCTGCTATGGTCAGGTTGAGCGACGTGCTCAGGAAGCGGCGCTGACGTGTTGGGGGCTGGATAAATGAGATTCTACGTTATCTGCGGCATGGCTATAGCTTTAGGTGTCGCTATGTATGTTGGGAGCTACTATCACACTGAGTATCAGAAACAGCTCGGTATCAATCGCGATCAGCTAACCGAAATTCAGCAACTGACCGACACCATCACCTACCAGAACACGCACATTGAAATGCTGCATGAACTGGACGTTAAACATACACAGAGGCTAGCCAATGCAAACGCTGAAATCGACAGGCTGCACACTGCTTCTCTTGCTCATCCTGAGCGGGTGTACATCAAAGCCAAGTGTCCCGTGCCTAAAACCGTTGCCTCCGCCCGCGTGGATGATGCAACCCCCGCCCGACCTCATGACGCCGCTGTCAGAAATTATTGGTTACTCCGAGAACGCATTGCCACCTCAGAACAAATGATCTTGGGGTTGCAAGACTATATCAAAACACAATGTCAATAAGGTTAGAACATGAGCAAGAAACCCCGTAACGGGAACAATCAGGTGTTAAGCGCCCTGAATGAGTTAAATGAGCGTCTGGATCATATTGATGATCAGATGGAGGCCATCCGCGAAGATGCCACGAATGGGGCCATGCGACGCGGGGCGATTGCGGGGGCAGTGTCCGGCACGATAGCGGGCTGTCTGGTTTCAACAGTCGTGTTGTTGTTACGTACCAAAATGGGTGTCTGAGATGGCCTATCCGCAGGAGATGCGGGATAAACTCCGCCGCATGTATATCTTCAATCAGTTATCGCTGGAAGTCACCGCCGCCCAGTGCGGCGTGGCATTCGTTACTGCCCGGCGCTGGAAGAGGGAGGCACAGGAACGCGGCGACGACTGGGACAAAATGCGGGCTGCGCAGACGATGGCAGGCGGCGGCATTGAAGAAGCCGGCCGCGCGGTGCTGATGAGCCTGGTGGCGCAATGCCAGACCACGATGGAACTGCTTAACACCACGCCGGATATGCTGCCTCAGCAGCGGGTAGAGTTATTGGCGAGCCTGGCGGATGCGTTCAATAAGGCCACCAGTGCCAGCAAGAAAATCTTACCGGAAACCAACGAACTGGCGACCGCACTGGAAATTGTCCAGAAACTGGGCGCGTTTATTAACGACAAGTATGCACAACATAACGCGGCCTTTCTGGAAATACTGGAAGCGTTTGCCATTGAGTTAGAGCAACATTATGGCTAAAAAATTCGCCCTCAAAGACTTCCGAGCGTCACTTCAGGACTACATTGTCAGCCTGCGCCAGACCATTGAGGCGGAGTGTCTGGGATTTGATGCGGACGCGAACGCGGCTGACGAACGCCGCCGACAGGTGGACGATGCGGCTGAGGGCTATAGCTTCTTCGTCCAGACCTATTTCCCACACTATGTGCGCCACCCGTCACGCAGCCAGTTGCATAACTATCTGTTTACCCGCCTGCCGCAAATTGTCGCCAGTCCGGCGGCCGAAAGCGATGCCATTGCCGCACCCCGTGGTGAAGCCAAATCGACGCTGGTCAGCCAGTTGTTTGTCCTTTGGTGCATTATCCGGGGTATCAAACGTTATCCGGTCATCATTATGGACAGTATTGATCAGGCGTATCCGATGCTTGAAGCCATCAAGGCTGAACTGGAATACAACCCGCGCCTGCGTAATGACTACCCGGATATTTGTGGCCAGGGGCGCACCTGGCAGATGGGCACCATTGTCACCCGTAACAATATCAAGGTGACGGTGGCAGGCTCCGGCAAGAAGTTACGCGGTCTGCGCCACGGCCCGTACCGCCCGGATCTGGTGGTGCTGGATGATATCGAAAATGATGAGGCGGTGCGCAACCCGGAACAACGCGACAAGC
>NZ_LDNM01000074.1 GCF_001028135.1 Xenorhabdus griffiniae
AACCAGTATCTACAGGGTAAATACGTGGGCAATACCGCCACACTGGAAACCCAGCTGGAACAGTTTATCCGCCGCGAACGTGACCGGGAAAAGGTACGTCACCTGAAACCCGCCTTCATTGCAACGTATACCGCTCGTAAAGGTTTGGAAGTCTGCCGCCTCGCCCATATGGACGGCGAAATCAACGTTATCTATGGCGATGCAGGGATGGGGAAAACGATGGTCATGCGGGAATATGCCAGACAACAGAGCGATGCCATTTTGATTGAGGCCGATCCCGGCTATACCGCCCGCGTGATACTGGAGGAGCTTTGCAACCGTCTGGGGGTTAATCGCCGCGGCAACCTGCACGAAATGAGTGAAGCGTGCATTACAGCTTTGCGCGGTTCGGGGCGGATTATTCTGGTGGTATGAAGCGGAGAACCTGCCTTACCGCGCACTGGAAACCCTGCGCCGTATCCATGATAAATCCGGTGTCGGCATCGTTCTGGCGGGTATGCCGCGCTTAATTCTCAACCTGAAAGGGAAACGCGGCGAGTACAAACAGCTCTATAGCCGCGTCGGTTTTGCCCTGCCTATGGGGGACAGCCTGCCAGACGCGGATATTCAGGAAATCGCCCGCAGCCTGCTGCCTGAGATTGAGGGGGATGATATCCGCCAGGCGTTGTTTACGGCCTGTAAGGGGAACGCCAGACGGTTGTTCAAATACCTGCGCGGTGTTTCCCGAGCCAGTCAGTTGAGCGGTCAGCCTGTTGATGTCGGCATGATTAATGAATTCTCAAAAATGCTGATTAATTAATGAGGTACACATGGTAATCGAGTTGAATACCCGGAATAACCAATTGTTGTCTGCCCTGATTCAGGCGGAATCGGTGGTCACCGCATTATCTGAGCGGGGCATCACCGTGCTCAGTGTGATGATGCGGGATAACAGGCCCCGTATCCACATTGCCCGTCACGCCTATTGTGAGCAGTTGATCCGTGATGGTCAGGCGGCGTATCTGCATTTTGGTAAGGGGCGGCAAGGGCCATTGAAGCAAGGGGTTTTTAATCAGGATGGTTGTCAGGTTTATTGGTCGGAATCTTTACATTAAGGGGCGCAATATGGCAGTAAAAATTGAAATCTTAATCACCAGTGAGTCAGGGGAATTACGGCATGAACTGCAAGCCGGGGCGGCCGTTGCCGGGGAATTCACCCACCAGGAATATCGGGCCGCCGAAAGTTTGTACAGTGCGATTGGTGAACTGCTTAAGAACCATAGCGAAAGTGGTCTGGTGATCCATCAGGCCGCCACACAGCATAATCTTCACTAACCATTAAATCTAATATTTTGAAAAGGTAAAATAATGTCAATAAAATCAAAACAATTCACCACAATATCCGCACCTGACGGTTATTGGATCGATGCGAAAGGCGTGCTGACGCCGGTGGAAATCATCAAGGAAATCGACTTTGAGCGTGATGCGCTGGTCGGAGAACTTGTACAATTTGCTTTCAAAGTCAATGAGGCTCTGGAGGAGCTGAAATTACGCGCTTTTGCCGATATTCAGGCGTTTGTCGATCTCTCTGCCGAGAAATATGGTTCCGTCAAAGGCGGCAAGAAAGGGAACGTTACCCTCTATTCCTACGATGGCCGTTTCAAAATCCAGCGCGCCATGCAGGACCGGATTGCTTTTGATGAACGTTTGCAGGCGGCTAAGGCACTGATAGATGAATGTCTGGCCGACTGGACAGTCGACGCACGGCCTGAAATTCAGACCCTGATCAATCAAGCATTTATCACCGATAAGGAAGGCGATATTAATACCGGTCGCGTGCTGGCCCTGCGTCGTCTGGGTATTGAGGATGAGCGCTGGGTACAGGCAATGGTGGCGATTGGCGAGGCGTTGCAGGTGGTAGGCAGCAAATCCTATCTGCGAGTCTATGAACGTATTGGTGATACTGACCGATACCAGCCAATAGCGTTAGATATCGCGGGGGTGTGAGATGGCCGGATACAATCACTATGCTGCCTACTCATCCGTTGCCGCGCATCATGCCCACAGCGCAATGGCACGCGTCTGGGCGGAACGGCGCAGCGAGTTTTGTCAAAACGCCGCCACTAGGGAATGGGGAAAGCCGGATGAAAGCGCAGCAGTTTAACCAGCATTATCCCATTGGCCGTAGCTTTATTTATCAACCCAATAAATTTTTACGCGGCGGTCAGTTAGTCAGAACGATTGAACCAGCACAGGACTTAACCACGATGACGGTGGTGGAAATCAGCACCGAACCCTATTTAGTCCGAATTGAACATTTAACATCGATTTAATGTAACAAACTGAAAATTAATAATTTTTAAATATGGCGTAAATCAGCCAGGGGTTGGCTTACGCCAAAATTCAGCCAAATTAATGAGGAAGTTATGAATCCACGTTACCAATGTCCGGTGTGCGAAAAATTCAAACCAGTTGATCGTTCCGCGTTATCCGTGGGCGACCGAGTGACCTTTACTTTCGTTACCCAGCGTCAGTACCGAAACCAGCTTAAATTCAACTATAAAACGGTAAAGGGCAACATCCAGCAAATACAAGGAGAGCAACTCACCGTGAGCTATGGCAAGAAACAATACTGTCTGGACAGGGATGATGTCAGTCCGGCAGGTGCTCCATCAAAACTCACTTATACACTGTTCGGAACCTGTACTTGTGGGGTTGGAGGTTCTGATGAGTAAACTTCAACAAATTTCACTGGTTGCAGCCATTGCAACAGAACTGGGTAATCAACAGCCTGGCATTACCATCAATCAGGAACAGTTAAATACCATCATTACCGCAGCCAATACTATCTGTGCGGCATTTGAACAACCTGAAACTCCAGAGCGCAATCTCTGTGGAGGTAACTGAGATGACCCATCAACAACTGATCCGCTTAATCCATATTGCCAAAAACAAGCTGCAACTGGATGACGCAACCTACCGTTCTGCACTGCTGGCTGCCACAGGCAAAAACTCCTGTGGGAAGATGACCTACACCGAGCTGAAAGTGGCGTACAGTGCGTTTGTTGCCCGTGGCTTTAAACGGCGTTTAAACCGCACTCAACAGCGGGTTAAACCCAATTTAAACGGGCAACCCCGTGTGCCGGAAATCGGCAAAATCCGCGCCATCTGGATCACCATGCACCAGCAAAAGTTCGTTATCGATGGTTCTGAAACCGCCCTGAACGCCTTTGTGCAGCGCCAGACCGCCAAAATTAACGGCGGCAAAGGCGTAGCCGAAGTAGGCTGGTTGGATGAATCACTGGCCTGTCAGGTTTTGGAGTCCCTGAAACAGTGGCACAGTCGGCTAATGTTGGGCGTTATGCACGTGCGAGGTCAGCACCTGCCGGAACGGCGGGGCTATGACGCGGTGTGTGATGCCTACATCATGGAGAAATTGCTATGAAGATTGGCCGTTGCCCTGTCTGCCACTCTGATTTTCATTTGGATGCTATCTTCGAAGATGATGCCGCCCGCCAGTTACTGGCAAAAATGGCGGAATTGCCCGGTGGTTGTGCCCGCCATTTAGTGAACTATATCGGACTGTTTCGTCGGGGAAAAAATAACCTGTCCAACAGCCGGGCACTAAAACTGGCGGAAGAGGTGCTGGCGATATACCCCGCTAATCGGGTACTGACCCACGCCCTCAGTGAAACTGTCGAGCGCATTCGGGAAAAACGGGCACAGGGAGACGTTAAGCCGTTCTCTAACCACAACTATCTGAAAACCGTCTACCAGTCCTCAGAACAGCTATTTGCCCAGGGCAGTAATATCAGTGCACGGGAAAAACAGCAGGTATCAGGTTCAGACAGTCGTGACGCCTATTTCCAGCAGATGAAAAGGATGGGCGTTGATGTTTCAACCCTTCAGGGTGGGGCAGAATGGCTGCAAAAACAGAAATAGTCACACTGGATCAGGTTCAACAATTATTGCCGGAGTCGCTCCGGCATATTGCCTCATTGATTGGCTATCCAGCGACGTTAAAATTAATTGAAGTGTTCGGTGGTACTACATTCCCGTTTGGTCGTGGAAAACACCCACGGGGTCAACATAGACAGACGATGCTGATTGCGGCGATTGGGGCTGATGCTGCGGCCTGCCTGTCAAAACATTTTGCGGGGACAGAGTTATATATCCCTAATGCGGCCGCCGCCATGCGGGAATGGCGTAACCAGCGGTTTTTGTCGGAATTCAACCAGTTGCTCACTGAGGGGGATTCGGCATTGATGGCACTTTCCAAACTGTGTCCTATATTTGGTTTTAGTGATAGACATGCGTGGTCACTCTTATCGCGTTACAAACATTCTGGTACGCTTAATCATCAATGTGATTTGTTTTAAACGGAGGTGATGAAAATGAAAAGAGTTTTACTGGGGCTGATGCTATCAACGTTATCACTGAGTTCTTGGGCTGTGGATGGTTATAAAGGTGTTAAATTTGGTTCATCTATTGATGATGTGATTAATTCCAAATTATGCACAATCGTCATAAGTGGCAGTGATGTCAAAGGAGTAACAAATTATCGCTGTGATGATTTTGATTTTGCCGGAAAAAAGACATTAGCCTACTTTTCCTTTATAAAGGGTGAATTTAAGAGATTGATTATTCAAATAAATCCTAATATTGGGTTGTTAACCAATTCTTTGGAAGCAAAATATGGTTCACCTTCTTTCCAATCTAGTGAAGAAGATATCAAACGCTCAACAATAACAGGTGAGCCAATAGATATCATGTTCGATAAAAATACAATCATTATTTCAGTAAAAAAAATAAATGGCTCAGATATAGCTCTTCTAAGTTACACTGACCCAAACTATTCAACTGAGTACAAAGCATTATCAAATCAAAAATATAATAATGATATCTAACCACTGAACCCCTTCAACCTGTCTAATGCCGCAAAACCTGAAATACTGAACACCTTCCATTTTTTGGCAGGTGTTTTGTTTTTTGGGGAAGCGATGCAGATCATTATTGAACACACCGAATTAGCGCAACTGGAATCCCTGCTACCGGATTCCGCCCTGCAATTGATAGAGGTGATTGGCTATCCGGCCACCGCCCGGCTGATTAGCCGTTTTGGGGGCGTGACCCTGTCCGCCAAAACCGGCAAAGCGGCTGAACGCAGCGGCGGCGTGTATCGCCTGTTACGTGAAGTACTGACCGATGAGGAGTGCAATACCCTGATGGGCTATTTAGGGGATGCGCCGTTTTATATTCCCCGTTGTGAAGCGGCGTTCCGTGCCCTGCGCAATGCCCGTTTCCTGAAAGAACTGGCGGCACTGTGTCAGGGCGGATTATCCCGCCGTCAGGCGATGGCGCGGCTGTGTCCGCGGTATGGTTTTAGTGATCGCATCGGCTGGAAGCTGATCAGTGAGCAGGAGGCTGAGGACGCGCCGCAATCCCGTTTATTTGATTGAAATGTTCCTCGCACCTGTGACACACTAAATGACCTATCCAGCAGGTTATTGGCCTGCTGAACCTCCTCAAATGCTTCCCTCTTTTTCCCTGCCCTACACTGCGTTCATTGATTAAACAGCGACATGAGGCACGCAGGGATGACCACTGATGATAAATATTCCCATGCCACCTACGGTATTTCCGGGCTGATTGCCTTCTTTACCGGGTTATCCCTGTACGAATGGGGCTTTCTGATTGGCGTATTTGCCAGCATCCTGCTGGGCACACTGACCTATCTTCTGAACCGGCGGGAGCAGAAAAAGCGCACCCAAATATTGCAGCACATTCTGGAGCGCAGCGCGTCACCGGAAACGCTGTCAGAAATTATTTCCCATTCGCCCAAGGACGTCTAGTCATGGAGATGAAAAGCCGTCTGAGCGCCGCAGTTATCGCCGCCATTCTGGCCGGTGTCGGGGCTGAGATGATTCTGGGGCAATTTCTGGATGAGAAAGAAGGCAACCGATTATCCGCCTATCAGGATGCGGGGGGCATCTGGACGATTTGTCGCGGTATCACGCGGGTACAGGGCGCCCCCGTTCGTCGGGGTATGACGCTGACCGCTCAACAGTGCGACGCATTAAACCGGATTGAAGCCCAGCGTGCCATTGACTGGGTAAAACGCCATGTACGGGTGCCACTGACCGAACCGCAGCTGGCCGGCATTGCCAGCTTTTGCCCGTACAACATCGGCCCCGCTAAGTGCTTTTCTTCCACGTTCTACCGCAAGTTGAATGCCGGGGATAAACGCGGGGCCTGTGCGGAGATCCCGCGCTGGATTTTTGATGGTGGCCGTGATTGTCGCAAAACCCAGGGTCAGGCGAACGGCTGCTATGGTCAGGTTGAGCGGCGTGCTCAGGAAGCGGCGCTGACGTGTTGGGGGCTGGATAAATGAAACTCAAATTAACCCACTACACCATCCTTGTTCTGGTTATTGTTGTCGCTGTTGCCTCATTCAAGAGCCACTATTATCGGGCTGAGTATGCCGAACAGAAAAAGGTTAATGGCCGTCAAACAACCCAAATCCAGCAACTGACCGACACCATCAACAACCAGAGCATGCACATTGACATGCTGCATGAACTGGACGTTAAACATACACAGAGGCTAGCCAATGCAAACGCTGAAATCGACAGGCTGCACACTGCTTCTCTTGCTCATCCTGAGCGGGTGTACATCAAAGCCAAGTGTCCCGTGCTTAAAGTCGCCAAGCCCTCCAGCATGGATGATGCAACCACCGCCCGACCTACAGACACCGCTATCCGAAATTATTGGTTACTCAGACAGCGAATTGCCACCTCAGAACAAATAATCCTGGGGTTGCAGGACTATATCAAAACACAATGTCAATAAGGTGAGCGATGGAAACTTATGATTTTCCGCCCTATGGTGTCAGTAGCCGGATGTATCCCACAACCGTTGTTTTAGAACGTATTACGCATTTTCAGCCCATTGACTACAACGGTAATAGCGGTACAGCTATCTTTTTGGATACCGGTGTAGAGGTTTATACCAGTATGAGTAGTTGGGACGTCAGAAAATTGTTGAACGATGCTGATTGAGAAAGAGAAAGACTATGAGCAAGAAACCCCGTAACGGGAACAATCAGGTGTTAAGCGCCCTGAATGAGTTAAATGAGCGTCTGGATCATATTGATGACCAGATGGAGGCCATCCGCGAAGATGCCACCAATGGGGCGATGCGACGCGGGGCGATTGCAGGGGCAGTGTCCGGCACGATAGCGGGCTGTCTGGTTTCAACAGTCGTGTTGTTGTTACGTACCAAAATGGGTGTCTGAGATGGCCTATCCGCAGGAGATGCGGGATAAACTCCGCCGCATGTATATCTTCAATCAGTTATCGCTGGAAGTCACCGCCGCCCAGTGCGGCGTGGCATTCGTTACTGCCCGGCGCTGGAAGAGGGAGGCACAGGAACGCGGCGACGACTGGGACAAAATGCGGGCTGCGCAGACGATGGCAGGCGGCGGCATTGAAGAAGCCGGCCGCGCGGTGCTGATGAGCCTGGTGGTGCAATGCCAGACCACGATGGAACTGCTTAACACCACGCCGGATATGCTGCCTCAGCAGCGGGTAGAGTTATTGGCGAGCCTGGCGGATGCGTTCAATAAGGCCACCAGTGCCAGCAAGAAAATCTTACCGGAAACCAACGAACTGGCGACCGCACTGGAAATTGTCCAGAAACTGGGCGCGTTTATTAACGACAAGTATGCACAACATAACGCGGCCTTTCTGGAAATACTGGAAGCGTTTGCGGCTGAACTGGAGCGAGATTATGGCTGATGAAAATAAGCCTTACCTGAAGATGAACAGCATAACACTACGTCAAACAGTGGCTAATGACATTGTGACGTACTTGCGTGAGAAATACGGTGATGATCTTTGTGAAAGCCCTTTGATGCCAGAAATGCTGTATCTGGCATCCGTGCTATTAAGTGGTAAATACCTTGTCTCTCAGGTATTCGAGCAAAAATAGCTACTTCGTGACTTTTTGGGTTATCTGGTCATAGAGGTAATCAAAAATAGCAAACTGAGAGTGATCGTATTTTCCTGAATTTTCAGTGCGTTTAGCTATATGAACCAAAGGTATTTTTGCACCAACAAAAGTTTTTGTTAGATCAGTCGCTAAACGGGCGATTTCAAGTTTTTGTTCAATAGTGAGTTTGTCATTTTCCATAAGGGTTCCTTTGTAATGTATTGAGTGGAGTCAAAACGTTATCAAAGGAGTCCCATTTTTAACAGAGGCTGTCGTGGCTAAAAATTTTTCCCTCAAAGACTTCCGGGATTCGCTTCAGGACTATATCACCAGCCTGCGCCAGACCATTGAGGCGGAATGTCTGGGATTTGATGCGGACGCGAACGCGGCTGACGAACGCCGCCGACAGGTGGACGATGCGGCTGAGGGCTATAGCTTCTTCGTCCAGACCTATTTCCCGCACTATGTGCGCCACCCGTCACGCAGCCAGTTGCATAACTATCTGTTTACCCGCCTGCCGCAAATTGTCGCCAGTCCGGCGGCCGAAAGCGATGCCATTGCCGCACCCCGTGGTGAAGCCAAATCGACGCTGGTCAGCCAGTTGTTTGTCCTTTGGTGCATTATCCGGGGTATCAAACGTTATCCGGTCATCATTATGGACAGTATTGATCAGGCGTATCCGATGCTTGAAGCCATCAAGGCTGAACTGGAATACAACCCGCGCCTGTGTAATGACTACCCGGATATTTGTGGCCAGGGGCGCACCTGGCAGATGGGCACCATTGTCACCCGTAACAATATCAAGGTGACGGTGGCAGGCTCCGGCAAGAAGTTACGCGGTCTGCGCCACGGCCCGTACCGCCCGGATTTGGTGGTGCTGGATGATATCGAAAATGATGAGGCGGTGCGCAACCCGGAACAACGCGACAAGC
>NZ_LDNM01000075.1 GCF_001028135.1 Xenorhabdus griffiniae
TTCTGGGCGGCCTGGGCTGCGGTAGATGTCTGGCAGGGCTGGGCGAATGAAAAAGTGCGTAATCAGACCCTCAGCCAGTTTGCCCTTCGAACCGCGGTATTGCTGGTCGTGGCTGTCTGGATGTTTGCCAGTTAATGCAGCGAACATAATGAAAAGGAACAGAGTCAATATGAAGCCCATTTTTACCGTCTGCCGGCGTATCAGCACGAGCCTGATGACCAGAATAAACGCCTTTCTTTTATTGTGCTGCTTTTCCTGTCGATCCGCCTGGGCGGATTTGCCCGCTATCGAGCCACCGAAAAGTGGCGGCGGAGGCGGATTGCTGGGACAGGCTAAAGGGTACGCGCAGGATGGCATTGTGATTGGCGGGTTGATCCTCTCGGCAGTCGCGTTTTTTAAAGTGGCCTCAGCTGCTGTCGAAACCTTTTCCGAAGTGCGGGATGGCAAATCAACCTGGACCCAGTTTGGCGCCATCGTCGTGGTCGGCGTGGTGCTGTTGGTGGCCGTGATTTGGCTGCTGTCGAAGTCGGCCAGCATTATCTTTTAAGGCAGTCACCATGCAGACGATCGCTTTCTTACCTGACCGTTTAAACACCGAACCGGTGGTGTTTCGCGGGTTTACCACGCCGGAGATGGGACTGACCGCCCTGGCCGGGATCGCGCTCGGACTGGCCGTCAGTCTTCCCCTGATCCCGTTAGCCGGTTGGGTCATGATCCCGACCGGCATGTTGGTGATGCCCCTGTTACTGATTAGCTTTGGCGGGCGTTGGCTCGCACACCTCAAACGTGGCAAGCCGGAAAATTATCTCTGGCTGAAGCTGGAAGAGAAAAAACGCCGGCTGGGTCTCGGTGATCCGGCCTTGATTATGGCCGCTCAGGGCTGGTCGTTGCGCCGAAGCAGGAGAGCGCGATGAGCCGGTTTCGTCATGCGGTGAAAAACCGGGATCAGCATATTCTGACCCTGCGAGTGGCGTGCGGCATTCTGGTGTTGGTCCTGCTACTGAGCCTGACGGGCTGGATGGCGTCACCGCGCAATCTCACCATCCATCATCCGCCGGACTTACGCACCGGCAGCACACGCCCGTGGTGGGAAATCCCCGCCCCCAGTGTCTACAGTTTCGCCTTTTATATTTTCCAGCAACTGAATGCCTGGCCGAAAAACGGGGCACAGGACTATCCGGCCAAAATTTATGCGCTTTCCCCTTATCTGACGCCGGCCTGTCAGGATTTTCTGCGTGAAGATGCCAGAACCCGGGCTGACAGCGGTGAGCTGCTCGACCGGGTGCGCGTGGTGTATGAAATTCCCGGTCGGGGCTTTGGGACGCGCAGTGTGACGGTGCGTGACCGGGATAACTGGGTAGTCCGGCTGGATTTGGTGGCCGATGAATATTATCACGCTGAACCGGTTAAACGGGCACGGGTACGTTATCCGCTGAAAGTGGTGCGCTGGGAAGGGGATGCCGAGCGTAATCCCTTCGGACTGGCACTGGATTGTTACGACGGGATGCCCCAGCGGCTGGAAGCCATGCCGCAACCTTTGGCAGAGAAAAAGGGCGTATTTCAATGAGCAGAGTGTCATTTGGCCGCTGGCTGGGATGGGTCAGTTTGTTATTGTTCAGCGTCGGCACACAGGCTGATGAGCTGATGACATGGGAACGTATTCCATTATCCATCTCACTCAATGTGGGGCAGGAACGCATTATTTTTGCTGACCGGAATGTCCGTATCGGTTTGCCGCCGTCACTCAGTGATAAATTGCGGGTACAAAGTGCCGGCGGGGCGGTGTACCTGAAAGCTAACAGTACTTTCCCGCCAACCCGCCTGCAATTGCAGGAATCAGAAACAAGTATAATTAGTTGAATATAAAAGGTATATTATATTTATGTCCTTTTATGCCCCAAGATTTTTTTGTTTACTTTTTTTCATATATGGCTGATTTTTATTATTTATATCATTAATTGTGTGATTTTCAATCACTTTAAAACAAAAAAGCCTTGAGGGTTAAAAATGGTCAGATTTTGCTGCCATTTTACGCTCAGGGCTTGAAATAAAAAATATTCATTTTTACGACATTGATCACAAATTGAAGTGGATTATTCCTGTGGCTTAGAGCGGGCTTTCCTTTCTAATAATTCACCAGTATAAGAATCGAAATAACGACTCGGCCAGATCTCTGAGGGATGGATGCCAAGATAATCTGCAATGATCCATTCACCTTTCGGCCATGGTCTGCTGAATGCATTTGCCAGTGTCGATGAACTGAGTCCTGCCTCACGAGAAACCGCTGCTAAGGTTGTCCCGCGTTTGCGCAATGCGGCGATAATGTCGGCCTGATGCCAGTCATTTTGAATATTATTGTTATTCATTCCTGTTACCCCTTTCCATTCATTAATATTGATGGTGGTGATTCAAGGCAGGGTTCGCATTACCGGTAGCTACCCTCCGGCGAGGTCGAAACCTCCCCTACCTGAACCACCATTGAATGGGTGTAAACAGGCGCACTGGTAGAAAAATCCTACCAGTGGGTAGCTATTTCAGGGATGCGAAGCCCCGACCATTAGATTTGGCTAATGGCGGGGACACTTTAACTGATTGTTTTAGCTTACTCAATAACTGAACGGCTAAGTTTAACGGCTATAAACCCGTTCAACGTAACGCCCGCGACCATCACCATGCCCTAAATCCATTGATACCAATGCTCTTGCTTCCTTCCGACTAAAACCATTCTGTTGGTAAAAACTCAGGACATCTTGCGCCCACGCATAGCGCAGACTATGAGGCGAATGACAGCCGGTTAAACCAATCCTTGTGGTCTGTGTCCGCCAATAGTTCATGGCCTGCTTGAGATCTGGTCTGTCAATCAACCTGCCGCCACGTTGTTCTGCGATAGTCATTGCCTGCTCAACCGCTTCTTTCACCGCTACAATATCCAATACGCGGGTTTGTCTTGGTCGGCCACCTTTTGTACCAAAAACAACATGCAGTTTCGGCTCTGGTTGGTCTAACTGTTTTCGCCAGCTTTTCAGTGACGCACTGCATTGCACCGCTTCCTGAGAACGTAACCCCAGCAAACGAGCCAGTTTCAATGTGACAGCAAATCCGGCATCACGTTCAAGCGCCTTCTGATAAACAACCTGAAACGTGGCATCAGGGATCGCCTGTTTTGTCCCAGAGCGGCTGGTGCCGCTTAATCCCAATGCCTGATTACTCAAGCGTGGCGAAGTTTCCAGTTTTTCCCGGCCTGCCATGCGGAAGATATTACGCAGCGCAGACATTTCATTTTGCACTGTGCGCTTGGCAATTCCCTGAGATAAACGGGCATCAACGTATTGTTCCACATGCTTGGCTTTCAAATTGTTGAGGCTTTTGACCTGAATATTCAGGCTCAATAATAACGCCCCCAAACGCCCTGCAATCCGAATGCGGTCATGGCAGGTTTTATGACTACCGCCGCTTTGTCGGGCAAAAAACTTTAATTCTTTAATCAATCGGCTCATTGGCTTCTCCATGCTTATACCTGACAACCTACAATCTCTGGCGCGCGATCATTCCGGCAAAACAGAAAATGCCTGCTTTGCCCTTGATCGATATCTGTGCGCCAGAGTGAACGCAGGTTGAGGTATTGCGGGGTATCGGTTGAGTACGCTGTACTGCCGCCTGCGTTTGCAGGTCATCCCCACCGGCTAAATGCCAGCCTCGATATCGTCAAGTTCTCCTTTTTCAATCTAAAAATGCAGTGTCAGATTCACTGCGGGGTGAAGCAGGCGAGAGCCTGTCAGAGTTGTGTGGTTCTTTGGCTGCGGCGTCACTTTCAGCGATAAATCCGCAAAAAGTGACGCCTTGAGTTCTGTGTACGGTCAGAAGATGTTGTGCAAGCATTAAAATGCCGCAAAGTTAGTACCAAACGGTAGCAGTGAGTTAATTGTTTTGGCGTAGAAAAATGGTTCGCTGAATATTTCAGACAGTGATCGTGAGATGTATGGACCGGATGGACTAAAGCCATCTAGTAATTCATTGAATATGAAGTAAAATTTATTTATTTTGCTTTGAAAAGTCAGTGTATGAACCCACGTTCAATACACTTCAGTGACAATGTAAAAACACCTTTTGGGCGTATTTTTAGTTTAAGAAACCTTCATTGCCAGACGAGGGTTTAGTGTCCTGACAATATCTGCTTCCAAAGGTGGGCAGATGTACCGCAATATTTGCTCTCCCTTTCAGGCTACAGGAGTTTTATTTCGCCACCCGAAGGCGATCTTTGCAGGCGATGAGATCATTAAGGTACAGGAAAGATGCTAACGGCTGAGCCGGATAAGGTCAATGGGTTGCTGAGCCTATATTTTAAAATGTTGCTTAAACTCTGTATTTGAAACAAAAATCGAAATTTATTAATTAAATTAACGTATAATTTCGCGCGATAAGCAAAGAAACGAAATTTTCTTTATTATTCATAAAGATTTTCAATTAAATACCGATAAGTGAATAGTTTGAATGCCTCTGTATGGAAGAAAAACATGAAAAATCGGAAGGAATCGCTGTACCTACAAGAGCTGGCCTACCTGCGCGAAAAGATGAAGTTAGTCGCCGCCGAAAACCCGCATTTAGCCCCATTTCTGGATCATCCCAATGACCCGGATATCCAGCGTTTACTGGAAGGTACTGCTCTCCTGTCTTCAAATGTACGTAGCACCGTTGAAGACGACTTTCCGCAAGTTACCCATGAAATGTTGGATCGCATCTGGCCGCATGCCCTGCGTCCCGTCCCCCCGACCACGATCATTCAATTCAGCCCCCATAAGGGTATTCATCAGGGCGCGGTCAATATTCCACAGGGCACACCAATAACCGCGGTACAAGAGGAACAGAATTTACCGTTTCACACCTGCCGCCCTTTGCATATCGAGCCGTTTGTGGTGCGGGATAAACAGATCCAAAAGACACGGGAATACAGTGATATTGTGCTGACGCTGCACCGGACAGGAAATACCTCGGCAGCCTGGTCAGGTGGAAAGCTGTATTTCTTTCTGGGCACCGATCCACACCGGGCGGCACAACTAAGTTTGTGGCTGGATGCGCACATTGATGAGGTCTACCTACGCACGACAGAGGATGAAAAAAGACTCCGAAACAGTCAGTTTCTGGGCTGGGCTGAGAATTTACGGCAGCCCCTGTTGCCCACGGAAAACCTGCTGTTCGCTCGTCTGCAACAGATGACTGAGTTTTATTGCCTGCCTCATGTGTTTAACTTTATGACGTTAGCTATCAATGAGCAACGCGATTTGGCATTAAACCCAGATGGTTCTTGTGAGCTGGTTATCCGCCTGCAAGGCGAGCTGCCAATCGATGAGCTGGGTGATGCCTTTCAGTTGGGTTGTGTCCCGGCGGTGCATCTGGTGTCGATGGTCAGCCCGCCTGTTTCACTCACGCCCGATAACCCGTGTTATCCGTTGCCGCTGGCCGAAACGGAGCGGCTTTTTCGTGTTAAAAACATCCAAACCGCGAAACAACCGGGTGAGAAAAATGCTCAGGGAAACGCTCCGCGTGGCAAGCCCTGTCATTTTCTGCCCATTAGCCAGTTTCACGTCAAAAACGACTGGCTGCTGGATGCCAGTGAACCCGATAACGTCTATTTTCAGTCGCTGATAACCGACGATTTACTGGGGCGCCTTTACAACCAGATACACTTTTTCGGGATGGATGGGAAAGCGGCGAATAACCTGTCACCCCAGTCCGTATGTGCCCACTTCATCGGCTACCATGTGCAGGCCATGAAGCTGGGTATCGGTGACATTACGCTGACACAAGAATCGGTGCCTGCGCATTTATACGCGAGCAATATCACGCCAGTTTCCCCCGATTTTCCGCCGATGGTAATGGGAAAATCAGACTGGTCATTGATTAACCTCTTAAACTGTCCGCCATTTTTGCTTTTCCATGCTGAATCACTGAAAGATTTTCTCCGTTTATATGATTGTTATGCCAGCCATGATCGCGCCCTCAGCCGCCGGATGCAGCAGCACATTAACGGCATTGTCCATATTGACGCCCTGCCGGGCAGCCGCCTTGACAACACCAAATCGGGTCAGGGACGCGTGATTAATGGCAACACCTTGCACATCTACCTTGATCCGGCGTGTTATGAAAATGACGGCGTGATGTATCAGTTCTGCCGGATGGTTGACCAACTGCTGGCGTGCTTTGTCGTGCGGAATAATTTCATCATGTTAGAAATTTATCGGCAGGGTGGGCAGACAGTGTTATGGGAATTCAAACAACAGCTTGGCCTGCGCAGTGAAATGTAATGCTGTAATAACAGAAAAATAAGGAGAAATAATGCAAAAAAGTGGATTACGTTTTGTTTGCCGGATAGGGAACTTACCCGAAGATACCTTTGCTGTGGCGGATTTCACCCTGCGGGAAGGGCTTTCTGACCTTTTTACCCTGAACCTGACGCTGGTTCAGTCCCTGCCTGACAATCCTTTCAAACCACAGCCGGATATTGATTTAACTGCACTGTTGATGCAGGAAGCCGTATTACAGGTTTTCCACGGTGAGACAGAGCAACGCAAAATCACCGGCATCATTTCCCATGCCGACTGGTGCGGCACCGATGGCAATAAGACTCTGTATACCTTCACCATGCGCCCGTTCCTCTGGCGGCTGACCCTCAATCAGGACAGCCATATTTACCACCGCCAGAGTGTGCCGGATATCATGAACCTGTTGCTGAAAAAACATAAAGTTCTCGCAGATTCCCAACTGGAAGACGCGCACCAGAGCAGGGAATACACCACCCAGAAACGGGAATCCGATTATGCGTTTTTCTGTCGGCTGGCCGCGGAAGAAGGTATCAGTTTCTGGTTTGAGGATGAAAAGTTATTTTTCAGTGACAGCCATCTGGGGATGACCGCTAACCTGCCGCTACAATATAACCCGCAGCCGGAAACGGCCCACGGTATCGACGCCATTTATCAGGTGCGGCTGGGGGTCGGCATGGCACCACTGCGCAGTATCCACAAAGATTACACCCCAGCCCACCCGTTTTACGCCCTGTCCCATATGGAAAGCAGCCCGGCGCTGCGGGAATTTGGTGCAACCAGCCCGTATACCATCTATGAAAGCTATGGCCGTTTTCAACGCGATGCGGCGGCAATTCCGTTTGTTAAATATCGCCATGAGGCGTTTGATACCCAGCGTCAAAACGGCAGCGGCAACAGCAACTGCATCAAACTGATGCCGGGCAAAATCTTCGAAATCGACAATCACCCGCACACGCCATTGAATGCGCGTTGGCAGATTATCACAATTAGTCACCAGGGACGCTGCCCGCAGGCACTGGGAGACAACAGCGGCGGAGGCACCACGCTAAGCAACCAATTCGGCTTTATGGATGGCCTGGCGGACTGGCGCCCGCCTTTCCACTACAAACCGCTGGCTGACGGCGATGAAAGTGCGACGGTGGTGGGGCCGGAAGGGGAGGAAATATTCGTTAACAAAGACGGCGCGATTAAAGTGCATTTCCATTGGAACCGCTACGACAAGGCCGATGACAGCGCGTCCTGCTGGGTTCGGGTGGCTCAGGGCTGGAATGGCAACGGTTTTGGCTTTATGGCTATTCCGCGCATCGGGCAGGAAGTCATTGTCTCTTACCTCAATGGCGATATTGACCGGCCCATTGTCACGGGATGCGTCTACAATGCCGTCAACCGACCACCATTGGATTTACCAGCCGCCAAGACCCGCACCACGTTTAAGACCAAAACCCACAAAGGGGAAGGCTTTAACGAACTGCGCTTTGAAGATGCCAAAGGCAGTGAGGAAGTGTTTATTCATGCGCAAAAGGACATGAAAAACCAGGTACTCAATGACGAAACCAGCAATATTGGTCATAACCGCACACACCATATTAAAAATGATGCGCATTTACGCGTGGATAATGAATACCGTGTCCAGGCAAACAATGATATTTCCCTGTCAACTGGGCAAAAGCTCCATATCAAGACGGACGATGCCCTGCTGACACAAAGTGGCAATGAAATTCATCTGAGTTCCGGCGCTAAAGTAGTGATTGATGCAGGTTCTGAACTGACCATTCAGGCCGCAGGGCATTTCTTGAAAATTGATGCAGGTGGGATCACCAGCAGCGCTGCGGTTAACTTTGGCAGTGGTGCCCCAGGTAATGGCTCAGGCTGGGGCGGCAAGTTACCGGATATGCTGGATAAGCTGTCACCCATTAATGTGACTCAGGCGGAGAAAATGGTTACCGCACCACCGGAAAAAATTTGCCTATCCTGCTTAATGGAAGCGGCATCAACGGGTTCGGTTATGGTCATGAGGGGAGAATGATGATGACCACATTAAAGGAAAAATGGGAAAAATACCGGAAAACCTGCCCGGAGATGAAATTATATGCGTTGGTGGATGGTTTACAGTACGAGCGCTGCTTTGGTGACGAATTGACTTATCTTGAGGGAGCGAACAATCCGCTATTCCGGCAATTCCCGGATGCGGAAATCGCCTTTGCCGGGCCGTGGTTATTTGATATGACTCAGGCTCAGGCATGGGAAGAAAAATTCTTACGGCTGGAAAGCGCCGCCCCCTCAGTTTCCTGGCTGTACTCAACACAGTCATTGGACAAACTGACCCGTCACCTTGAATCACAGTTAAATATCCGGTTAAAGACAGGCAAAACGGCATTATTACGTTTTTACGATCCCCGCGTTCTGCACCAAATTCCGCATATCTTTACGCCGGAACAATTGAGTGCATTCACAAAAGATATTGAAGAGTGGGGTTATCAACTTGATAACAACCATCACATTGTGAAAGGAAAATAATGGCTATGGACAAAAACAGTATCACTTCAGTCTTATCAGATTTGAAAAACAAAATACCAAAAAGTACTGTGAAGAAAAAAAGTAAAGTTACCCATCCTGTTAACGTTCCCAACTGTTCGGGAAAAGTTGGTGATCCGGGTGTAAAATGCAACCAAAAATTCAGTCATCAGCTAAAATTATTGCCGATTGATAATCAGGTTAACGTGAGTAATGTGCCTTATGCCTATATTTCTATCCCCGCCAGAGGATTTGGTAAGACAAATGGAAAAGGTGAAACTGACCGTATCGTGACCCGCCAGCCCGAAGAAGTGACTGTACTGGTCGGCAAACTGGCTAAAAGTTATGAAAGAAGGGGGGGGAATTTTGGTTCATTAAAGGAGCTTGAAGAAAGACAAATCAGCCTGATCACAAATACCAATGAACCAACCACCGAGAAACCTTATATCAGTGGCTATGATTATATTACCGTGGTGGGTGCCAGAACAGCGCCCTGGGATCCGAGTATAAAAGCCCTTCCTAGAGGATTCAAAGAGTCGCTGGGAAATCAGTACCGTTTTATTAATTGTGGATTACATCAATTGCAGCTTTTTCCTAAAGCAAGTCAAGGTGATCTTTCTGTGCAACGCATTATGGTGGTATTTCAACAGGGGTATACGCAGAAGGATGTTGAAAGAATAAATGATTATACTAAATCATTAGGCAGCCGTATTATCTATGTGAAAAACAAACAAGGGCTTATCGATTTTCTGAATCAAAGAAAGGAAAAGAAAAGACTTATTAAGGAGATGGTGTTTTTTTGTCATGGCATTATTGATTATGCCACTTTTCATTATCAGGGAGAGAATATTGAGGAGGGACTTTTTGGACCAGAGGAGATTAAAAAAGTCTATGAATCGGTATTTGATTTTGATGCTAAAATAACAACCTACGCTTGTCGGGCGGGTATTTCAGAATCTGGAGGGGATTTTACAGGAAAAGATGCAGGACAGGATAAAAGCCCCGCACAACGAATGGCGAGCACTTGGGATGTTGAGGTCAAAGCATTTGAGAAACGATCTATTTATACCATAGTTTATGGGACGGGAAAGGAAATAAAAGATGCAGGAAACTATGGGGAAGTGATGAGTAAATATCTGGCTGATATTGAAGCTTATAAAAAAGAGAAAGCAAAAGGAAATAAAAATGCAAAACCGCCAGAGAAACCTAAAGATTATGACATAATGCAAAAACGTAATCGAGACTTGAAAGAAAGAATGGATAATGAAAATAATGGTGGCGGCCCTATTGCTCCAAATGGCTCTTGGCACTTACCTGGAACAGCAAAAACTCCAGAAGGATTGAAAGTTGGCCTACAAAATTATAAACCTATTGAGTGGAATACATGAAATTATGTAAGCGTAAATTATTTATAGTAATATTTATTTTAATGGTTTTAATTTCAGTTTTATCGGGAGCTTATTATATGCATACGCAAAAATATCAGATGGCAGTTAATGTTTCAGTATATGATGAAAACTCTATAGACTTTCCATCTAAAAAAGTATGGCTTGATGCTAGTATGTGGTTGACAACATCTCAGTATATTAAAGTTAATGATTTCTTTCTAATTAATAAGAAATTCCCTCCTATTGAAGATTTAAATACTGTATATGTAACGACAGAATTACAGTTTGCAATTGATAAATTAGGAAATAGCTTCCCTGAATTACAGACGTTAAAAAATATGGATACTTTGAAATTCTCTGATTTAATGGAGAATAAAATGAGTTATGAATATATATATAGCCAGTTTGATCAGAAATCATTGAAACCAGAACATGATATGTTTCTTATTTCATTTTTATATAATGGTAATAAATATGAAGTTAAAATGATAAGGGAAATATGTAATGGAAGTTATTTGTATAGTTCACTTGGTGGGATTTACAAAGAAGGAGGTTGGCATAAAGCTAATAGGGACTTTTTGACATACAGAGATTACCTTGCCGGAAAAATTGATTCATATAAATAATAAATTTTAAAAACTATAGTTGCTGGGTTTTCAATACGATGAAAAATATATTTCACCAGCAGCTATAGTATTAGCTATTATGATCGGAGATATCATAAATATGACAATAGAACTTAACGAAGACCAATGGAATATGCTAAAAAAACATTCATTCAATACTTATATTGATGAATTGGTAGTGCATTGTAATGAATCCTATCCCTATCTTGATATAAAATTAGGTAAAGATGGTTTAAGATCAGCGCTGGAAAATGCAGTAGGAAAAGCGAAAAATGAGGGTTTTGATCAACGTGGTGCCGTTCAGTTTTATATTGATATGTTTATTTTGTTTGGTACAGAATTTCAGACTGACCCACAATATGTATGGATAAAGGCAATCTTTGATAATCACTCCCACCTTGGACAATTAGAAAAAACAAGTTTACTTTATCATGAGGTCACTCGATATTTTAATGAAATACATGGCGAACAAGACGAAAACCTGAAAACCAGTATACTTAAATTTCAAAATATCAATATTGAACGCTTGGATGTTCAATGGAATACTTATGAAAGTAACGTAGATGTATTATTGAGTTCCCTATTCTCGAAAAAATATCAATATATAAAACAGGATAATATCAAGAAATTTATCCAATTTGGTATTGAAAAATCGAATCAGTATGACATAAAAAGTGCCAACCATTCAGCATTTTTAACACTAACAATGTTTTTATTAGGACATAAATTCGATCAGGATATTTTCTTGCCTCATTTAAATACAAGATTGTTCAAACAATATCATTCTGATACTGATTCGCTCATTATGGAAATGGAAAATCAGGTCAAAGATTATTTGAAATCATTTCTTCAATAACATAGAAATATTTTATCCGATTATGGAGGGAGTAAATATGCCAAATAGAGCCGTTATCCGGTTAAACGATACAACTGATCACGGTGGTAAAGTGATCACTGCTATTGATGGTTATGTCTATCAGGGAGTTCCTATTGCTGGCAAAGGTGATTTAGTTGTTTGCCCAAAATGTGAAGACACATTCCCTATAGTAGAAGGGAGTGAGACTTTAAAGTATCGGGAAAAACAGATTGCCTTGGAAGGCATGAGCACAGCTTGCGGGGCAAAACTGATTGCCAGCCAGAAAGGATTTCTTGCTTAATCAAACAACTATCATTTTGACCTGTTCAGAGTGATACTGACGCGCTTCGCTTGTCTTCTCCGTATTACCGGACTAATACATTAACCCGGTAATACGGAGAGCCGAAAAACATGACCATTACAATTGGTTATCTCTATATAACTACACTGATTTTCACGGGATAACGGGATAAATGACATATTTATTATATATTTCATATAGTTGACCTATCCCACGTTATCCCAGCTTATCCCGTAACAGGACGTTATCACTTTTAATTCATTTAAATTCAATTAATTACAACCCGCCAAAGAAAAATCTTTTTCGGGATAACCGCCACTGTCACAATATCGCTTTATTTGTAATCACGTAATGTTACGGGATAGGGCGGGATAACACGGGATAATTTAAATAACTATAACTAACTGATATTTATTAAAATAAATCTCTCTTATCCCGATATCCCGTTATCCCAACGTTTTTTAACCTTACGTGAACGCTAATCTTCATCCCTGAAAACCAGTACGACAAACCGCCCTTGAGTGCCATTTACTGAAATAGTTTTACTGATAAAGCGGTCTTTTTCAGCTTTAACCAACATTCCGGCCTCTTCTAAGGCTTCAAAACCCGATTTCTTCTGCAATCCCTGCAATATCTCTGCTTCAAATACACTGGGGATAATATGATATTCCACCTGTCCATCATCACGACGGTTGTTCACCAGATACCCGGCAAGATCATTAATTCTCATGGCGTGTGACGTATCAATATCACCGTTTGGCCTGCCGTAGGTGTAAGGCTGGAAACGTGAAAGTCCGTATTTCTGGATAAAGTCACGGGTACGGGTAACAACCTGATATTTTTCCCGGTTCCCGATGCCAAAATCCGCTAACCAGTCATCGAAACTTTGCTTTATCGCAGCATGGCACGCTTCTTTACTCCAGCCAGTGATATGGGTTGCCAGCTCTCCGGTGGCATCCAGTAACGCGAAACGAACGGCCACACGTTTGACTTGAGCTGAGGCTTCTTCTGGCAGGCCATCAAGCCACTCTTTTTCTTTACGGGAAGTAAGTTCGATGGCCTGCTCCTGATGTTCAGACAACCATAAAATCCATTTACGACCGGCTGCACCGCAATAGCGTTTAGATTCTCGCTTGATTGCCCTTGCATGGGAATCACCGTCTTCATAACCATTGAAAAATTCAGTATCAATAAAGGGCACACTAAGCAGCCTGACGAGCTGTCCGGCCTTGGGCGTGATCCCGCCTTTGATCAGGAAGGTTTCTAAATCTTCCTCGCCCGTTGAAAGGGCGGCAATTTTCCAGCGGATCACGGCACGGTTTCCTCCTTCCCGTTTTCCCTGAATTTTGCCGACACCGTTAAACAGGCTGTAAGCACTGTTAGCGACTTCTTTCGGATTCGAACTTTGGCCGATTTCATCAATGGGCATGAAACCATCATTACGGGCGGCGGCTTCGTTATTTAAGCCGTGGTTAGTGCCGTGCCATGATAACTTCAATTCTTCGGGATCGCCGTATAAGCTGCTGGCAGCCTCAACAGTGGTGGTTTTCCCTGCTGAGGATTGAGCAAATAAATGCACGCCAAAGCAGCTACCACCTGTCAGTGAGTTAAGCGAGGCAGACAATCCTACCAGTACGCCCAGCATCATTGAGCGGTTGCCTTGCAGCAATGAGGCAACGTGTGTTTTCCATTCTTCGGTGCTTCCCCTGACCACATAACCGGCAATTGCTGATGTGCCACCGCTGAACGCGACAGGCATATAAGGCTGACCGATGATTTCACCGTCCGGCATCACATAGGCTCCGCAATGCCAGCCAGCCTTTTGTGTCACAACCCATTCACGGCGATCACCGCTGCGTTGCAAATGTTCAGCCAATACAGGCAATAGGCTGTTTTTTACGGTGATATTCATTCCCCGCGAGCGCAATCTTGCCCAGCCAACAGGCATCCCGATTTCACGGCGTGGCAGAGCTTCAACGATACATTTCCCTGTCCCTTCCTGACGCAGCTTAATGATGAGATAACCTTCGCTACCATCATTACCAATGCCAACAACCTCCATGTAATCACTGAGCCATTTTTCAATCTCGACGATTTCGCCGCCTTGCTCTTTAGGCTCAACCCAGTAAATGCCGTTCTTGCGAATATCAATATGAGGCTTTAACGGATCGTATTCTTTCTCCCGGCATTCATCTGAATGAATGACCGCTGGTTTTGCCACTGACGCTTTCTCTTCTACTTGATACAACCCGTTACTGAATGCCTGATGCGTAGCCTCAATACCATATCGCTGACGGTAATCATCCCAATCAGCTTTGTGCTCTGTAGGTGGCAATGTAACCCAGCCATTCACCGCAAGAGCGGCTTTCTCTGCCGAAACCTTGCCGATATTTGTTTTTGGTTTACCGCTCTTATCCAGTTCATCAGGGTGATGCCAGTCGTTATCTGCGGCAATAATGATGTTCGTATCAGGCCAGCATTCCCGGACGGCTTTGGCAACAGAAAGCAAATTACCGGCATCCAGTGCGGCCAGAACAGCACCATAATAGAACTGGTAAACGGTAAGTGCGGTAGCATAGCCCTCGGTAATAACCAGCGTGTCAGGATTCTCGTTCAATGCTGACAACGCAACAAATGCACCTTTCTTTTGACTGCCGGATAGTAATTTTTTCTTGCCATTGGGCTTAATGATCTGCGCACCGGTTACTTTTTTATCCAGCGTTATCAATGGGATTAATAATGAACCGTCTTCCAACAAACGCTGATTAGGATATTGCAGCCCTTTTGTCGTCAGATAGGGCGATTGCCCGGTAACAGTTTGCGCCATCAACGCGGCGACTCTTTCGGCAATCGGCTGTGTTGGATAAGTGATTTCTTTGGCGGGCTTGAGTTTCGTGAAAGGTAGCGCCAGAGCATCCGCAACCACTTTTGCGGCTTCAAAAATTGTGATCCCTTTGGTTCTCGCCACCAAATCCAGCCCATCACCGTGATTCGGTTCATCACACTGGCGACAATGCCAGTCGCCATGATGGTGATCATCGATAAAATGAAAGCGGTCAGTGCCACCGCATATCGGGCAAGCGCCATTCTTACCCTTTACCGGAACATCAACGCCACAAGCGGGTAACAGGTTTTGCCAATGATTGACGGCGGATTGCTTCACCGCTCGGATGACATCAATCGGGCTGCTTTTCTGATTAGTATTTCCCTGACTCATGTTCACTCGTCCTCACCATTAACTGCCGCATAAAGCGAATAGTAGACTTCCTGATTGATATCACAGGCCAGCGACAGCAAATCACGTAACTCTTCCGAACAGTGTTGGTTGGCCTGTTCAAGCACGGTTTCATATAAAGACATGCACAAACCAGCCCGAAACGATGCCTGATCCAATGAATCGGATTTTCTGTGAACAAGGCCATTTAATAATTTATTCATCGGCGGCTGCGGTGCATGTTTCAATAAGGCGCGGTGAACCTCATGATGAATGCTGTGCACCAGCGCAATCAGGTTATTTAGGTTGATTTCGCAGCGCTCATCTTTGGCTTTTTTGCTAATGAACAAGAAGAGTGAAACGCCCAAACTCGCACGATGTAGTGCCTGTTTTAGTGAGATCGGTTTCTTACTCATGGCTCACCTCCTGAAAAGAAACAGCTATCAGGGAAGAACAGCCAGCTAGCAAAGACGTTGCATGTTCACTATTCGCCAACATAGTGAGAGCAGGGGAGATATCAGACAATTTTTGATTGCCTGATGCTTTTTGGTGTGTAAATTTAGGACGAGTTTGGTTAGACTGTGTATCAGCCATCATTTTTACCTTTCTTAATGATTGTTGGTGAAACGCCTCGCAGTGTTGACGCACTTCGGGGCGTTGTGTTTTATAGTCCGTTTCTTCTTATGTCATGTTCTCTTATTCGTTATGCTGCCCGTGATTCGGCGATCTGCTGAGCAATCCAGTTATCAATTTCTGCTTCGATAAAGGCCACTGAGCGAGGCCCGATTTTAACTTGCTGTGGAAATGTTCCGTCGCTAATCAGTTTGTAGATCCACGCTTTGCTGTAACCCGTTCTGCGTTGCACTTCCGGCAGACGGATCATGCTGGTTTTCAATGCTGCCATTGTCATGTTTTATTCTCCTGTTACCGAGTCCTTGAGCGCTCATCGTGGACGTTGTTGGATGACAGGCGGATTATTGAAAAAAACAAGACATAATGAACAGCGTTAACTCTTTTTCTCCCGATGAGAATTAATTGTTAGGTTGCATTATCGGTTTTTTCGGTCGCGCAGCGGTTTGGCGAAGTCATAGGGCGTGATGAATTTTTCCCGGTTTGCGTCCAGATAATCCGCCCACCACTGCATCATCAGCCGCCGTTCATCCAAATGTTTAGACGTGTGGATATACGCTGCTCTAACGCTGTTTCGTTCGATATGGCTGAGCTGGAGCTCGATGGCGTCATCACTCCAAAGACCTGATTCCCCCATAGCCCCGCGTGCCATTGTGCGGAATCCGTGTCCACATATCTCGGTTTTAGTATCGTAGCCTATGTTGCGTAAAATTCTGTTAACCGTTGCTGCATCTATAACTTTCGTGGAATGGTGAGCGCTGAGGAACATCACATCACCGTGACCGCTCAGTTTGTGCAGGGTTTTGATAAGCCGAACCGCCTGATGGCTTAACGGCACGATGTGCTCAGTTTTCATTTTCATGCCCCGTTCAGAGAATTTAACGCCTTCAATGGCTTTTCTTGTGGCAGGAATTTTCCACACGGCATTTTCAAGATCGATTTCCTGCCAGCGGGCGAATCTTAATTCGCTGATGCGAACAAATGATAATAGTGTCAGCTCGACGGCTATTTTGAATATTAAGCGTCCACGGTAGGCGGATAAGCGTCTCAGGAAATCAGGTAAATCTTCGTGGGGCAGCGCCGGGCGGTGGTGACATTTTGCGGTAGTCAGTGCGCCGGCCATGTCGTTAGCGGGATTGAATTCCAGAATATCATTCTGGACGGCGTATCGCATAATTGCAGTGATACGTTGGCATAAACGTTGAGCGGTATCATGTTTGCCCTGTTCATCAATGGCTTTGACTGGAGCTAACAGTTGGCTGGTGCGTAATGTGGTAATGTCACGTGAGCCAATGCTGGGGAAAATATATTTTTCAAGGTTATGTAGTATTATCTGACGGTAATTTTCATCCCAGCGCTTATTACTGGCATGCCAAACACGGGCGACTTGTTCAAAGGTGTTCACTTTAGCCAGAGAAGACGTACTTTTTTTCTCTGCTTTAGGGTCAATGCCCTGAGCCATCAGCTTTTTAGCTTCATCGCGTTTAGCACGAGCTTCGGCTAATGACACGGCAGGGTAGACACCAAACGCCATCCGGTCTTCTTTTTTATCGGTGGGGCGATGGTACTTCATGCGCCAATATTTAGATCCGCGTGACGTGATCTCCAGATAGAGACCACCGCCATCGGCTAGCTTGTAAGTTTTTTCTTTGGGTTTTGCGGTTTCAACCTGTCGGGCGGTGAGTTTCATTATTAGAGCATCTCTGTAATCGAATAATAGTCATCATCAAATGGTAAATGCCCCAGATTATGCCCCTCGCTGCATATTGATTGCAACAGACTAAACGAGACGTAAAAATAAGAGATCACACTGATTTTGTTGTAGTTTATAAAAATTATTTTACTTAGCTAGACTTCACTGGAAGTGGAACTAGTTCCAATTGCAGGACAGCGAAAACGGTGAAATCATTTTACTGGATATTACGGCAGCTAAAACGGGGCCAACAACAGAGCCGGTACGGATTATTTATTCGGATGAAAAACATGCTACGTCAAAAGAAGAACCACAGCGTCAGCGCAAAGTCGAATTATCAGCGCCCGTTCCGGTCGCCTTAACCCGCTATACCGCGCAGCAACTGTATGCCCCGTTGCGTACTGTCGAGCCGGTGGCAGGCATCCAGCCGGTGAATCTGCATTTGGTCTCACCTATTACGACACTCTATCCATCAGAGCCGATTGCGATTACGCCGCTGGCAGGCTGGCGATCACACCCTCACACGGTCATCGCGCTGAAACTGCGCAATACGGCCAAACGCACTATCCCCCTCGACCCGCGAGCATTACAGGGGCAGTTTGTGGCCGCCACGTTCCAGCATCGCTGGCTGGGTGAAACGGGGTCACCGGAGGATACGACGGTATCGATCAAGGGCAAGGCAGGTCTTTTCTGTTTTACCAGAACGGTCGCGCGCCAGAGATTGTAGGTTGTCAGGTATCAGCAAGGGGAAGCCAATGAGTCGATTGATTAAAGAATTAAAATTTTTTGCCCGGCAAGGTGGCGGCAGTCATAAGACCTGCCATGACCGTATTCGGATCGCAGGACGTTTGGGCGCGTTGTTATTGAGTCTGAATATTCAGGTTAAAAACCTTAATAATTTGAAAGCTAAACATGTAGAACAGTATGTTAGTGCCCGTTTATCTCAGGGAATAGCCAAGCGCACTGTGCAAAATGAAATGGCTGCGCTGCGCAATATTTTCCGCATGGCAGGCCGGGAGAAACTCGAAACCTCGCCGCGTTTAAGCAATCAGGCATTGGGATTAGGCGGAACCAGCCGCGCCGGAACGAAACAGGCGATCCCTGATGCCACATTTCAGGTTGTTTATCAGAAAGCGCTTGAACGTGATGCCGGATTTGCCGTCACACTGAAACTCGCCCGCTTGCTGGGATTGCGTTCTCAGGAAGCGGTGCAATGCAGTGCTTCACTGAAAAGCTGGCGTAAACAATTAGAACAACCAGAACCAAAACTGCATGTTGTTTTCGGTACAAAAGGTGGCCGACCAAGACAAACCCGTGTATTGGATATTGCTGCGGTCAAAGTTGCTGTCGAGCAAGCGATTACTATCGCAGAACAACGTAACGGCAGATTGATTGATAAACCCGATCTCAAACAGGCCATGAACTACTGGCGGGCACAGACCACAAAGATTGGTTTAACCGGTTGCCATTCTCCCCCACAGTTTGCGCTATGCGTGGGCGCAGGATGCGCTGAGTTTTTATCAACAGAATGGTTTCAGCCGTCAGGAAGCACGGGCACTGGTTTCAATGAATTTGGGACATGGTGACGGCCGTGGGCGTTATGTTGAACGGGTTTATAACCGTTCAACTTAGTCGTCCGGTTATTGAGTTAGATAAAACAATCAGTTAAAGTATTTCCGCCATTAGCAAAATCTAGTGGTAAGGTTTCGCAGCCTTAAAGACACTCCACTGGTAGGATGTTTCTACCAGTGTGCCTGTTATCGCCTTTTCAATGGTGGTTCAGGTGGGGGAGACTTCGGTCTCGCCGGACGAGTGTCCCGGTACTGCGAACCCCGTCTGAATCGCCACCATCAATATTAATTAATGGAAGGGGTAGCAGGAATGAATAACGTTAGAAATGATTGGCATCAGGCCGATATTATCGCCGCATTACGTAAACGTGGTACAACCTTAGCAGCTCTCTCTCGTGAAGCCGGACTCAGTTCATCAACCTTAGCAAATGCACTCAGCAGGCAGTGGCCTAAAGGCGAATGGATCATCGCTAACTATCTCGAAATACATCCTTCTGAGATCTGGCCTAGTCGTTATTTTGATCAACGTGGTCAACTAATTGAACGTAAGGTTCGCAATAAGTCATAAAAATAGTCAGTCCTTCATTTAAAAATCACAGGGAAGATAGCCGTAGCGGGGTATCTTCTCACTCGCAGAAACAGTCATTACTATTTTCTCAATAACTCCTGATACAATACATTGCACCGCTTCATAGAGTTGGAACGGCTAGGGGACTAACCTGATTTTGATTGTGGAAGCGTCGGATCACAGGTCGAAAAAATACCAACAGAATAATAATATTGGTGGAGCTTCTTAGCACAAAGTAAGTTGTATAGGAGTTTGTATAAAATTTAAAACAGTATGAATATTTATATTTAATATCAATTAATTAAATAATTAATTCTATGCAGTACGCCAACATAGCATTAAAGTTGTGCTTATGGACACTGAACTTGATAAACTCAGCCATCTTTGCATAATTGCGCTCTCTTTGGGCAATCCCTAGGTATATAAAGTCCCGGATGCCTGAAAAAATGTCTTTAAAACTGACAGAAAGTACCATGATAAATAACGTAATTTCACCGGAATATAATGAAAATGGCAGGGCTTTGCGCCGTGTCCGCAGTTTTGTACGTCGGCAGGGCCGGTTAACGAGTCGTCAGCAGCAAGCACTTGATAATGTCTGGCCAAAGATGGGAGTGGACTATCAGGCAGAATTGTCTGATATGGAAGAAATCTTTGGCCGTGAAGCCCCTGTTGTGCTGGAAATCGGTTTTGGTATGGGGGCATCATTGGTCACAATGGCAAGCGAAAATCCAGATAAAAACTTTTGGGGAATCGAAGTTCATGCGCCGGGGGTTGGAGCGTGTTTGGCATCCGCAGAAGATGAAAATCTCAGTAATCTGCGAGTGATGTGCCATGATGCCATTGAAGTGCTGAATAATATGATCCCGGATCAGAGTCTGGCGATGGTTCAGCTTTTCTTCCCTGATCCATGGCATAAAGCACGTCATAATAAGCGTCGGATTGTGCAGCCTGAATTTGCTCAACTGATTAAAAGTAAACTGAAAATCGGCGGTGTCTTCCATATGGCCACCGACTGGCAGCCTTATGCAAAGCATATGCTGGAGGTGATGAGTATCGCAGAAGGGTATCGCAACTTATCGGAAAACAGTGATTATGTGCCACGTCCTGAGTCGCGCCCGGTCACAAAATTTGAGACACGTGGTCAGCGATTAGGCCATGGCGTATGGGATTTAATGTTTGAGAGGGTAAAATAATGGCTAAAAACCGTAGTCGTCGTCTGCGTAAAAAATTACGTATTGATGAATTTCAGGAATTGGGTTTTTCAGTAAAGTGGAGTTTTCCGGCTGATACCTCCGTTGAGGTTGTTGATAGCACGGTTGATGCCTTCATTGAAGAACTGATCGAGCCAAATGGCCTTGCTCTGGATGCCAGCGGTTATTTGCAATGGGAAGGCATTATCTGCCTGCAAAAAATCGGCAAATGTACGGCAGAACAGTGCCAGTTGGTTGAGAATTGGCTGAAAGATCGCGGTATGAAAGACGTTATCACATCTGAACTGTTTGATGTGTGGTGGGATTGATTCGCTGTTGCATAAGAAAAAGCGTATTACGTAAAAATAGCGCTGTATGCAGGGGCTCTTTGGGAGTCCCTGTTTGTCTGGAGAAAAAGTGGTGAAGGTAAGGTTCTCTAATTCGTTGTTGGCAGATATCTTAGAAGAAGTACGCCCTTTGATTGGTCAGGGAAAAGTAGCAGATTACATTCCTGCTCTGGCAGAAGTTCCGGCAAACAGTTTGGCAATGGCCATTTGTACGGTAGATGGGCAAATTTTTAAAGCGGGAGATGCAGAAAAACGCTTCTCCGTCCAATCCATTTCTAAAGTGTTGAGCTTAACATTAGCGATGACTCGTTATAAGGAAGAGGATATCTGGCAACGGGTGGGTACGGAACCTTCAGGACAACCGTTTAACTCATTGGTACAGTTGGAGTTGGAAAAGGGAATTCCCCGCAACCCTTTTATTAATGCGGGAGCCTTGATTATTTGCGATATGCTGCAATCCCGCTTGAGTGCGCCTAAACATCGAATGCTGGAGTTTGTCCGTAGCCTCACTGGGCAAAAAAATATTTCCTATGATGATATCGTTGCCCGTTCAGAAATGGAGCATTCAAGCCGCAATGCTGCGATAGCTTACCTGATGAAATCATTCGGTAACTTTGAGAATGATGTCATTACTGTTCTGCAAACATACTTTCAATACTGCGCTTTAAAAATGAATTGTGTTGAATTGGCTCAATGTTTTATTTATTTAGCCAATAAGGGACGAATGATGGGTTCCGGCCAACAAATTTTAAGTCTTCGACAAACTCGCCAGATTAACGCGCTTATGTTGACATGTGGTATGTACGATGGTTCTGGTGAGTTTGCTTTCAGGATCGGTATGCCAGGGAAATCGGGGGTTGGTGGCGGTATTATCTGTGTGGTTCCGGGAGAGTTTACGGTTGCGGTGTGGTCGCCTGAACTGGATAAATCCGGTAACTCATTGGCAGGTTGTGCGGCACTGGAAAAATTAGCCGGGCGTATAGGACGCTCTATTTTTTAACCTTTCAGTGTTTTAACCTTAGAAATCAGGAGAACGTATGTTACGCAGGATCACGATTGCGGCATCATTGTTATTTGTGTCCCAGGCCATGGTTACTCAGGCACAGGCAAGTTCTGAATGTCATGCGACGCTTAATGATGACATTATTGTCACACCAAATTCTGTCCAGATTACAGGGGCGAATGGAAACTTAAAGATATTGCCTGATGGTTCCATAACCAGAGACGGCAAGGTGTTATCGCTGAATATAGAACAACGTAGCAAAGCCCTGCAATATCAACAGACGATCCGTCAGAATTTGCCCTGGGTTAAGCAAGAAGCGCTAAGTCATTTGACAAATGCACGGCAGTCACTGGACAAAGTGGTAGTCGAAACGATGGGCAAGGAAAGTAATATTCGTAACCGTTTGTCTCAATTGGAATCAGGTCTCAGTAAACAAGTTGATAAAGTGATTGAAACCCGTGCGAATGGTTTTGCTTTTAATGCTCAGGCAGTCAAACAGGTAGAACCTGAAGGCCGAAAACTGATTGAACAGAGCCTTGGTGGTATTTTGCAAGATAGCATTAACGAAATGAGCCGTAAAAATAGCGAGCAGAATGGTGACGGCAAACAAATGCTAATATCTCTTCTTGGCGGGTTAGGCGGCATGCAAAATGGTTTTGATGCAGAATGGAAAAAACAGGAACAAGAATTAAAACGTTTAAAAGCGGAAGTGTGTAGCAAAGCCAGTCAATTAGAACAACAGCGCATTAGTCTTATAAATGCGATTAAGTGAAATAGGCTGCTTACCTTCAAAGCAAATAAGAATCAATATGAAATTGATTCTTATTTTATTGACATATTAACGCTGCCACCTAGAATGCAAGTCACCTCTTATTAATAGGCTTAATTTAGGTGTAACTAATGAAAAAAATCCTGCCCATTATTATTGCATCACTGCTTTCTGCTACCAGTTACTCTGCATTCAGTCAGTCACCAGAATTATTTACGCCAAATTCAGTGACCGCTCAGTCTGGTGATTACGTCACGGTAAAACATCTTTCCGGTGAAATTCAGATTAAAAAGAATCCCAAACGGGTGGTTTTGTTCGATTTTGGAACGTACGATTCGATGGTGAAACTGGGATTGTCTGATCGGGTGATTGCATTACCCATTAATAATTTACCTGAATATGTGCGTAATGGTGTGCCTGCAACTATGCACAATGCCGGGGGAATGAAAGAGCCAAATTTGGAAGAATTAGCGGAAATCAAACCAGATTTGATTGTTATTACTGGTCGTCAAGGTGCTTTCTATGAAAGTCTGTCACAAATAGCACCCACCATTAATTTAAGTATGGATAATAAAAATTATCAGTCATCCGTTGGTAGTAATCTCACATTGTTGGGTGAACTATTTAATAAGCAGGATACTGTGAAAGCCCAATTTGCTGATTTGGAAAAAACGATTGTAGCCGCTCAGGAAAAAGCGAAAGTAGCGAACAAAAAAGTATTAGTATTACTGCATAATGCGGGTGAATTATACCCTAATAATCAGGCTGTTGTTTATAATGTGATGAAAGCACCTCGTGCTGTATTGCCGGCTAAATCGGACAAAGACAAAAGCCGGGCTGTGACGGCGGATATGATTGCACAAGCTAACCCTGATGTGATTTTTATTATCGACCGGAGTGAAGCCATTGGCGCAGGTAAGTTAGAAAAAGCGCAGTTTGAAAATGATCAAGTCAAATCAACGCATGCCTATAAAAACGGCAAGATAGTGTACTTACAGCCTGATCTCTGGTACTTGTCTGGTGGGGGTTTGGATAGCATGACGCGACAAATCAATGCCGTTGCTAATGCATTGTAAATTCGTAAATTAAAATTCTTTTCCTTTGGCTTTACCCTGAGGTCTGCATAGTCAGATTTCGGGGTAGTTTTATTATTTGTTAAGCCATCAGAGAAAGAGATCCTGCCGACATCGCTTCGTGACTCACTTATTATTCCTAAATTGTTATTGTTCCTAAATTGAAACAATCAAGTTAAATCATGACTCAGCCTTGCGGCACAGAAAATCTGCGTTAGGATATTTCAAAAGGCATCCAATGGGGAACATAAGCATGATTATTAGTTCAACTGAATTTAAGAATAATGATTTCTTGAAAAAAGAGCATGAATTTAATCAATTTGATGGCAATGGTGATAACCGTTCCCCCGAAATTTTCTGGGCGGACGCACCAGCCGGAACCCAAAGTTTTGCGATAACTGTCTATGATCCTGATGCACCAACAGGTAGTGGCTTCTGGCATTGGGTCGCTTTCGATATTCCCGTTGAAACACAATCCTTACCTGCAAATGCCGGGCAAAGTGATGGCAGCCAATTACCAATCGGTACAATTCAGAGCAGGAATGATTATGGTCTGTCTGGTTTCGGTGGTTGTTGCCCGCCTGTGGGGGATAAAGCCCATCGCTATATTTTTACTGTACATGCCTTATCGGTAGAAATACTACCGGGAGTTGATGCTGAAACAACCAATGCCGTTGCGCGTTTTATGATCCAAGCCAATACCTTGGCAACAGCTTCGATTACCGGCTACTACCAGCGCTAACCGATTAATAATTCTTCCGTTTCCAGTAAGGGGTATCAATATGAGCAGCAAAAAAATTCAATGGAACTATGGGTTACAGCCGGAAGCGGTAGAGATCCTTTCTAATACCGGCGGTATGATCGTCTGCCCAACTAAAGTTGGCTACATTATCATGACATCTGACGCACAAGGTCTGGAGCGTAAATTTGAAGCTAAACAGCGTAATCGTAACAAGCCCGGTGTGGTTTTATGTGGTTCTTTGGAACAGTTGAAAGAGCTGGCTCAACTTAACGCGGAAATTGAAGAACTGTATCAAAGACATTGGAATGAAGACGTACTGTTAGGTTGTATTTTGCCGTGGAAAGAAGAAGCGATAGCCCGTATCCCGGATGATGGTTCTAAAGAACTGATGATGGATCAGCGTGGTACGAGCTGTTTCGTGATTAAATTTGGCAAGCCCGGCGAAATTCTGGCGAAAGAACTGTGGGATAAATATGGCAAATTCTCTTTTGCCAGTTCAGCTAACCCATCGGGTAAGGGGAATCGTGGACTGGTTGAGTGTATCGGTGAGAGGATAGAAGAGCGGGCCGATCTGATTATCTGTGCTAATGACTATGTCAAATCTATCCAGCAAAATGAAACTGAGCAAACCCGTTATGAACAAGGCGTTATGGTTTCAATGGTCGATGACGATGGTCAATTAGTTCCGCTGCAACAAGGGCAACGCGATATTACCCCGTGTCCGGTATTAATCCGCAAGGGATTGGATGTACATAAAATCATGGCGATGATGTCTGATATTTTCACGACTTGGGATTATCGTCACGGCAATTACTATTAATTATTGTTGATTAATACTTCTTACAGAGAATATCTTTGGCGGGTGCAGTTGTACCCGCATTAATATCCGTAGCTACGCTTTTTTTCCGTTCTCCAAATCTTGCCTTAGCTTACGTTGTAAAGAGTTTGCAAACTGTTGTACCCGCGAAGATAGCGTATCTTCTGATTTAAACAGTATCCATGCCTGATAAACATCCATATCCCATTCTGGGAGAAGCCGTACTAATTCCCCTTCTGCCACAGCTTCATGGGTAACATAGTCGGGTAGATAGGCAATGCCAGCCCCAGCCAGAGCGGAACGCATTAACGCCACACTGTTATTGATACGAAACCGACTACGTACTTCAATATCGAGCTTATTTCTTTCCTTACGGAATGGCAGGGAAATAGTATGTGCAGGGCCACGAAATAGCAGGTAATCGTAACGAGGAAGATCTTCGGGTTTCTCTATTGCGGAAAATTGGGTTATATAGTCTGGGGTCGCGTAAAGTCCCCACGTGATATCAATTAAAGGCATGACAAGTGGATATTGTGGCGTTTCACGCCTTATGATGATGGCAATATCGCATTGATCTTCTTCCATATTAATGGTTCGGTCGGTCAGTTCCAGATCAACGCTGATATGAATATTTCCGGCGATAAAGTGATTCAGGGCGGGTACAATACATTGGCTGCCAAAGGAGACTGGAGCAATCAAGCGTAAACTGCCCATCGGTTGTTCATGGAAATTACGGATAAAATGTTCAGCATTTTGGGCTTCGGTAAGGAGCCGGTGGCAGTATTGGTAATAACTCATCCCGACTTCTGTCACTTGAATTTTGCGCGTAGTGCGGTTGAGCAATTGGGTGCCTAACCTGACTTCCAATTGTGCAATCTCGCGGCTGACGGAAGATTTAGATAACTTTAACGATCGTGCTGCTTCAGTAAAACTCAGTGTCTCTACAACACGGGCAAAGACCACCATTGAGGTAAGATTCTCAATATTATTCATGTAATAACCTGATGATTTACGCGTGGGAACCACCCTATAACATATCACATAACCTATAGTGACGTGCCAAATTCAATGGATAAGAATTTCCCATTTTGTGAACAACTGTCCCATACTGGAAACAGTAAGCGATGCAATGGTATTTCCCTACGTTAAGGCGTTGTAATCTTGTTAGGATGACAATCTATTGAGTCTGTTTTTATCTTTCGGAGGGCAATGTGAGATGAGCCAAACTATGACACAAAAAATTCTTGCACGGGCAAGCGGGCGAGCACAAGTCACTCCGGGTGAAGTGGTTTGGGCAAAAGTGGATATTCTGATGTCTCACGATCCCTGCACACCAGGTGTAGCCAGCGTATTTAAAAAGGAGTTCGGGCAAGATGCAAAGATATGGGACCCTGAACGTTTTATTTTGATCCCGGACCATTTTGTCTATTCGGCTGACTCACAAGCTAACCAGAACATTCGGGTTATGCGTGAATTTGCTGCTGAACAGAACATAAAATATTTTTATGACGTTGGAACGCCCAAATATAAAGGTGTATGCCATATAGGGCTTGCAGAAGGAGGGCATATTCGCCCCGGAGAAGTGTTACTGGGTACAGACTCTCATACGGTGACCGCGGGTGCTTTTGGGGCATTTGCCATTGGGTTAGGTATTACTGACGCCGCTTATGCGTTAGGAACGGGAGAAATTCCGCTTAAGGTGCCAACAACCATTCGGATCAATTTTACCGGAACCAAGCCAGCCCATGTTTTGGCTAAGGACATGATCTTATCTGTATTGTCAGAGTTGACGGTTGATGGTGCGACCTATCAGGCCATAGAGTTTGGCGGTAACGTCATTGATGAGTTATCGGTAGAAGAACGCATGACAATTTGCAATATGGTTGTTGAGTGTGGGGCGAAAAACGGCATTATGGTGCCCAATCAGGCGACTTTGGATTATCTGGCAGAACGCAATCATCTCCCGTTTGACATTGTCTACCCTGACGAGGATGCACAATATAGCCGTGTGTTAAATATTGATGTTTCCACGATGCAACCAAAAATTGCCAAACCCCATTCGCCGGATAACGTCGTTTCTATTGATCAAGTCGCTAATGTCGCCATTTCTCAGGCATATATTGGCTCTTGTACGGGGGGCAAGTTGGCGGATTTTGTTGCAGCAGCGCGCGTTATCAAAGGGCATAAAGTCGCAATTCCGACTTATGCAGTCCCTGCAACAAAAGAAGTTTTCCATCAAACGATTACCACCCAAATCGATGGTGTTTCTGTCTATCAAATTTTAAGTGATGCAGGTGTGAAACTTTCCGCTGAATCAGGATGTGCAGCTTGTTGTGGTGGCCCGCCAGACACGTTTGGCCGTGTCAATGATCCCATATCAGTGATATCCACCACCAATCGTAACTTTGTCGGCAGAATGGGGCATAAACGTGCCAACATTTATCTGGCTTCCCCTTATTCTGTTGCTGCGGCAGCTATTACTGGTCAAATAACAAATCCTGAGGAGTTTTTATGAGTGAGTTAAAGGACAATATCATTCGGGGTGAGGTGTATGTCTTGACCGATAATATTGATACTGACCAGATCCTCTCAGCCGAATATCTCAAGGTCAACCCTTCCACTCCTGAAGGGTATGCCCAACTGGCTTCGCTGGCGATGTGTGGACTGCCGGAAGGTTCATTGCCTTTTATTGATGAAAATAAAGGAAAAGCGAAATATCCGATCATTGTGGCAGGGCAGAATTTTGGCTGTGGCTCTTCGCGTGAACATGCGGTTGCCGCATTAGGTGCTTCGGGTGTGAAAGCGGTTCTTGCCCAATCTTATGCCCGTATATTCTTCCGAAATTGTGTATCAACCGGACAGTTATTGCCTGTTGCAGCTCAAGAGCGCTTGTGTGAAAAATTAGTCACGGGAGACAGTATTGAGATTGATATTGAAAACCAGACAGTCATTCTGTTGAAAGAGGGTGAAAAATATCAAACCGATCCTATTGGTGAACTTGCTAATATTGTCTCTGCCGGAGGGTTATTTTCTTACGCTCGTGCGTCAGGCAGAATTAAATAATGTGAGAAAACTGCACCCCTTGAATTTTAAGGTGCAGTTTTTTCTTAAAGAAACAGCTCCAGTAAGGAATTCAGGAATAGTTTTCCGTGCTTAGTGATTTGCCAGTGTGTATCGCTTTCCGTGATATAACCCTTCGACAATGCTTCGTCAATTTGTGGGCGAATGGCACTTTCCGGTAAGCCAGTGAAATCCCTGAAATCCTGACGTGGCATCGATTCCAGCAAGCGGAAACGGTTCATGAAAAATTCAAATGGACGATCTTTATTATCCACCTGATTTTGTTGATCCAGATAACGCCCTTGCATATAACCGCGTGGATGTTTGGTTTTCACGGTACGGAGAATACGACCATCGGCAAACGAAATCTTACCATGTGCGCCACAACCAATCCCCAGATAATCACCGAAACGCCAGTAATTGAGATTATGCTGACATTGATAACCCGATTTGGCATAGGCCGAAGTCTCATATTGTTGATAACCTGCTTCCGTCAGTAATTGATGGCCTTGGGAAAAAATATCCCATAACGCATCATCATCCGGTAAAACCGGAGGGCGGGAGCCAAAACGGGTATTGGGTTCAATCGTCAGTTGATACCAGGACAGGTGGGGGGGAGATAGCTCAATAGCCTGACGCAAATCATTCAGTGCTTCATGGAGTGTCTGGTTGGGCAAGCCATGCATCAAATCCAGATTAAAACTGCGTAATCCAAGCCCGTCAGCCAATTGTGCTGCTCGTCTGGCCTCTTCCGGGCCATGAATACGCCCTAAACGGATAAGTTTATCTGAACCGAAACTTTGTACGCCGATGGAGATGCGATTAATCCCTGCCTGCTGATAAGCACTGAAACGATCGGCTTCAACGGTTCCCGGATTGGCTTCCATCGTAATCTCTGCTTGCGGCGAAAGTGCCAGTGAAGCCCTGACGCCATCAAGCAATCGCTGCATACCTTCGGCGCTTAACAGGCTAGGGGTTCCCCCACCGATAAAAATCGTTGATACCTCACGATCACCAATCATTGGCAGATCCGCCTGTAAATCTGCCAATAGATGTTCGACATATTCTTGATGCGGCACATCCCCTTTTAAGGCATGTGAATTAAAGTCACAATAAGGGCATTTTTGCACGCACCACGGAATATGAATATAAAGACTCAGAGGTGGCAACTTAAGCATTACGCATGGCTTCCAACAACATTGCTAATGCTTTCCCACGGTGTGAAACGGCATTTTTTTGCTCACGGGTTAGCCCGGCTGCTGTACAGTCAAATTCAGGCGCATAAAAAACGGGATCATAACCAAATCCGCCGTTTCCGGCCGGTTCACGGGTAATCATGCCTGACCAGCGACCATGAAATACCAGAGGAGTCGGATCTTCTGCATGGCGTAAGAAGACCAGCACACAATTGAATTGAGCCTGACGCTGTTCGTCAGGAACATCGTGCATAACTTGCAATAATTTTTCCAGATTCTCCTGATCAGAGGCATTACTGCCCGCATAGCGAGCGGAATAAATACCTGGCGCACCCCCTAATGCGTCAACCGATAACCCTGAATCGTCTGCAATTGCAGGTAACCCCGTCACAGCGGCGGCATGGCGCGCTTTAATGATGGCGTTTTCAATAAAAGTGAGACCTGTTTCATCGGCTGGGTCCACACCTGATTCAGTTTGCGCCACGATATCTAAGCCAAAATCAGCTAATAAATCAGCCAATTCGCGTACCTTACCTGTATTTCCCGTGGCGAGAACAACTTTTTTCATTGCCATTTATTTAATTAACCTGTGTATCCCATTAATTTATTTAATTAACCTGCAAATATTGAAGCCAGCCATGCCATCACATCGGAACGCAGGGCATTCAGTGCGTAGAGAATGAGAATGACAATCATGGCAGAGAAATCAAGACCGCCCATAGAAGGGATAATGCGGCGGATAGGTGCCATTAGTGGTTCAGTTAATTGAAGCAGGACATAGTCCACCGGGTTACGTCCCTGGCTGATCCAGCTTAATAACGCACGGGCGATCACTAACCAGAATACGAGCTTTCCGACAGCGGTCAGTAATTCAATCAATCCAAACAAAAATATGGCACCAGAAGGAATGAGAAATTGCCCTGTGGTTAACCATATAGGTAACAAGATCTTGATAAGAATCAGCAGATAAGAGAGAAGCACTGACGTGGTATCAATGGGACCAATGGCAGGAATGAATCTGCGTAATGGACGTACCACAGGTTGGGTAATTTTAACAATAAATTGTGAGAATGGATTATAAAAATCACAACGTGCCCACTGCATCCAGACACGCAGCAGTAAAACGGCGATATATAAATCCAGAACGGTGAAAAAGACGAAATTTAAGAATTGCATGTAGCAGCCCTGATTGAATTAAACCAATTGAATTAAAATAATTTTTCCATTTCCTGTGCCCGGCGGATGGCGCCTTGCATGGCATTGGACACAATTTCAGGCATCCTGCCTTCATAAAAAATGCGTAATGCTTCAGCCGTTGTACCGCCTTTAGATGTTACCTGCTCACGCAGGATAGCAAAAGGAAGATCTTTTTGCGTTTCAGCAAGTTTAGCTGAACCTATGGCTGCTTGCAGGACAAGTTCTCTGGCTGTTTCACTGTCAAATCCCAGACGTTCCGCTTCTTGTTGCATCGATTCCATGAACAGGAAGAAATAAGCAGGGGCACTGCCTGCGATGGCGATAATATCGTTGATACCGTTTTCATCATTGACCCAGCAGACTTTCCCGACACAGCTCATTAGCGATGCTGCAAAGTTGCGATCAGCCTGCCCGATATGCTCTGGTGCAAACAACCCACTCATCCCTTGCCCTACAAGTGAAGGGGTATTTGGCATGATGCGGATAATATTGAGGTTATCTTGCAAGAGCGTATAAAAACGAGGAACGGGAATACCAGCAGCAATAGAAATAACCAGTTTTCCATTGAAATCGACGTGTGAGTACAGTGATCCACAAACTTCTGCCATCATTTGCGGTTTAACTGCCAGAACGATGACACTGGCTTCTTGCGCGTAACGAATATTATCGCTCTGACTATTAATGCCATATTCTTTTACCAGCACATCACGGCGGGTGGTAGTTGGAGAACACACCGTGATGAGTTCAGCAGGATAACCTTTTCTGACTAACCCGGCAATGATGGCATGAGCCATATTTCCTGCGCCAATAAAGGTGATTTTACGATTTTCCATCAGATAATCTCGTCTATTAATCAGTTAATTTCAGGTATTGAATCAGGTGTTTTTCATTTTCTATATTAAGACTTGTACTGACGGACACCGAATATTGCCGTTCCAATCCGAACCAGTGTGGAACCACAAGTAATGGCGGCTTCCATATCATCCGTCATACCCATTGAGAGTGTATCAACGTGAGGATATTTCGCTTTTAGCCCAATAAATGCGTGTTCCATTTGGTGAAAAATGGCTATTTGGTGTTTAAAGTTATTTGCCGGTGCAGGTATTGCCATCAAGCCGCGCAATACCATATTAGGTAATCCATTAATAGTTGCAGCCAATTCGGTTAACTCTTCCAGTAAAATGCCAGATTTGCTCTCTTCTCCACTGATATTAATCTGGATCAGGATATTAAGAGGCGGCCTGTTTTCAGGACGTTGTTCGCTTAAACGTTGGGCAATTTTTGCCCTGTCAACGGTATGACACCAATCAAAATTTTCTGCCACCAGGCGACTCTTGTTAGATTGTAGTGGGCCAATAAAGTGCCATACTAAATCGTCACGGTTATTAAAGTGTTGGATCTTTTCAACCCCTTCCTGAACGTAATTCTCACCAAATTCTCGCTGGCCATTGGCTATAGCTTCTGCGATGGCATCCACAGGTTTGGTTTTACTGACTGCAAGCAAGGTAATTTCTTCTGGAGAACGTCCGCATTTTTGCGCTGCAAGTGTCATGCGGTTCCTGACATCGTGAAGATTTTGTTCGATATTGTTCATAGTTGACTCAGGAGATAAAAAAATGAATATGGAAAAATGGGTGTCCCTTAGTGTAAAGCATAATGCTTCCGATCTGCATCTTTGTGTCGGACAAGTTCCGGTTCTGCGTATCAATGGTGTGTTATACCCACAAAGACAATGTGAGGAAATTCAATCCAATACCCTTATAACGTGGAGTGAAGAAATATTATCGGATGCGCAGAAACAGCAGTTACATAAGCACGGTCATGTCGATTTTGTGGTAACGATGCCAGATAAACAGCGACTCAGGGGAAATCTGTTTTATCAACAATCTCATTTATCATTGGTATTGCGACTGATTGAGAATAAATGTCCGACATTAGAACAACTCTATGCGCCTGACATTATTCAGCATCTTATTTTGCAGGAGATAAGTGGATTGATATTAGTGACAGGCGCGACGGGAAGCGGTAAGTCAACGACGTTGTCAGCGATGATTAATGCTTTGAATAGCCATGTTTGTAAGCACATCATCATGCTGGAAGATCCCATAGAATTTGTTCACCAAAACCGAAATTGTTTGATACAGCAAAGACAGATGGGTAAAGATGTCACGGATTATCAAACCGCACTAAAAGGCGCATTACGCCAGGATCCTGATGTGATCCTACTGGGAGAATTACGGGATAAGGAGGCGATCAGGTTAGCTCTGACAGCGGCTGAAACGGGGCATTTGGTTTTGTCGACGCTGCATACCCGCGGTGCAATTCAGGCGATAGATCGCTTGGTGGATGTTTTTTGTGCAGAAGAAAAAGCGTGGATTTGCAGTCAGTTGGCCGGAAGCTTAAAGGCAGTAATTTCTCAGCAACTGCTGCCTGCTAAAGAGGGGGGGCAGGGTGGCTATTTATGAAGTTTTAGTCATTAATCAGGCTGTTAGTCATTTGATAAGGGAAGGCAAGAATCATCAAATAGCATCATTAATGCAGACAGGGGCAAATTGTGGTATGCAAACTTACGAGCAAAGCCGACAACAACGTAATTCGTTGGGGTTGCTGGGATAAACCGTTTGCAGTAACAGCCATGCCTGATGCTCAGTATGGCTATTACGGACAGGGTTATTATAAGTATTGGTATCACTGATATTGCTGTTCAAACCAGCTTTCCAGAATAATAACCGCAGAAGTGGCATCAACCTTACTTTTATTCAGTGCCTTGTAGCCACCGTGATCAAACAGGTGAGAGCGTGCTTCCACGGTGGTCAATCGTTCATCGTGCAGTTCAACTTGTACTCCGAAGCGCCCATGTATGCGGTTGGCGAATTTACGCGCCTGCGCGGTGACAAGTTGCTCTGTACCATCCATATTGAGTGGCAGGCCAACAATAACCAGATCGGGCAGCCACTCTTTAAGTAGTTTCCCAATAAGTTCCCAATTGGGAGAACCTTCGTTAGCTTTGAAAGAGGTCAATGCCCTGGCTGTACCTGTAATTTCTTGCCCGATGGCAGCGCCAATGCTGCGAGTTCCAAAATCAAAAGCAATGATTGTCCGGTTTTTCATCAGGCGTGTCCTGCTTGTGATGAGAGATTATGAATATTAACCCCCAGCAAAGAAGCCGCTTCACGCCAGCGGGTAGTGATAGGGGTATCAAAAATGATGGAAGATTCAGCGCTGACAGTAAGCCAACTGTTTTCCATAATTTCCCTTTCCAACTGACCCGTTTCCCAGCTTGAATATCCAAGGGTCATCAAAATATTTTTTGGTTGGCGCGATGTGCCCAGAGCTTCCAACATATCTTTGGATGTCGTGACCATAGTGTGTTCAGAGATCTGAATACTGGAGCTGAAACCGGATTGCGGCGTATGCAAAATAAAACCGTGCTCTTCAGACAGAGGGCCACCCGCCATCACTGGCCGATTGAGATTGATCGCACTCTCCCTATCCTTAGGGGTGATATCTAATTTTTGTAAGATACTCTGGATAGAAACGCTGGCTATTGGCTTATTGATAATTAAACCCATTGCCCCGTTTTGATCATGTTCGCAGATATAAACCACAGAACGATTGAAATAAGGATCAGAGAGCGAAGGCATGGCAATAAGAAAATGATGCTGTAGATTCATGTGTTTTCTGATAATTATTTTGGCAATGTAAGAATGACTGGCCCACAGAATGGGGGAAAAATATAACCCTTTATACAAGGGCTATACTTATTTTTCAATGAATTAAAACATTATCGGGACGCTATAAACCCCTTTTTTCATCCACGAGTGTGGATGGAATGTGGATGCTTCCTTTTAGTGGATTGAATTTTATAGCATCCTGCAAATAGTCAGGTGCAAAGTGGGCGCATACCATAGTTTGCTGAATGCTGGCATGCCCCATGATTTTCTGTAGAGTCAGTATATTTCCTCCATTCATCATAAAATGAGCGGAAAATGTGTGACGCAGGACGTGTACGGCTTGTCCACGGGGTAAGTCTGTGTAGTGATGTGATGGACGTCCCCTTTTTCAGCAGCAAATAGTGCCATCTTTTTTTCCGATGC
>NZ_LDNM01000076.1 GCF_001028135.1 Xenorhabdus griffiniae
GTCTTGTGAGTGCCCACACAGATTGTCTGATTAATTTGTTAAAGAGCGTTGGCAACCGGGCGTCTCTTCCGGGTTGCGAGGCTGCGTATCTTACGCTTTTCGCCTCGAGAGTCAAGCGATTATTTTCGCTTTTCTCTCACCGTCCTTCGCGGCCTGTTTCAGCTCGGCGTCGGTCAGTGGTGGCGCATTATAGGGGGTTTTTCGGCGCTGACAATAGTTTTTTTTGATTTTTTTTTCTGTTCGTGGTTTTTTTCAACAAAAACGGTAATTTTGCATGTTTTACATCCTAAAATTGAGGGTTTAAACAACAATCATAGAGGCAAAGTTCTTATACAATGATTGTTGTGCAATTGCCTACGGCAACTGTCAATTGGCCCCAGAGGAAGTTGTTGGTTGATTAACAACCAATAAATGGTTGAATTTGGTATAGTGAGACATTATGTATTCACTATCATTAAAAAATAAACAGGATATCTGATGGTCAAATCCGCACGCAATATGTCGGGGTTACCTTGGATTGCAGCGATGGCTTTTTTTATGCAGTCTTTAGATGCCACAATTCTTAACACCGCACTACCGGCAATTGCAAAAAGTCTTGATCACTCTCCACTGGCAATGCAGCCCGCTATTGTCAGTTATACTTTAACTGTAGCAATGCTCATTCCCGTAAGCGGGTGGCTTGCCGATAGATTTGGTACTCGTACGGTATTCATTTATGCTGTTTTCTTCTTTTCTTTAGGCTCGCTTGCTTGTGCGCTATCGCCTAATTTTTCTTTCTTAGTTGCATCCAGAGTTATTCAAGGTATAGGTGGAGCTATGATGATGCCCGTTGCGCGCCTGGCTCTATTAAGATCATATCCACGTAGTGAACTGCTACCTATTTTGAATTTTGTCACCATGCCAGGGTTATTAGGCCCAATTTTGGGTCCAATGTTTGGCGGATTGTTAGTCACTTATGCAACATGGCACTGGATTTTCATCATCAATATTCCCATTGGTTTATTAGGTATCATTTACGCCAGAAAGAATATGCCTAATTTAACTATGCCCAAATGCCCTTTCGATTTTCTGGGATTCATGTTGTTTAGTATGGGCCTGGTGATGATTTCAGTCAGTTTTGATTTATTTGGAGATCAGACATTCTCTGATTATCTTTCCCCTACTTTATTTTGTAGCGGTATCATTATGTTATTAGGGTATGTCTTCCATGCAAAAAGACACTCAAATCCTCTCATTAATCTCCAGTTGTTCCAGACACGTACATTTTCAATTGGCATCGCCAGCAATATTGCTACTCGGCTAAGTACTGGCTCGCTTTCATTTATTATTCCTTTAATGCTCCAAGTGGGGTTTGGATTTCCAGCAGTCATTGCCGGCGTCATGATGGCACCGAATGCAATTGGTTCAATTTTAGCCAAATCTTTTGTCACTAAGATACTGACCCGCTTTGGATATCGAAAAACACTCATCTGGGTCACGATTATTATTGGCATAATGATTTCACAATTTTCGCTACAAACACCGGAACTCCCCATCATATTGTTGATAATTCCTCTTTTTATATTGGGAGTAGTCATGTCCACACAATTCACAGCGATGAATACAATCACTTTAGCTGATCTGAATGATAACAATGCCAGTGCCGGTAATAGCCTGTTATCAGTCACTCAACAGTTATCCATCAGTTTTGGGGTGACCATCAGTGCGGCAGTTCTGCGATTTTATGAGTCAATGGAATATGGTTCAGCCATCAACCATTTCCACTATACTTTAATCACGATGGGAGTGATTACCTTGATTTCTTCTACTGTTTTTCTATTACTGAATAAAGAAGACGGTAATAACTTAATTAAGAAGAAATGAACCCGTTAGCGACTTGCTACAGAACTTCGCTCGATCAATTTAGGTGTCAAAATCAGTTGCTTTGGTTCGCTTTCTGGATTTTTCATTCGATAAAGCAGGCTTACCCAATTCATCCTTGGGTTGATGGATAAGAGTTATCACTGGCTGTAACCAACATACCAATGGTTTTGGTTTAGTTTGCTTTATTTTCAAGCTTCTTGCCAAAGCAGACGGCGCATAATTCAATTCCTCAATCGCTGCATTGACTTTCTTTTTCACATTGTCACTGACATAACGATTGCCATTAATCACATGAGAAACTGTTGATGTTGAGACGCCCGCCAGACGGGCAACGTCCTTCATGGTAGCCACAGTTAATCCTGTTCAGATAGAAATGCGTCAATTTCATTCCGCCACGGAACCGCAGGTTGTGCTCCCTGACGCGTAACGGCAATCGCTGCCGCCGCATGAGCAAAGCGGATAGCAGACAACAGGGTATTTTCTTCCAGCAATCCTGTTACCAAGGCGCCATTAAATGTATCCCCAGCAGCAATTGTGTCGATCGCTTTTACTTTAAATCCAGGAACAATTTTCCCTTCCTTACCTTTCTCACTCAGCCATACGCCTCGGCTACCCAATGTGATAATGACCGTTTCTATGCCTTTATGATGTAAAGCCTGCGAGGCTTTTTTCGCGCCAACATCATCTTTTACGGCAATGCCAGTCAAATATTCCGCTTCAGTTTCATTCGGCGTGATAATATCCACCAGCGACAGTAATTGATCTGAGATTTGCTGTGCCGGTGCTGGATTCAAAATCACTTTAGCATGATGTTTCTTGGCCGTTTCAGCAGCAAGTTGTACGGTTTCCAGTGGCGTTTCAAGCTGCAATAACAATGCATCAGCTTCTTTGACAATCTGTTCATGACGAAGGAAATAATTAGGCGTTAGCTTCCCATTCGCCCCGGCATTAATGCCAATAACATTTTCACCCAGCCGATTGACAAAAATCAGAGCAACGCCCGTTGTTTCCCCTTCAATCACCTCAATTGAGGAAGTATTGATATTATCTTTCGCCAACTGTTGGCAAACACGTATGCCGACATCATCTTGGCCAACGCAAGCAATAAATGTAATGTCAGCACCACAACGACCAGCAGCAACGGCCTGGTTTGCCCCCTTTCCTCCAAAGGCAACCTTATATTGTTCTCCTCTCACTGTTTCCCCTGGTTGGGGAAAAGAGTTGAGATTCAATATGTGATCTACATTGATGCTACCCATCACTACCAGTTTTGCCACACGCATTACATTTATTCCTGTGTAAAAATAATGCAGCCATAAAAATTAATGACTGCATGAATCATGCTGATTATTTCTTCACAACTAATTCCAGCTCAACCGGAATGATGGCATCAACTTTTTCACCTTTTAGCACTTTGTCCACAGTCTGAACACTAATGATACCTATCTGATCCGGACGCTGTGCGTTGGTTGCTGCCAATTTACCACTCTGTACAGCCTTAAGAGCATCGTCAATGCCATCAAATCCGACAACCAACACCTCTTCTTTACCGGCTGCCTGCAACGCTCGCAATGCACCAAGAGCCATTTCATCATTTTGAGCGAAAACAGCTTGTACTGACGGATGAACTGTCAGCAAGTTCTGCATAACATTCATCCCTTTTGTGCGATCATAATCAGCGACCATTTTGGCACCTAAACGGCTGTCAGAAGCAATATAGCTGATAACATTGCCCTTAATTAGCACTGATAGTGGCACTTTATGCCATGACGGAGAAAATAGTTACCAGTTTATTGACGAATTCACGACTCAAAAAAATGTTTTCAGCAATCGTTAGTTGGGGGATGGGGTTTAATTCTTGATGAAGAATGCCAATACCAGCTTCCTGAGCGGATTTGGAACCAGTGGAAGCCACAACGACGGGATAGGTAAGCCCGCATCACTGATCGCAATCGGATCAGTGTGTCCCAAACGAGAAATAACGGCTGAAATATCAGAATGTAATAAAACGCCTTTTTTCATTTTTATAAACTGTTTAGCGAAACGTTTCGCCAAACAGTCATCATATAAAGCTAACCATCAAGGACAATATGATTAATATAAAAATGTGATCATCATAGAAACGTTTAATGGGGGAGATAAATAAAGGGAAAAAATAACTTATCATCAAAATCTTTGCATAGGGTGAATTTTATCTATAAATAAAGGAAGGTAACTCTTCAATCCTTGGTGTCCATACTATGCAATTGGTCGAGAAAATATCCCAGTTAGGTCAGCATCTAGAAAGCGGACTATATGAAAGACGGCAAGCTATTCGCCTGTGCCTGCTAGCCGCATTATGTGGAGAGAGCATTTTTCTTCTTGGCCCCCCGGGAATAGCCAAAAGCCTTATCGCGCGTCGGATCAAATTTGCATTCCAAAACGCACGCGCTTTTGAGTATCTGATGACCCGTTTTTCCACCCCAGAAGAGATCTTCGGCCCCCTTTCCATTCAAGCGCTCAAAGATGAAGGCCGTTATCAGCGCCTTACTGAAGGTTATTTACCCGAAGCGGAAATCGTTTTCTTGGATGAAATTTGGAAAGCAGGTCCCGCCATTTTGAATACGTTACTCACCGCGATTAATGAAAAGAAATTCAGAAATGGCAACCTGGAAGAACAACTACCGATGCGTTTACTGGTTACAGCATCCAATGAACTCCCGGATAGTGATAGCAGTCTGGAAGCACTCTACGATCGCATGTTGATTCGACTCTGGCTGGACAAAATTCAGGAAAAGAAAAATTTTCGCGCCTTGCTGACTGACCGAAACAAGGAAAATAGCAATCCCGTGCCTGCCCATATTCAAATCACTGATGCTGAATTTCAGCAATGGCAAGACAAGATCAATCATGTATCCCTGCCAGATCATATCTTCGAACTGATTTATCAATTACGCCAACAAGTCAATGCGACTGAGAGCACGGCTGATGTCTCAGATCGCCGCTGGAAAAAATCTATCCGTTTACTGCAAGCCTGTGCCTTTTTCAGCGGCAGAAATGAGATATCCCCGTTAGATATCGTGCTATTAAAAGATTGCCTATGGCACGACTTGAATAGCTTAAAATTCTTGTCCCAATTTTTGCATGTCTTATTGACAGAACAGGCTTATCGACAACATGCCCTCCTGCAAAAAATGGAGAAGTTATACCAGCAATGGGTACAATCCAACCAAGGAGAAAATGACCATCCCCTGCAATTAGTCGCCAAATCCTCTCTGTTTGGCCGTAAGACCCTTTATTCACTGCCCGCAGATATAGCAGATGAAAAACTGACCCTATTTTTACGTCCTTCATTACACATGCATAATATTGAAGTCAATTTCATCGAACTAGATAAAAACTCTCTGGAAAACGCTCTAAAAAATAATACAGGAGAACTCTCTGCCTGTTTAAACGGCATTGGTTTTCCTCAAACTATCACGGCAGAAATCAATGAAAAGAACCTGCTTACAGTGCTGGATATTAGCCGTAATAGCGCTGTTCTCTGCCTATTTAGTACTTCAAAAAACACCAATACAGAATGGCATGAAAAACTGATATCCATCAGCGATGAAATTCAGCAACAACGCAATTTATTCAGTCAGCATCAACCCTGTTTATTTATCGAAGCACATTGGCTTGTCAACATTGAACAGAGTTTTCTGCAATTAACTGAAAAACAGAAACAGTTGAGGGTAAAAATGAGTGGGTAATATCGTGTTGATATTCCGCAAGGGAGCGACTTATACAAAGTGCAAATATCGTCTCCCTTGGGATGGAGTTATAATCAAGCAAGCGCAAACAGTTCTCTAATCGCTTGCGTATCCAGATTGCCTATCCATTGTTCTCCGCTACCCACCACCATATCCGATAGCTCACGCTTACGCTGGATCATTTCGTTAATCCGTTCTTCAAAGGTGGCACTGGTAATAAAGCGGTGCACCTGCACATTACGCTGTTGACCAATGCGATACGCACGGTCAGTAGCCTGCGCCTCCACTGCGGGATTCCACCATAAATCGAAGTGAATCACGTTTGAGGCGGCAGTTAGGTTAAGCCCCGTCCCTCCGGCCTTGAGGGATAACAGAAACACCCGTTCAGTGCGGTCGGTCTGAAATTTCTCCACCATTTCGTCACGTTTAGTGCGGGACAGACCGCCATGCAGGAACATCGGGGCCTGCCCGTAGCGTTGTCGTAACCAGTGAGCCAATAATTCCCCCATCTCACGGAACTGAGTGAAAATGAGCGTTTTCTCGTGGCTGGCATGTATATCGTCGAGCAGATCGAACAAGCGTTCGAGTTTGCCGGACGCTATAGCATCGCTGGCAGGTTGTTTCAGGTACAGATCGGGATGGTTGCAGATCTGCTTGAGCGACAGAATCATTTGTAATACCAAGCCCTGGCGTTTGAACTGATCTTCTTCAGCTTCAAGGGTCAGCAGACTTTCACGCACCACCGATTCGTACAGTGCGGTTTGTGTTGCCGTCAAGGTGCAGTATTGATCACTTTCAACCTTGTCGGGCAGATCGCTGATCACGCTGCGATCGGACTTAAGGCGGCGCAGGAGAAAGGGGGCGGTGATGCGTTGGAAGCGTTCTGCTACCTGCCGATCGCGGTTGATCTGGATCGGCGTAGTGTAATCTTTCTCGAAACGTTTAAGTGTGCCCAAATAACCGCGATTGACAAAATCCATTAAGCTCCAGTATTCAGACAGACGGTTTTCAACGGGAGTACCACTCATGGCAATATAGCCAGCAGCAGGAATAGATTTGATCGCTTTGGTCTGCGCGACAGACGGGTTCTTGATGTTTTGCGCTTCATCCACCACCAGAACCCGCCAGGACATAGCCTTGAGCGAGGTCACCGCACTACGAACAATACCGTAGGTAGTCAGCAAGACGTCCGGTCGTTCACAGGTCAATTCACGTTTGCTGCCATGAAATACGTCAATGCTGATCGTTGGCGCAAAGCGAGCAATTTCCCTCTGCCAATTGGTCAGCAAACTGGTGGGAACCACTATTAATGCCTTAGACTGCTCTAAGGCACCGTCCTGCTTAAGTTTGAGCAGTGTAGCGATCACTTGCAGGGTTTTTCCAAGCCCCATATCATCAGCAATCACGCTGCCAAATCCTACCTGTAAGTTGCGCATCATCCAAGCGTAACCGCGTTGTTGATACGGACGCAGGGTAGCGTTGAGATCGCACGGTAAAGGCATTTCACCCGACTCCCTCAACTCGGTCAGCAGTTGTAGCGTGTTGTCGTCGAGCTTTACCGGTGTGCCACCATATTCACCAGCCAGTGCCGTGCGCAGCAATTCAGTGCCCGACAATTTTGAGGGGCGGTTCAGTTGGGCTTGCAAACTCGCAATTTCTTCCGGATCTAAGTAGACATATTCTCCTTTGAAACGCACTACGCCCGTTGCGCCCTGAACCAATTGCTCGAACTCGACACGAGTCAGATGATGTTCACCCAAAGCGACCCGCCAATCGAAAGTCAGGATCTCATCAACCCGCAATTGATTGCTTCCAAGTCCCTGAGTCCGACTAGATACGTTCATCGACAACCGAGGGCGTAACAATCGTTCCAACACCTTGGGTAGCAAAGTGCGAATGCCGAGCAGTTGAATGGCAGGTAGTGTGTTGAACAATAGCTCAGGCAGTTGTTCCGCCGTCAGAACAATAGGAGAGTGTGCGCCCTGTCTCAGGTAGTCATTAAGAGGAGGGAAAAATTCGGCCAGCAGAATGACCGTCTGCAAGATGCCGAAACGCGCCTGACTCCACTCTTGCTCAGTTAGTACGCTGTACAACGGAACCGGTGGTGTCAACAAGGCCGATTTGGGCTGAATAGCCAACCCCACCTCGAAATCGCCGAACTCCCCCTCATTCAGGTTCAGTACGGGAGAATAGTCCCGTTCAGCCAGATGATAACGAGCAAGCCAAGTCTGTAAGGCAGGACCGATAGCACTTTCCTCTGGACCATCAAAATTTTTCGGTTCACCACTGAATAACAAGGACAAGATTTTATTGTCGCGCGGTTTCTCTCTGACATACTCCGACGCCATTCGCAGGTAATAACCGAGAAATACCGCACATAGCGCGCAGGTCTGCATTATCGGTGAAATAGTCTGGTTCCGACTTAACACGGCCAATTGCGACGGCAAGCCTCTTGCCAGAAGCTGTATCTGTTCAGCAACCCGGTTATCGAGCATAGCGGGTAACCAACGCACTCCCAGAACATTTGGCTCCACAGAAAATACCTGTGGCACCACCGCTCCGTGAACCAGCAGATGCAAAGATATCATGCGCAGGTGGAACAGGGCGGCTACCTCTGGTTGCCTGTCCGGCAAGTCTGCTGGTGTAAGTTGTGCCAGCGCAGTGTCCAGTTCTTCAATAGTATATAGCCCGTTGACACCACTGATGATGGCATCTCCCTCCCGATTCAACGTGATACGGGGACGGTGGGGAGCCAACAAAGTGACTACAGGCATATCCATCAGAATTTTGCCATCCAATACCTTGCGGGCAAACTTAGCCACCCGCGTCAGTACTCTTTGCATCACCTTGCGTAGATCACCGTCAGGAAAAAAAACCGTCTGTGTAGGCAATACCGCCAATAGCGGCTCAGACAGAGATGGCAAGCCAGTATAATCCAACGTTTCCAGTGCCATCGGATCCGGCAGGGTAGCGTCTACCAACGCGCCACCTTCAATTAACAGGGTCGACAAGCGCGGCACATTGACCACTGCCTCGCGCTCAATATTAATTCCTCGTTCTTTTAGCTGCTGAACAAGATCCACACCACGCAGGGAGAACACCAGAAAAGGATTGCTGTCGATTTGACGACTGATCAAGTAAATCGTTGCCGCCAAGTGCTTACAAGGCACTACCCAGTCGGGGCAGGAACATCTCATCGTTAAATCTTTCCACTGGGACGGAAATACCGCAATACCCAAGCGTTTAGCCTGCTCTAACACTGAAGGATCTAATTCTCGATTAAGCAGACGGGCGATCACACCAGGATCACCCACCAACACATCAAGCAATCGATTGATTTGTTTCTGGGTCAGTGAAGGGACTTGAATTAAAACTTGATAAGGTAATGGACGAGAACCCTGCACTTTCGCCTGCAAAGTGCCTCCTTTCAATGTCAGATTCTTGACCACACCTTTATTAGCGTAAGTTCTCCCACGCGGCAATCGGTTGTCATAATCTATATTAGTGAGAGCGTTCAGCCATTGTTTACCCCACCAGGTATTACCATAACTCATGATATTTACCAAAGAAGATAGAAGATATAGACTAAATTTTACGAGGTTTGGCTACAAAGCACATGATTATTTTTTGCAACATTGGCACATGCCCCACAATGGGAAACCCACATGTTAACACTAGCCACACTCGATCTCTTGCTCTCTATCAATGAAAGCGAGCTGATCGAAGAGATCATTTTGGTATTGTTAGGTTCCCCCCAGCTCGTTATTTTCTTTGGCAAGTTCCCAAGGCTTAAGGACGCATTGCTGAAAGATCTTCCCTCATGGCAACAAGCATTGCAGCAGAGAATAAAAGAGACACGCATCCCTGCTCCATTAGCTGAAGAGTTTCAGTTATACCAACACATACAGGCAATTGATACGTCAGATTTCTATCAACAATTACCTAATATCCTGAAGAAACTCCAACAGCTCGGATCCCCCTTTGCCAAAGAAGCCAATACACTATCCAAAGCATTCTCTGAACACCCCCCTTCAGAACAGATGTTATTTATCCAACGCTGGCATCTCAGCCTGATCCTGCAAGCGACGACCTTTAACAAGACACTATTAGAACAAGAAAAAGATCAACTATTTGCAGAGATCCAGAAGCGATTAACACTCAGTGGTAACCTTGATCCCCTCTTTGATCACAATGATCACGCGGCAGGCCGATTATGGGATATGAGTAAAGGACAACTTCACCTGACCACGAAAAATATACAACTATTTACTCTTTATGCTGACTTTCTTAAACAGCAACCTGAGCTGGAAAAACTGGCGCAATTACTTGGCCGCAGTCAGGCAGCGAAAGCAATCCCTCAAGAAAGCGTCGTTCTGGAGCCGTTTACCCGACCTGAAAGGGTGCCAGAGACTATACCGGAGCAAATTAGCGGGATTAGGCAAAGCGACGATATCTTAAGGTTATTACCCACCGAGATGGCTATGCTGGGTATTGACGCATTGGAATACGAATTTTACCGGCGGCTGGTGGAGAAAAAATTACTATCCTATCGCCTACAAGGGGACGATTGGCAACCGAAAACCACTCTCAAACCCGTTACACATCACCATAATGAAAAACAACCTCGAGGACCATTTATTGTTTGTGTCGATACTTCAGGTTCAATGGGTGGATTTAATGAGCAATGTGCAAAAGCACTCTGTCTGGCTTTGATGCGTATTGCACTGGCGGATAATCGTCACTGTCATATTATATTGTTCTCGACACAACTTATTCATTATGACTTAACATCACCGGATGGACTCACTCAAGCGATGCATTTTCTGGGACAAACCTTTAGGGGAGGAACCGATCTGGCATCTTGTTTAAATGCAACCGTTGAAAAAATGAAAGAAAATAGTTGGGAAGATGCTGATGCTGTTGTTATTTCAGATTTCATTGCCCAACGTTTGCCAGACTCCCTAATCCATCAGATAAAAAATCTGCAACAGCATCAGCAACACCGCTTCCATGCGGTCTCCCTTTCCCATTACGGAAAGCCCGGTATTATGCAGATATTCGACTATATCTGGTGTTTTGATACCGGGCTTATAAGCCGTTTACAAAGAAGGTGGCGAAATTAAAACTTAGAGTACACCTTCAACGGATTCAATAATCTCAGGTGACCAGACACCGCACTGAACCTGACCGATATGTGCCATTTGCAGCAGCAACATCACCAAGCGGGATTGCCCGATACCACCACCGATAGATTGTGGCATATCACCGCTGATCAACGCTTGATGCCAATCATATTGCAGACGATCTTCATCACCAGTCAGTGCAAGCTGACGTTTCAGCGTCTCTGCATCAACACGGATACCCATAGAAGAAATTTCAAAAGCATCCTGCAAAACTGGGTTCCAGACAATAATGTCACCGTTTAAACCAAAGAAACCATCACCGTTTGGTGTAGTCCAATCGTCGTAATCCGGCGCACGTACATCATGAGCCTGCTCATCGGACAACTTACCACCAATGCCCATCAGGAAAATGGCACCAAACTCTTTGGCAGCCTCACGTTCACGACCTTTAGCATCCAGACCAGGGTAACGTTTCAGAAGCTCTTCACTGTGAATAAAGTGAATTTGATCTGGCAGGAACGGTGCCAGACCAAATTCCTTACTTACTGCTTGTTGTGTTTCTTTTATTGCTTCGTAGATTTTACCTACTGTCTGTTTTAAATAGTCGAGTGAACGCTGACCTTCACCCATCACTTTCTCCCAATCCCACTGATCAACAAAAACAGAGTGGATAGGCGTCAAGCGATCTTCATCAGGACGCAGAGCTTTCATGTGAGTATACAATCCCTGTTCAGCTTGAAAACCAAAGCGACCTAATGTCTTACGTTTCCATTTCGCCAGAGAATGAACCACTTCGAATGTGTCATCTGGCAAAGTTTTCACTTTCACCTGAACCGCTTTTTCATGACCCGATAAGTTGTCCTGAGTACCATCACCAAGACGACTTAAGATAGGTCCCTGCACTTCGATTAAGCCAAGTTTTTTCTCTAACAGACGGGAAAAGTATGATTTCACAAAACTAATCTGCTGTTGCTTTTCAATAAAGGATGTTTTCATGATGCAGCTCTCAAAATATTTTAGTGGCCCTGTGTCCTGTTGATATAGATTAAGCAACAAAATGAGGTACAAATTCAATATATGATGATAAAAATAGTGAATAAGATTTATAAACGATAAATTTTACACTATAAAAATGAATATTATTCAAAAACAGGGGTTGAAAATGGCGGAAATTTATCAGATCGATAATTTAGACCGTGACATACTTCATGCTTTAATGGCGAACGCACGTACACCTTACGCAGAATTAGCCAAAAAATTCGCAGTAAGCCCAGGAACGATTCATGTCCGCGTAGAAAAAATGAAACAATCTGGGATCATCACAGGGACTCGGGTTGATATCAGTGCTAAACAACTGGGGTTCGATGTGTGCTGCTTTATTGGCATCATATTAAAAAGCGCCAAAGACTATCCGGCGGCATTGAAGAAACTCGACATGCTTGATGAAGTTGTTGAAGTTTATTACACCACAGGGCACTACAGTATCTTCATTAAAGTCATGTGCCGATCCATAGAAGCTCTTCAGGACGTACTTATCAACAAGATCCAAACGATTGACGAAATCCAGTCAACAGAAACGTTGATCTCCCTGCAAAACCCGATAATGAGGACAATAAAACCTTAAAACGAAAAACCAGTTAACCACATTATCCACAGGTAGATCCCAATAGATTCACTGCGTACAATAGTTATTCTTTAATTTAACAAGGATCATGATGAGCACAATAACCTTAATCAGCGGCAGCACAATGGGTAGCGCCGAATACGTCGCAGAACATATGGCTGAGATCTTAGAAAATAATGGCTTTTCAACGAAGATGCTGCATGGTCCCTCATTGGAAGATCTCCCACGTGAAGGGTTGTGTATTGTCGTTACTTCAACGCATGGAGCTGGGGATTTACCTGATAATCTCCAACCTCTGGCAGATCAGATCACACAACAGCAACCAGATCTCCGCAATATCACATTTGGAGCCGTCGGTATCGGCAGTTCCGAATATGACACCTTCTGTGGCGCAATAAGATCACTGGAACGCTTATTAGAAGATCATGGAGCAAAACGGATCGGCGATCGATTGGAAATCGATATCCTGCAACACGAAATTCCCGAAGATCCAGCCGAAGAATGGGTTAAAGAGTGGGCAAAGTTACTCTGATCTGATTAAAAATATAACGATCAGCTGTGGATAACTTGTCTGAAAAGCAGGGGTTAACCCGTAGTTATCCATTTAATAACCGAGTTACAATTAAGTAGCTGTGAATAACTAGGCATTTAGATCCCAGCTTATACTGAGTTGGATCACGGATCATTCACAGCAAATGATCCTTTACAGTATCATGATCTTTATATGGAAAACCCACTTATCCACAGATGATCGTGATCCTAATAAAAGATCTAATAAAGAGATCTTTAAATAAAAAGATCTTCTTTTAATTAATGATGATCTCTCACCTCTTGGTCTCAGCTCCAAACTTGGGTAGAATTCTCTCCCTGATGCATATGAAGCATTCTCACTATTGAAGGTTCGCACATGTTTTATCCAGAGCACTTTGACGTCATCATTATCGGCGGGGGTCATGCCGGTACTGAAGCAGCGATGGCCTCCGCACGTATGGGGCGTCAAACCTTACTACTGACTCACAATATTGATACTTTGGGCCAGATGTCATGTAATCCAGCCATTGGTGGGATCGGTAAAGGGCATCTGGTAAAAGAGATCGATGCACTTGGTGGCCTAATGGCAAAAGCCACAGATCAGGCCGGGATTCAGTTTAGAACACTCAATGCCAGCAAAGGCCCTGCTGTTAGGGCAACACGAGCACAAGCGGATCGAGTACTTTACCGACAAGCTGTAAGAACAGCACTGGAAAATCAACCTAACTTAATGATCTTCCAGCAACCCGTTGAAGATCTCATTGTTGAAAACGACACAGTTACAGGTGTTGTTACCCGTATGGGATTGAAATTTAAAGCTAAATCTGTAGTGCTGACCGTAGGGACTTTCCTTGATGGAAAAATTCACATCGGACTGGAAAACTACAGTGGAGGACGGGCAGGTGATCCTCCCGCGATCTCATTATCTCACCGTTTACGTGAATTGCCATTGCGTGTAGCTCGCCTGAAAACAGGTACACCCCCTCGCATTGATGCTCGAACCATTGATTTTAGCGAGCTTGAACAACAACTGGGCGATAACCCCACACCCGTATTTTCATTCATGGGTAACGTTGATCAACACCCACGGCAGATCCCGTGTTACATCACGCATACCAATGAAAAAACCCATGAAGTGATCCGCAATAACTTGGATCGCAGTCCAATGTATGCGGGGATCATTGAAGGGATCGGCCCTCGTTACTGTCCTTCCATCGAAGACAAAGTGATGCGTTTTGCGGATCGTAACGCTCACCAGATCTTCCTGGAACCTGAAGGATTAACCAGTAACGAAATCTATCCAAACGGTATTTCTACCAGTTTGCCATTTGATGTTCAGATGCAAATTGTTCACTCCATGAAAGGCATGGAGAATGCCCGTATTATCCGCCCTGGCTATGCGATCGAATATGACTTCTTCGATCCACGTGATTTAAAACAAACACTGGAAAGTAAATTTATTCACGGTCTGTTTTTTGCTGGTCAGATCAATGGCACCACCGGATATGAAGAAGCCGCCGCACAAGGATTACTGGCTGGCCTTAACGCTGCACGCTATGCTTATGGTGAAGAAGGTTGGTTTCCACGCCGTGATCAGGCTTATATTGGCGTATTGGTTGATGATCTATGCACACTTGGCACCAAAGAGCCTTACCGCATGTTCACCTCCCGCGCTGAATATCGTTTGATGCTGCGCGAAGACAATGCGGATCTTCGTCTGACTGAACAGGGCCGTAAACTTGGCTTGGTGGATGATCTCCGTTGGGAGCATTATTGCCGCAAATTTGACATGATCGAGCAAGAACGCCAGCGCCTGCGCAATATCTGGGTTCATCCTCACTCTGATAACTTAGAGGATATCAACCAGATGCTGAAAACACCGCTATCAAAAGAAGCCAACGGTGAAGATTTGCTGCGCCGCCCTGAGATGAATTATGAATTATTGACGTCGTTATCCCGTTTCTCTCCTAGGCTGACTGAGCCTCAAGCTGCGGATCAGGTTGAAATTCAAGTGAAATATGAAGGCTATATTGCCCGTCAGCAAGAAGAGATCGAAAAACAGTTACGTAATGAAAAAACTGCATTGCCTGTTGATTTGGATTACCAACAAGTGAGCGGGCTTTCAAATGAAGTTATTGCAAAACTGAATGACCATAAACCCAGTTCAATTGGCCAGGCTTCACGGATTTCAGGCATCACGCCAGCAGCAATTTCTATTTTGCTGGTATGGCTGAAAAAACAAGGTTTATTGCGTCGTAGCGCCTAAGAGGACAGATTTTGCTTAATAAATTGGAATCACTGCTGGCGAAAACTGACATTACGTTATCACTGCCACAAAAACAGCAGCTCGTTGCCTATGTTGACATGCTCAATAAATGGAACAAGGCTTATAACCTGACATCTGTCCGCGACCCAGAACAGATGCTGGTTCGGCATATTATGGATAGCATTGTTGTTAATCCATTCCTGCGTGGAACGCGTTTTATTGATGTTGGAACAGGGCCTGGCTTGCCAGGCATCCCACTGGCCATTGTACGTCCAGATTCCCATTTCACTTTATTGGATAGTTTGGGAAAACGCGTTCGCTTTTTGCGTCAGGTTCAACATGAATTAGGCTTAAACAATATTGAGCCTGTACAGAGCCGGGTTGAAGAATTTATTCCCGAACCTCTTTTTGATGGGGTGATTAGCCGTGCATTTGCTTCACTGCAAGACATGCTGTCATGGTGCAACCATCTTTCTAAACCACGTGAAGGGCGTTTTTATGCTTTGAAAGGTGTATTGCCGGAAGATGAATTGGCTGAATTGCCAACGGGGATTGTGCTCGACACTGTCGTTCCTCTCCAGGTCACAGCGTTAGATGAACAGCGTCATCTGGTAATACTTAAGTCAAACTAATTTTGCTATTTGTCAATAAAAATCTAAATAATAAGTGACGCCAACGACAGTTAAAATGTAACTGGCGTTACTCATTATTCTCTTCCATGAATTCAACTTTATTTACTGATGATTCACAGAAAATCAACGTTATTTTTATATTGGCAGAATTTCTCTTTTCAAAGATTGCTATCGATTTTCTTTATAAATAAACTTTAGAGAAAGCGAGAAAATAATCATTTAATCTTTTTTATCGGTATATCAGATAAAACTTCATAGCTATAATATTAATAGTTTGATTTTCGATAAAAAAATAAAAGATTTTTATCACATATTTAATGATAAACATAATTAATGATTTTTGTTTAATGTGATGTATATCACGTTTAATTTTGAGGTCATACCATTAGTCATTGCAGAATATTAAATGGTATTTGTGAGCGATCTAGCATCAAAGTTAGAAATTTAAATAATTATTCACTTTTTCGCTACTTATGGATTGAATTCATTTTGGCGGCCCGTATAATTTGCACGTTTTTGTCACTTGACACTCTTAAGCAAAGCCAGTTTTATACAACATTCAGCAAAGCCTGATATGTGATGGTGTACCACAGGGAGAAAACAAAAGTCATGTCTGTATCCCTTTACAGCGGTAGAATGGCACTGAAACTGTTATTTTTGCAGTTAATGACTTTTGTTATTCTCAGTGTAGCTTTTTGTACCAAAAGTATAGAGTGGGGCGCTTCTGCTTTTGCTGGTGGGCTAGCATGTTGGCTACCAAATGCCATTTTTATGCGACTTAGCCGCTTCCAAAAGGTAAAAGAAGAAGGGGTTCCAGTACGGATTGCATGGTTTTTCGCGATTAGCGAAGGGGTGAAGGTTATCATTACGATAACCGTGCTGATAGTCGCTTTAGGGGTGTTCAAGGCGGCATTTGCACCACTTGGTGTGGCCTATTTAGCGGTGCTGATTGTGCAGATCATCGCACCTGCCGTAATGAACGGTTAGCGTTTTTAACAACAAAAGGGTAAAAAGCATCATGTCTGCATCAGGAGAAGTTTCAACTTCGGAGTACATAAGTCATCACCTGAAGCACCTTCAGTTGGACTTGCGTACCTTTGAGTTGGTCAATCCCCACGCTAGTGGTTATGAGGCGACGTTCTGGACGTTGAATATCGACTCGCTTTTTTTCTCCATCGTATTAGGGATGTTGTTTCTATTCGTATTCAGAAGAGTTGCGGTTCGCGCCACTGACGGCGTTCCGGGCAAATTTCAGACTGCAATAGAAATGGTAATCGGCTTCGTTGATAACACCGTGCGTGATATGTATCACGGCAAGAGCAAAGTGATAGCTCCTCTGGCTTTGACTGTGTTCGTCTGGGTGTTACTCATGAACGCATTGGATTTGCTGCCAATCGATTTTATTCCTCTAATCGGTGAACACTTCTTCGGCTTGCCTGCTCTGCGTATTGTTCCAACCGCAGACGTCAGTGTCACTTTGTCGATGGCCCTCGGTGTTTTTGTCCTCATTCTGTTCTACAGCATTAAGATGAAAGGAATTCGTGGTTTTGCGAAGGAGCTGACATTGCAGCCTTTCAATCATCCACTCTTTATTCCAATTAACTTAATCTTGGAAGGGGTCAGCTTGCTGTCTAAACCTATATCACTCGGTCTGCGACTGTTTGGTAATATGTATGCTGGCGAATTGATCTTTATTCTTATTGCAGCCCTTCTACCGTGGGGAGCACAGTGGTTACTCAGCCTGCCTTGGGCGATTTTCCACATACTTATTATTACGTTACAAGCCTTTATTTTCATGGTTCTGACGATTGTTTATCTGTCGATGGCATCTGAAGAGCATTAATTTTTATCAATCAATAATTGTGTTTTAACTTGAAACAAACTGGAGACTGTCATGGATATAAACATGGATCTGCTGTACATAGCTGCCGCTATTCTGATGGGTTTGGCGGCTATCGGTGCTGCGATCGGTATCGGCATCCTCGGGGGTAAATTCCTGGAAGGCGCTGCTCGCCAACCTGATCTGATTCCTCTGCTGCGTACGCAGTTCTTTATCGTCATGGGCCTGGTTGACGCCATCCCGATGATTGCTGTGGGCCTAGGCTTGTTTATGATGTTTGCTGTTGGCGGTTAATAAGATAGCAGAACTTAAATTTACGCCAATTTATTAATTGAAATTAGAGGTATTGTGTCGTGAATATTAACGCAACAATCCTCGGCCAGGCCTTAGCGTTTGTCCTGTTTGTTTTGTTCTGCATGAAGTATGTATGGCCACCAATCATGGCGGCCATTGAAAAACGTCAGAAAGAGATTGCTGACGGTTTGGCTTCAGCAGAGCGTGCCAAAAAGAACCTGGACTTAGCGCAAGCCAATGCGACCGACCAACTGAAAAAAGCGAAAGCTGATGCACAAGTTATCATTGAGCAGGCTAATAAACAAAAAGCCCAAATTATTGATGATGCGAAAGCAGAAGCAGAGCTGGAACGTAACAGAATTGTGGCGCAAGCTCATGCTGAAATTGAAGCTGAACGCAAGCGTGCGCGTGAAGAGTTACGTAAACAGGTTGCGATGTTGGCTATCGCAGGTGCCGAGAAAATCATCGAACGTTCCGTGGATGAAGCTGCTAACAGCGACATCGTTGATAAACTGGTCGCTGAACTGTAAGGAGGGAGGGGCATGTCTGAATTCGCTACGGTAGCTCGCCCCTACGCCAAAGCTGCTTTTGACTTTGCTGTAGAACACCAGTCGCTTGAACACTGGCAGAATATGCTGGCGTTTATTGCTGAGGTTACTCGCAATGAGCAGGTTGGTGAGCTGCTTTCCGGTTCATTAGCACCGGAAACGTTAGCCAAAACCTTTATCACCCTTTGTGGTGAGCAGGTTGATGAGCATGCTCAGAACTTTATTCGTGTAATGGCAGAAAATGGTCGCTTGCTGGTACTGCCAGAAGTCTTCCAGCAATTTATCCAATTGCGTGCGTCACTTGAATCGACTATCAATGTTGAAGTGGCTTCTGCGACCGAACTGAATGAGCAGCAGCAGGCTAAAATTTCTGCGGCGATGGAAAAACGTCTGTCACGCAAAGTGAAGCTGAATTGCAAAATTGACAAGTCTGTTATTGCCGGCGTGATTATCCGCGCGGGTGACATGGTGATTGACGGCAGTATTCGTGGCCGTCTGAATCGTTTAACAGACGTCTTGCAGTCTTAAGGGGACTGGAGCATATGCAACTGAATTCCACCGAAATCAGCGAACTGATCAAACAGCGTATTGCTCAGTTCAATGTCGTGAGCGAAGCTCACAATGAAGGTACGATAGTTTCCGTTAACGACGGGATCATTCGTATCCACGGTTTAGCTGATGTCATGCAGGGTGAAATGCTTTCTCTGCCTGGCAACCGTTACGCAATTGCACTGAACCTGGAGCGCGACTCTGTAGGTGCGGTTGTGATGGGTCCGTATGCTGACTTGGCCGAAGGCATGAAAGTCAAATGTACTGGCCGTATTTTGGAAGTGCCTGTTGGTCGTGGTCTGCTGGGTCGTGTTGTTAACACACTGGGTGAACCGATTGACGGCAAGGGTGCTCTTGAGAACAATGGCTTCTCACCGGTAGAAGTGATCGCACCAGGTGTTATCGATCGCCAATCCGTTGACCAGCCTGTCCAGACAGGTTACAAATCCGTAGATGCCATGATCCCAATCGGCCGTGGCCAGCGTGAACTGGTCATCGGTGACCGTCAGACCGGTAAAACTGCTCTGGCTATTGATGCTATCATCAACCAGCGTAATTCTGGTATCAAATGTGTCTATGTTGCGATTGGCCAGAAAGCTTCTACCATTGCTAACGTAGTCCGTAAACTGGAAGAACACGGCGCACTGGAAAACACCATCGTTGTTGTTGCATCCGCTTCTGAATCTGCGGCCCTGCAATATCTGGCGCCCTACTCTGGTTGTGCGATGGGTGAATACTTCCGTGATCGCGGTGAAGATGCCCTGATTGTTTACGATGATCTGTCTAAACAGGCTGTAGCATACCGTCAGATTTCCCTGTTGCTGCGTCGTCCACCTGGACGTGAAGCATATCCTGGTGACGTTTTCTACCTGCACTCCCGTTTGCTGGAGCGTGCAGCGCGTGTTAACGCTGAATATGTTGAAAAATTCACTCATGGTGAAGTGAAGGGTAAAACCGGTTCTCTGACTGCACTGCCAATCATTGAAACTCAGGCGGGTGACGTTTCTGCGTTCGTACCAACAAACGTTATTTCCATCACTGATGGTCAGATCTTCCTTGAATCTTCTCTGTTTAACTCAGGTATCCGTCCAGCGGTTAACCCAGGGATTTCAGTATCCCGTGTAGGTGGTGCTGCTCAGACTAAGATCATCAAGAAACTGTCTGGTGGTATTCGTACCGCTCTGGCTCAGTACCGTGAACTGGCAGCATTCTCCCAGTTTGCTTCTGATCTGGATGATGCAACACGTAAGCAGTTGGATCATGGTCAGAAAGTCACTGAGTTGTTGAAGCAGAAACAGTATCAGCCGATGTCCATTGCACAGCAGGCTCTGTCTCTGTTTGCTGCTGAACGTGGTTATCTGGAAGATATCGAAATCGCAAAAGTGGTCAGTTTCGAAGCTGCGCTGTTGGCTTATGCTAACCGTGAACATGCTGATCTTCTGAAAGAGATTGACCAGTCTGGTGATTACAATGGCGAGATCGAAGCGAAGCTGAAAGCGCTGTTGGAATCCTTCAAGGCGACTCAGTCCTGGTAACACTATTCGGCCCAGTTTGATTCTGTTGATGAATAAAAAATGGGCCGTCTGGTTGAATTCGGAGAAGCAGAAATGGCCGGCGCAAAAGAGATACGTACCAAAATCGCCAGTGTGCAGAACACGCAAAAAATCACTAAAGCGATGGAGATGGTCGCCGCGTCCAAAATGCGTAAAACGCAGGATCGCATGGCAGCCAGCCGTCCTTATGCAGAAACCATTCGCAGTGTGATTGGACACCTTGCGTTAGGTAATCTGGAATACAAACATCCCTACCTTGCAGAGCGCGAAGTGAAGCGTGTTGGGTACGTGGTTGTTTCGACTGACCGTGGTTTATGTGGCGGTTTGAACATTAACGTGTTCAAAAAATTGCTGATAGAAATGAAAGACTGGTCTGATAAAAACGTTCAAGTTGATTTGGCGCTTATTGGATCAAAAGCGGTTTCCTTCTTTTCTTCTGTTGGTGGCAACATTGTTGCCCAAGTAACAGGGATGGGAGATAACCCATCATTATCCGAACTGATCGGGCCAGTCCACGTCATGATGCAAGCATATGACGAAGGGCGTCTGGATAAACTGTATATAGTGACAAACAAGTTCATGAATACAATGTCTCAGGTTCCGACGATCACTCAGTTATTGCCTCTGCCAGCCGGAGACGATGAAACACTGAAGAAGAAGTCCTGGGACTATCTGTATGAACCTGATCCTAAGGCGCTGTTGGATACCCTGCTGCGTCGCTATATAGAATCGCAAGTTTATCAGGGCGTCGTTGAAAACCTGGCTAGTGAACAGGCCGCACGAATGGTAGCGATGAAAGCCGCGACCGATAACGGTGGCAACCTGATCAAAGAGTTGCAGTTGGTTTACAACAAGGCTCGTCAGGCCAGCATCACTCAGGAACTCACCGAAATCGTTTCGGGTGCTTCTGCGGTTTAACAGCTAGGTTTACGAATTACGTAGAGGATTCAAGATGGCTACTGGAAAGATTATCCAGGTAATCGGCGCCGTGGTGGACGTCGAATTCCCTCAGGACAGCGTACCAAAAGTATACGATGCCCTTGAGGTTAAAAACGGTGAAGAAAAACTGGTGCTGGAAGTTCAGCAGCAGTTAGGTGGGGGTATCGTCCGTTGTATCGCAATGGGTACTTCCGATGGCCTGCGCCGTCATTTGGACGTGACTGATTTAGGACACCCAATCGAAGTACCAGTGGGTAAAGCAACCCTGGGCCGTATCATGAACGTATTGGGCGATCCCATTGACATGAAAGGTGAGATCGGCGAAGAAGAGCGCTGGTCAATTCACCGTACAGCACCAAGCTATGAAGAGTTGTCCAACTCTCAGGAACTGCTGGAAACCGGTATTAAAGTTATGGACTTGATCTGCCCATTCGCTAAGGGTGGTAAAGTGGGTCTGTTCGGTGGTGCGGGTGTAGGTAAAACCGTTAACATGATGGAGCTTATCCGTAACATTGCGATCGAGCACTCAGGTTACTCTGTATTTGCTGGTGTTGGTGAGCGTACCCGTGAAGGTAACGACTTCTATCATGAAATGACGGATTCAAACGTACTGGATAAAGTATCTTTGGTGTATGGTCAGATGAATGAGCCACCGGGAAACCGTCTGCGTGTTGCATTGACGGGTTTGACGATGGCAGAAAAATTCCGTGATGAAGGCCGCGACGTTCTGTTGTTCGTTGATAACATTTATCGTTACACCCTGGCAGGGACAGAAGTATCTGCACTGTTAGGTCGTATGCCATCTGCGGTAGGTTATCAGCCAACATTGGCGGAAGAGATGGGCGCTTTGCAAGAGCGTATCACCTCAACTAAAACTGGCTCTATCACCTCCGTACAGGCCGTTTACGTTCCTGCGGATGACTTGACTGACCCATCACCTGCGACAACCTTTGCTCACTTGGATGCAACCGTCGTATTGAGCCGTCAGATCGCATCTCTGGGTATCTACCCTGCGGTTGATCCTCTGGATTCAACCAGCCGTCAGCTTGACCCACTGGTCGTTGGTCAGGAGCACTATGACGTGGCTCGTGGTGTTCAGTCTATCCTGCAACGTTATCAGGAACTGAAAGACATCATCGCTATTCTGGGTATGGACGAACTGTCTGAAGACGACAAACTGGTTGTGGCACGTGCCCGTAAGATCCAGCGCTTCTTGTCTCAGCCATTCTTCGTTGCAGAAGTCTTCACCGGTTCACCAGGTAAATTTGTTCCTCTTAAAGACACTATCCGAGGCTTCAAAGGCATCCTGAACGGTGATTATGACCATCTGCCAGAGCAGGCGTTCTACATGGTTGGCTCCATCGAAGAAGCGATGGAAAAAGCGAAAACGCTTTAATATGGCTGACGGGAGGTTGATATGGCTGCAATGACGTTCTCCCTGAACGTAGTCAGTGCTGAAAAACTGTTGTTTGAAGGGCTGGTACAGAAAATTCAGGTGACAGGTAGTGAAGGTGAGCTGGGGATCTATCCTCAACACACACCACTGCTTACTGCCATAAAACCGGGCATGATACGTATTGTTAAGCAGTTTGGTGAAGAAGAATTTATCTACCTGTCAGGTGGTATTCTTGAAGTTCAGCCAAATGGCGTTATCGTACTGGCCGATACAGCGATCCGTGGTAAGGATTTGGACGAAGCTAAAGTGCTTGAAGCCAAGCGCAAGGCGGAAGAACACATCCGTAATTCTCACGGCGATGTTGATTATGCTCAGGCATCTGCTGAATTGTCGAAAGCGATCGCGAAACTTCGTGTTATCGAATTGACAAAAAAAATGATGTAATAAATACCCAAAGGGTATAGGCAGTTAGATAAAAAGCCAGTTGGTGAAAACTAACTGGCTTTTTTGCATTACGAAATATGTGGCAATTTATTTCGCAAACAGGTTTACTTTCATACTTAAAAATTGGGATTGTCAGGTTTCTTATGTCTATTATTGCAAATAATGACAACGCAAATAATGTCGGTACAAAAAGTGTTGTGATCCTTGCCGCGGGCAAGGGAACTCGCATGTATTCCGCTCTTCCTAAAGTTCTGCACGTGCTGGCCGGTAAGCCGATGGTTCAGCATGTTATTGATACCGCAATGGAGTTGGGCGCCCAAAATGTTCACCTGGTTTATGGGCATGGAGGTGATTTGATGAAACAAGCCCTTCCCGGCCAGGATCTGAATTGGGTACGGCAAGCTGAACAGCTTGGTACAGGTCATGCCATGCAGCAAGCTGCTCCGTATTTTTCGGATGATGAAGATATTCTGATCCTTTACGGTGATGTGCCTTTGATTGGCAAAGATACCTTGGCGCGTTTGATAGAAGCTAAACCAGAGGGTGGAATTGGTTTATTAACTGCCATACTGGATAATCCAACGGGCTATGGTCGTATCATCCGTGAAGATGGTGAAGTGACGGGGATTATCGAACAGAAAGATGCAACGGAAGAACAGTGTAAAATCAACGAAATTAACACCGGTATTTTGGTGGCGAATGGCGGTGATTTGAAACGGTGGTTATCCCGGCTGGAAAACAATAACGCACAGGGCGAATATTACCTGACGGATGTTATTGCGCTTGCACACAAAGAAGGCCGTAAAATCAAGGCTGTACACCCAAGCCGTTTAAGTGAAATGGAAGGGGTCAACAATCGTCTGCAACTTTCCGCTCTGGAACGTATTTACCAATCTGAGCAAGCGGAAAAATTACTGCTGGCGGGCGTCATGTTATTAGATCCTGCCCGTTTTGATTTGCGCGGAACACTAGAACACGGTCGTGATGTGGTGATTGATACCAATGTGATTATTAAAGGTCATGTCACACTGGGAAATAATGTTCAGATCGGCTCTGGCTGTATCCTGAAAAATTGTGTTATTGGTGATGGAGCAGTCATTGACCCGTACACCGTCATTGAAGATTCTGACATTGCGGCAGAGTGTACTATTGGGCCTTTTGCCCGTTTACGCCCGGGTTCCAAATTGGCGGAAAAAGCGCATGTTGGCAATTTCGTTGAAATGAAAAAATCCTCGCTTGGCATAGGTTCCAAGGCTGGTCATCTGACTTATCTTGGTGATTCTGAAATTGGCAATAATGTCAATATTGGTGCGGGAACCATTACTTGTAACTATGATGGTGCCAATAAATTTAAGACCATCATTGGTGATGATGTTTTTGTTGGTTCTGACACACAGCTTGTTGCGCCAGTGACGGTTGCGAAAGGCGCGACGATTGGTGCCGGAACCACAGTAACAAAAGACGTTGCTGAGAATGACTTGGTTATCAGTCGTGTAAAGCAAACCCATATTAAAAACTGGCAGCGTCCAGTGAAGAAAAAATAAATAAATAAGATATATCCATAATAAAAATCCCCATCTCTACAAAGCTCGGGGACGGCAAAGCCGAAACACAATCAGGTTAGCGACATAAAAGGGCTTCATCGCCCTGTTTTTGGGAATAAAACAAAATGTGTGGAATTGTTGGTGCAGTAGCACAACGGGATATTGCAGAAATACTGATCGAAGGTCTTCGTCGCCTGGAATACCGTGGTTATGACTCTGCGGGTATGGCTATCGTTGACAGTGAAAACCGCATGACCCGCCTGCGCGAAGTGGGCAAAGTACAGATGCTGGCTGATGAAGCAGATAAACAGCCAGTTATTGGCGGCACAGGGATTGCTCATACTCGTTGGGCGACTCACGGTGAACCAAACGAGCGCAATGCTCATCCTCATGTTTCTGAGCATATTGCTGTTGTGCATAATGGCATTATTGAAAACCACGAAGAACTGCGCGAAGAATTAAAAGCGCGTGGTTACACCTTCTCTTCTGATACAGATACAGAAACCATTGCCCATCTTATTCACTGGGAACAGCAACAAGGCGGTTCACTGCTGGAAGTGGTGCAGCGTGTGATCCCACAATTACGTGGCGCTTATGGCACCGTAATTATGGATAGCCGTCATCCAGATGTGCTGGTTGCTGCGCGTTCTGGCAGTCCATTGGTCATTGGCTTAGGTGTGGGTGAAAACTTCCTGGCATCTGACCAATTGGCATTACTGCCAGTGACTCGTCGCTTTATCTATCTGGAAGAAGGTGATATTGCAGAAATCACTCGTCGTACCGTTCGCATCTTTGGTGTACAGGGTGAAGCCGTTGAGCGAGAGCAAATTGAATCCAACGTTCAGTATGATGCTGGTGATAAAGGGGTATACCGTCACTACATGCAGAAAGAGATTTACGAACAACCGATGGCGATCAAAAGCACATTGGAAGGCCGTTTGAGCAATGGTCAGGTAAATCTGTCAGAACTGGGCGCTAATGCGGCGGAATTACTGTCACAAGTTGAGCATATCCAAATTGTTGCCTGCGGTACTTCCTACAATGCGGGAATGGTTTCGCGCTACTGGTTCGAATCACTGGCAGGTATTCCATGTGATGTTGAAATCGCTTCTGAATTCCGCTACCGCAAGCCGGCGCGCCGTAAAGGAAGCCTGCTGATCACCCTGTCCCAATCCGGTGAAACGGCGGATACCTTGGCTGCTCTGCGTTTGTCTAAAGAACTCGGCTATCTGACTTCGTTGACCATCTGTAACGTTGTTGGTTCCTCTTTGGTACGTGAATCTGAATTTGCCCTGATGACCAAAGCAGGGGCAGAAATCGGCGTGGCATCCACCAAAGCCTTTACTACCCAGCTAACTGTATTGCTGATGCTGGTGGCTTACATTGGACGCCTGAAAGGTGCGGATGCAGCACTGGAACAAGACATTGTTCATGCCCTGCATGCCCTGCCAAGCCGCATTGAAAGCATGTTATCCAAAGACAAGCTGATTGAAGCATTGGCAGAAGATTTCTCTGAAAAACATCATGCCCTGTTCCTTGGCCGTGGCGATCAATACCCGATTGCGGTTGAAGGTGCACTGAAACTGAAAGAGATCTCCTACATTCACGCAGAAGCCTACGCTGCTGGTGAATTGAAACATGGCCCGTTGGCACTGATCGATGCGGATATGCCGGTCATCATCGTTGCACCAAACAACGAACTGCTGGAAAAACTGAAATCCAACATTGAAGAAGTTCGCGCCCGTGGCGGTTTGTTGTATGTCTTCGCCGATCAAGATGCAGGTTTCACCAACAGCGAAAACATGAAGATCATCTCCCTGCCACACGTAGAAGAGTTGATCGCACCGATCTTCTACACTGTGCCCCTGCAATTGCTGTCTTACCACGTTGCCTTGATCAAAGGTACGGATGTGGATCAGCCTCGTAACTTGGCGAAGTCGGTAACGGTGGAGTGATGGTGTTGTAGTTAGCGGTCAGAGATCTGTCTTTCAAAGGCAGATCTCACTGTATTTGGGGAGTTTGCACGTAATGGATAACGGACTTATTATTCCTTTCTGAAAACAGATCATAGCTATTTTCACGTGATAAGCGATGTCTAAACTACACTCAATATATCTTCAAAATACGCACAATTTCGGTTGGTTTCATGCGACTTGACAACCAAAATTTCTATTGCCTAACCTAAGTGACTTTTGATTTCTTTATGTGATTTTTTTATTACTTGATCACGTTAATTATAATTAATTTTAAAATTATTATGTGACCAAAATGTTGTCACACTAAACGGAAAAGATATGAACCACAGCGTACATAATAAACTGATTTCTTTTATTTGGAACATTGCTGATGATTGCCTGCGTGACGTGTATGTACGCGGTAAGTATCGTGACGTGATTCTGCCTATGGTGGTGTTACGCCGTTTGGATACCTTGCTGGAGCCGACCAAAGAAGCGGTACTTGAAGAAGTTAGGTTCCAAAAAGAAGAGATGAATTCCACTGAGCTGGATGATGAGCCTCTGAAGTTAGCTAGCGGCTATGTGTTCTACAACACCTCTAAATGGACACTAAAAACACTGTTTAATACCGCAACTAACAACCAGCAAATTTTGCTTGAAAACTTCAATGAGTACCTGTTGGGTTTTAGTAATAACGTCAAAGAGATTATTGAATGTTTTAATCTAAAATCTCAAATCTGCCATATGGCGTCTAAGCAAGTGCTACTCGATGTGGTTGAAAAATTTGTATCACCATACATTAACCTGACACCAGAAGAGATTGACGATCCGGATGGTAATAAGCTGCCAGCCCTTACCAACCTAGGAATGGGTTATGTCTTTGAGGAGCTAATCCGTAAATTCAATGAAGAAAACAATGAAGAGGCTGGAGAGCATTTCACACCACGAGAAGTGATTGAATTGATGGTTCACTTACTTTTTGATCCGGTCGAAGGTTCTCTGCCACTCACCATGACAGTGTATGATCCTGCTTGCGGTAGTGGCGGTATGCTTACGGAATCGCAAAACTTCATTAAAGAAAAGTATCCAAAAGATAACCGCGACATTTACCTGTATGGTAAGGAAATTAACGACGAGACTTATGCCATTTGTAAGTCCGATATGATCATTAAAAATAATAACCCGGAAAACATCAGAGTTGGTTCAACCTTATCTACTGACGAATTTTACTCAGATTGCTTCGATTTTATGCTGTCTAATCCACCTTATGGCAAAAGTTGGGCATCAGAACAAAAGCATATTAAAGATGGCTCTGATGTGATTGATCCGCGCTTTAAAGTCAAATTAAAGGATTTTTGGGGTGTTGAATCTGACTATGATGCGACACCTCGCTCAAGTGATGGACAGTTGCTGTTCCTGATGGAAATGGTCAGCAAAATGAAGTCACCAAAAATTAGTCCATTGGGAAGCCGTATAGCTTCTGTTCACAATGGCTCTAGTTTATTTACCGGTGATGCAGGCGGTGGTGAGAGCAATATTCGTCGCTACATTATAGAAAACGATATGCTGGAGGCGATTGTTCAGTTACCCAATAACTTTTTTTATAACACAGGTATTACCACTTATATTTGGATACTGAGTAATAATAAATCAGAAAACCGTCGTGGAAAGGTTCAACTAATTGATACCAGCCTCTTATATCGCAAATTGCGTAAGAATCTTGGTAATAAGAACTGTGAGTTTGCCCCTGAACATATTGAGGAAATCACCCGTACTTATCTATCCTGTGCCACTGTTGAGCGTCAATTGGATGCTAACGGTGATCCTGTCGGAATTGCCAGCCAGGTATTCCGTAACGACGATTTTGGTTACAACAAGGTTACTATTGAGCGTCCTGATCGCCGTAAAGCAAAATTTACTCATGATGCTATTAATTCACTTCGCTTTGACAAACAGCTCAGTGATGTTATGTCGCATTTATACATTGAGCACGGTGATAATGTGTATGAGAAAGGTTTCCTGAAATCTATCGAAAAAGAGATTGTGTCTTGGTGCGAAGAAAATGAAATTAGTCTAAATACTAAAGCCAAAACCAAACTTTTGGATGTTAAACACTGGCTGTCACTCAAATCTGTATATGAAACTGCTGAGAAATTAATGGCAGCAATCGGAACAGAGGAATTTAGTGATTTCAACATCTTCAAATCACTAGTCGAGCAAGAGCTGAAAACATACCAAGTTAAGCTATCGGCTACTGAGAGAAATGCGATCCTGAACGCCGTGAGCTGGTATGACGAAACGGCGGCTAAAGTTACCAAAAAGATTGTCAAACTGACAGGCGATAAACTCAATGAGCTTTTGGACAATTACAAATGCGAAGTCACGGATCTACCTGATTTTGGCTTCTATCCGACTGGTAAGAAAGATGAATATATGACTTATGAAACCAGCTCTGATTTACGTGATAGTGAGTCCATACCGCTTAACCAAAGCATTTACGAATATTTTCAGGAAGAAGTGAAACCTCATGTTAGTGAAGCATGGATTAATTTGGATTCAGTGAAAATCGGATATGAGATTAGCTTTAATAAATACTTTTATCGCCATAAACCGCTTCGCTCACTCGAAGAAGTAGCATCAGATATTATCAGTTTGGAGCAGAAATCTGAGGGTTTGATAGCTCAAATATTAGGCATTTCTGTTGGGAAGGTTCAAGGGTAAAGAGACTATGATGTTAAGTATTGCAGAACTACCCAAATACGACTCATATAAGGATTCTGGCTTCATGTGGGTTGGTCTTATACCCTCAAGTTGGGAGGTATCTAAATTGGGTAGCTGCTTGTCCCCAGTTTCTATTAAAAATCATCCAGAACTTCCTTTGCTATCCATTACCAGAGAACAAGGTGTTATTGAACGTGATATTGAAAATCAAGAGTCAAATCATAACTTCATACCTGATGACTTAAGTGGCTACAAATTAATAAGGAAAGGCCAGTTCGGTATGAATAAGATGAAGGCTTGGCAAGGCTCTTATGGTGTATCGAAATTCACAGGAATTGTCAGTCCTGCATACTATGTTTTTACTTTTGCAAAGCGAATTAATCCTGATTTCTTTAATTGGGCAATTAGAAGCAAATTATATGTATCCTTTTTTGGCAGTGCTTCCGATGGAGTTCGAATTGGGCAGTGGGATCTTTCAAAAAGTAGAATGAAAAGCATTCCATTTTTGTTGCCTAACGAGAAAGAACAAGCCTTAATCACTAATTTCCTCGACAAAAAAACAGCACAACTTGATGAAGCTATCGCCATCAAAGAGCAGCAGATAGCTTTACTAAAAGAGCGTAAGCAAATCATCATCCAGAAGGTTGTGACACAAGGACTTGATCCTAATGTGCCGATGAAAGATTCTGGTGTGGATTGGATTGGGCAGATACCAGCACATTGGAAAATATCTAAATTGGGTAGATGCTTATCCCCGATTTCTATTAAGAATCACCCAAATCTTCCTTTGCTATCCATTACCAGAGAGCAAGGTGTTATTGAACGTGATATTGAAGATCAAGAGTCAAATCATAACTTCATACCCGACGACTTAAGTGGTTACAAACTAATAAAAAAAGGCCAGTTCGGTATGAATAAGATGAAGGCTTGGCAGGGTTCTTATGGTGTATCGAAGTTCACAGGGATTGTCAGTCCTGCATACTATGTTTTCACTTTTGTAATATCAATTAATCCTGCTTTTTTTAATTGGGCAATTAGAAGCAAACTATATGTATCCTTTTTTGGAAGTGCTTCCGATGGTGTTCGAATTGGGCAATGGGATCTTTCAAAAACCAGGATGAAGAACATCCCATTTTTGTTGCCCAGCGAAAAAGAGCAAATTTTACTCGCTAATTTCCTTGATGAAAAAACAGCTAAAATTGATGAGGTTATCGCCATCAAAGAGAAGCAAATCGAAAAACTCAAAGAATACAAAACCTCACTCATCAACAGCGCTGTAACCGGCAAAATCAAAATAACGCCTGAAATGGCTGAAGCATAAGTAGATAGGCATTATGTTTGTGGTTAATCATCAAATTAATCGTATTATTAGCCTGGTTAAAGCAAATCAAACAGGACTTGAGTAAAAACGTGGAATGGATGCGGCGGGGTGACAATAAATCCTCACGCATTCCATTTTCCTGTAAAGCCGACGGATTTATTAAAGGTATTGGGTCACAATTTGTTTCTTGGAATCTCGATTACATAAGTAAATTAGAATAATCTTTCAAAGGATCGTTGCAAAAGGTGGCATAGGCTCTGGAGCAAAAGAATTTTGGATAAGGATAATTGAGATTTATGGTCAGTAAAACTAACGAACAAGCATTAGAATCTGCAATTGAGAAGTTTTTAGTAGGGATTAGTTCCGAAGAATTGAAAAAAGGCTTGTCTGCCCAAGAGATGGGTTCTATATATTCTGTTGGAGCATCTTCAGATCCCACTACCCAAGTACCAAGTGCTGGGTATTCTATTGGAACACCTTCAGACTTCGACATGCAATATGCTTTGGACAGGCGATTTTTCTGGCAGTTTTTGGAAAAAACACAAAAAGAAGAACTTGCCAAACTCAAGAAAAATGCACCCGCCGATTGGCAACGAAAACTGCTTGAGCGTTATGACCGTCTGATTAAAAAGCACGGAGTTTTGCACCTTCTTAAGAAAGGGCTAAGTGTCGATGATGCACACTTTACTCTGATGTATTCAGTTCCTCTAGCCAGTAGCAGCGATAAGGTAAAACAAAATTTTACCGATAATATTTTCAGTTGTACCCGACAAGTACGCTATTCAATTGCTAATCCGCGACAAGAAATTGACATAGTTTTGTTTATCAATGGCATTCCGATTATTACTCTGGAGCTTAAGAATGCCTGGACAGGACAAACAGCAAGATACCATGGGCAAAAACAGTATTGTGAAGATAGAGATATTAACCAACCGCTACTGACTTTTGGGCGTTGCTTAGTACATATGGCGGTAGATACCGATGAAGTTTATATGACAACTAAGCTGGCAGGTAAAAAGACCTTCTTCCTGCCGTTCAACAAAGGTTACAACCTTGGTCAGGGTAATCCACCCAACAGTAGTGGGCACAAGACAGCTTATTTATGGGAAGAAGTTTTCACTAAAGAGAGCATTGCTAACATTATTCAGCACTTTGTTCGTCTGGATGGAACCAGTAAGGATCTCCTTGCAAAGAGAAAACTTTTCTTCCCTCGCTATCATCAGTTAGATGTTGTGCGTAAGCTAATAGCTCATGCATCGACCTACGGCGTTGGTCAAACCTATTTAATTCAACATTCAGCAGGTTCAGGGAAATCAAATTCCATTACATGGGCGGCTTATCAACTTATTGAGACCTACCCAGCTTCGGAAGCTGTTTCAGGTGGACGAGGTATAGAGCAACCGTTATTTGACTCTGTCATTGTGGTAACCGATAGACGTCTGTTGGATAGGCAACTGAGGGATAACATCAAGGAATTTTCTGAAGTTAAGAATATTATTGCACCAGCTCATAAATCATCTGAGCTTAAACAAGCGTTGGAAAATGGTAAAAAGATCATTATCACAACGATCCAGAAGTTCCCGTTTATCATTGACGGTATCGCCGACCTTAGTGACAAACGATTTGCCGTGATTATTGATGAGGCACACAGCTCTCAGTCTGGTTCAGCGCATGACAATATGAACCAAGCAATGGGTAAATCGTCTGTTGAAGAGGAAGAGGACGCGCAGGATAAGATCTTACAAGCAATGAAATCACGCAAGATGCGCGGCAATGCATCTTATCTGGCATTCACTGCTACCCCAAAAAACTCTACTCTAGAGAAGTTTGGTCAGTGCCAGAAGGATGGAACATTTAAACCCTTCCATCTGTACTCAATGAAACAAGCTATTGAAGAAGGCTTCATTTTGGATGTGCTGGCTAATTACACGACTTATAAAAGTTACTATGAGATTGAAAAATCAATAGCAGATAACCCAGAATTTGATACCAAAAAAGCGCAAAAGAAGTTGCGTGCCTATGTTGAGCGTAGCCAGCAGACTATCGATATCAAAGCTGAAATCATGCTTGAACACTTTATCCCTCATGTAGTGAATGCCAAAAAACTCAAAGGGAAAGGTAAAGGTATGGTTGTAACCCAGAACATTGAGACAGCTATTCGATACTACAAAGCAATTAGTCGTATCCTAGAAGAACAAAACAACCCTTTTAAGGTGCTAATTGCCTTTTCAGGTTCTAAAGAAGTCGATGGTATTGAGTATACAGAAGCAGATATTAATGGGTTTGCTGAAAAGGATACTAAAGATGAGTTTGATACAGATGAGTATCGCTTGCTTGTAGTTGCCAATAAGTATCTTACTGGGTTTGATCAACCCAAACTTTGCGCAATGTATGTAGATAAAAAGTTGGGCAGCGTTGTATGTGTACAAACACTCTCTCGTTTAAATCGTAGTGCGCCTGAATTAGGGAAAAAGACAGAAGACTTGTTTGTATTGGATTTCTTTAACTCAGTTGAGGATATTAAATCAGCTTTTGATCCCTTCTATACTGCAACATCATTGTCTCAGGCTACGGATATTAATGTTCTTCATGAGCTAAAAGATGAAATGGATGAAGTGGGGGTTTATGAATGGTATGAAGTTGAAGATTTCGTTACCCGTTATTTCAATAATGAAGATGCCCAAACATTGAGTCCAATTATCGATAAGGCGGCAGTGCGGTTTGACAGTGAGCTAGATCTTACACCTCAGGCCAAAGTAGATTTCAAAATTAAAGCCAAGCAATTTGTGAAAATTTACAGCCAGATGGCATCCATCATGCCTTATGAATTTGTGGCATGGGAAAAACTGTTCTGGTTTCTTAAGTTTCTGATCCCTAAATTGAATGTGGAAGATCCAGACGCAGAGGTTTTCGATAAATTATTGGAGTCGGTAGATTTGAGTTCTTATGGTCTACAACGAGTTCAGCTAAATCATAGTATTAAATTGGATGACTCTGAGTCAGAACTAGACCCTCAGAATCCTAATCCAAGAGGTGCCTATGGAATGGAAAAAGAGACCGAATCATTAGATGATATTATTCGTGATTTTAATGAAAAATGGTTTCAAGGCTGGAGTGCAACGCCTGAAGAACAAAGGGTTAAGTTTGTGAATATTGCTGACAGTGTTCGCAATCATCCTGATTTTGAAGCCAAGTATAAGAATAACCCAGATCCACATAACCGAGAGTTAGCTTTCGAAAAAATGTTGAAGGAAATTATGCTCCAGCGTCGAAAAGAGGAGCTGGAACTTTACAAACTGTTTGCAAACGATCCTGCCTTTAAGGTTTCTTGGACTCAAAGTATGCAACGAATTATTGGGGAGTAGGTAATTACCTTAATTGATACTGGGTCAACATTTTTGGGGTAGAGGCTATTTTTGTGCCACGGTGGGTCAATTAACGGATGAGATGATAAAGGCCTATCTGGAGCATCATATTGAACCAGTTACTTATCTGGTTAAGAGAATCTTTTTGCTGGAGAGGTCACATGAGTAATCATTATGATGTTTTGATCATATAGCGGAATCATACTAATATGGCATAATATCCAGATCCAACATGACAAGGTATAAAGTGAAATGGGTTACGGTTTAGATTTTCGAAAAAGAGTCCTGGCATACAAAGATAAGCATTCGTTGACTTTCGAACAAACGAGTGCCCATTTTGAGATTTCTATTCGTACCCTGTTCCGGTGGAGCCATAAAATAGAACCTTGCATGACGCGTGATAAGCCTCCCATGAAAATTCCTGATGAGGTGCTCATCGCGGATATCAAAAACTTTCCTGATGATTATCAGTGGGAAAGAGCAAAACGGTTAGGTGTCTCGCAGTCGGCTATTCATTACGCCTTGAAACGACTTCGGCTCACACTTAAAAAAAACATTAAAACATCCTCGTGCTGATCCTCAGCTTCGTCAGGCGTTTGTCGAGCGCATCAGCGACTATGAACAGGAAAGCAAACCGATTGTGTATTTGGATGAAAGTGGTTTCGCACAGTCAATGCCACGGGTAAGGAATTACCCGCAGATATCATAGTGACAGCCACAGGGCTGCAATTACATCTTATGGGAGGAATAGAACTTTTTATTGATGGACAAAAGCCACAAAGTCATAGCCAATTGTTATATAAGGGAACATTGGTACAGAATATTCCTAATTTTGCTTATCTGGTTGGCTATATCAATAATGCTTGGACATTAAAAATTGATCTATCAGCCGAATATATTTGTCGTTTGTTAAATGAGATGGATCAGCCGTCACACCAAGGCTGTCACACCACATGCGCAACCGGATGAAGTCATGGTTAATGAGCCTATTTTTGGCGAATTGCGTTCAGGTTATGTGAGACGTGGTGAATCTGGTCTTCCTCGTCAGGGGCGCCGCCAAAATTGGCATGTTTCCCATAATTATAAAAAGGATAAAGAGATATTGGGGCAAGCAATTGATGATACATCGTTACGGTGGAAATATATTCTTGCCATGGTAATAAACCGAGGGCAGTTCCTTTGTAGTAGATAATCACCAGTCACAAAGAAGAGATCTCTTACAGCGGTATTTTCTAAATTAGCGGTGCAAATCTCAATATAACTTAAAAATGGCAGACCCATCGCTTTAAAAGTTCTAGTGCTATAGCTCATAAATATACTTGCACCTTTTGCTATATTTTGTCAGTTTTAATGATATCAGTGGTATCAGATGAACATTTTTCAAGGCAGGGTAAACATGAGTAAGTGTGTAGGTTTTATCGGCTGGCGCGGTATGGTCGGCTCAGTATTGATGCAGCGAATGGTAGAAGAGCAGGATTTTGACGCAATAAATCCGGTTTTCTTCACAACCTCCCAGCACGGGCTTCCTGCGCCAGAATTCGCTGGAAAATCAGGTGTGTTACAGGATGCTTTTGATATTGAGGCACTGGGTGCGCTGGATATTATCATTAGCTGTCAGGGTGGGGATTATACCGATGAAATCTACCCTAAACTGAGGGCAACCGGCTGGCAGGGATATTGGATAGATGCCGCTTCTGCACTACGTATGAATGATGACGCTGTCATTATTCTTGATCCTGTTAACCTCCGACATATTCAAAATAGCCTGAATAAAGGTATCAAAACTTTTGTTGGCGGTAACTGTACCGTCAGCTTGATGTTGATGTCGTTGGGAGGATTGTTTGCCAATGATTTGATTGAATGGGCGTCGGTATCAAGCTATCAGGCCGCTTCTGGCGGTGGTGCTCGCCATATGCGTGAGCTGTTGGTGCAAATGGGGATGTTGCATCATCTGGTTGCTGAAGAATTAAAGACCCCTGCTTCCGCAATTTTGGATATTGAAAAACGTGTAACAGATTTTACCCGCAGTGGGGCATTGCCAACGGAGCAGTTTGGTGTTCCTTTGGCGGGGAGCTTAATTCCGTGGATCGATAAGCAACTGGAAAACGGGCAGAGCCGCGAAGAATGGAAAGGTCAGGCGGAAACCAACAAGATCTTGAACACAGGCAATAATGTGATCCCGATTGATGGCTTGTGTGTCCGTATTGGGGCATTGCGTTGCCATAGTCAGGCATTTACCCTGAAATTGAAACAAGATATCCCGATCCAGGAAATTGAAATGCTATTGGCTTCCCATAATGATTGGGTTCGCGTTATTCCAAATGATCGGGAGCTAACGATGCGGGAGTTAACGCCGGCAGCGGTTACCGGCACGTTGAATACACCTGTGGGTCGTCTGCGTAAGCTGAATATGGGACCGGAATATTTATCTGCCTTTACTGTGGGTGATCAGTTGCTCTGGGGAGCCGCAGAGCCTTTGCGCCGTATGTTACGTATTCTGCTGTAGAAAAGAGTTAAGTTTTTTATTGAAACACTGCATTTGTTGGGATAATGCCGTCATTCGTGGCGGCATTAATGATTTTTTCGCCTGTCGCCTGAATTTTTCATCAATATCAATAAATCAGTGTCGTTACCTAAAATGCCAGCGCCCAAGAAAACGGGCGCTGGCATAATATTAATGCTTTTAGCAAACGGTTGTACCCAATGTTAATGTGACACAACGAATAAACTCGGTACTGACCCCTTTGCGGTTTTCAAGGTCTATAACCGACGTCGTGTGGTATTTTGGGCAAATTTTATAAAGCAATTCAGGTGATATCTCTGCCCCCAGAGACTTAAGCACAGCAGAGGCCGTTTCGGGCCTAAAATTCATCCGGGCTTCATAAGCGGGAAGTGCATTACGGATTTTCTGGAATATCTCTTGGTTTTCATCCAGAATTTCTTCCAGGTTACTATCATTAACATGAGATAAAGCACGATCAAAGTCTGTTACACCCCGGAGTGCAAGAAGACTAATATCCATGTTATGTTTGGTTGCAAGTGAATCTGAGCCTGTGTTGGATTGGATTTTGGCATAGGAAAGTGATTTAATTTCATGGTGAATTTTACTTGCTACTTCTGGAATGAAACCAACAGCCAGTGCGATATTTTCAATTTCTTCATGGGTTAATGCGAACATTACACCTTCCCACGAATCGGTCAGTTCCATTGCCTTAGAACGGAGAGCATCGGCATTGTCGGATATACGACACAGCTCATTTTGACTCACCATCTCGGCCTCAATAATATGAGGTATGGTGGATGTTTGGGTAGTAAAATTTTGCATGATCTTCTCCTAAATGACATTACTAAATATATAGATATATAAATATGTAAATATCCCTACGGATAATGATACAGCTTCTGATAAATCGGATTATATGAATGAACTGGGGTATTAATTAACTTTATCAGCATACCATTGTCAATAATTTTTTAAGGCTGTTCTTATTTGTATTTTGTTATGTTACATATAATTAAATAGTAAGCGCGTGAATTATATAGCTAAATCATACCAATATGGCATAATATCCCAATCCAATATGACAAGGCATAAAGTG
>NZ_LDNM01000077.1 GCF_001028135.1 Xenorhabdus griffiniae
ATAATTTTTATTTTGTAAATCATAACTAATATTTACTTTATTTAAAAAATAACAAACTTAAATATTGGCTAATAAACAATCTCTCATACTTAACTTCTGAGATATAAATCACATTGTATGTAAATTAATTTGATAGTTATGGATTTTTTAATAATTTGTATTTTATAATTTTATTATTATGAATGTGACGTTTTTTTAATTTTAATTATAGGTAGGATAGTAATGTAATAATTAACAGAAAGATAAATCTTTACACCAAAACATAATTGGATTTAAATTTTATAATGATTACTTACAAGTTATCATTCCTATATTTTATTTTTAATAATTGTTTATATTTTTATGGAAAAAAAGATACTTTTTATAGTCTCAGGATTTTCTGGAATCGGAATGGGGCATGTATACCGAGTTGTTGACTTGAGCAAGGCAATGATAGGATATCAAACGGATTTTTTATGCACACATAATAGCTTAAATGCATTTGATTACTTAAATTCGTTAAGTCTTAATCC
>NZ_LDNM01000078.1 GCF_001028135.1 Xenorhabdus griffiniae
CAGGGCGCGAGCATGCTTTGATGAATATTCAACCAAAGAAAACTCTTGCCCTATAATCATCACACCAACCCGCTTTTTTAAGTTTGTTCCTTTGGCTGGGTGCCCCACAATCGCATTGTTTGACCAGATTCAACACAATTCGCCGAAATAATGCCAGATTCTCAACCGCACCATCCAGAACAATTCTTGAATCATCTTCTTTAAAAACTACATCAAGGATATAGGGCTGACCATTCTCAATTCGCCAATGTTGACGAATATAGTGCCCCAATAACTTATGCTTGGGTGAAAGAGAACTCACGTAATAAGAAGTCTCCACCGTTCCTTTGCCGTTTTGTGTCCGGTGACGTTCAACCGCAATCACACTGCGGATCGTTGGCCACTTGTCGGCCAGTTCTGGCTCGAATTTTGCCTTTAACTGAAACACATAGCGCTCTTCACGTCGGCCATGGGCTTCTTGTTTAACTTCCGTGATAATTTTCTCTTTACCCGCATCAAACACCGCCTGAAATTGAGATTGGACGGCTTCCCACAGATGGGGCTGATTTTTCTTCACCTGAACAACAACATGGGCTTTTTTTTCACTGATTTTCTCCAGTGTTTGGCGCTGACAATGCAAGGCATCTAGCGTGACTATGCTGCCTTTCGGGTCAAGAAGCTCTAGCATCTGCCGTACGATACTGATTTCACCGTTTTTCGTAGCGGTCGCTTTCTGGCTCAGAACTAACCCCCGCTCCGTATCATACGCCGTGACCAGCTGAACGGCATTTTTCCTTTCATTACGGTAGGCGTGTCGCAGAACTTTTCCATCAAAGGCAATGACCGGTTTTCCTCCCTGTTCACGTTGCTCGTTGATCCAGTTGAGTAAAGCGTCCAGCAGGGAATCGAGCTCAATAGCGCGCACTATCCTGGCCATCGTGTGTCGACGGGGTATTCCACTGAGAAAAGAACGATATTTTCTCAGCCATTTAATTTTAGCACGACCATAAGTTTCAATATTTTGCCAGCCTTCGGCGCCGGCCAGAATGGCACTGATGACAAGAAAAATGACATCAACCAGCTCGTATTGACGATTGATATCAGAACGGGTTTCTTTCACAACGGTTAAATATTCAATCAGGGTCTGGTTCGGATTCATGGGCGAGCATTCAAAGAAGAAATAAGAATAATTAGATCACGTAATTACTGTTCATTCAATAGGCGTTAAAAGTATGCTCGCGCCCTGGTTTAGCGCGGGCATCGGCTAACGACACTGCCGGATAAACACCAAATGCCAGTCGGTCTTCTTTCTTATCGGTGGGGCGGTAATACTTCATGCGCCAGTATTTTGAGCCACGTGACGAGACTTCTAAATAAAGACCGCCACCATCGGCGAGTTTGTAGGTTTTTTCTCTGGGTTTTGCAGTTTCGATTTGTCGTGCGTTTAGTTTCATTATTAAGGGCATTCCGGTAATCGAACGGTAAGTGCCCCGAATTATGCCCTTCGCTGCATCTTGATTGCAACAGACGAAACTAGACCTAAAAATAAGAAAGGGTGTTGATTTTACTGGGTTTGAGAGAAATTGTTTGACTGGGCTGGACTTCACTGGAAGTTGAAGTGGTGCCGGAGGCGGAATCGAACCACCGACACGGGGATTTTCAATCCCATCGTAAGTTAATTCAATGTAAAATTCCCTGATTTGTCCGATTTGTACGCTTAACTTTAATGAGTGTACAAATGAAAATACTTCCCATCATTTCACCCAAAGGCGGTGAAGGTAAATCCACCCATGCCGCGAATCTGGCCGGCTTTTTTGCCGATGCCGGTCTACAGACTCTCCTGATTGACGCCGATTATTCACAACCGACATCCAGCAGTATTTTTATTCTGGACTATGAAGCGCCCGCCGGGCTGTATGAATTGCTGATGCAGACGGTGGATCTGAGGGAATCGAACCGGATCATTTCCCGCGCGGTGATCAACAATCTCGATATCATTGTCTCCAACGATCCCGATGAACTCCTGCCGACGGCGATGCTGCACGCCCCTGACGGGCGTCTTCGCCTGCGCAATATTTTGCAACATCCGCTTTTTCATCAATACGATGTCATTCTTATCGACTCCAAAGGCGCAACCGGGGTAATGACGGAACTGGTGGTACTGACTGCAACTCAGTTTGTGCTGGGGATAATTAAACCGATCCTGCCGGATGTCCGTGAGTTTCTGCGCGGCACGTTACGGATGTTGACCCGACTGCAACCCTTTGAACATTACGGCATTCAGCTGCCGCTGATCCAGATACTGGCCAATGGCATTGAAGGCACCAATCTGGACAGAGATACGCTCAATGAGCTGACCGATATTATCGAACAGCACCGGTATGATGAGTCCGCGTTGGGTGGCAGAAAGGTTTACCAGTTGCTGAACACCCGAATCGATCTGCTGGATATCTACACACTGGGTCACGTTCGCGCCCAGCCTGTTCATCGCCTGGAATATAAAACTCCCCGCAAAAGTCCCGCCGCCGCCCAGACCATGCACAGTCTGGCCTGTGAACTGTTTCCCGAATGGCAGGAGAAATTTGATGCCGTGCTGGTTAACCAACCGACGGGGAGCGCGCAATGAATATTATCTGGCGAGCTATCTGTTTTTGCTATGACAATGCAGAATTACCGTTCACGGATACACAGGATGAATGGTTTGTGTTTGTCGATGCGCCTGATCGTAAAGCGGCACTGGCGAAATTCCAGACATTATTACCCGTTATCTGGGAGGTTTCGCCTGAGAACGTCGAGCATTTCAGTCCCCGTCATGAAGATGAATTGCGTGAACTGTCACTGATGTCCGGTACACCGGATGATTTAGCCCTGCTGGAGTGCGGCTGGGAAAATGGCAAGCCACAGTATCTGACCGCAAAAGAAGTTTTGTTTTGGGTTTCTTCTCCCTATCTGCAACAACGGTTAGTGAGGGCACTGAATGCCGTCAACAGGGAGGTGACCAATGAATCGGGATCATAATGCGTTACAGGCCATCAGTGAAGCGGAACCCAGCTATGCCTATGCCGAGGTGGGGGTGATTGGCGGACTGGTACTGGAGAATGAACGTTGGGACAGCGTGGTTCAGCTGCTGGCGGCGGACGATTTTTACTTTCCGGCACACCGAATAATCTATCAGGCCATTGCGGAACTGAGCGAAAAAAACTGTCCGTTTGACCTGATCACCCTGACCGACAGGCTGACACAGCGGGGGCAAATAGACAACGTCGGGGGTTTTGCCTATGTCGCAGAAGTGTGCAAAAACACGCCCAGTGCGGCCAATATTGAGGAATATGCCCGCATTGTGGCAGAAAAAAGCCGGTTACGTCAGTTACTGGCATTGGGTAAATCCCTCAGCGCAGAAGTTTTTCAGCCCAATATCCGGTCAGAAACCCTGATTGAGCAGGCAGAAAGTCACTTGTTTAATCTGGCGGAAAAAGGCACAGTCCGGCAACATCAGGCCGTCACTCTGCTGCAAGGCGCAGATGCCCTGATTTCCCATCTGGAGCGCATCCAGGGCAGCAATGGGATCACTGGCACCCCCACAGGATTTCAGGCGCTGGATGAAATGACCTGTGGCTTACAGGCGGGCGACCTCATTCTGCTGGCCGCCCGTCCTTCCATGGGGAAAACGGCACTGGGATTGGCCTGTTGTCTCGGTGCGCTGAGCCATCGTGACGAGGCGGTGGTACAGGTTTTCAGCCTGGAAATGCCGACTTCACAACTGATGCTGCGGCTGTCTGCCATGGAAGGTGGTGTGGCATTAACCGCGCTGCGCAGTGGCCTGCTGGATGATGAACAGTGGGGACGCATCAGCCAGAGCCTGGATCAGTTTGCCCAATGGGATCAACGATTGATTATCGATGATTGCAGTCACCAGACGCCTGCGCTATTGCGCGCCCGTGCCCGTCGCTATACCCGTCAATACGGTAAACCTGCCCTGATTATGGTGGATTACCTCCAGTTAATGTGTGCCCCCGGACAGGAAAATCGTACGCAGGAAATTGCCGATATCTCCCGCAGCCTGAAAGCGTTAGGAAAAGAGCTGGGTTGCCCGATACTGGCGCTGTCCCAGCTTAACCGGCAAGTCGAAACCCGCGCCGATAAACGTCCGAACAACGGCGACCTGCGGGATTCCGGTTCGCTGGAGCAGGACGCTGACTTGATATTGCACCTGTACCGCGATGAAGTCTACCACCCGGAAACACCGGACGCGGGGATTGCCGAGATCATTATCGGTAAGCAGCGTCAGGGACCGACAGGCACGGTGCGTGTGCGGTTTGACGGCCGGTATACGCGTTTTTCTGATATCGACAGCGACAGGAGGTAAATGATGGGACGCAATACGTTGAATTTAGGCCATGCTTTGTTACAGCAGGGACGACAGGCCGTGGCTACCCTCAATGACAACCCGCCGATGGCGGAAATGCCGATGGTACTGACATTAGATCAGCTACGCCCGAATCCGGATAACCCCCGCACCCGTCGCAACCCGCGTTATGACGATATCAAGGTGTCGATCAAAGCCCGTGGGCTGGATACGGTGCCGAAAGTCACGCGTGATCCGGACGGTGACGAGGCCTACATCTTCAGTGATGGCGGGAATACGCGCTATCAAATTCTGTCCGAGCTGTGGCAGGAGACCGGCGATGAACGTTTTTATCGCATTCACTGCCTGTTTAAACCGTGGCCGGGGCGATTACAGTGTGTAATCGGGCATCTGGCGGAAAACGAACTGCGCGGTGATCTCAGTTTTATTGAAAAAGCCCTCGGTGTCTGCAAGGCCAGAACCCTTTATGAAGCGCAGAAACGGCAGAAAATCACCCAAAATGAACTCTCTGCCCTGCTGGGGGAAGCCGGTTTTCCTGTCAGTCGCAGTTATATCAGCCGGATGGAAGATACGGTACAGTACCTGTACCCGTGGATGCCCAACCTGTTGAATTCGGGGCTGAGCGTCGCGCAAATCCGGATATTGCTGGCATTACGGCAGGATGCGGATGCGGTCTGGCAACAGCATGTGACCAGTATAAACCCGGAACCGACCGTCACCTTTGATGAGGCCTTTGGTGCCTGCTGCCGCAAATTTGATTCCCCTGAGTCTTGGTCGCCAGAAATGTTCCGGGATGAACTGATTGGCGATTTATTGCAGGCCCTGCCACATCCACTGCTCAATTATGACCGCTGGGTACTGGAATTAGATCCGAAAGAAAGCAACCGACAGAAGCTCTTCGGCGAGCAGGCTACGGCGTTTGATAGTGTGCCGATGCCGGAAGAGACTGAGACGAATAACGCGGCGCGGGTTCGAGTGCAAAACAGGGAATCGAACCAACGAATAATTTTTCAACCCACCACTGATAAGGTTCAGGCACCTGAGCCAGAACCGGCTCCGGTCGATAAGGCACAAATGTCTGTTCCATCTTCCCAAAAAAATCCGGTCATTCCGCCTTATCAGCCGGATAGCGTGAATAATCTGTCTGAACCCGTCTTGCCTGTCCCTGAAAGCGAATGTCTGCATTTTGCCCAAACCGGGCTGGAGCCGGTCAGTTCGGTCTGGGCGATTTCCCCGATGCAGGATGATATTGAACATCTGCAAAACATGGCATTTCGGCTGGCTTTCGAACTGGCAGAAGTGGTGGGCTGTGACAGAGATTTGCTGTCGGAATCGGAGGCAGGTTCGGCGGGATTTTGTCTGGTGAATACGCAAAATGCCCATCCTTTTTCCCGTTTATTGCACACCCTGACCGGAGAAACCCCGGCTGACAGCAGTGAACTGACGCTGACGGCGGTTCTGCTTGGCACCGCCAGACGGGAAGAACCGCCCCTGCTGGATGATACCCAGGCCGCGAAGTTTTTGCGCCTTATCCGAGTTATTCGCCGTTTGCGTGAGCTTCAGCGTGAGAGTGTACCGGAGACGTTGACAATGTCGTGATACCAGTGCGGGGTGCCGGCTTTTCAGTGTGTTATTCATTCATTGCGTTTTGACTGGCCTGATATAGCTAAATCATACCAATATGGCATAATATCCCAATCCAATATGACAAGGCATAAAGT
>NZ_LDNM01000079.1 GCF_001028135.1 Xenorhabdus griffiniae
ATCAACGGCTCACCCGGCGCCAGCCGTCCTGCCGCATCGGTAATAACGTTCGTGATTTCCTGACTGGCCGCTTCCAATGTGATGCCATCCAACACCACCTCAATAACAAAATTCACCGGGCGCAATGCGGGTGCCAATACCAGTGAGCTTTTGGCCGTAACGGGGCGAACGTCGTCAATGTGGTCTTGCACCGCTTTAATAATGTCCGCTGACGGCAAGCCATCGGCGGAGGTGATCGCAATATCGACGGTGCCGAGGCCACGGCGTAACGGGTAAACAAAGGCGTTGGTGACACCGGGGACTTCCAGCGCCCACCGGCGATAGTCGTATTTATTGCCACCTGCGGGCGGTCGGCGAATGATGTCGAGCAATCTCGCCAGCAGGCTGGCATTGGTTTCGGCCTCCGTGCCGCCTGCCAGTGTCTGGATAATGGCACGGCTGTTAATGCCCATCGGGGCGCTGACCAGTTCAGTATCCGCAGGTGATGACAGATTACCTGCTGTGCCAGATTGGTTAGCCACGATTGTCACCGTCGCCTGTCCGTGCTGATCCATCGTCACGGCGGCGGTGGTTTTCACGGATACGGTTTCACCGCGCATTTCAGCCCCGGCGGGCAAAGTAGCGCCGGGGGAACCCGTCAGGCTGGCGATGCCTGTGGCGGTGGTGGCGGGTTTACGTGTCAGATTACGGGTACGGGCATGCAGTTCCAGATAGTCGCTGTCGGCGGTGTCCGGGAATATCTGGCGGACAATCCAGCCTTGATGCTGATAAATCCCCTCGGCCACGCTGGCCACGGATGATGCGCGGGCAAAATAATCACTGTCAGCGCCGGTATCGGCATCCGCCAGTTGATTTTTGATGTCCCGCAACAGGTCATCGCGGATTTGCTGAAATTCGGGGGTGATCCACATCAGGCGATTCTCACGGTGTGTTTGAAAATATGTGTCTGCTCTGCGGCATCAGTGACCTCAATCCAGAGCAGCGCCCGCTTGTGCTGGTCACGGTGTACCGTCACGCTGATTGATGCGGCACGGCCATCATCCAATATCGGCTGTAACGCCTGTTCAGCATACTGGCGCACCAGTCCATAAATACGTGACACGTCTTTTTCACGGGTCAGCTCGTGTAAACGGGAACCCAGCGCAGGGTCAGCCCAGTAACTACCCAATGGTGTCATGAGCCGCAGGTAAACCGCATTTTCCAGGCTGTTTGTTCGGGTGCCGGTGTAGTCACCCGTTTGGGGATTTAATAATCTGTCCATGCTGCACAGTGTGGCAGCATGGGTAAATATCAGCAGTTGAGGGGGTTCAGCAGAAGATGTCAGGTTAGGGAATGGATGAGCCGGTATTGCCACCGTTATGGCCGTTCGGGTGTTTGTGGCCGCGCACTGAGATGTTACCCGCTTTAACGTCACCCGTGGTTTGGTAGCTGCCGGATGTCTGGTTGATATTACCCTCAAACGTAGCCCCTTGACCACCCCGGATCGCCATGCCACCGTTACCGGTGATTTGCGCCATCGCGGTCAGTTGCTCGCTGGTCGTCACCATCGGGGTGTTAAAATCGGCTTTATTGGCCGCATTAACCTCAAATACGTTGCAGTTAACCCGATAGGTATCACATTCCACCTCGATAAGACGACCCCGCTTCAATACGATTTTTGCGCCTTCATCGGTATAAACCGCCACTTCACCCGTTTTCAGCCCCGTCAGACGGTACGCGCCGTGCTCCGTGGCAATGACAATGCCGTGTGAGGTTCGGCCGTTCAGGGGCAAGACAATCCCCATCGTGCCCGGTGGCGGGTTGGAGGTGTAGCCATACTGCTGGAAAAATTCCTGTCCCTGAAGCTGTTCGCCTGCCAGTCCTTCCGCCTGAATGGTCTGGACTTTTCCGCTGCTGTCAGTGGTGCCTAACACGGCCCTGAAGGCCATTCTAATGCTGTTTAACGCCTGGTTAATGCGTTGATTCACTTGCGGCCACATTATTGATCCTCCCACACCGGCACAGCCCGGAGTTGATCTTTGCCTTTTTTCTTACTGCCTTTCTTCTTTTTCTTGTCTGGATAGGCGTCAGGTATCCACACACCATCCTCTTTAAATTGCAGTGATGTCATTGCCCCCCCCCCCCGGACGGCCGCCGATGAACTCGCGTCCCATCAGAAAGAAAATGCCGTCAATGCCATGCAGTTCGCTCTGGATGCGTACCCGTTGCCCGGGTTGCCAGAGTTCGCCGTCGGGGGTACGGTGGCCGTGAACTTCCGCCCGGATATCCAGCCCGGTTAAACGGGCATCCGCCATCGCCTTACGGGCGCGGTACTGCAATTGTTGCTGGTTGTCCACATCCCCGTTCGTCAGGATTTGCGGGCGATAATAGGGGACCGTCGGGTCAGTGACTTTAATCCGGTAATTATGGTGTCCGGTTTTCGCCTGATCGTCTGAATCATCGGTACTGTCGGTAGTGTCAGTGACAGTAAACTTTTGAGAGGAAGTGACATCCACCGGCTTCAGCTTCAATTTCTGGTTATCGGTTGTGGAGGCATGGCTTTGTGCCAGCAGGATTAATTCGGAAAAACAGCCCTGTATATTGCGCATGTCTGACAACGAAATCAGGTTATTGCCC
>NZ_LDNM01000080.1 GCF_001028135.1 Xenorhabdus griffiniae
GACGTACATAATCCTGTTCAGCGTCTTTCGCCAGTCTGGCGGGTCTTGAACCATCCACGCCGGTGGGGGCAGCGGTTTCAGACACGGGGCACTCGGCTTTGATGTACACGCGCTTAACGTTAGTGCGGAGAGTATCGCTAAGCTCATCAAGTTTAGATTTGGCATTGGCGAGTTTCTGTAAGCTTTTTGCATCCCGTTCGTGGAGTTGCTGGATGCGCTCTTGCTGGGTGGTGTTGATGGCGACTTGCTCTTCATACTGTAGCTTTAAGCTACGGTATTCTTCGGCCTTGTCCTGATACTCACTGTAATAGAACCAGAACAGGCCAGCGACGACAGCAAAAGCACCAAGGGTGAAGTGCTGGCTGTTGAATCTCATAGCATCTCAAATGCCCGTGTGAAAGTGTCATCGGAATAAGGTTGCTTGCCGTTCTCGTGCCGGATGATGGACTTAGCCAGCGCAATCAATGTGGGCTTGTTGATGTCCAGAACCTGATTCGAATCGACATTCAGTGCCTTAGCAACACCCTTGATATAGGCTGAGGTGTTATTCTCGCTATTTGGAGCATAGCGATTAATCATCTTAGATACGCTGTTATGCCCGCCTTTGTGGTAATTGGTCAGCAACTTCATGAGTGCCCGGATACCATATTCCGGTGATTCAAACAGACAGAACCGAGGATTTTTTACACCTGTTTCGATTCCCATTTGACCCTGCCACTTATTAGCGGGATTGTGGTCAATATTGCCCGGGTTGTTATTGCGAATGCCTCTGCTCACTGTTTATCCCCCAACCGTTTATTGATGGCACGAATAGCAAACTCGCGTATTTTCTCAACGCCAATAAACCCAACAGCGCCACCGATAGCCGGTGCAAAACTGATAGGAATGCCAAACATTTCTAGACCACTGGATACGCTCCATGACAAAGCACCACAGAGCAGCGCCTCTACCCAGCGGTTCTTCCGTTCCACGCCGTCGTAAATCAGACGTCCGTAACAAATTACGATAGCTAAAGCAGAGCCGGATATCTGCGGCCATGAGTTTTTCAGGCCATTTAACAGGTCAGCCCATAAATCAGGATTTTCTTTCATCTTCATATTCCACCCCATTCGAACAATGGGCGTCCGTGGGGTGAACGATGGTTACCCCTGTGAGTCGGTTAAAAGTAATGGGTTAATGGTTAAGGTAAACTATTGGGTCAGCCAAATGTTAACCAACCCATAGAGGGATGGCTGATTACCTCTGAATACAAGGAAAAAACATGATAGTGGAAAAATACTATCCCTTTGAATTTTCTGTAGAAGAATCAATACCCGCACCGCTAGCTCGTGAACTGATTGCTATCAAGCAGGTTTTAGTAGCTATCATTGCAACTGACTATGAGAAAAGACAGGTTATTGTAGATGGCCTGTCAAAGAGTGATTGTCCAATCATAAAGAATATTGTCGATAACATTAAGCTGATTGACGAAGCTCAGCACCAATAATCATTCCGGCATCAATCACTTTAGCTGATTGTTTTTTCGCTCTGATTTCATCAATTGCTATTTGATGAATAGCGTAATAATGACTAACAGCTCCTTGAAATTCAGTGAGCTGTTTCTCTAACCCTTCAACTTTTTTCTCTAACTCTTCAATACGCTTTTCCATCATTCACCTCGCTAGTGAGTTAATAGGCTGCCAGCCGCAATAGCGATACTGAGGTGCTGGGAGTGATTGTGGTGGCAAATTTGAAAAAACCAGCCCTCGGCTGGTTACATAGCTATTTCAATAATCGAATAACTCTAATTATTGGGAGAAGGTAAAGCTGCAATGATATTTTCTAGATGAGGTAATGCTTCGCTATCTCTTGAGCCAAAATAACTGATAGATTTATCTCTAATCCAGCGATGAACTTCTAAATTAAAAGAGGTCATCAATTCGTTTGGATAAAGCCTTGCTTCTACTGGTTTTCTTTTCCCATCTTTAAACTCGTGTGTATATGTAGGGAATAAGTCAGGGTCATATCCTTTGTCACGCAAGAAGGCGCTAAACATTCGGCCTAATGAAATATCAGGCATCAGTTTATCGGGAATCAGGTAGCCCTTTGACTCCAGAGGTGCTAATAACTTCAATGTCATCTGATCTAGCATAGAAAAATGGGTTGGAGGAATCTTATCTCTGTTAATGAGATAGCGTTTCACATGGTATGGCATGACGGATTTTTGTTGTTTTCCGCCGGTCATCCAATCAAATACCCACTTTGAAACCAGAACAGCAAACTTAGGCGAAGCCCATTGCCCTAAATTTATAGCCACCTGAGGATGAACCCACGTGCCTTGAAGATCGGGGATTCCACCCTTAACTGGTTGAATTAGTTCCGATATCGGAATTCCGATATCGGCAGACAGAGCCAACAAAAACGATTTTGAAGTGTTATTTTCCAGATAATGACCAAGCAATTTACCTGCGGCCTTACACATCGCTGTTGCGTTAATATATCCATCATACGCACGCTGAGCTATTACCACATTGTTCTCTTCACGAGAGATAAGTGGCAGGTCTAACTGTTTCATCTAACCTCCGCTTTAATTGAGTTAGATGAAGACCTTAACTTGCATATATCTCAAACTAAATGGCTTTTCGTGATTATGTGACAAAGGCCACGCAAATAGCGCAGCCTTGGAATAACTACTTGAATTAGTTCCGTTATGGGATTTCCCATATCGGGGAATCAGAAATATTCATCTAAACATCCCGAACTTGCGGGATTTTGAACTACCAAAAGATATTTGGTAGTTGGATAAAGCCATCGAATTCATCTTTCATAGGTGTGTTCTCTATACCCATTCGAGGTGCTGATCGGAATGGTTAATATTGAATATAACCTATTGATTTAAAAGTGATATAGGTATTGATCGACCATGATCGATTTACGACGGGTAGATAGCAAAAAGCCCCGCGAGTGCGAGGCTTGGATATTCTGATTTAAGCGCCTTATTCATACGCGTAGCGCTATATTAGCACAGTATAGTGTCCGTACATCCGTACAGTCAAGTAAGTAACTGATTAAATTACCACTGATTCACTATCTTGGAAAAGCTCTCTTTATGGATAATGAGGTATCCGGCTTTCTGAGCCAGTTCCATAAAGGTATTTAGCGTCATTACATGGCTATTGGGATCTACCGTTTGGTAGTCCTGTATCTTCCTGTTTTGGAGCGTGACTAACACTTTGCCGTTGTCAGGCAGCAAGTTAGCATCAAGTATCGATGTTTGCTTGGGAATGTATTCCCCCTCCAACGCATTTAAGAACTCAACAGCCTCTGTTATTTGTGCTGGCTCAAGCTGATAAATGTGCTTAACTTCAAAATGCTCATGAACCAATTTCCAGATATCAGGATAAATCTTACCAAGACCAGTTGTGATTAGACGTTCTGCTGCTTGACGTAATGGGGTTAATTGACTAGCTGTTGAGAGGCGGGGCTTGGTTTTATTTGCTACTGATTCCAATTCGTTCTGGTTGAAGTAAAAATCTTCCAGCTTCTCGAAAACGTCCCATGCCTGATCTGTTTCGAGCATCTTAGCATGTCTTGCCGCTCCGCGTTCCGTCCATAAGATTAATGAGCGAACGTTTTTAGCTATTTTCACAAAGTTACTTTTAGCCACGTTGCTATTTTCAACAGAAGGTCTTAAAGACATTCTGTGCTTAAACTCCCGTAGCTCATCACTTTCAAGCAAGAAATAGTGCTTACCGATCACAAAGCGTTCTAAGTTTCTATTGTGATTTTTGCGGATATAGTCTGGTTCAGTTCCATAAAGGCAAGCTAATAGTTCAGTAGTTACTACAGGAATATTTTTGAACGCTACAATTGATAAGCTTTCGACTGAGATTTGATTAGTCATAGGTCATTCTCCACTTAGTGAATGATCACCACCTTTGAGGCTAATCAATTGGTGGTGAACTGTGCAGGGTTAGCCTTACCGGCCTAAGTGAATACCGGCGGATCTTTCGATCCCCCCACACAGCCCACCATTGAATAGATGTAGCTATGCTTCACACAAAAAAAACCGCTAACGCGGCTGTGCGTCACTTAGATATCCGAGAGGCTAATCCCGACAACCGATTTTGCGGCTGCAACGAGAATATAGCCTCGGATATCAACAAGGTCAAGCAGCTTCCAACAAGGTATGAATTACACCTGCAATGTAAGCCTCTGCTCTGGCTAAATATGCTGTGATGTAATCTGGGCGTTTTTTCTTCTCCCTTGCTATCGCCCTACATGAAATATGATGCTGATAGTGCAGACAAATGATGTTATAGCCGTCTATGTCGTATTTTTTCAGGCCAGCCACAGCTCTATCAATCATCATTCCTTTCTCATCCGTTAGATAAGGCTTGCTTTCTCCCTGCGAGTCAGTCATGTAAGACATTCCTTTGTATTCAGTTCCTATGCGAGCCTTACTCCAGTTTCCCCACGCCTCAAGTAAATCTTTTACATGGCTGCCCATCTCACTCTCCCAATTCCCATATCTGGACATCCAAACAGCCTCCTGCAACCCGTTCACCGCGCATAATGTGCATATCATCAATCTGGCTATCATCCGCCCAGAAACTGGCATGAGTCAGCGAATCGAAAACTGCTTTAGGCAGGTTATCGAGGTCTCTCTGTCGTCTGTCTGGAGGATTGGCTGTAATTGAGATTTTGATGCGGGATGTGGTGTTGATATTGAGGTTCTGCTGCTTGATGAGTTCTATGATTTTTTGTCGGTATTTGATGCCTTTTTCTGAGATGTAATGGCTGCGTGCGGTATGTCGCCAATAGGTGTTATTCGATGGCGGCCACGGCAATTTTAGATTGTAGGTTTTCACGTCAAATCTTACCCTCCGATAGTAATACTGCCTGCGTCCTGATTACACCCTCTAAATGAGCCATATGTGCATAGTCAACGTCTGTCAATCTCGTTCTGCGGTCTATTTCGTCGTGACACGCTGAACAGGCCCATGCGCCCAATAAATCAGGCGGTTTCATTCCTGTACCACAGATGCCAGCCATTCGATAATGAGCCAGCACCACAGTTTCACTATTGCCGTTACAGATGCCCGGAATTCTGACCTGACATTCTCGGCCTCTAGCCTCTTTCCGTAAATTCGCCACCTTATCCCCCTAACGCTATCCCCATAATCAGCATGAATGCTGTCCAAAAGCCGATGAATAGTCGGTATCTCACTGATTCTGCTCCTGTTTGAGTTTCATGTACTCGCTGTCGTCTGGCACTGTCACGAAACAACCAATACCCACAGCCCATTGCTCAACCCGTTCCATGAACCGAAACATCTCACCAGTATCCAGCCTGGATGTCTGGCGTAGTGTCCTGACACGCTCAACTTCCTGCGTTCTGGCATCAATCCGCTCCACAACCTCATAGCCCAAAAATGTGTGTTTCATCATTTCTTTAACTTCATCCGGTGAGAATTTCGCCCCGTTAGATTTCAGGAAATAACTAATCTCGCCAAACCACATATGCAGGGTTGCGTTCTGAGATAGTGTTCGGGTGTTTTTCCACGGTTTGATGGTGATTCGGTGAGGTTGGTTTGTTGCGAGAACTTCTTTGAGATGTTTCCAGGCTAATTCTTTTGTTGATTCATGGAAGAGAAAATCATGCTCCATCTAACCTCTCTCTTTTATTCCATAATTCAATTGCATTATTTACCGCATCATCTTTATTTTTATTGTAATAAGAAATAGAGCCTGTTGAATCACACCCAAAACAAGTTACCCACGAATCATAAGGTTCATGTGATTCATCATATTCATGATCAACACCTAAATTTTCACCACCACAAAACGGACACGGTTTGAGTTTGTATGTCATTTTGCCTCCAGTAGTTCATCCGGTATCTCCACTTCGGCGCCTAACTGTGCAGCCACGACAGCACGGCAGATGGCGATTTGTGGTGTTTGTCCATGCATATCTATGTTCACATAATCATCAGGACATAGCGCACCTTCTATAATTGATAGCCCGGCACAATAATTTCCTCCCATAACTGGACATACATCCATTTCGTACTTCTCAATCAACGGCCCGCACTGCGCCCAGTCGGTTGATGGTGAGTAATCTGGCATCCCTCTAACAACCATGTTGCCGAAACGGGTTATTATGACGTCCAACCCAGCAACCCTAGCCACAGCCCAGTCCAACGCCCGTCCAGTCAGTTCGCTTGTTTTGATTTTCATTAAAATGCCTTACCGCCAGTCTTGGCGCGATTCTCTCGTTTATGGTCTGCCCGATTGCGGTTGTATGCTAACTTTTCAGCAATCGCGCTCTCGATGTCATAACCAAATGCCTCTGCATAATCTAAAATTCGGATCACTGCATCAGCCAATTCGACCTCAGCCATCGGACGATGAGGCAAATGGTCGTCCATCAAATTTTTACGCTCTCCCTCCATTGCCTCGCTGATTTCTGAGTGAATTAAACAAAGCAATGTGCCTCGTTCTCTTGGATTGTCCCACCAACCCGCATCAACATTTTGCTGGTGAATTTGCTGTTGTAATTCAGTTAGTTTCATCTCAAAAGCCCTTCTTGTGGGGTTAAAAAAGCCTGCATATTGCAGGCGAGGATTATTAAAACTTTAGGTGGTTTTTCTCTATTGTATCAACAGCATAAGCTGACGCTCTGATAGCCTTATCAATTCGCTCTTGATCAGGATAAAAATCACATTTAACCGTTGCTAATTGAGCTGTAATTATAAGTAATTTTTCCTTCAAAAAATAAATCAGCGCCTCATCTGTCATTGATTCTCTCTCTCTTTCCATGAGTTCATCTGTTAGTGTTGAATTAGTTAAATCACAAATTTCATCTTGAAGAGAAAATTTTTCATCTAGCCATTTCTTAGGAACCTCATCACCGCTCTCAAGTGCCTCTTCGATTCTTCCTTTTAACTCTTTGTATTTATGCGTTAGTTTAAGTAATTCGCGCTTTCTTTTATCCATTTCAACCCCTGTTTTCTTGACTTAATTTAAGTGTCTTGTGGTTCATTTCCATATTAACATGCGCCTAACATGGTGTTTTAGAAACATGTCACAAGATTTTTTAAGGTTAGAACTCAATATCTTCTTGATATTCAGCTGATTTGACTCTGGTGAGGTCAGCAGGATCTAACCCTCCGTGCGCGTTTGTAAAATAATACGTTTTTTCAGCACCGGGAGCGTGACGTGATTTGGTACAGATAATTTCAGTAATTCCTTTCAATTCCGTATTGGGGTTATATTTTTCATCGCGGTGAACCATGAAAATAACATCAGCCACTTGCTCTATCACACCTGACTCACGCAGATCGGAGTTCATCGGGCGTTTATTGCCTCGCTGTTCCAGGTTGCGGTTTAATTGAGCCAATGCAATAACAGGGCATTTAAGCTCTTTAGCCAGATTTTTTAATCCCGTAGCTATCTCACCGACAGACTGATTCATGTTATCGGGGTTCGACATTTTCATGATTTGCAGATAGTCAACAATAATCACCTTAAGACCGCCAGTCTGCTTGTGCATTCTCCGTGCTTCTGCGCGAATTTCGTTAATACTCTGAGATGTTTTATCGTTGATATATATCGGTGATTTTTGGATATCATCCAGTGCATGCGCCAGTTTTCCCCATGCCACATCCATCATTTCCTTTGTACAGTTTTCCCCCAATAAATCCTCTTTTCGGACACGTGCATGATGAAATGCAATCCTCTCGGAGATCTGGTTTTTTGGCATTTCCATACTGAAAAACATCACCGGTTTTTTATTTTTTAATGCAACTGATTTTGTGATTGCAGTGCTGATCATAGTTTTACCCATACCCGGACGTCCGCCAACCACAATAAAATCTGTGTTATTAAACCCACCAAATGCCTTATCGATATCAGGCATACCCAGTTCTGTTTTGTGTTTCCAGATTTCGCCATTGATCATCGATTCAAGAATTTCTATCGACTCTTCAACACCCACCATGATATGAGCGGTTCCACCGTCATTAACGCTATTGATATTGGATATCTGATTTTCAATATCCCCAGCAATATCCTGAACAGCGTTAACGCCGCTCTCAGTGATCCGGGCAATACCGGTATGCAACACAGACAGCATGTTGCGAGTCAGGGATAATCGCTTGAGTTTATCAACGTAACTGGGTAACAAGTGGACGCTGGGAACATGCTTAGCACATTCAGCAATGTAGCTAAAACCACCGCAATGATTGGAATCACCCGTTTGCTCAAGCTCGCTGTTCAGCAATACCAAATCAAATTTACTGCCCGTTGCACTGAGTTTCTTCAACCCTCTCAGGATCAGCCTGTGAGTCACGGAGCTGAAATCTTTTTCCGTTAGTGACTCAACCGCATCAAGAGCAAAATCAGCAAACTCATTACCAGCCACCAAAATCCCACCAATGACTGCCCGCTCTGTATAAATATCAGAAAATTTATCCATGTTAACCCCCGTTGCGTCGTGCGATGTGTTCCCGTTTTGCCTGTTCGTAAACCTGTGACCAGTTCTCCGGTTTGAGTATCCAGTCCAGTGTTAACCACGGCTTGTCTTCCAGTTGGCCGAACAGCGATGACTGACTGATCAGGTCGAAGCAGGTCGCCATATGC
>NZ_LDNM01000081.1 GCF_001028135.1 Xenorhabdus griffiniae
ACGGGAGTTAATGAGATGGTCTTCCCCACCTTGTGAACCATACTCTTTATAGAGTATTTTTTCTGGAGAGTCCATCATGCAAAACGTCACCCTTATTGGTATCGATCTCGGCAAGCATTCTTTCCATATCCATTGTCAGGACAAATTCGGCAAGACTATGCTGCGTAAAAAATTTACCCGCCCAAAATTAATGGAATTTTTAGCGGGGTGTACATCGACTACCGTCGTGATGGAAGCTTGTGCGGGTGCACATTTTATGGCTCGCCGGATCGCTGATTTAGGCCATGATGCGAAGCTGATATCTCCGCAGTTTGTTCGTCCTTTTGTCAAAAGTAACAAAAATGATTTCGTTGATGCAGAGGCGATATGTGAAGCAGCATCACGCCCCTCAATGCGTTTTGTCCAGCCGAGAACGGAGACGCAACAGGCGATGAGAGCACTGCATCGTGTCAGAGAATCACTCATCAAAGATAAGGTAAAGACCACTAACCAAATGCACGCTTTTTTGCTGGAGTTTGGTATCAGTCTGCCAAAAGGCGAGGCGGTCATTAAACGGTTATCTCTGGTTCTGGCAGAACACGACGTGCCCGATTATATGAGCCGTTTGCTGATGAAATTACATGCCCATTACCTTTATCTTGTCGAGCAAATAACCACGTTGGAATTAGAATTAAAACAGTCCATCAAAGCGGACGATGCGATTCAACGCATGATGACAATACCGGGGGTGGGACCCATTACCGCCAGCCTACTTTCATCCCAGCTTGGTGACGGAAAACAATTTTCATGCAGCCGGGATTTTGCTGCTTCGATGGGGCTCGTTCCCCGACAATACAGTACAGGGGGAAAACCGACTCTGCTGGGTATCAGCAAACGCGGCAACAAAAATTTGCGCCGATTGCTGGTTCAATGCGCCCGGGCGTTTATGATGCGGCTTGAGCATCAGCATGGGAGACTTGCCGAGTGGGTTAAGGCACAACTGAGCAAGAAACATTCGAATGTGGTTGCCTGTGCACTGGCTAATAAGCTGGCACGGATAGCCTGGGCAATCACGACTCGGCAAAATGAGTATCAGGCCTAATAGAGGCTGGCTGATTCAATAACTTGATGATTAAACAGTGAAATACACGTTACCTATCTGGTTTTGCGAAGACTGATTATTGATGACATGAACGGCCAATCGGCCTGATGAATAACCTAAGAAGCAAAATGGCTCATTGAAGCCGGGGAGTTTTTAAGGTTCATCAGGCGCAGAACTCATCGTGGCGCGGGTATCCATACTCATAGAGACGCCGGATAGATTTAAGCAAGCCAACCATACATCAAAATGAGTGTTGCAAAAACGGGGAAGACCATAGATT
>NZ_LDNM01000082.1 GCF_001028135.1 Xenorhabdus griffiniae
CTTCAATTCTAATTAATTTTTTCGCCACATTTGTGATAAATGTCACTGACAGATATATATAATAAACTACCTTACTACCCATAATTTATATCATCAATATATTTATATTTAGTTGTCTATATATATCAGTCCAGTTAACTTAGGTAGAATTTTGTTTATTGACAAACAAAAAATAAACATACCCATAAAAAAAATAAAATTGAATCATTAATATTAGGCTGTAACATATCTCGCTGTAACTGTTTATATGATGTTGTTTTTTCTCTGCTTCGTGTTCTAGTTGATGAACATTTTTAGAGGTAATAATGAGTAACAAAATGAACGAAACCATTAAATCGATATTTAATGGACTCCCTGATCTTCCGCCTGAAACTTATTTTCAGGAAGGTTTTTTCAGGGACCCAGCGAGAACAATCAATACAGATGATAGGTATTTTTTATCCCCTGCTGATGGGTTCGTTATCTATAGCGGAATAATAAACCCAGGTGAAGCGATCACCGAAGTAAAAGGAAAAAAATATAGCATTCAGGATATCATCAGAGATAAACATTATGATAAACGCTCGCTTGTCATTGGTATCTTTATGACATGCTATGACGTGCATATTAATAGAGTTCCTTACGATGGCATCCTGAGTTACGCGGAACATGAACCTCTGGAAACCAACAATCTACCAATGATTGATGTAGAAAATAATATTTTTTATAAAGAGAACATTGAATTAATTTATGACGACTATTTATATCTGAATCAACGAGTCGTTAATAAAGTCTACTCGCCTGGCATTAATCGAGAATACTATATGGTTCAAGTCGGTGATTATGATGTTGATACCATAACACCGTTCCATATACAACAAAATACTCCTGTATATCAGGGGGATAGATTTTCAATGATCCGGTATGGTTCACAAGTCGACTTGGTGATCCCTGTTACTGATGATGATGAAGTAACTTCATTGGTCACTGAAAAAGAACATGTCACTGGTGGTATAACTAAGTTAGTTAGAATCAACGATAACTCTCTATAAACAAATAATATAAACTAAACTTGAGGTTTTAAGATGTTAAAGAATTCTCCCGGTATCATTTCTGATCTGAAAATGCCAGTGTTTTTATTAGCACCTCCATTTTCATTAAATACCAATGTAAGAAATAATATTTGGATGGAGGAACTGGATGAGTCCGCTATCAATGTTAACAGCAAAGTGGCTTTAAGACAGTTCTATAAGCTATATAGCTTTATGTCATCACAATCGTTGGTTTATTTGCTGCCATCTGATACTCACCAGGAACTACAAGATCAAGTCTATGTTGCTAACTTGGGAATTATTATTGGTGATGAAGATCCAACGGCAATAGTTGCCAATTTTGCATCAGAAATCAGAAGATCAGAAACCCCTATTGGGGTAAGTTTCTTTGAATCATTGGGCTATAAAACTGAGGTCGCTCCCTACTATTTTGAAGGTGAAGCTGAGTTAAAACATTTGCATGATAATGTACTGGTCGGTGGTTATGGAATAAGAAGTGATATTAAAACCTATGACTGGATGGAAGAAAAATTCGGCCTCAACATCGTAAAAGTGGAAGAAAGAGATCCTTATCTTTACCATTTGGATTGCAGCATATTCCCACTGGATAAAGAAAATACGCTCGTTTATACCGGCGGATTCAACAGCGACGAGCTGAAAGGGCTGGAAAAAGTAACCAACATTATCAGTATCAGTAAAGATATTGCATACAGTGGAATTTGTAACTCTGTCAGAGTCAATCAACATATTCTCTGTTCATCCAATATTAATGACCTGAAAGCAGGTACAGAGGAGTATATCTATGAAATGAACAAAAACCATGAGCTGGAAAAAATTTGCTCTAAATTGGCATTAACGCCAAAACTTTTCAATTTATCTGAATATATGAAGAGCGGCGCCCTGCTTTCCTGCATGGTTATGCATTTAAATAGATATTCTTATAAAATACAAGTAATTTAAAAATTGCGATAAGTCATTCAATAATATTGATCACATAATTTCACTAAAAATTATTGAGTTGGTTGCAATATAAAGTGTATTTTATTGTCATAGGATGAATATATTCCAAGGATGGAGTTAGTCGCTTTTTTGTAGGATGATAAGTTTTAACATGTTGTCTATACTAGTTAGATTGGTAACTTAACAGTGATCAGTATATGAAATATATTATATTCCTTTATTCTTTTATACGTAAACAAAAAGCAGCATTGGTGCTGGCTATTGTTTTTACGGTAGTGGCAGCTTTAGCGGAGGTCTTATTTCCATTTCTGGTTCAGGAGCTGGTCAATACTTTATTGAAGGATAAGTTAATTCTTTCTTTCTCCTTTAATGAATTAATTGCTTCTCTAATCGCAGTGTCACTATTGATTGTCATCAGTCACGCTATTATTATTTGGATGCAAACAATTAATGCATCAGAATTGAGTTATAATATGAGGAAATCTCTCGTCGACTCTTTCCTCTCTTTTCCCTATCATATCACCAGAAAATTTCATTCAGCGAATCTGGCATTCAGAATAAAAAATGACACTTACCTTGTATCAGATAGAATTAGAGATTTATATAGCGAATTTCTCTATGATACGTTATCCATCATCGGCCCATTTATTGCGATGGCCCTGATTGATATTAAATTGGCTGTTCTGGCATTTATGATGGTTTGTCTGATGACTTTAATCAGTAAACCAATTACTAACCGGGTGGCTGTTTATGAAAGAATTCTGCAAATTTATAACTCACGATTAACCGGTGTCATCCAAGAATCTCTTTCTTGGATCAAATCTGTCAAGATTTTCAATTCTGAAGAATCAGAGAAAAAGAGAATTAATAATGCTAATACTAAAGTGAAAAATGTTGAGAGGATCACCGGGCTGTTTATGTCCCTATCTATTCCTCTTGGTTTTTTTGCACAGTTAGCGTCGACAATTGCCGTGCTTTGGTATGGTGGTTTGCTATTGATGGATGGAACGATAAACCTTGGTAACTTTGTTGCTGCATTTACCTATGAACAATTAATGTCTGATTCCATTAAGAGATACAGTAATCATTTAAATAAATTTGCTTCACTCAAATCGTTGTTGGACAGGGTTTTCGAATTATTGGGCGCTTATCAGCCAAACAATCGTAAACAGAGTAAACCAGTGGAAAATGGTAGTGCTAATGCTATTGATATCAACGTCAAGAAATTTTCCTATAACGACAGAGATACTTTATTCAGAGATATGAATATCTCTATACAAAAAGGAGAACGAGTTCTTATCGTCGGTGATAACGGTCAAGGTAAAAGTACAATATTCGATATCGTGACGGGCTTAACACCACTAAACGAAGGCTATGTTTCAATTTTTGGTGAGGTTCTGGATAATCCCGATTCTCAGCGTTGGTTGCAAAAATTTGGTGTGATGTCACAACAGACTCAGATTATAAAAGGCACGTTATACGATAATCTGCACATTGCCAATACAGAATCAACCAGGGAAGAGATGATTTCTGCGTTGATTCAAGCGGGTGGTAGTGAACTGTTGGACAAATTGAAGGATGGTCTGGATTCATACATTGACGAAAAAGGTTCTTCCTTGTCGGGCGGTGAAAGGCAGATTATTGGGTTAGCGCGTTTGTACCTTAAGACGCCAGAAATACTGCTATTTGATGAACCTACTACCTATCTGGATAATAGTAAAATAAACAGCTTTGCCGAGTCATTGAACAATATCGTTCGTGGTAAAACTGTGCTCATGATAAGCCATGATCCACGGGTATTTAGACTGGCTGAACGAGTTATCCGAATCGACAAAGGGAAAATAGCATTTGATGGCCCCCTACAGGAATATATGGGACAGGCAAGAACAAACTAAATACTGATCTTTCCAGGCCCGCCTTTGGCGGGCCATTATCTTAAGATATTCATTCAAAGCAAATTCCCCGATTTCAATTCTAAATTTTTTAAATCACAGCCAAATAATTAATTAAAAAAAACAATGAATTGGCAATAAATCCATAATTTCACCTTGACTAATGAGATACAACTTTTTCTACTAATATGGACATTACGATAATAAATTGCAGATAAGAGGATAGTTATGATTGTTTTTGTGACAGGAGCAACGTCTGGTTTTGGTGAGGCAATTGCAAGAAAATTTATCAAACATGGCTCCATCGTTATTGCAACAGGACGCCGTAAGGATAGATTAGATCAGTTGAAAAATGAATTGGGTGAGAACTTCCACCCCATCCAACTTGACGTGAGAAATCGCACTGCAATCGAGCAAACCGTTCAACAACTCTCAGATAGCCTACGTAATGTAGACGTTCTTGTGAATAATGCAGGGCTTGCGTTAGGGTTAGAACCCGCTCACCAAGCTAACCCTGATGACTGGGAAACAATGATTGATACCAATACGAAAGGATTAGTGAACATGACGCGGGCTTTGTTGCCTAATATGGTACAAGCCAATCATGGCCACATTATTAATATTGGCTCCACCGCAGCAAACTGGCCTTATGCCGGCGGTAACGTATATGGTGCTACTAAAGCCTTTGTCAAACAATTTAGTTTAGGGTTGAGAGCTGACTTACATGGAAAGAATATCCGAGTCACCGATATTGAACCTGGTCTGGTTGAAGGAACTGAATTTTCTCATGTTCGTTTTAAAGGCAATCAGGAAAAAGTTGATAAAACTTATGCAGGTGCCGATGCATTGACGGCGGATGATATTGCAGAAGCGGTATTTTGGGTTGCTAACTTACCTTCTCGCGTCAATATTAATACATTAGAAATGATGCCAGTTTGTCAGTCATTCGCGGGTTTAAGCGTTTATAGGGATTAATAGTTTTTTAGCAGTTTCATTAAATGGCTTAGTCTTATAGTTTAAGTAACATAGTAAAAGAGGTTCAAAAATGAACGTTCGTTCTTTGATTGTTAAAAGTGTTTCTGCTATTGCTCTGGTATTTTCTCTCTTTTGGCAGACGTTCGCATTCTCTACGCCATGTACGTCAGAAAGCACGTGTGTAACCATCAATGGTGGAGAAACTTCCTTGAGCAAAGAAATGGCTCGTCAAAGCAAAGAAGAATGGAATGAACAGAAAAGATTGCGCTATAAGGCAGATATACGTAAAGAAAAAGAGTTTGATAAGTATGAAATGGAAGCTGATAATCGTGAAGCCTGTTTAAAAAGTGTCGATATTAATGCTTATTGGGAACCGAGCACAAAACGTTGTCTGGATATCAATACAGGCCGCCCGATTAAACCTTAATAAAATCAACACTGACATCAAGATAAGGAGATGATGGTGAAAAAGATCCTACTGACCGGAGCTTTGTTTTTTGCGTTTTCTTCCTTTACAGTACAAGCAGCTCAAGCTTCACAAAAGAAAACATGTGAAAACTTGAAAGAAGAAATTGCGCAGAAGATCATTAAAAATGGTGTTTCAACAACGGATTTTAGACTTGACTTGGTTCCTAGTGATCAAGTTACTGAAAACAATACGACAAGTGGAAAAGTTGTTGGTCATTGTGATTATGGTAAACAAAAAATAGTCTATGTCCGTCTTTCTCATGATAAGAAAGGTCAAGAGTAGTATTCTTTCTGACTTTCGGAAAAGGGAGCGGAATTTGCTCCCTTTTTATTTCTCTTTTTAATCATCAATTGCCGATATCGCAGCAATATCCAGATAGCAAGACAAGTCGCGTTCTTCGGGCCTTAAAAGATAAGGTATTTCCCCCAGCTGCGGAGCTGGTATGTGACGCCGTAACCTTTCCAATACCCTAGCGTAGTGTGCTAATCCTGGATTGATACGATTAGCAATCCAGCCAATCAGGGGAATCCCCTCATTCATGATAGATTGCGCCGTTAGAATAGCATGGCTGACACAACCAGCCTGAATACCAACGACCAAAATGACGGGGAGTTTCTCTTGCACTACCCAATCAGAATAAAACGTTTCATCTTCCAGCAACATACGCCAACCACCGTTACCTTCAATGATGACGCGATCTGCTTTATAGCCTAAATTTCTTAGACCTTTTGTCATTTGAGTAAAATCAGCACGATTTTCTTCTTTATAATTGTTTTCCCAAACAACAGGATTGATTTCTTCATAATCCACTTGTACCGGTGAAGATTTATGTATGATTAAGGCATCACGATTACGTATTCCCTCCGGAGTTTCATGTTTTTCTGTCGCAATAGGTTTATATCCTACTGCGGTTGTTCCTTCACGATTAAAGACTTGCAATAATGCGCGGGTAACAACTGTTTTACCGATGTTGGTATCCGTGCCTGTAACAAATACGCGCGTTAACATAAATTCATTTTTCCGTAATAACAGAATAGATTGACCGGTTACTTACTCTCTTTAACGAGCAAGGTTAGAGTGTAGAAGATGTGTTTAAGATAGGGGTTGCGTTAGCTCAATGTTTTGCGTGATGGGTGTTATCCGTGCTACCACTAAAAACTTCAAACTTCATCCACAATGTTTGAAATCAGGAGATGAGTTAACCGATCTGCCGCCGCGCTGTTATTGTAATTTTTATGTTTAACCAACCAAACTTCGGAGTAGGCAGGATTGTTGGCTAAAGGAAGATATTGAACCCCATCCAGTTTCATTCGGGTAAACGACTCCGTAATAATGCTTACTCCTAATCCCGCAGCGACTAATCCTAATATCGTCATGGCTTCCCCCGCCTCCTGAGAAATCGTTGGAACCACTCCCACATTAGCCAATAAGGAAATAATTTCATCATACAATGCCGTTCCTACATCACGCTCAAAAAACACCAGTGGATAATCAGATAGCATTTCCAAGTTCACACCTTCACTAGCGTACTTCAGTAAAGGATGATCATCGTATACGGCCAACATAAAGCATTCGCGGAAGAGTAACTGATGTTCCAGGTTATCGGGCAATGACGTATTACGCATAATCCCTATATCGATTCTGCCTGTCTGCAAAGGCGCTATTTGCTGCTTGGTATTCATTTGATGCATATGGATGGCAACATCAGGATAACGTTCCCGGAATTGACGTAAACTCAGTGTTACTTTTTGCATAAAAGGTGTGGTGGATGTAAAACCAATTGATATCTCCCCTAACTCTCCTTGCTGCATTCTGGCCGCTTTGGTTGCTGCCGCATCAACTTGGGAAATGATTTGATAGGCTTCCTGAAGAAACATATGCCCAGCAGGTGTTAAATTAACATTCCTGTTATTACGTACCAGTAACTGGGCATTTATATTCGCTTCCAGCGCTTGGATCTGCTGGCTTAATGGGGGTTGTGAAATATTTAATCGTTCTGCTGCACGTCCAAAATGTAGCTCTTCTGCCACAGCAATAAAGTAACGCAGATGTCTGAGTTCAATATGAGTAGTCATTATTTATGATCCTATTGATACTTTAAAAGTATCATTCTGAATAATTAATATATTAGACAAAATATTCATGAATTTCTATCCTTGATCTACATCAAGTAATTAACGTTTGTTTTACATAGGTAAGGAAGTAGCGTGAATACAATCCAAAGCGTCAGTGAAAAATCAGCTGTCTCTGGCGTCGAAAGAAATGTTGAAAACACGATTAATCAAGGATACAAAAGTAAAAAAAGTAAACAGCCTTACATTCAACGTGAAGATGCTGTATACCTGCGGGTCACTCTCTCGTTCTTTGCCGTAGGGCTGGCAACATTTGCATTACTCTATTTTGTTCAACCCATTTTGCCAATTTTGTCAGATGAATTTGATATCTCGCCGGCCAATAGTAGTTTGGCTTTATCCCTTTCCACGGGAATGTTATCCCTCGGTCTATTAATAACCGGTCCTTTATCCGATGCCCTTGGCCGTAAACATGTCATGGTAGTATCACTTATTGCCGCTGCCATTTTTACACTCTTAAGCTCTGTCGTAACTAGTTGGCACGGGATTTTGTTTATGCGCGCACTAGTGGGTTTATCATTAAGTGGTGTTGCCGCTGTTGCGATGACTTATTTAAGTGAAGAGATCCATCCCAGTTATGTAGCTTTATCTATCGGTCTCTATATCAGTGGTAATTCAATCGGGGGAATGAGTGGACGTTTGATTACTGGTGTGATTGCTGATCACTATTCATGGCGGATTGCCGTTATCTTACTTGGGACATTTGCTTTAATCTCCGCTATTGCGTTTTGGAAGATGTTACCAGAATCCAGGCACTTTAAATCCAGCTCATTAAAACCTAAATCATTACTTATTAATTTGAAGCTACATCTCCGTGATCAAGGTCTTCCCCTGCTATTTGCCGAAGCTTTTTTGCTTATGGGAAGTTTTGTCACTATGTTTAACTATATTGGTTATCGATTGTTAGAAGCGCCTTATCATTTAAGCCAGACTATTGTTGGTTTATTATCTGTCGTCTACTTAACAGGGACTTACAGCGCAACTAAAGCCGGTGGATTAATAAGCAAGCATGGAAGAGGAAAAGTCTTGTTAGCCGCTATTGGTATGATGCTAATTGGTTGCTTAATCACCCTATTTTCTCCTGTCTGGGCAGTAATACTGGGAGTGATGATATTGACAACAGGCTTCTTTGCCGCTCATGCCGTTGCTAGTGGATGGATAGGACAAAGAGCCAAGCGCGCCAAAGCACAAGCTTCATCCCTCTATTTATTCTGTTATTACTCTGGCTCCAGTATTGCCGGAACATTAGGTGGAGTATTCTGGTTCTATTTTGCATGGAACGGCGTTGTTGTATTCATTTCATTATTAATGATAGTTTCTATTTGTTTAGGCTTAAAACTCAATAAATTACCAAAATAATAAAATATAGCTGCCGACATCAATTTTATTTAAATAATAAATGTCGGCTTTTTTAACAAAATATTTAAAATAATTTGAATTATTCATTGTTTATCTGATACCTGAAATATTATTAATAATAGGATTCAATCGGTAGCACTAAAACTTTTGTTAAATACCCATCAATAATTTCAATGCATCCTTCTTTTTTTAGAGAAAATAACATTCGTTGTATACAACTGCGCGAAAGTGTGCATCTTTGTTCTATATATTTAATTGCCGTAATATTTTCTCTGAATTCTGTCGGTAAGGTCATCAGGTGAGATAACAAACTACATATGACTTCCTTATTGTCATGACGGAAGAGGCTAATATCTCTGGCATATAAGAAAGAGATTTTATAGGAAATTATCCTCATCCACTCTCTATAGAGGTCATGCTTCTTTATGGCATTCAATGCACTAACCCGAGGAATTTGATAAATTTTACAACTTTCCCCCAGCTCAATGGAATAATAGATTTCTGCTCCAGAATAGAAAGATAAACCAATAATATAGGGTGAAAAAAATGTAGCAATGATTAAATTGTCGTTGATTCTGCGCATATTGATATATCCTTGCTCTAATAAAAAAAACTTAGCAAATTCACTGTCTATTTTAATCGCTTTTTCTTGTGTTGATAAATCAGTAGTGATCAAGTCAGAGTATGGTAACAATACATCGATCACTTTCTTAAAGGAATTTATTGGTTTAATTAGTCTTTTCATATTTAACGACCCTGGTGTGTGCCCCACTGTGTCAATCATCTAATTTTCAATTAACGTGTTGTTGTGTTTTTAACACAATGTTAAATTATTTCGCAATAGGTGTTTTCTTTTTTAGTTGGCTTTTGGGATGGTAAGTTGTAGATTGTTTTTGGTTTGTTTTATACTAAAAGTATGTTGTAACTAAATAAATTGAGTATACTTGAGAACAATCATGAATAAATATTTTTCAATAGAATCACTCACAACTTGCTTTAAAAAACAAGAAGAAAAGCTCTCTGAACTGATGGAGTTGTTAATGTGTTATCGGCTTCTTGATGCACGGGTATTTGAATTACCAAAAATTGAAAAAGGTGAAGAACATGAACAAATAACCGAAATTATGGTCAATCAGCTACAGGGAAATGAAGCGCTCAATGTAGGTTTACACTTCTATCAGAAACTATTCATACACCATAATAATCCTAATATCAGCAGTAAAGCGGCGAGCCGCCTGCCAGGTGCCTTGTGTTTTGCTGTTAACCACCAGCAATATAAAGAAGCAATGGAAGTCATTAATGAAGTCAACCAATTAAAAATAGAGTTAGAAAATATCGTTACCAAAGAATCAGGTATCAGCAAAGAACAACGATTTGAATTCGTTCATGATCATTTGCGTGGTCTTATTACCCTGAATGCCTATCGCACTATCACCCCTCTATTAAACCCTGATTCCATTAATTTTGGATGGGCTAATAAGAACATCATTAATAAAATCACCAAACAACAAATTTTGGAAAGGCTGGAGAAAAGCTACAATGCGGGCAGAGCAGTCCCACCCTACTCCAGTGATCAATGGGCAGCATTGGTGGCATTGGAGATTACAGATATTAAAAAATTACCCGATGATGTGGTATTGAAAATCAAACGACCAGTCAAAGTGCAGCCTATTACCCGTGTATGGTATTCAGAGATACAAAAGCAAGTCCAGTATGCCTGCCCGGTTCCTGTAATTGTTTTCTACACAGAGGATGGTGAAATCAAACCTAAAATCGGCACCTTGTCCAACTACAATGCCAACGCAATTAAACATAAGTATAAGCCCAAAGCGAAGCCACTTGAGTTGGTCATTCCCCGCTTACATCTCTACAAAGAACGCTGAGAAATAAAAAACCGGAGCAAATGCTCTCCGGTTTTTTCATTTTTGCTGATATAGCAAGTTTACTTCATGCTGCCAACCATATCTTCTGGACGAACCCACGCATCAAATTCAGCTTCCGTTAAATATCCTAACTGGAGTGCTGACTGCTTCAGCGTCAGGCCTTCTTTATGTGCTTTTTTAGCAATTTCAGCCGCTTTATCGTAACCAATATGAGTATTTAATGCGGTTACCAGCATCAGTGATTCATTCAACAATTGGGTGATGCGATCACGATTAGGTTCAATACCAATAGCACAATGCTCATTGAAACTACGCATACCATCCGCCAGCAAGCGTACAGATTGCAAGAAGTTATGGATAACCATTGGGCGGAATACGTTTAATTCAAAGTTACCAGACGAACCACCAATGTTGATTGCCACATCGTTACCCATCACTTGCGCACATAACATGGTCATCGCTTCACACTGAGTTGGGTTCACTTTGCCTGGCATGATGGAGCTGCCTGGCTCATTTTCAGGAATGGAAATCTCACCAATACCACAGCGAGGGCCAGAGGCCAACCAACGAACATCGTTAGCAATCTTCATCAATGATGCAGCCAAACCTTTCAATGCACCGTGTGAATGAACCAGCGCGTCACAAGTTGCCAGGGCTTCAAATTTATTTGGCGAAGTGACGAAAGGATGGCCGGATAATTCAGCAATTCTCTGCGCAACACGAACGGCATACTCAGGATGTGTATTCAGTCCCGTTCCTACCGCAGTACCTCCCAAAGCCAGTTCACACACATGAGGAATACTCTCTTCAATGTGCTTCAAGTTATGTGTCAACATGGCGGCCCAGCCGGAAATTTCCTGACCTAAGGTTAATGGAGTTGCATCTTGTAAGTGAGTACGGCCAATTTTTACAATGCCTTTAAATGCTTCCGCTTTATCTGCCAGGGTTTTTTGTAGTACTTTTAACTCTGGTAACAGATGTTCACGTAATGCAGTCACTGCTGCAACATGCATGGCCGTTGGAAAAACGTCATTAGAGCTTTGGCTCTTGTTAACATCATCATTAGGATGAATCAGACGCTCATTGCCCCTTTGACCACCAAGGATCTCACTACCACGGTTCGCCAACACTTCATTCATATTCATGTTGCTTTGAGTTCCCGAACCGGTCTGCCAGATAGCAAGAGGGAATTCTGTTGGGTGTTTGCCTTCCAACACCTCTTTCGCCGCAGCGATGACTGCTTCGCCACGTTCTTTAGGCAGAAGGCCCAGATCCATATTGACGCTAGCCGCAGCTTGTTTAGTCAATGCAAGCGCATGAATCAATGCAACTGGCATTTTTTCCTGAGAAATACGGAAATGCTCCAGTGAGCGCTGAGTTTGCGCCCCCCATAATTGGTCAGCAGGTACTTCGATAGGTCCCATTGAGTCTTTTTCAATGCGAGTGGCTGCCATTACTATCTCCTTAGCACACAGAATAATTGAATACGCCGGAACAAACTTTGCGGATAAATTAGTCGGCATTCGCGTATCATGCCATAAAGTTATTATCGATAATGCGACCTAACCGTGTTTATTGTATTGTTGTCATATAAATAAGTTACTTTTTATTATAGGAAATTCCGCCATGCTGAAAATGACCAACAAAATCCAACATTATGACTGGGGAAGTAAAACCGCTCTGACGGATATTTATGGTATCGAGAATTCGGATAATCAGCCAATGGCAGAATTATGGATGGGAGCACATCCAAAATGTAGTTCACTGGTCACAGACCCTCAAACGGGTGAAATGAGCGCCTTGAGTATGTTGATCGACCAAGAACCAGAGAAATACCTTGGAAGAAAAGTAGCCCGGCAATTCCAGCGCTTGCCTTTCTTGTTCAAAATATTGTGTGCAGCTCAACCACTGTCTATTCAAGTGCATCCTGATAAGACATCCGCAGAAATAGGTTTTGCCAAAGAAAATGCCCAAGGGATACCGTTAGATTCAGCACAACGCAACTACAAAGATGATAATCATAAACCTGAATTGGTCTATGCGCTGACCTCGTTCAAGGCCATGAATGCTTTTAGACCTTTATCTGAGATCGCACAATTACTGGATCATGTTTCTGCCGCACATCCAGATATTCAGGCATTCCTCCAGCAACCGACTGAACAAAATCTGTCGTTTCTGTTTTCACAGTTATTGAATATGCAAGGCGAACAAAAACAGTTGGCAATGGCTGTCTTAAAGTCAGCATTAAACTGTCATCAGGGCGAACCGTGGGATACCATCAAACAAATAACCTTCTTCTATCCCGATGATAATGGACTGTTTACACCACTCCTGCTCAATATCGTTGAACTCGAACCCGGCCAGGCGATGTTTCTATATGCCCGTACTCCCCATGCCTATCTTGATGGCGTCGCCTTGGAGGTTATGGCCAATTCTGACAATGTGTTGCGTGCCGGTTTAACCAGTAAGCATATTGATGTCCCTGAATTAATGGCTAATCTGGATTTTATTCCAAAAGCTGCCGATACTTTGCTAACCGAACCAAGGCAGGAAAAAGAGGCGCTGAATTATCCTGTTCCTGTTAATGATTTTTGTTTTTCTGTTTATTCTGTTTCAGAACAACCAATCTCATTGGAAAATGATTCAGCATCGGTTCTATTTTGTGTTGAAGGGCAAGCAGTTATCAGCACTGATAAGCAGCAGTTAAAATTACTCTCAGGTGAATCAATCTTCTTACCTGCTATTGAAAAAGCCGTCACTGTTTATGGTCAGGGGAGAATAGCCAGAGTATCTAATTAATTTTATTATATTAATATGGTTATGATTGCTTTTATTGATTATTAATCATATTTTTCAGTGAATTTTGACATAAATACAAAACGCATAACGCGTTAAAAGGATGGGATTTCCACATGAAAAAATCGTTAGTTGCAGTAAGCGTTGTTGTTGCTATGGGTGCGGTATGGACAGGAACATCATGGTATACAGGTAAGAAACTTGAAGACCGTTTAGATAGCTTCATAAAACAGGCGAACACTGAACTGGTGAAATCATTTCCTGAAAGTGGCATAGAATGGCAAGCAAAAGATTTCAAACGAGGGATTTTCAGCTCCGATGTCCGTTTGATCCTAAACATCAAGAATGGTGTAAAAAATGCCGATATTCCGCCAAATGAAGAAATCATTTTCAAATCGACAATTGATCATGGGCCATTTCCGATTTCTAACCTGAAGAAATTCAACCTGATACCCCAAATGGCCTCTGTCCACGCAGAACTGGAAAAAAATGATGCGTTGAAAAAACTATTTACTATCACAAATGAAAAATCATTGTTTAACTTAAATGCTAAAGTCAGTTATAGCCGTGCGCTCTCTGCTAACATTGAACTGGTCCCGATTAATCATACGGAAACGCCTGAAAATGGTGACCAACGGGTTCTGTCATTTTCAGGCGCAAAAATCAGTGCCGACGTTAATCATGATCTCAGTGAATTTTCCTTCACAGTCAAAAGTGATGAATTGTCTTTTAATGATCCTATCAAAAAAGAAACAGTTTCACTTAAAGGTATTGATTTTAAGGGAGATAATAAAAAAGGTAAATTTGATATCTATACCGGAGATCAAAGCTACAGTATTGGCGAATTCAGTATGAATGGAATTCCTAATGAGCCAAATATTGCGCTTAGGGGAATGAAAGTGATATCCAATTTAGATGAGGACAAGGACAATCTGAACATCAAAATCGTTTATAGCATTGATGGCGTAAAAATTGAGGATATCGAGTTTGGCTCTGGTAAGTTAGCCCTGGGTATGGAAAAACTCGATGGCCAGTCTGTACGTAAATTTACCCAAGCTTATAATGATGCGGCAGAAGCCGCCTTGACTACAGATAAAGCATCTTATGATGCAACTTCCCTGGCAGTACTCAGTAACTTACATCTCCTCCTGAATAACAATCCACAATTTAGCATTTCTCCTTTTAGCTGGAAAAACAGTAAAGGCGAGAGTTCAGTAGATTTCAAACTTTCCTTACAAAACATTCCTGAAGATAAAAGTGCATTGCAACTCATGGGACCGGAAGAGATAGTTCGTACCCTGATCCAAGAGTTGTCCTTGCACATTAATGTACCGAAAGCCATGTTGATGGAATCTATTACGCAATCAGCGATGCTAGATGGTCAGGATAAAGCTGCCGCAGAAGCTCAGGCAGAACAACAAGTTAACATGATGACTCAAAAAGGGGTTCAAAACAAAATTCTTACTGACAAAGACGGTATCATTGGTCTCAATTTTCACTACACCAATAATAAAGTCAAATTAAACGACAAAGAGTCCAGCTTACATCAATTCCTGCTTGATAATGGCCTTGCAGAGTCCTATGATGAAGCAGATGGTGAACAAAATCAGCATGATGATACCAAAGCTGAACTTCCTGTCGTTGAATAAGTGTACAGTTAAATCACCGTCATCTAAATAAATAACCAGAACCCGGCTTTCGGGTTCTCCCACAAGAAAGTACATGCTTAGGTTAAAAAACCTCCTCAGCTAAGACATCGCTAACATTAAGATATCAATAGTGCTTTCACTTTCTTGCCAGTCAACACGTTGGCTGGCTTTTTTGTATATAAAATTTGATAAGAAGGATAAGAAAATGATTGACATACAGCTTCCACTGACCGATCTGCACCGTCACCTCGACGGTAATATCCGTCCCGAAACCATTTTGGATCTTGCTCGTCAACATAATATCCCACTCCCAGCTTATGAGCTGGATGCATTACGTCCTCATGTACAAATCATTGAAAATGAACCTAATCTTGTCAGTTTCCTGCAAAAATTGGACTGGGGTGTGACTGTACTTGCCGATTTAGAAGCTTGCCGCAGGGTCGCCGTTGAAAACGTTGAAGATGCGGTCAATGCGGGTCTTGACTACGCTGAACTGCGTTTCTCCCCTTATTACATGGCTATGAAGCACCAACTTCCCGTTGAAGGTGTTGTGGAAGCAGTCATCGAGGGTATTCATTCAGCAAGCCAGAAACATGATATTCAGATCCGTTTAATTGGTATTCTGAGTAGAACATTTGGGGAAAAAGCTTGCACCGAAGAACTCACTGGACTTCTTGCTCATAAACAACATATCACCGCATTAGATCTGGCCGGTGATGAATTAGGATTCCCCGGCCATCTCTTTGAGCAACATTTTATCCAAGCGCGTGACGCAGGCTGGAATATTAGCGTACATGCAGGTGAAGCCGCAGGTGCGGAAAGCATCTGGCACGCTATTCGTGAATTGGGGGCAACCCGCATTGGCCACGGTGTCAAAGCAATCACTGATCCAGCCCTAATGGATTATTTGGTTGAATATGGCATCGGTATTGAATCCTGCCTGACATCAAACCTGCAAACCAGCACAGTCAGTTCTTTGCAAGCTCACCCGCTGAAACAATTTCTTGAGCACGGGATCTTGGCATCAATTAATACCGATGATCCGGCAGTAGAAGGCATTGAAATTCGTCATGAGTATAACGTTGCTGCGCCAGCAGCGGGGCTGTCTCCAGCGCTGATCCGACAGGCGCAGATTAATGGTCTGGCAACTGCATTCCTTAGTGAAGCAGAAAAACAGACACTGAAAGAAAAAGCCGCCAATCGCTAAGAAACATTATTTATGCTAAATTGCTCCAAAGGCAGAAAACTACTCTGCCTTTTTTGTTTTTAGGCGCTGCGCATAACGCTGTGCAAGAACAGCACAAACCATTAATTGGATCTGATGGAAAATCATCAGCGGTAACAGCATCACACCGACCATTGGCGCGGGAAATAATACATTTGCCATTGGCACACCATTTGCCAGGCTCTTCTTCGAACCACAAAACACAATAGTGATTTCGTCATCTTTACTAAACCCCAGCAAACGCGAGCTATATACGTTAATTAGTAGTACGATAGCCAATAAAACACAGCAAACGATCCCAATCATAAGAAGTGAATAAGTATCGATTTTATGCCAAATACCTTCCACCACCGCCTCACTGAATGCAACATAAACCACCAGCAAGATAGAAGAACGATCGGTCATATTGACCCATTTTTTATGTTTTTCCACCCAACCGGCAATCAGAGGACGCGATAAGTGTCCAGCAATAAAAGGCACCATCAACTGTAAGATAATATCTTTTATCGCTTGCCAGGTATCAGTTTGGGCAGCGCCTTCATGAGCCTGGATCAAAAAACCAACTAATAATGGAGACAGGAATACGCCTAATAAACTTGAGGCGGAAGCACTGCATACCGCGGCAGCAACATTTCCCCCGGCAACGGAGGTAAAAGCGATAGCCGATTGCACCGTGGCAGGTAAAGCACAAAGATAAAGAAAGCCCATATAAACCGTTGGTGACATCCACTCTGGCACGATGAAACTTAATCCCATTCCCAGTATGGGAAACAAAATAAAAGTGCTAGTGAAAATCACCAAGTGCAACCGCCAATGCCCTATTCCTGCCAAAATGGCATTACGGGATAACTTCGCTCCATGCATAAAAAATAACAACGCAATAGCGGCCGTTGTTAAGTACTGAAACCACTTTTTCGCTTCACCTTCACAAGGAAAAAACGATGCAATGATGACCACCGCAATCAATATAACTAAAAAAGGATCAATTCTTAATTTTTGCAACACGTTCATCAATATAAGCCCCCTTGCCCCACCTGCCATTGTTTAATTAGTCAATTAAGATTGTGCGCCGTTCTTTTGCCGATTTTTCACCGGCTTCAATAAGCTTCATAATCAAAATAGCTTCGCTGGCAGTCACTGGGTTCGGTTTTCCAAACAAAATCGCATCACGAATAGCGGCATAATAAGCACCATAATTGCCAGGTACAGTAGGAACAACTTTCGTAACCAAGTTATCATCTTGTGACAACGTCACATAACCATCCCGTGCGTCGTATCCCCAGTCTGCCCGTGGTGGTCTTTCCCCCGCCTTTAAACGCTCTTCCTGAGTATCCAACCCATATTTAGTATAACTGCCAGCCATACCATGCAATGTATAAATAGGTGATTCTGCCGCTGCGAGCATCGTTGCATGTAATACAACTTTCAAATCAGGATAGGTAAGTTGGGTATGAAAATAATCCGCCGTCTCTGCATTCGGACGCATCATGCCCAAATCTGTTGTGATGGCTTGTGGTTTGCCAAAAAGTTGAACGGCCTGATCCAGTAAATGAGGAGCTAAATCATACCAAATACCACTACCGGCTCCGGCAGCTTCACGCCAGCGCTGACGAACAACGGGACGGTAACGATCAAAATGAGTTTCATAATATTTTAGTGTTCCCAATTTATTTTCTTTAATAATTGATTTCACCGTCAGAAAACCAGAGTCCCAGCGGCGATTATGAAATACAGATAGCAATAAATTGGCTTCTTCCGCTTGCTTTTTCAATGCTTGAGCTTGTTCTACCGTAATGGTAAAAGGCTTATCAACGATGACATGTTTACCTGCCGCCAATGCCTGTTGTGCCAATGGGTAATGAGTATCATTTGGAGTTGGGATCACAATAAGGTCAATGTTGGGATCACGGAAGAGTTCCTCCGGTGAAGAAACGACCGATATTGCTGGCCAGTCTTTTTTAACTTTATCTGCATCACTGCTGGAAATAGCAACGCATTCAATATTGAATGTTCCTGCAATCAATGGCGCATGGAACGTTTTACTTGCATAACCATAACCTACCAACCCAACTTTTAAAAAATCACTCATAGCTGCCTCTAAAAAATGATCGTAAATCAGGCATCAGAAAGTATCACCACCTCTCACACGTTAGCAAATCCTGATTCCAGTATTACGCTCTTTTTCCTATAATCATTTTCCTAATATCCAAAACACTCATGATGGAGTGAAAACCTCTTATGTATCAGTCCAATGATTATTATCGTATTAATGGCTGGTTATTAGCACCTGCGGCATATCTAATCATGACATTAATTGCTGCCGGTCTGATGTTACTGTTATATATAATGACGTTTATCCATAAAAATGAAGCTATTCATCAAATAGGGGGGAGTTTTACTGCATTGTGGTATGCCTCAGTATTAACCACGACAATGATGTGGTGTTTTACTGTATGGGTATTGAAACTCCTTTTTATTCGTTCAAAACGATTCCCACGAATCTTTATTATGTGGCTGATGGTTTCCGTGCTGATAGCCATAAAAACTTTTGCCTTTTCTCCTATTTCTGATGAAATGGCAATACGTTCCCTATTATGGCCATTACTGGCTGCTGCCGTTTTCATTCCTTATATTAAACGCTCCCACCGGGTGAAAATGACTTTCACACAAGATCGATAACATACCCCACAATTGATTGTTATCATTGCCCCACTTCCCCACGTTCAGGTGGGGAATTTCTACTCAAACTATGTAAGCCGTGTTCCATTTTCCAATATCTTATTTTCAGGTATAGCAATGACTGAATACCTTTTGTTATTTATTGGCACAGTTTTGGTCAATAACTTTGTTTTAGTAAAATTTTTGGGTCTGTGCCCATTTATGGGTGTGTCCAAAAAACTCGAAACCGCCATCGGTATGGGGCTGGCCACAACTTTTGTTCTTACCCTGGCCTCTATTTGTTCATGGCTGGTAAACACATTCATTCTTGTCCCGCTTGACTTGGCTTATTTGCGAACTCTGAGCTTTATTCTCGTTATTGCGGTTGTCGTTCAGTTTACTGAACTGGTCGTCCGCAAAACCAGCCCGACGCTTTATCGCTTGTTAGGCATTTTCTTGCCACTGATTACAACTAACTGTGCTGTCCTTGGTGTTGCATTACTGAATGTCAATCAATCCCACGATTTTTTACAATCTGCGGTCTATGGCTTCAGCGCTGCCGCAGGTTTTTCGCTCGTCATGGTGCTATTTGCCGGCATTCGGGAACGCCTGGCCGTTGCCAACATTCCTCTCCCATTTCGTGGTTCATCAATAGGGCTTATTACCGCAGGGTTAATGTCCCTCGCATTTATGGGATTTAGTGGTTTGGTGAAATTCTAATGATGTCATTATGGGTTGCTATCGGCGTGTTAAGCATACTCGGATTAGCTTTTGGCCTAATCCTTGGTTTTGCTGCTCGTCGTTTTAAAGTAGAAGAAGATCCGATTGTTGAAAATATCGACAATCTATTACCCCAGAGTCAATGTGGACAGTGCGGTTACCCTGGTTGCCGCCCCTACGCTGAAGCGGTTGCCAACAATAGTGAGATGATCAATAAATGCGCCCCCGGTGGAGAGCAAGTTATGATCAAAATCTCTGAATTGCTGGGTGTTGATCCACAACCGTTGGATGGCGATGATAACGTTCAAAATCCAGCCAGAAAAGTGGCTTTCATTGATGAAGAAAATTGCATAGGCTGCACAAAATGCATTCAGGCTTGCCCTGTAGATGCCATTATTGGTGCAAACCGTGCCATGCACACGGTTGTTGGAGATCTCTGCACAGGTTGTGACCTCTGTGTCGCACCTTGCCCGACAGATTGCATTACGATGATCCCCGTTGCTACTACTACCTCAAATTGGAAATGGGATTTAAACACCATCCCAGTAAAAAATATTCCCGTGACACCCGAATCTACTTTGTTCACTTCTGTTAAGCCTGTTGAGGTTAAAACCCATGTTTAATCTGCTCAACTTGCTTAACAAAAATAAAATATGGGATTTTGCTGGTGGTATCCATCCACCAGAAATGAAGCTGCAATCCAGCCGTACCCCATTACGCCATGCACCATTGCCGGATGAATTAATCATCCCTTTACAGCAACATTTGGGACCAGAAGGCGAACTGCTGGTTAAAACGGGTGATAATGTGCTGAAAGGTCAGGCTTTAACGTTTGGAATGGGCAGAACAGTACCTGTTCATGCTTCCACATCCGGGACAATTATTGCAATTGAGCCTTACGTTACGGCTCACCCTTCCGGGCTAAAAGAATTGTGTGTCCGGTTGCGTCCTGATGGTAAAGACCAGTGGGGAGAACGTAACCCAGTCGCTGATTACACCACGCTGGATGTCGATGAAATATTGCGACGCATTCAACAAGCCGGTATTGCTGGCTTAGGTGGTGCTGGTTTTCCTACCGAAACAAAACTTAAAGGCGGACGACACAATCTCAAGACGGTGATCATCAATGCGGCTGAGTGTGAACCCTATATCACCGCTGATGACCGTTTAATGCAGGAACATGCGCAAGAGGTTATTTCGGGTATCCGTATTCTGATGCATTTGCTTAATCCAAAGCAGGTGTTGATCGGTATTGAAGATAACAAACCCGAAGCAATCAATGCCTTAAACGCAGCACTTAATGGTGATAAGTCCATTATTGTGCGCGTCATTCCAACAAAATATCCTTCTGGTGGTGCCAAACAACTGACCAAGATCCTGACCGGAAAAGAAGTACCTTCTGGCGGTCGTTCTTCTGACATCGGCGTTCTTATGCAAAACGTGGGAACAGTCGTGGCGATAAAGCGGGCTATTATTGATGGCGAGCCGTTAATCGAACGTGTAGTTACGCTAACAGGCGAAGCTGTCACTTCTCCCGGTAATTTCTGGACTCGCCTCGGCACCCCCGTTCACTTCCTGTTACAACAAGCCGGATTTAACCCAGGATCAGAACAAATGGTCATTATGGGTGGGCCATTAATGGGATTCACTTTGCCTGATTTGAATGTCCCCATCGTCAAAATCAGTAACTGTATTCTTGCACCTTCGGTACAAGAGATGGAACCCAAAGTCATTGAAGAAGCATGCATCCGCTGCGGCTTATGCGTTGAAGCATGTCCTGCTGGATTGTTGCCACAACAACTGTTTTGGTTCAGCCGTGGGCAAGAACATGAAAAGGCCAAAAATCACCATTTATTCGACTGTATTGAATGTGGCGCCTGTGCTTATGTGTGCCCAAGTAATATTTCCCTGGTTCAATACTACCGACAGGAAAAAGCTGAAATATGGGCGATAGAAGCAGAAGCACGCCGTTCTACTGAAGCTAAAATGCGTTTTGAAGCCAAACAGGCACGTATGGAACGGGAAAAATTGGCGCGTGAAGAACGTCATAAGAAAGCGGCGGTTCAAGTAAATAGCAGTGATAAAAGTGCTGTACAAGCCGCTCTTGCCCGTGCGAAGGAAAAACAGGGAAATACAGGCGAATCTGTCATTGTGCAGGCAGGCCAATTACCTGACAATACGGCAGCAATTGCAGCACGTAAGGCCAGAAAAGACCAGTTGCGTACTCGTCAGGCAGAAAAACAAATTACTACAAGATTAAATATAGAAGAAGATACATCAATATCGGTTGAAGGTAATGATCCGCGAAAAGCTGCCCTCGCGGCTGCAATAGCCAGGGCAAAAGCGAAAAAGGCAGCACAAAGAGCACAAAGTGGAGAGGTGGCAACGTCACCAGAGGAACCGCAAAAAAATAGCGCGGATGATAAGCAAGATCCACGTAAGGCAGCTGTTGCTGCGGCTATTGCGCGTGCTAAAGCCAAAAAAGCCGCTCAAAGCCAACCTGAATCGACTCTCCCCCAGACGGGTTCCGAAAAACCGGAAGAAACCGATCCCCGTAAAGCGGCTGTCGCGGCAGCTATTGCTCGGGCCAAAGCCAAAAAAGCCGCTCAAGCTCAAGAAAAAGTTACAACAGAATAGTGAAATTTATCGATGAAATTTAGGCCAGTAAAAACTGACAACAACCAACTAAAAGTCGCTAGTTCGCCTTTTACACATAATCAAAAAAGCACCAGCCAGATCATGCTTTGGGTGGTTTTAGCTGCCATACCCGGTATTGCTGTCCAGACCTGTTTCTTTGGCTCTGGAACCTTATTCCAGATCTTATTGGCTATCATTACCGCATTATTAGCTGAATCTGCTGCTATCGCATTAAAAAAACAACTAATACTGCCCTATCTCAAAGATAACTCTGCTTTAGTCACAGGATTGCTTTTAGGTATTAGCTTGCCACCATTAGCACCATGGTGGCTAATCGTGCTAGGCACCTTTTTTGCTATCATTATTGCTAAACATCTGTATGGCGGACTTGGGCAAAACCCGTTTAACCCTGCCATGATTGGCTATGTCGTTCTGTTGATCTCATTCCCTGTCCAAATGACCCGTTGGTTGCCCCCAGAATCTTTGCAGACATTCACTTTAACGCCATGGGATAGCTTGGTGGTCATTTTCACAGGACATACGCCAGATAGCTCTACTTTGTTACAACTGCAACAAGGTATTGATGGATTAAGTCAGGCAACACCGTTGGACAGTTTCAAAACTGGCAGGTTGACTCACAATATTGATGAAGTATTGCAACAACCTATATTACAAGGTGTTTTAGCCGGCATTGGCTGGCAATGGATTAACGTGGCTTATTTGGTTGGCGGCCTGATTATGCTCAACCGAAAAATCATTAACTGGCAAATCCCAACGGCATTTATTTTGTCACTGGGTATTTGTGCATTGATGAGTTGGTTTTTTGATCCTACTCGTTATTCACCGCCTTTATTGCAACTCTTTTCCGGTGCAACCATGTTAGGCGCATTTTTTATTGCAACTGATCCCGTTAGCGCATCAACAACACCAAAAGGCCGTTTGATTTACGGAGCCATTATTGGTGTGCTTATTTGGATAATTCGAGTTTATGGTGGTTATCCTGATGCGGTTGCATTTGCGGTATTACTGGCAAACATATGTGTACCACTTATTGACCATTACACCCAGCCTCGTGCTTACGGCCATAAATAGGAAAAGAGAGTGTACTATGTTAGAAACTATGCGTCGTCACGGGATTACCCTTGCAATTTTCGCGGCTTGTACGACAGGGTTAACCGCCATTGTTTATTCATTAACAAAGGATCGGATCGCCGAACAGGCAGCTTTGCAGCATAAGGTATTGTTGGATCAAGTTGTTCCTCCTGCTTTATACGACAATGATCTGCAAAATGAATGCTATCTAGTGACAAACAATGCATTAGGCAATGAACTACCTCACCGTCTTTACCTCGCCCGTAAAAAAGACGTTCCGGTCGCCGCTGCGTTAGAAAGTACGGCGCCTGATGGCTATTCAGGGGCGATTCAATTACTGGTTGGTGCCGATTTTTCCGGTAGCATACTGGGTGTTCGTGTCACTGAACACCATGAAACACCGGGTTTGGGCGACAAAATTGAAACCAGAATTTCCCATTGGATCTATGCTTTCTCCGGCAAAAAAATCATGTCAAAGGATGATCACAATTGGGCAGTCAAAAAAGATGGCGGAGAGTTTGACCAATTTACCGGTGCAACCATTACACCACGTGCTGTTGTCAGTGCCGTTAAACGAACTGCGCTTTATCTGGAAACAGTACCAACGCAACTTTCTTCCCTGCCAACTTGTGAAGAGAAATAATCATGAATGAAGCTAAGAATCTATTTATTCAGGGACTCTGGAAAAATAACTCCGCATTGGTGCAGCTTTTAGGGCTTTGCCCTTTATTGGCCGTTTCCTCCACAGCAACCAATGCTCTGGGATTAGGATTAGCGACAACACTGGTTTTAGTGAGTACCAATATGGCAGTGTCAGCCTTACGTCGCTGGGTTCCTCATGAAATCCGTATCCCAATTTATGTGATGATAATCGCGTCTGTCGTCAGCGCTGTCCAGATGTTAATCAATGCCTTTGCTTTCGGACTCTACGGATCATTAGGTATTTTTATTCCCCTGATTGTGACTAACTGTATCGTGATTGGTCGTGCTGAAGCCTACGCATCAAAGAATTCAATCTACCATTCGACGATTGATGGCCTTTCAATGGGGCTGGGAGCAACTTTCGCCTTATTCGTATTGGGTTCCATGCGAGAAATTTTGGGGAACGGGACGATTTTTGATGGTGCGGATTTATTGCTGGGTAGTTGGGCCAAATCACTGCGTATTGAAATAATTCATCTGGACTCCCCTTTCCTACTTGCCATCTTGCCACCGGGTGCTTTCATTGGGTTAGGTTTGATGCTGGCAGGAAAATATATCATCGATGAACGCATCAAAAATCGGACAGAAAATAAAGAACGCCGGTACCTGGAAAAAGGCTGTGGAAGCCATATCACAAGAGGCTGAAGTAACCAGATATGAATCAACAAAAACGGATTGAGATACTCACCCGTTTACGGGATAACAATCCACATCCAACTACTGAGCTGGTGTTTAATTCTCCATTTGAGTTGCTGATTTCTGTATTACTATCTGCGCAGGCTACAGATGTCAGCGTAAATAAAGCAACGGCAAAACTATACCCCGTAGCTAATACTCCGCAGGCGATCCTTGATTTGGGTGTTGATGGTTTAAAGGAGTATATAAAAACCATTGGGTTATATAACACTAAAGCTGAAAACGTGATCAAAACCTGCCGGATATTGCTGGAAAAACACCAAGGAGAAGTACCGGAAGATCGCATAGCGCTGGAAGCGTTGCCAGGTGTCGGTCGAAAAACGGCTAACGTTGTTTTAAATACCGCTTTTGGCTGGCCAACCATTGCCGTTGATACACATATTTTTCGTGTCAGCAATCGAACCCATTTTGCCCCAGGAAAGAATGTTGATGAAGTTGAGAAGAACTTATTGAAAGTTGTGCCAGCCGAATTCAAGGTTGATTGTCACCATTGGTTGATTCTGCATGGTCGCTATACTTGCATTGCTCGTAAACCGCGCTGTGGATCTTGTATTATTGAGGATCTTTGTGAATATGCGGATAAAACCGAATAGTAAAAAATCTTAAATTTCCATTAGTCTGTCTTCTATTTGATCATTACAGGAGGCAGACTGAAAAACCATATTATTATTGTTTCTTCTCTGTTGAAATTTATAGACACGTTAAGATGGATTCGGTTTTTTGGATAACTCAATAAGTATGTTGTAACTAAATATTGCTTATTGCTTTTTCAAACGTTACCTAATACGGATTAGACTGTAATATCACTAACAACACTGTCGTATCAGTGGATGAGCAGAAATAGCTTTCCGCGTTTCAAAAAACGGCTAATTTTTGACCTTATACCGCAGTTTTTCCTGTTTTGATAAGATGTTACTTGCTCCACACTCTCGATTCGCGTAAAACTGTTGTCCAAAATTATCAATAATAACTCCATATTCTCTTGATATTATGTTTCAAAATAATCCGCTGCTTGCACAGCTAAAACAGCAACTTCACGCCCAGACCCTGCGTGTAGAAGGTTTAGTCAAAGGAACTGAGAAAGGTTTTGGATTTTTAGAAGTCGACGGCCAAAAAAGTTATTTCATTCCGCCCCCTTACATGAAAAAAGTCATGCACGGTGATCGGATTTCTGCGGCTATCCACACAGACAAAGAGAAAGAAATTGCCGAACCTGAGTCTCTGATTGAACCCTTCCTGACCCGTTTTGTAGGAAAGGTCCAGAAGAAAGAAAATGATAACCGACTATGGATTATTCCTGATCACCCATTATTAAAAGACACTATCCCTTGCCGCCCAGCAAACCACGTTGACCATACCTTTGAAAATGGCGATTGGGCCGTAGCTGAAATGCGCCGACATCCCCTGAAAGGCGATCGTGGTTTCCATGCCGAAATAACGGGTTATATTACGCAAGGTGATGACCATTACGCACCGTGGTGGGTAACATTAACTCGCCACGAACTGGAACGCGAAGCGCCAGCGATGCTGGATTGCCAGTTGGATGATAGTTCTATCGAACGCATCGATCTGACCGCTCTTGATTTTGTCACTATTGACAGTGCAACAACCGAAGATATGGATGATGCCCTGCACATCACCAAAAATGATGATGGCAGCCTGAAACTTTCTATTGCAATTGCTGATCCCACTGCTTATATCAAAGCGGGTAGCGAACTGGACAAAATTGCCTATCAGCGTAGTTTCACCAATTACCTGCCAGGCTTCAATATTCCAATGCTCCCTCGTGAGCTATCTGATGACTTATGTTCCCTGCGCCCTAACGTGCGCCGCCCTGCCCTGGTTTGTCAGGTTTCAATTTTCGAAGATGGTCAACTGGGCGATGATATTCAATTCTTCTCTGCTTGGGTTGAATCTAAATTTAAACTGGTTTATGACGAAGTTTCAGACTGGTTAGAAGACCGGGAAGGTTGGAAACCAGGATCAAACGCCGTAATTAGCCAAATCACCCTTCTGAAAGAGATGTTCGAACGTCGAAACAACTGGCGTCTGCAAAATGCCTTGGTTTTCAAGGAACGCCCGGATTATCGATTTATCCTTGATGAAAATGGCCATGTTGTTGATATCGTTATTGAACAGCGCCGTACAGCTAACCGTATTGTCGAAGAAGCCATGATTGCAGCAAACTTATGTGCAGCTAAAATTCTGCGTGATAAGTTAGGCTTTGGTTTTTATAACGTCCACACTGGCTTTGAACCTACCCAGATTGAGCAGGTCGTTGAAGTTCTCAAGGAAAACGGCATTGAAGCTAATGCCGAAGCATTACTGAATCTGAACGGGTTTTGTGAATTGCGCCGTGAACTGGATAAACAACCGACCCAATTCCTGGACAGTCGTATCCGCCGTTTCCAAACATTTGCTGAAATCAAAACAGAACCAGGCCCACACTTTGGTTTAGGATTTGATGCTTACGCGACCTGGACATCCCCTATCCGTAAATACAGCGATATTATCAACCACCGTCTGTTGAAAGCAATTATCCAGCAAGTGGAAATAGAAAAACCCACTGAAGATTTTTGCCTGCGATTAACAGAGCGGCGCCGAGCTAACCGCATGGCAGAGCGTGATGTTGGTGATTGGCTCTATGCCCGTTTCTTGCAGCCTCATGCTGGCACAGATAAAACATTCCCGGCAGAAATTATCGATATCGCCCGTGGTGGTCTACGAGTTCGACTGGTAGATAACGGAGCTATCGCTTTCGTCCCCGGACCATTTTTGCATGCTGTTCGTGATGAACTTCAATGCAGTCAAGAAACAGGTTCCGTATTGATTAAGGGTGAAACGGTTCATCGCCTGAATGACATCATCGATGTTCGTATTGAAGAGGTCAGAATGGAAACCCGCAATATTGTGGCACGTCCTGTATAGGACTGTCTTATAAATAATTTCTGTAAACATCTCTGCCGCCATAAATGGCGGCAGTTTTGCAATAACAATAAGATAATCCCTATGAGGACTTCCACATGCTATTTTCCTCAGTGCGTCGGATAGGTTTCACTACCGCCCTCGCTTCCTTACTTGGTGTACTATTCACTTTTCCAACCAGTGCAACCGCTTATAACACTCGAATTTCTTACCCAAATAAAACATCATCTGCAATAAACCCACACAAGATAAATGAAATCATCCACCAACTTTCCATATTGGAGAAAAATGCCAATGGCCGACTTGGTGTAGTATTGCTAGATACATCTGATCATTCCATCATCTCTTACCGTGAAAACGAGCGTTTTCCTCTATGCAGCACCAGTAAGTTGATGACGGTATCCGCTATTTTGCAAAAAAACGAAACAAATGCTCACCTGTTAAATCAACGCGTTCACTATCAACAATCAGATCTTGTCGAATATAGCCCAATGACGGAAAAACATCTCAAAGAGGGGATGACCTTAGGAGAGTTGAGCGCAGCAACACTACAATATAGCGATAATACGGCTATGAATTTACTTCTTAACCAACTGAATGGCTCACATGAAGTGACACGGTTTGCCCGCACTATCGGTGATCATTATTTTCGCCTCGATCGCCGTGAACCCGAATTAAATACTGCTATTCCAGGTGATGATCGTGACACTTCTACACCACAAGCTATGGCAAAAAGTTTATATAATTTGGTGTTGGGCACTGCCTTAGCGACAACTCAACGTGAACAATTAACGGAGTGGATAAAAGGCAATACAACTGGCGGCACCAGCATTCGTGCAGGATTACCCAAAAATTGGATTGTAGGAGATAAAACCGGTCGTTGCGATTATGGTACAACAAATGATATCGCGGTAATTTGGCCAGTACCTGACCGCGCACCATTGGTTTTGGTTACTTATTTTACTCAGCCAAATAACAAAGAAGCCAGTGCCCGTCCTGACGTATTGGCAGCGGCTACACGTATTGTGACACGGGTTAATTCGATTAATTAGTTCAATTAACCAGCTATGCTGTTTATTGGTTACATAGCTGGTTAATAACAAACTGGGTTCAGCCTCCAGCCAGTTTTACCTTCATTCCTTTCGCTTCCAGCAATTGCTTCAACAAGTCGCGTTTATCGCCTTGAATCTCAATTTCGCCCTCTTTAACAGAACCTCCACAGCCACATTTTTTCTTCAATTCGGCTGCTAGCTTAGCCAAAGTTTGGTCATCAGCATCTATGCCTGTAATCACACAAACACCTTTCCCTTTACGACCACTGGCCTGGCGCTGGATACGAACAATACCATCACCTTTCGGACGAGAAAGCTTTACTTTTTCCTCTTGGATGCGGCCACCATCCGTCGAATAAACCAAGCGAGAGTTATTATCCATGAATGAGTCCAAGAGATTGGTTAATCTGCTGTAGTGCTAATGTCGGATTTTCTGCGCGGGTGATTGGACGCCCGATCACCATATAATCCACCCCAGCCTGTACCGCCTGAGGTGGTGTCATGATCCGGCGCTGATCTCCCGCGTCTGTCCCTTCAGGGCGAATACCCGGAGTAACAAGCTGGAATGCATGTCCACACACTGCTTTCAATTGCTGTGCTTCATGGGCTGAACACACTACGCCATCTAAACCACACTGTTTTGTCAATAATGCCAAACGCTCCGCATGTTGCGCTGGTGTCATGTCAATGCCTGTGCCTGATAAATCAGATTGCTCCATACTGGTCAGCACTGTCACACCAATCAACAAAGGTGCATCCTTACCGTAAGTGAGCAGCGCCTCTTTAGCTGCTGTCATCATTCTCGCACCACCACTGGCATGAACATTAACCATCCACACACCTAATTCTGCAGCAGCCGCAACCGCCCTTGCCGTTGTATTGGGGATGTCGTGAAATTTAAGATCCAAAAACACATCAAAACCACGCTGATGCAGCGCCTGAACAAATTGCGGGCCATACAGTGTAAACATCTCTTTGCCCACTTTCAGACGACAGGATTGTGGATCAATCTTGTCGACAAATGCCAGCGCTGCATCCTGATTGTCATAATCCAGTGCAACAATAACAGGCGAGTCAATCTGTTTATCTAAAGTTTGAACTGTGTGGGAGATCATTTATTAGGCCCTTTGATTTACTAATTAAATTGAATTATTTATAAACTTTAATTACTAGTGAGTAGCAGTATGATAGTGACAGTGTCACTGACCATCCAACCCCCGGATCGGTTTAATAGAGTCCCAAGAACGACATGATGGGCAATGCCAATATAACGAACGGGAAGTAAAGCCACATTTATGGCATCGATAATCAGGTTTTGTGCGGATTTGCTCACCGACCATATTGCGCAAAAGGATCAGGCTTTCTTTAGCCCGCCCTTCTTCCGCTTCCGTCATATGGTAATCCATCAGACGATAAAATAATCTCATTGTTGGATGGCGCTCCAACTGACGGTTAATGAAGTTTTGAGCAACTTCACGCCCTTCTTTCTTCTCAAGGATATCGGCCATATGAAGTTCAGCGATCGCACCACAATTTTCTTCTACACAACGCTGAACAAAAGTTTGCCATTCGGCCGGTTGAGACAAATGTTGGTAACATTCTTGCAGCATTGGCAAAGATTCACTGACCAATTGCTTATCCTGCTCAAGAATGCGTTTCAACGCGTGGGTCGCTTTAAAATATTCCCCCTGAGCCATATAAATACGACCAAACATAATAGAAGCACGGGCACAATTTTTGTCTGCTTGAGCCGCTTTATTCAAATAACCGATCGCAGCAGTAAAATCATCACTGCCCATACATTGCAGAGCCAATTCACAGTAGAAATGCGCAATGTCTTCCCGAAAATGGGGTTTACCCAGTTTTACGAGTTTTTCAGCGATATCAATGGCTTTATTCCAATCACTGGTTGACTGGTAGATGGTTAGCAAGGAATTAAAGGCATTTTCACGGAAGTCAGTTTCGTCGACTAACTGAACGAACATGTTCTCTGCCCGATCATAGACTCCAGCAGCCATATAATCTTGCCCAAGCTGCTGGATCGCAAGCAAACGCTGTTCAAATGTCAGGGAAGCACTTTCCATCAGGGACTGATGAATACGAATGGCTCTTTCAACTTCACCACGGGAACGGAAGAGGTTTCCCAATGTTAGGTGAGCCTCAAATGCAGAGCTATCCTCTTTCAGCATATCAAGAAATAAATCTACCGCCTTATCTTGCTGATTGGAGAGCAAAAAGTTAACACCATCAACATATTCACGCGAAAGGCGGTCAGCCGATTGTTGTTTATCTTGTTGAGCACTTCTGCGCCCCATATACCAGCCATAGGCGGCGGCAATGGGAAGCAACAGAAACAACAGCTCTAACATAGAGAATTATTCCTTGTTTAACGCTACGGTAGATGCGACTTTTTTGGATGATTCAGATGGCTGTTCCACTTGAGTTTCCAGTCGTTTGATTTTGCGTTTCGCATGCCGCAAAGAAACACAGGCGCGTAGGTAAAAAAAACCACAAATTCCCCAACCGAGGATAAAGCCAACAGCAAACAACGCAGCCAGCAATGTGGATACAGAGTAATCACCCTTAGCAATCAAATAATTAAACGTCACTATCTGATTATTATTTGCTCCCAGCGTCACTGAGATAACAAAAACAACCAGTGCCAGTAATAAGATCAGAAAATATTTCACATTTCTTCCTGTTATCTATCGTTGCTGATTGATTATGCCAAATAACAGACATAGTGGCGTGTTAAATTAGCATTTCTCGTCTACGCACGTCTACGTAAAGGAAGCAATTTATTGCAATAAACGCTGCTTTCCCTCTTTTTGTAATAAATACATCTGCAAAAATATGCTTATAGTTTAGCATGTTAATATATTTATCATTAAAGAACCCGACGCTTTATATTCATACGTATTAATAATTTCTGTTACAATACGGCGGCGTGCATGCGTGTAATCAGAAAAAATTTTTGCGTAGTTTTAGCTGATTTCTCAACCGGTATTGTTCTGATATCGCAATATTTATAACGAGCTAAATCAACATATGAATACAAAAATGCAGCTAAAACGGGTAGCTGAAGCAAAATTACCTACGCCATGGGGTGAGTTTTTAATGATTGGATTTGAAGAAATCAAAACAGGCCGCGATCATGTCGCTCTTATTTTCGGCGATATTTCTGGTGATGAGCCTGTATTATCGCGCATCCACTCAGAATGCCTCACCGGTGATGCTTTATTCAGCCTAAGATGCGACTGTGGTTTTCAATTAGAAGCTGCACTTTCGCAAATTAGTCAGGAAGGCCGTGGTGTTTTACTCTATCACCGCCAGGAAGGGCGTAATATTGGCCTGCTGAATAAAATTCGTGCCTATGCTTTACAGGATCAAGGTATTGATACTGTTGAGGCCAACCATCAATTAGGTTTTTCTGCCGATGAAAGAGATTTCACCCTGTGTTCAGACATGTATAAGATATTAAATATTAATACAATCCGTCTTCTTACTAACAACCCTAAAAAAGTTGAAATCATGATAGAAGCAGGTATTAATATCACTGAACGTGTTCCATTGATCGTAGGACGTAATTCCCAAAATGCTCACTATTTAGATACCAAAGCCAACCGAATGGGTCATTTGCTGTCCGAATCAAGCTAAAATTTCTCTCATTACTTTCTGTAAAATATAAAAAACTGCGTCGGTGTGGGCGCAGTCTTTGTTTCTAAATGTGATTTTTTAATTGATATTTTTCAGTTTTTATCATTTCAGCATATTACGGATCACATAATGCAAAATACCATCATGATAGAAGTAAGCCAGTTCTGTTCCCGTATCAATGCGGCAACGGGTATCAATCACAATTTCCTGTCCATTGGCATAAGTAATTTTCACTGCAATTGTCTGCCCGGGTTGAATGTTTGATAATCCTGTAATATCAATCCTTTCATCTCCCGTCAGGTTTAAGCTCTTGCGGCTGACGCCTTGAGGAAATTCCAATGGCAAGACCCCCATACCAATCAAGTTAGAGCGGTGAATACGTTCAAAAGATTCTGCAACCACAACCCTGATCCCTAGTAATTTTGTTCCTTTTGCAGCCCAGTCACGGCTTGACCCTGAACCATATTCTTTCCCCGCAATAACGGCTAATGGTATTTTTTCCTCCTGATAACGCATAGCGGCATCATAAATAGCAAGTTGGGATTGTGAAGGAATATGCCGGGTATAGCCTCCTTCAACCCCTGCTACCATTTCATTACGAATACGAATGTTAGCAAACGTTCCTCTCATCATAACTTCATGGTTGCCACGTCTTGAGCCATACGAATTAAAATCTTTTGGTGCAACGCCATGTTCTTGCAAATAACGCCCAGCTGGACTATCAGCCTTGATATTTCCAGCCGGGGAAATATGATCCGTCGTGACTGAATCCCCCAGTATCGCCAAAATGTGAGCCTGATGTATGTCTGTAATCGGTTTAGGTTCAGCCGTCATAGCACTGAAGAAAGGAGGATGGCGTATATAGGTTGAATCCGGCTGCCAGGCATAAGTCGCTGAACTTTCTACGCTCAAGGATTGCCAACTTTCGTCACCTTCAAACACAGCATTATATTCTTTATGGAACATTTCGGTTCTGACTTTTCCAGTCGCTTCCGCAACTTCTGTACTATCAGGCCAGATATCCTTTAAGTAAACATCATTGCCTTGTTGATCTTTTCCGATAGGTTCTCGCGTCAGATCCTTTTTCATGCTGCCAGAAAGCGCATAGGCTACCACCAACGGCGGTGATGCCAGCCAGTTAGTTTTCACTAAAGGATGAATACGCCCTTCAAAATTTCGGTTACCGGAAAGCACCGCCCCAACAGTTAGATCAGATTGCTTGATTGCAGCTTCAATAGGATCAGGCAATGGCCCGGAATTGCCAATGCAGGTAGTGCAGCCATACCCTACCAAGTTAAAACCCAGTTTTTCCAGATATGGCATAAAACCGGCCAGTTCCAGGTAACTTGTCACGACTTTCGAACCGGGTGCCAGTGAAGTTTTAACCCACGGTTGACGCTGTAAACCTTTCTCAACCGCTTTTTTGGCAAGTAATCCCGCCGTCATCAATACGTTGGGGTTAGAGGTGTTTGTGCAAGAGGTAATGGCAGCAATCACCACGGCACCATCTTGCAATGAAAAAGTTTGGTTATCTAAAGTCACTGATATCGCTGATAAGTGCTCTTGCGTTTTATGGATATCCAATTCCATAGCAGACTGAAAAGCCTGTGGTACATTTCCCAATGCAACCCGGTCTTGAGGGCGTTTCGGCCCGGCTAAACTTGCTTCAACTGTCGACATGTCCAACTCTAGGGTGCTGGTAAAGATAGGCGCATCCCCCGTATTACGCCATAAACCCTGAGTTCTGCAATAAGCTTCAACCAAAGCAATTTCTTCTTCATGACGCCCCGTTAAACGCATATAGTCTAATGTAATGTCATCAACAGGGAAGAAACCACAAGTTGCACCATATTCAGGAGCCATATTGGCTATAGTTGCCCGATCTGCCAGCGGCAAATCAGATAATCCATCACCGTAAAATTCAACAAATTTACCCACAACACCGTGCTTACGCAGCATTTGTGTCACAGTCAGTACAAGGTCAGTTGCCGTGATCCCTTCTTGCAATTTTCCGGTCAGTTTAAAACCAACCACATCTGGGATCAGCATAGAAACTGGCTGCCCCAGCATCGCTGCCTCCGCTTCAATTCCCCCTACGCCCCATCCCAGAACGCCCAATCCATTAATCATGGTTGTGTGAGAATCCGTTCCGACCAACGTATCAGGATAAGCAAAATCCTTACCATCCTGATTTTCATACCAGACGGCTTTACCCAGATATTCCAGGTTAACTTGATGGCAAATCCCCGTTCCCGGAGGCACTACGCGGAAACGATTAAACGCTTTCTGTCCCCAACGCAAGAACAGATAACGTTCATAGTTACGTGCCATCTCTCTCTGCACGTTTTCTGAAAATGCCTGTTCAGTGCCAAATTTATCAACCATCACTGAATGATCGATAACCAAATCAACAGGGGATAACGGATTAACCTGCTCTACATTTCCACCGAGTCTCAACACCGCTTCCCGCATCGCTGCCAAATCCACGACAGCCGGCACGCCTGTAAAATCCTGCATAAGTACGCGGGCGGGGCGATAAGCAATTTCTCGTTCTGCATGACCGGTTTTTTGCCATTCCACCAGCGCCTGCAAATCATCTTCCACTACGGATTCACCATCAACATGGCGCAAGAGATTTTCGAGCAGAACTTTCAGAGACTTTGGCAGGCGGGATATATCGCCAACTTGTTCAGATAACAGAGGTAAACTGTAATAGTGGTAGGTTTTACGGCCAGTGGATTTGCTTCCAATCGAGAGCCTTGAAGCACAGTCCGTTTTCAATTTAAACGACATAACTCCTCTCCTTTCTTATTATTGATGGTCAGCTACCATTAAACATAACATATAAGCAACTATTTGTTATTCCGTCACCACACATTTTGCTAACTCGCTGTAAATCCTCATTTATTGATAAATTTTAATGATGACACCTCTAAAGTAGATATGTTTTATTCATGCCATAAGAGTTTGATTGAATTGACTCTAAAGTTTCTACACATTGCTGGCTAATCGGTTTCAAATTGAAATTTGCAAAATAAAGGTGTATTCAGAGTACTCAATACGTTTATTAGCGATTGGAGGTAAGATTATGGACACAGAAAAAAACAAAGAATACCAACATTACCTAAGCCATATACAACAAGCAGATCAGTTTTTTTCGGCTGGCATTAGAGATAAATTTTCCTTGTCGGATTATCAGCTTAGTGATACAAACGGCCTTGTCCAATTTATTATGACTTCAAATATTGTCGACAAAGGCAGTGTCATACAGAAAATGAATGAAATCAAAAAAATACAGATCGCCCTTTCTTCAATAGCCGCCGATTATATTGCCAAATATACCAATGCTCATGGCAAAGCATATAAGACTGACATTCAATTTTGGGGAAATATCATGGCAAAACTGCCATTGATGAGTATCATGAATGTCGAAAGTCAAACCTATCAGCATGAAATGAAAGGTGTTTCTATTGCAACAAATTTACTCCAACTCATCATGGAAATTGTTTTAAATGCAAACTCTCCAAGCCTGAAAAGTTTTTCCGATTTTTTGCAAAAACAAGGGGATGCTATAAGGCTGGGTTTAAAACGGAATGGAGATCATTATTCTACCCTCACATTAGCCAGTGTTATTGAAGCAATTGGAGTCGAAGATCGGGTCATGTATGTCCCTAAAATAAAACTCTATAAAATAGATTTTAACAGAACCAACTCAGAAATGACGTCAAACTGCGCTTCTAGTGAGAATATTAATGTTGAATTTACTTACTCCTCTTGTATTTCCTTATTTAATTATCAATCGTTAGAAAATCACGAAGTTAAAATAGCTTTCGATAATTTCATTCTCAAAAATCAAAAATCTTCAATCGAAAATTCTGACAATTTTTTCAGTGGTGAATTTAAGACAATGATCCCAAAGGGGACATAAAATAAAAGATCAACCACCTACCAGCTGTTTGGAGGTGGTTTAATCTTCTTGATACTGCCTATCTTCTTTATATCTATTTTGCTGATATTAAATATCTTTTTATACTATCGGCAGTTCGATATCTTTGAACATTTCTTCTATTTCTTCATTGGAGCGTAACGCAATGGCTTTATCCACGACATCACGCGTCAAATGTGGCGCAAAACGCCAGATAAAATCATACATATAACTGCGCAGAAAACTACTACGTCGAAAGCCTATCTTGGTCGTGCTGTAACCGAATTGCTCTCGCATATCAATACGTACTAAATCACTGTCCTTAACGGGTTCTACGGCCATACTGGCAATCACACCAACCCCTAGCCCTAACCGCACATAAGTCTTAATCACATCAGCATCTGTTGCTGTAAATACGATTTTAGGTTTCAAACCGACCCGATCAAAAGCAACATCCAACTCAGAGCGACCAGTAAAACCAAACGTATAGGTTACAACCGGATATTCAGCCAGCTCTTCAATCGTCACATTCTGTCTACTGGCAAGCGGGTGATCCTTCGTCACCACAATAGAACGGTTCCAATGATAACAAGGCAACATAATCAGATCGCTATAGAGATGCAGTGCTTCTGTTGCTATCGCAAAATCACTATTTCCTTTGCATACCTCTTCCGCAATTTGCGTTGGAGAACCTTGATGCATATGCAGTGATACATTGGGATAGCGTTCAATAAAGCCCTTAATAACAGGAGGTAAAGCATATCTTGCTTGTGTATGGGTAGTCGCTATATATAAAGAACCACGATCAGGATAGGTGTGTTCACTGGCAACAGAACGAATGGCATCAATTTTTGACAGAACCTCACGTGAAATACGGACAATTTCTTCACCAGCCGGAGTCACGTGCGTCAAATGTTTACCACTACGAGCAAATATCTGAATCCCCAGCTCATCCTCAAGCATCCTGACTTGTTTGCTGATCCCCGGTTGGGAGGTATACAACCCTTCTGCTGTAGAAGATACATTTAGATTGTGATTAACCACCTCTACAATATAACGCAACTGCTGTAGTTTCATATCAGCACTGTCCCTAATAATCAAATGTATGAACGTTTTGTAGTTGAACCAATTTCTATATTGCTAATGGTTACCCACTTATAACCATATAGAATATATGTTTGCAAGAATATAACCACTATAACACTTGCTATATATATATATAACAAATAATTAAGTTGAGTAACTATTATCAAACGCCTGTTGCAGATATATTGTGTTTTAATTTTGTTGAAATACAAAAAAAGCCAGTCCATAGAACTGGCTTTTTAGAAAGAAAAGTTACATTTCCCACAAAAAAAGAAATATCTCTCTAAATATATTTCTATGAATTACACCCACTAAATGAAGATATAATGCACAAATTTATCTTAAAGATCGATTACTTTTCTTTCACCACCCAATCCCCTTCAACAAAAAATGCGGTCCATCCGGTCGCCTTGCCCTTTTTCTCTGACGAAACATACTGCTGTTTAGTTTTACGGCTAAAACGAACAACTGTTTTATTCCCTTCAGGATCAGCAACAGGCGCTTGCGCTAAATAACGCAATTTTTCCGGTAAGCGATCTTGGAACCGAACAAGCTCTTCAACCAATGGTGCTCGCGTTTCGCGAGATTTAGGGAAGGTGTTGGCGGCTAAAAATACCCCTGCCGCGCCATCACGCAGAACAAAGTAGGCATCCGATTTTTCACATACCAGCTCCGGTAACGGAACCGGATCTTCTTTTGGTGGTGCCACTTCCCCATTGCGTAAAATCTTACGGGTATTTTTACACTCTTCGTTTGTACAACCCATGTATTTACCAAAACGCCCCATTTTCAGGTGCATTTCTGAACCGCACTTATCACACTCAACTACTGGACCATCATAACCCTTAATGCGGAATTCACCTTCTTCAACTTCATAACCATCACACTCTGGGTTATTACCGCACACATGCAATTTACGCTGGTTATCAATCAAATAACTGTCCATCGCTGTACCACACTTTTTGCAGCGACAACGAGCACGCAATGCATTGGTTTCAGCATCATCCCCTTCCAAAATATTTAGGATTTCATTTTCCGGGATAAGGTTAATCGTCTGCTTGCATCGCTCTTTAGGTGATAACGCATAACCAGAGCAGCCAAGAAATACCCCTGTTGTCGCAGTACGAATTCCCATTGGGCGGTTACAGGTCGGGCACCCAATCGAGGTAATCACCATCGGGTTTGGACGCATCCCACCTTCATCTGGCTCTTTACTGGCAACATCAAGCTTCTCACTGAAATTGGAGAAAAATTCGTCCAGAATGCCTTTCCAATTCGCCTCATTGTTAGCTACATGATCGAGCTGGTCTTCCATTCTTGCCGTAAAATCATAGTTCATCAGTTCGTTGAAATTTTCTTCCAAACGATCATTGACAATTTCACCCATTTTCTCTGCATAGAACCGCCGATTTTCAACGCAAACATAACCACGCTCTTGAATGGTTGAAATAATTGATGCATAAGTCGATGGACGACCAATTCCGCGTTTTTCCAATTCCCTGACCAAGGACGCTTCACTGAAACGTGCGGGGGGTTTTGTAAAGTGCTGGCTTGGTATCAACTGTTGCAAATCAAGCTCTGTACCTACTTCCATCGCCGGCAAGGTATTCTCTTCATCCCCTTTGCGCAAAATCGGCATTACTTTTGTCCAACCATCAAAACGCAGAGTACGGCCTTTGGCACGTAACTCAAAATCGCCGGCTTGAACGATCAGTGTCGTGGAATCATATTTCGCAGGTGTCATCTGACAGGCAATGAATTGACGCCATATCAGCTGATACAATTTTTGTGCATCAGTTTCCATATCTTTCAATTCTTCTGCCATGACACTAACATCAGAAGGTCGAATCGCCTCATGGGCTTCCTGAGAGTTTTCCTTGCTGCTGTAAACATTGACACTTTTTGGCAAGTATTCATCACCAAAATGGTTGTTGATATAATCGCGAACCATTTCCAACGCGTCCTGACTCAAGTTAGTCGAATCGGTACGCATATAAGTGATATAACCAGCTTCATACAAGCGTTGCGCCATCATCATGGTTTTTTTAACCCCAAACCCAAGCCGTGTACTTGCAGCCTGTTGCAATGTTGAGGTAATGAATGGTGCGCCTGGTTTACTCGATGTTGGACGATCTTCACGCTCAATCACTTTGTATCTCGCTTTTTCAAGCAGAGATAATGCTGACTGCGTTTGTTGCGCATTTACGGGTTTAAATGGTTTTCCCTTCTCATGTGTCACTTCCATATGGAGAGAGAGATCGTTCTTAGCCATTAAGTCCGCGTGCAGCTGCCAATATTCTTCCGGCACAAATGCCTTGATTTCGCGTTCCCGCTCAACCACAAGACGAACTGCGACAGATTGCACCCGCCCAGCGGATAGCCCTCTGGCAACTTTTTTCCACAGCAGCGGTGAAACCATGTAGCCGACAACGCGATCCATAAAACGACGCGCTTGCTGGGCATTCACACGGTCAAGATTTAATTCACCGGGATTATCAAAAGCCTGCGTGATTGCATTTTTGGTAATTTCATTGAATACCACCCGGCTGAAACGGGATTCATCTCCACCAATTACTTCCCGCAGGTGCCATGCAATAGCCTCTCCCTCACGGTCAAGGTCCGTTGCAAGATAGATATGATCGGCTTTATCAGCCAGCGTTTTCAGCTCTGAAACAACTTTTTCTTTGCCAGGCAAAATTTGATAGTTCGCTTCCCAACCATGATAAGGATCGACGCCCATACGAATTATCAGCGCCGTTTTTTCATCTTTTTTTGCTTTCTTTTTATTCTTATCGGTAGATGAGCTTGAACTCTTTTGACTCACTGTTCCACTCTTCGGCAAATCACGGATATGACCTACACTGGATTTTACAACGTAGTCATTCCCCAGATATTTATTGATTGTTTTGGCTTTTGCCGGGGACTCCACTATAACAAGAGCTTTAGCCATAGTTACCTTTACCTAATTATCTTCTTTTCAGATGGCGAAAATCACGGCGTTATGTTGCGATATATAAAATAAAACCTCTTTTTATATTGCGATAGATTTGCAAGATATCAACTAATTTTTATCTTGTACTTTTACTTAAGCGCAAAACCCTTTGAAATATTTAGGGTATTTTATATACCGACACACACCATGCAATTGTCTGTTTTAACAGTTGTAAACAAAATCTTCCATCTGCATGACGAAAAGCCCACACTCTACCTGATAAAAAACGATGCGCAACAACTTATTTCTTGAAGGAGCACAATAAATGAAAACTGAAACCCTGCCTATTAAGCGAGAGCAGTTACTGAAAAAAGTAAATAAAATCATTAAGAAACACGAAGATTTTATACACGGTATGTACGCAGAGCGCGTAGAACAAAGAGGTGGAACATCATCCCTGACTGGTTAATAAATATGCGGGTAATAAAGGATAGATAACTCTCTTCTATTTATCTTACCCGCATATTATCTGCGGTAGTTTTCGATAACTGATTTTTCCGTTACAACAAAGGTTTTTCTCCCCTTTGCCACCAACGCATAAACAATTTGTCAACGTTCTCCATCGCGCTCCCCATAAAACGGTCTATGGCACGTTTGCGGCGATAATAATTGACGCCGATTACTTCACAATGTTCAATTTTTTCAATCAGAAAATCATCACTGACACCCACATCATCAATCAACCCACTCTCTTTTGCTTGTGTACCGTACCAATACTCACCAGTGGCTACGTTTTCCACATCCAGAGAGGGACGGTATTGATGGATAAATGATTTAAATAACTTATGCGTTTCGTTCAAATCTTCCTGAAATTTCTTGCGTCCCTGTTCAGTATTCTCTCCCAAAACAGTCAGGGTACGTTTATATTCACCAGCAGTATGCAATTCAACATCAATATCATTTTTCTTCAATAACCTATGAATATTGGGTAATTGAGCCACAACACCAATGGAACCGATAATGGCAAACGGTGCAGCAATAATGCGATCAGCCACACAAGCCATCATGTATCCACCACTTGCTGCTACTTTATCTACGGCAATTGTCAGGCGTATCCCTTTTTGCCGCAAACGAACCAATTGAGATGCTGCCAGTCCATATCCATGAACCACACCACCAGGACTTTCCAGTCGCAGCAAAACTTCATCTTTTTTATCAGCCACAGCCAATACCGCACTGATCTCTTCGCGGAGTGACTCCACCTCACGGGCATCCATACTGCCGTTAAAGTCCAAAACATAAAGATTCGGCTTCTGTATACCTTTCTGACCCGTTTTGGCTTCTGCTTTTTTCTGTTTAGCGTCACTTTTTTGTTGTTTTTTTAATGCTTTTTGCCAAATTTTTTGTTCTGCCTCACTCATTCGAGCCTGCTGCATCTGATGCTGCCTTTCCTGATATGCCTTACCAAGATTGGTCAGCTTTAATTCCCCTTTGTGCATTGTCTTACGTACACCTAATCCGATACAAACAACCGTCAGAATGGTGATTGCTAAAACCACCGTGAGCACTTTGGCTAAGAACAATCCGTATAGAGACAAATATTCCACAGATCCACCTTTATTAATTTATAATGAACAATAATATGTTTCATTCTAACTAAAAACCGAACGCCTTGCCCTAACAGTTTGCTTAACCCTATCTCAATTGAAATGACGCTCTTTTACCCATTTTTCACTCAATGCTGGCAAATTTGACGGGAACCTTAAGTTTTGTTCTGATGATGATCTGCCATCCTGAAATGGCGGGTCATAGATCCACAAGCAATATAGGAAGATTGTTCGATGTTTAATTACCAACCAAATAGTCATCTACTGCAACAAAAAATTATTCTAGTAACCGGTGCTGGCGATGGCATCGGACGTGAAGCCGCACTGACCTATGCCCGCCACGGTGCGCAGGTTATTTTACTGGGACGTACTACCGCAAAACTGGACGCAGTCAGGCAGCAAATTGCAAATGATGGTGGTTTACCAGCTGACATGTATACGATGGATCTGCTGACCGTGACCGCAGAAGAATGCCAAATTTTCGCCAATGATCTGGCACAGCGCTATTCACGTTTGGATGGCGTCTTGCACAACGCGGGGCTTCTTGGTGCTGTTTCTCCTATCTCAGAACAGCCTGTTCAGCTTTGGCATGAAGTGATGCAAGTGAATGTCAACGCCACTTTTATGCTGACTCAGGCATTGCTCCCTCTGTTATTACAATCCACCAGCGCTTCTTTGGTGTTCACCAGCTCCAGTGTCGGCCGTGAGGGCAGACGTGGTTGGGGGGCCTATGCTGTTTCCAAATTTGCTACAGAAGGCCTAATGCAAGTTTTGGCACAAGAATATCGGGATACTTCCCTGCGTATCAACTGCATCAATCCCGGAGGAACACGTACCAACATGCGAGCAAATGCTTTTCCTGATGAAAATTCCGCTAAGTTAAAAACACCAGCGGATATTATGCCCGTCTATCTTTATGTAATGGGAGATGACAGCCGAAATGATTCCGGCATCAGTTTTGATGCTCAACCCGGACGTAAAGCGGGACCTGCCGAATAATGACCAGAAATAACAGCCAGTACCAGAAAAGGCAACAACGCCTGAAAGAAAAAATCGATGCCCGCATTGAAGCAGCACAACAAGAACGAGGGATTGTCATTGTGTTCACTGGAAACGGTAAAGGAAAAACGACCGCAGCACTTGGCACAGTGACTCGTGCAATCGGACACGGCCAACGTGCTGGTGTTATCCAATTTATCAAAGGAACATGGGAAAGCGGCGAAAGGAACTTGCTGATACAGCAAGGTGTTGAATTTCATGTGATGGCAACAGGTTTCACCTGGGAGACTCAAAATCGCGAATCAGACACAGCAGCCTGCCAAATAGCCTGGCAACATGCTGTGGCAATGCTATCTGATCCTTCATTACACCTTGTCGTGCTGGATGAATTAACCTATATGGTCAGTTATGGTTACTTAGAACTCACTGATGTTCTGGCTGCCCTTAAACAGCGTCCGGCTCATCAAAGTGTGATTATCACTGGCAGAGGATGTCATCGAGAATTACTGGAATATGCCGATACGATTACGGAAATGCGTCCGGCAAAACATGCGTTTAATGCCGGAATCAAGGCACAAAAAGGCATTGATTGGTAAATGAATCCGCTGTTTCATATCTCGTTTAGATAAATGTTGATATAAGCTGAAACAGCGGCTTAAGCGTATTAACGACCTTTAGATGTCGTCGTCTTCCCTGCATTCTGACGAGAGCTGCTTGCAGGACGTTTCCCTGCCGGACGGGATGCAACCTGAGTATGTCGTCTTACCGCACGGCGGATCTGATTAGCCTTAACGCGACGTTGATCACGTCCAACTGCGACTTTGGTCATAATCTCTTCATCCAAATCAACCAACTGGCGTAAATAGTTAGTCTGTTCCAACCCCAATTCAGTCCAGCCACCACGTGGCAAACCTTTCGGCAGATTGATATCGCCATAACGCACACGGATCAGGCGGCTAACTTGCACACCAACGGCTTCCCATAAGCGTCTGACTTCGCGATTACGACCTTCTGTCAGAGTGACGTTATACCATTGGTTGATACCTTCTCCGCCTTTAAACGCAATGGTCTTAAATGAAGCCGGGCCATCTTCCAGTTGTACACCTTGTGTCAATTGACGGAGGTTTGCGCTATCTACTTCACCGAACACACGAACTGCATATTCACGCTCAACTTCGCAGCTTGGGTGCATTAAACGGTTAGCCAATTCCCCATCGGTAGTAAACAACAACAACCCGCTGGTATTGATATCCAAACGCCCTACCGCAATCCAGCGTGCGCCCTGCATTTTTGGCAGACGATCAAACACCGTCGGACGACCTTCAGGATCATGGCGAGTACACAATTCCCCTTCCGGTTTATAATAAGCTAAAACACGGCAAACTGTTTTCTGTGGCTCTTTGATATTTAAGATCCGTCCGTCCAGACGAATTTTTACTGAGGGCTTAATTTCAATTCGATCACCCAACGTTGCGATCTTACCATCAATGCTAATGCGACCTTGTTGGATATACCCCTCGATTTCGCGACGGGAACCATGACCAGAACGGGCAAGAACTTTTTGTAACTTTTCTGTTTTATCGCTCATTGAGCAACCTCTATTGTCGCCTTCACAGGCGTCGTGATACTAAATAAAAATTGAATCGTATACTTTAAAAAAACGTACACTTTATAAAAAAGGGATTACATCACCTTCGCCTTCACGAAGAATGACTGGTGAATCCCCAGTTAAATCCACTACCGTCGTCGGTTGCTGCCCAAGATAACCACCGTGAATGATTAAATCAACTTGTTTACCCAAAGTATCCTTAATCTCTTCAGGATCAGATTCAGCAAAATCATTTCCAGGCAAAATCAAGCTACATGACATCAGTGGTTCACGCATCTTTTCCAGCAGTGCTAACGCAATAGGATTAGAAGGAACGCGCAGGCCAATAGTCTTACGTTTTTCGTTCATCAAGCGGCGCGGTACTTCTTTTGTCGCCTGTAAAATAAAAGTGTAATTGCCTGGCGTGTTATTTTTGATCAACCTGAACGCCTGATTATCTACATGGGCATAAGTGGCAATTTCAGACAAATCACGACACATCAACGTAAAATTGTGGCGTCCTTCCAATTGGCGGATACGGCATATACGGGTCATAGCCTCTTTATTTTCAAGGCAACAACCCATGGCATAACCTGAATCAGTCGGATAGATGACAACTCCGCCCTTTTTCAGTACATCCACACTTTGGTCAATAAGACGGACTTGTGGATTGTCAGGGTGGATATAAAAAAACTGGCTCATACAAATAACCTCTATACTTCTATGCAGCCCCACGCCGTGACCAGTCGTGCCATATCGGTACAACATCACCGGGTAACCACAAATTGCGCCCAAGTTCTATCCATGAACAAGGTTGGTGAAAATCCGATCCTAATGATACTTTCAACCCATATTCTCTTGCCAGTTGACCAAGTTGCTGTCTTTCATTAGGGGCTTGCTGGCACTGGGCAACTTCCATTGCATCACCACCATGTTGTTTAAACCAAACTATTAACCGTTTTAGCCACTTCGTCGACAAATTATACCTACCGGGATGAGCAATTATAGCTTGTCCCCCTGCCTGGTGAATGGTTTCAATAGCTTGCTCAATTGTACACCATTGCGGTGGGACATAACCGATTTTTCCCTTTACCAGATATTTTTTGAACACTTTCGGGATAGTCGGTACAACTCCCGCCTCGACCAAATAACGGGCAAAATGACCTCGAGTGACTTGTCCACCATTGGCTAATCTGGATGCCCCTTCCCAGGCATCAGCAATACCTGCTTTGGCCAACCGTTGCCCCATTTCAATACCCCGCTGTTGCCTTAAATCAACCTGATGCGCTAATAACTTCCTTAAGGAAATAGCGTTGATATCAATATGTAAGCCAACGATATGAATTTCCAGATTTTGCCATAATGTCGAAATTTCAACGCCGGGTATCAAAGTTAATGGCAAATTATTTTGCTGAATATGGTTTAAAGCAGACGGAATACCCTCCGTCGTATCATGATCGGTGATGGCCAGTACATCAATCCCCATAGCAATGGCTCTGTCCACGAGCTGCTCAGGTGATAAAACGCCATCTGAAGCGGTCGTATGGCTATGCAGATCATAGCGTTTTGTCATTTCACTGGCGGCTTCAGTCATTGTTTTTTTACCTGTTTTTCGGGTGGGGAAAAAGGCACTATCGATTAAGTGATATGCAGCGCTATCAAGCGCAAGGCGCTAATGATAACACAAGAGTAAAGTTCAAGAGGCGAGTTTGTTGAAACAATGATAATGAATGTGGTTTGCAAACATAAAAAATCATTGACAAGCAACCATCGAACTAGTTTACTAGTACATAGGTTAACTGAAACACTCTTTATTAAAAAAACTTAACTAAAAAACTATTGAACTGATGAGGCACTCGAAATGAGCGTATTTATGCAAACTAAGCAGTCAAAGCGTTGGTGGCACAACTTCCCAGTCAGGGCGGTTGGCTCGCGCACATAAGTTAAGAATAGATACGCAAGTGCCAAAACCCGCCCTAAGAGGCGGGTTTTTTATGAATAAAGATTAGAAACGGGGTATGAAGATGACAGGCAAAGAATTTAATATTTCTATAAATCAGGTAGATACCCTCTATCAGACAGATCCGACACTGCTTTTTCATCAACTTTGTAGTAATCGCCCAGCAACGTTATTGCTGGATTCGGCTGAAATTCACAGTAAAAAGAATCTCAAAAGCATCCTGATCATTGATAGTGCTATGCGCATTACAGCCAACGGGCGTCAAGTTACTTTTGAAGCACTCACTGAAAATGGCCAAAACCTGATCCCGATACTCGCTAATTTACTTTCAGACAAAGCCCAATTAGATGTAGAGCCACAGGTTATGCGAGTACGGTTTCCTGCTATTGAGCGCAATCTGGACGAAGATAGCCGGCTAAAATCCGATTCCGTTTTTGACGCATTACGTGCCCTGGCAGCATTAGCATCCTTCTCAGACGCTCCCGATGCCATTTTTGTTGGTGGATTGTTTGCTTACGATTTAGTCGCCGGGTTTGAACCATTGCCGACAGTAGAAGATCACCAGCGCTGCCCTGATTTCTGTTTTTATCTCGCAGAAGTGCTATTAGTGATCGATCATCAAGATAAACACTCACGTCTGCAAACTTCATTGTTTGGCGAATCCGATTCAGAAAGAAAACGCCTTAAAAAACGTTTAACAACCTTAGTTGCCGCCATTTCAGCCCCACTTCAGCCACTCTTACCTGTCACACTGCCCGGTATTACTGTTGGCTGCAACCAAAGTGATGAACAATACGCAAATATCGTGCGCCAACTACAGCAATTTATCCGCCAAGGGGATATTTTTCAGGTCGTTCCATCACGTCGTTTCACCTTGCCATGCCCTTCTCCTCTGAGCGCTTATCATGTTTTGAAAAAACAAAACCCAAGCCCTTATATGTTTTTTATGCAAGATCAGGATTTTTGCCTGTTTGGGGCTTCACCAGAAAGTGCGCTTAAATATGATGCCGACAACCGCCAGATCGAAATTTATCCGATAGCCGGTACTCGACCACGTGGACGCGATAACAACGGAGAATTGGATGCCGATCTTGATAGCCGAATTGAACTGGAAATGCGCACAGATGCTAAAGAAATGTCTGAGCATGTGATGTTAGTTGACTTGGCTCGCAACGATTTAGCCCGTATCTGCGAACCGGGCAGTCGATATGTCGCCGATTTAACCAAAGTCGATCGCTATTCATTTGTTATGCATCTGGTTTCTCGTGTTGTCGGCACACTCCGGCATGATTTAGATGTCTTCCATGCCTATCAAGCCTGCATGAATATGGGCACATTGACAGGGGCCCCTAAAGTTCGGGCGATGCAATTCATCGCAGAATATGAAGGTGAACGGCGTGGCAGTTATGGCGGAGCCGTCGGTTACTTCACGGGCAATGGGGATTTTGACACCTGCATAGTGATCCGTTCTGCCTACGTGGAAAACAATCAAGCGACCATTCAGGTTGGAGTCGGTGTGGTACTGGATTCCATTCCTCAGTCAGAAGTAGATGAAACGCACAGTAAAGCCAGAGCCGTTATTCGTGCAATTGCACAAGCGCATCATGTGGAGGTGACATTCTGATGGCTACTATTCTTTTACTTGATAATGCAGATTCCTTTACATATAACCTTGTGGATCAACTGCGTACTCATGGTCACCATGTCGTTATTTACCGCAATACCGTGTTAGCAGACATCATTATTACCAAACTTAATGAGATGGAATCTCCTCTTTTGATGTTATCCCCCGGTCCAGGGAACCCCTCAGAGGCAGGCTGTATGCCTGAATTGCTCAGGCAAGTAACAGGCCAGATCCCGATAATCGGAATTTGTCTTGGACATCAGGCGATTATTGAAGCTTACGGAGGAAAAGTCTCTGCTGCACAGGAAATTTTGCATGGCAAAGCCACATCAGCTATCCATGATGGGAAAAATATGTTTTCCGGCCTCCCAAATCCTTTGTCTGTCGCTCGTTACCATTCTCTTGCCGCTGTGCACACTCCGACAGCCCTGACTGTCTCTGCTTCATGCGGTGATATCGTGATGGCGGTGCGCCATGATGAGCACAAAGTTTGTGGTTTTCAGTTCCATCCCGAATCTATTTTGACTACACAAGGTGCCAAACTGCTTGAACAAACGCTAACCTGGGCATTGAGCTAACAATTAAAGGTCGTGAGTTTAAGGGTATCGAATTAAAGGCACTAAACTTAAAGGAATGGGAAGATGCAGTTGATTTTTGACAAATTATTCAGTGCGCAAGCACTGACACAACAAGAAAGCCAACAGCTATTCACTGCCATTATTCATGGCGAGTTGAGCGATACACAACTGGCTGCTGTATTAATTAGCCTGAAGTTGCGGGGCGAGCAGCCACAAGAAATTGCGGGCGCAGCCCGGGCGTTCCTGGCAAACGCAGCCCCCTTTCCACGCCCCGATTACACATTTTGTGATATCGTCGGCACAGGTGGAGATGGTTCCAATAGCATCAATATTTCAACAGCCAGCGCTTTTATTGCTGCTGCCTGTGGCCTTAAGGTAGCAAAACATGGAAATCGCAGTATTTCCAGTCGATCTGGCTCATCCGATTTATTAGCTGCATTCGGCATTGCATTGGATGCCCAGGCTGAAGAATCACGCAGAGCCTTAGATGATATTGGTGTCTGTTTCCTGTTCGCACCTCAATATCACCGTGGATTCCGTCATGCGGTGCAAGTTCGCCAGCAACTAAAAACCCGAACATTATTTAATGTGCTTGGCCCGTTGATCAATCCGGCGCACCCTCCTGTGTCTCTTATCGGAGTCTATACTCCTGAATTAGTTGAACCGATAGCCCATACCTTACATGCCTTGGGTTATCAACGCGCCGCCGTTGTACACAGTGGCGGAATGGATGAAGTTGCTTTACATGCCCCAACCTATGTTGCAGAACTCAGTCACGGTGAGATTAATCAATACCAGTTAACAGCAACCGATTTTGGCTTACCGGGCCATCCGATATCTTCACTGCAAGGTGGAACCCCAGAAGAGAATCGCGATATGCTGGCAATGTTACTGCAAGGCCAGGGACGAAAGGCCCATGCTGATGCGGTAGCCGCAAATGTGGCTCTTTTGATGAAAATTCACGGACATGAAAATCTGCGAGAAAACACGCAACTGGCCCTTAATACTATTTACAGCGGCCAGGCTTATGAAAAAGTAACGGCATTGGCAGCAAGGACTCGATCATGAAAACCAGCATATTACAGAAAATTGTTGATGATAAAGCGGCATATCTGATTACTCGTAAGGCAGAGCAACCGCTGGAGAGCTTTATTGAGGTTATCGTTCCAAGTCACCGTCGGTTTTATCAGGCGTTGACCCATCAGCAAACCGTTTTTATTTTGGAATGCAAAAAAGCCTCTCCGTCAAAAGGGATAATTCGTGAAAATTTCGATCCTGTTTACATTGCAAAAACTTATCAGCCTTATGCTGCTGCAATTTCTGTCCTGACTGATGAAAAATACTTTCAGGGCAGTTATGATTTTCTCGCCATGGTCAGTTCTGCTGTACATCAACCTGTTCTGTGCAAAGATTTTATTATTGATGCCTATCAGGTTTATCTTGCCCGTTATTATCAGGCTGACGCTATTTTACTTATGCTCTCCGTTCTTGATAATGATAAGTATCGTGAGCTGTCATCACTGGCACACAGTCTTGGGATGGGCATACTGACCGAAGTCAGTAATGAAGATGAAAAGCAACGCGCGATTATATTGGGGGCAAAAGTTATTGGTATCAATAATCGGGATCTGCGTGATTTGTCCATTGATTTAGGGCGTACCCGTAAATTGTCAGTTGATTTACCCAAAGACACGATCGTTATCAGTGAATCCGGTATCCACCAGCATCGTCAGGTGCGGGAATTGAGCCAGTTTGCCGATGGTTTTCTTATTGGTAGTTCTTTAATGGCACAACAAAATTTAGATCTCGCTTTACGCCGCCTGATTTTGGGTGACAACAAAATCTGTGGCCTGACTCGCCCACAGGATGCCAAAACCGCATTGCAAATGGGAGCCGTTTACGGTGGTTTAATTTTTGCCGAAAAATCACCGCGCAAAATCAGCCTGCAAAAAGCTCAACAAATCATCAATGAAGCCTCTCTTCTATATGTTGGCGTGTTTCAAAATCAATCCATTGATTTTGTCAATAATACCGCCCGTCAGCTTTCGCTCACCGCAGTTCAATTGCACGGAGATGAAGATGAAAACTACATTAACTCCCTACGCTCAGGGCTGCCTGAACATTGTGAAATTTGGAAAGCCATTAATATGTCTAAGGTTGAGGAAGTTTCCGCAATACCCCATGTTGAACACTTATTGTTGGATAACGGAGCAGGCGGAACAGGAAAACCATTTGACTGGCAGTTAATCAACCCATTCATTCAGCATAACAGTTTCCTGGCTGGTGGCCTGAACGCTGAAAACTGCCAACTGGCAGCAACATTTGGCTGTTATGGACTGGATTTTAACTCAGGAGTTGAAGTGTCTCCGGGTATCAAAAGCAGCCAGAAAATCAAACAGGTGTTTCAACAATTACGCTGTTATCACTAATTTTTCAGATAAAAATGGATGAGTAGAACAATGAGTAAATTGAATCCTTATTTTGGCGATTTTGGTGGGCAATTTGTGCCACAAATTTTGATCCCTGCACTTAACCAATTAGAAGAAGCCTTTATTGAAGCACAGAAAGATCCAGAGTTTCAGCGTACCTTTCAGGATCTCTTGAAAAACTACGCAGGCAGACCCACTGCCTTAACGCTGTGTCAAAACCTGACTAAAGGGACAAAAACACGTTTGTACCTGAAACGTGAAGATTTACTCCACGGCGGTGCTCACAAAACCAATCAGGTTTTAGGGCAAGCATTGTTGGCAAAACGCATGGGAAAGCATGAGATCATTGCTGAAACAGGCGCGGGTCAACATGGCGTCGCCACCGCCCTGACTTGTGCGCTATTGGGGCTGAAATGCCGTATTTATATGGGGGCAAAAGATATTGAACGCCAATCGCCCAATGTTTTTCGCATGCGTTTGATGGGTGCAGAAGTGATCCCTGTCCACAGCGGCTCGGCAACCTTGAAAGATGCTTGTAACGAAGCAATGCGTGACTGGTCGGGTTGCTATGAGAAAGCACATTACCTATTAGGCACTGCGGCTGGCCCTCACCCATATCCGACAATGGTACGAGAATTTCAACGTATGATTGGTGAAGAAGCCAAAGCTCAGATTCTGGAAAAAGAAGGCCGTTTACCTGATGCCGTTATCGCCTGCATTGGTGGTGGTTCAAATGCCATCGGTTTGTTTGCTGAATTTATTCCAGAAAATAATGTTCGCTTGATCGGTGTTGAACCTGCGGGGCATGGTATTGAAACCGGAGAGCATGGTGCCCCATTGAAACACGGAAGATTGGGAATTTACTTTGGCATGAAAGCGCCAATGATGCAGACAGCAGACGGGCAAATTGAAGAATCTTATTCCATTTCGGCGGGTTTAGATTTTCCTTCCGTCGGCCCACAGCATGCCTATTTAAACAGCATCGGTAGAGCCGATTATGTTTCAATTACTGATGATGAAGCCCTGGAGGCCTTTCAGGAACTCTCACGCAATGAAGGGATTATTCCTGCACTGGAATCCGCTCATGCGCTGGCTTATGCCTTGAAAATGATCCATGAATCTCCAGACAAGGAACAACTATTAATTGTCAATTTATCTGGTCGTGGTGACAAAGACATCTTTACCGTTCACGATATTTTAAAATCCAAGGGGGAAATCTGATGGGACGTTACGAACAACTTTTTAAGAAGTTACAACACCAAAATCAAGGCGCTTTTGTTCCTTTTGTCACCCTTGGTGATCCTAATCCTGAATTATCATTGGAAATTATTGATACCTTAATTTCAGGCGGTGCTGATGCGCTTGAATTGGGTATTCCGTTCTCAGATCCCCTGGCTGATGGCCCAACTATCCAAAATGCCAATCTGCGGGCGTTATCATCCAAGGTCACGCCCACACTATGTTTTGACCTGCTGGCTAAAATTCGCGCTAAACACCCTGATATACCCATTGGCCTGTTAGTTTACGCCAATCTCGCCTTTCACAATGGCATTGATGAATTTTATCGTCGCTGCAAAAGTGCAGGTGTTGACTCCGTACTTGTCGCTGATGTGCCATTACCCGAGTCATCGCCTTTCCGTTCAGCTGCCATAAAGCATGATATTGCCCCGATCTTTATTTGTCCCCCTAATGCAGATGATGATTTACTGCGTGAAGTTGCTTCATTTGGACGGGGATATACCTATCTGCTATCAAGAGCGGGAGTGACAGGCAGTGAAAATCGCGCTCAACAGCCATTTAATCATATTGTCAATAAGCTCAAAGAATATCACGCTGCCCCGGCTATACAAGGTTTTGGCATTTCAGAGCCAGAACAGGTTATGAGCGCTCTCAATGCCGGTGCTGCGGGTGCAATTTCAGGTTCAGCGATTGTCAAAATTATTGAAGATAACTTACATCAACCCAACATCATGCTGGAAAAGTTAACGGATTTTGTTCGTGCCATGAAAAACGCCACACAATTATAAGCACGCTACCAAAAAATGGGGCAATGACGCCCCATTGGTTCTTCTCTTATGTCAACGTCAAACACACGTAGCTTTAGTTAGAAACTATAACCAACACCGAACATAAAGACCCACGGATCAAGGCGGGTTTTATATTTTTTATCTACATCACCGACTTTGAATTTCACATCAGTTTCAATATTCATCCACCAAAGCGAAGTATTCAGCATCCAGTTTTTGTCCAGTTGATAATCCAGGCCAACCTGCCCAGCGATACCCCAAGAATCTTTCAGATCCAGGCTATTTAAATTAACGCCTTTTACCGTCTCATTATTAGTAAATTTTTCACTAAAGAATGTCGTGTAGTTAACACCAATTCCGACATAAGGACGAAATTCATTTTCTGAAGAACCAAAATAATATTGTGCCATTAGTGTTGGTGGTAAATGTTTAACTTCAGCAATTTCACCCGCGCCCGGCAAACTGACTTTATGCTGAAATGGTGTTGCTGCCAATAATTCAACACCAATATTATCAGTAATCATGTAACCAAAAGTTAACCCCAACTGAGTATTATTATTGACACCAAAAGATCCCAATCCTAATACATTATCAGAACCCGCATGCGGTCTTACCGTTGCTGTACCTGCACGGAACAGGAAGTCACCTGCTTCATGGGCAAAAGTCAATGACGGGGCTAACGTAGCAACAGCCAATACAAGCGCAGAAATCTTCTTCATTATCCATCCCATTTATGTGGTTTTAAAACAGTCAGAAATATACCCGTTTGTTTACTATTATGATCTAAGACAGATCACATCTTTTAAATATTTTTGGCTAAATAAGGTATTTACTGCTTTATTATTTCATTTACTGGATATTTAAAATTGATCCAAATCAAAATTTTCTGCATATTAATTTTAATGCCATCCATGATTTATATCTTAATATCAATTTTTAAATGAATAACAATAAAAAACAATAGAAATTATACATTAAAAAACCTTATTTAATATTCCAGCCCACCCTCAATTTATTAACACAAAGTTAATGAGTTGATCATTTTTATAAAATCGACAATAAGGAGCCTGGCAAACAAGATTTCGTGCCCCATCAGCCTCAAGATACAAGGAGTAAATCTTAGGTATCCAATAATCCCCCTAACAAGGTACAATTGTGCACTATTGTTGTTTTATTTGATAGGAGCCACTTTCATGCCCATCACGGCAAATACCCTGTATCGTGACAGCATCAACTTTTTAAAGAATCAACTGTTGAATATTGTCATCCTCTCTGTCCTGGCCGCGCTGGTGACAACACTGCTGGGGCATTTACTCATGCCGAATGATGAACAGCTCAATCTATTAGCCGAGTTGCAAAATATAGTCAGAGAGTCCGGCAATACAGGTATCCAACGTTTCGTGATGCAATTAACGCCAGATGAGCAATTCACGTTAATGCGCACAATGTTCGGGGTTTTATTTACCCACATATTTGGTAATACCCTACTAACGGCCAGTGTGCTGGTACTCATCGATGCTATCTCTCGCGGTCAGAAAACTAATGCCATTCATGCCAGTACATTATCAATAACGCAACTACCTAAGATGTTCTTGCTAATGCTGATTTGTACCCTGTTGGTCCAAATCGGCTACGCTTTAATGATCCTGCCGGGGCTACTGTTTTCTATTGCATTCTCACTGGCTCCAATTTTTTTGTTTGAAAAAAGCAAAAATGTTTTTGCAGCCATGCAAAATAGTTGGAAGTTGGCATTTGGTAATATGCGGTTGTTGATCCCAGCTATACTGTTATGGCTTGTCGCCAAGCTAATCCTGACTCTTGTGCTGACAAAAATGCCCGATATGTTGCTATCAACACTGGATAATTTCTTATCATCTCTGTTACTGATTTACCTATTTCGTTTGTATATGTTAGTCAAGCCACAAAATAAAACCATAAACGGTATTTAATAAAAAGCACTTAAAATAGTTCACCTCGCTGTAATACTAATGCAGCGGGGTGAACCGCAGTTTACTTTTCCTGTTTGTCCTCCACCTGCTGCTTACTTTGAAGTAAACGAATGGCAAAGTAGAGATCCGGCACAACTATTAAATCGTCATCGCTACGACTTAGTTTGTTCTGTTTAATCCAGCGATTTAGCTCTGTTCTGCGCCCTGCCAAAACCAATGTTACACCTTTCTCTTTTAATTCTGTGATTAACTCATCCAACACGGCAAAAACACTGACATCATCATAGGTAAAACTGACCGTCGCATCGACCACTAACCACACAGGATCATTTGCAGCACTTTTCACATGCAGTAATACCCGTTTTTTAAAATATCCAACATTAAAATAAGTGAGAGGAGAGTTAAAGCGGTACATCATAATGCCATCTATGGGTTTGATATCATTATGTTTATGGATAGAACGAACCATACCTTGGTCATTCACGCCCAGCAGCTGATCCGAAGGCCGAAAAACTATCCGCAAAAATTGCAATAATCCTAACAAAACAGCAAAACCGATACCATCGATCACCCCCACCAGCAAGACGGCAATTAACGTAAAAATTGACAGAGTAAAAGCCTGACGATTACGTTTTCGATAAGCCCAAAGATTTTTTAAACTCAATAAAGACCAAGTGGAAAAGATCAAAACAATACCCAGTGATGACAGAGGAATAGACACCAAAAATTCTGTCATAAACAGCAATACCAGCAAAATAGCACAAGCCGCTATCACCGAAACCATTTGCGTTTTACCACCAAGCGCATCATTGACCGCAGTACGGCTACCGGCAGCACTGACAGCAAAACCTTGTGATAATGACGAAGCAATATTGGCGATACCCAATGCCCTAAGTTCCAGATCTGCATCGACTTGGTAGCCATTTTTACTGGCAAAACTACGAGCAGTCATCATAAAACTGACGAAACTGATCACCGCTAAGTTAATGGAAGGAACAACTAAATCACGTATGATACCGGGTTCAAATTCGGGTACAGGAACAATAGGCAAACCGCTCCCCATACTACCCACAATCTGGATACCATATTGGCTGAGTTCAAATTGCCAACTGATATAAGTCGATACGATCATTGCTACCAGTGGCGCAGGCCAACTCGGACGGAGGAAATGCACACTAAGCAGTACCAGCAGCGTCATTACTGACACCCCTACCGTCGGCCAGTGAGATTCTAATAGTTTACGGGGAAGTGCAATTAATCGTTCAATCAATTCCACAGGCAACCCAGACAGCCCAAAAACTTTAGCCAGCTGATCCGCCATAATGGTAATCGCAACGCCGTTAATAAAGCCCTTCAAAATGGGATGAGATATAAAATCAGCGAAGGCACCCAATCGAAAATGGCTGGCCAAAATACACCAAAACCCTGTCATTAACGTCATAACTATGGCAAGTTGCCAGCGCACATGCTCATTTCCCAATGCCAGCGGTGTCACAGCAGCAGCAATAACCGCACAAGTTGCAGCATCTGGCCCAACAATCAACTGCCGCGAAGTGCCAAACAGTGCATACGCAAACATCGGTAAAATACAGGCATATAAACCAATAATGGCACTAATTCCCATTAATTCAGCATAAGCAATCGCAACAGGCAGCGCGACTGCGGCAACAGAGAGACCCGCCCGCATATCATGGCTGAAATACTCTCTACGGTAATGACAAATATTTCCCAAGCCCGGCATCCAACGATGTAATCTTCCCCACAACATGACCTTTATGCCCTTTTGTGAAAATGAAACCTAGTTATAGTGCGTTGCTAAATGGAAACTCACCCGTTTCCCCTCTCTCACACTTAGCTTGTCGCTCATTGTGATAAAATTAGCCAAACAGATGAAAAATGTTTTTTACCTGATAAATAAACCATTTCATTGAGATCTGGTACACTCTGGCACAAATTCAAAAACATGCCATCATTGACTTCACAATGGGTTCAATTTATGAAACAACTTTTAGACTTTTTGCCGCTAGTCGTTTTCTTTGTCGTCTACAAAATGTACGACATTTTCTATGCATCTGGTGCCTTAATTGCTGCAACAGGGTTAGTGGTTGTCATTACTTACCTCATTTATCGTCGCGTTGAGAAATCCTCCTTAATTACATTTGTTATGGTTGCTGTTTTCGGCACTCTGACACTGGCTTTCCACAGTGATTTATTTATTAAATGGAAAGTGACTGTCATTTATGCCATTTTTGCTCTGGGACTATTTATCAGCCAATGGGTGATGAAAAAGCCATTAATTCAACGCATGTTAGGCAAGGAGTTAGAATTACCTGATTTTGTCTGGAACAAACTGAATATGGCTTGGGCAATCTTCTTTATTGCCTGTGCATTAGCAAATATTTATGTCGCTTTCTGGCTACCTCAAGATGTTTGGGTAAACTTTAAAGTGTTCGGGTTAACGGCATTGACACTGGTCTTTACTGTATTGAGTGTGGTATATATCTACCGTCATCTGCCTCGCGAACAAAAATAATATAATAACCTTCATATGGATACCTGCCGATGCAGCGGCAGGTATTGTTGTATTCACCAAATAAAGCAAGTTTTCTAATGACACAACAACAATGCTTACCAAACGGAGAATTGGTTCTCCGTACACTGGCCATGCCTGCTGATACTAATGCCAATGGGGATATTTTCGGTGGCTGGCTGATGTCTCAAATGGATATTGGCGGCGCAATCCTGGCAAAAGAGATTGCTCTGGGACGCGTAGTAACTGTTAGCGTAAATGGCATCAGTTTTCTAAAACCGGTTGCGGTAGGTGACGTCGTATGCTGCTACGCCCGTTGTCTTAAAACGGGAAATTCATCTATTACCATTCATATTGAGGTGTGGGTGAAAAAAGTGGCTTCTGAGCCAGTCGGTCAGCGTTATCGTGCGACAGATGCTGTTTTCACCTATGTTGCCGTTGATGAAAATAACGCTTCCCGTCCTTTGCCTGAAGATAAAAGGCACTTTAAATTGGCAAGCAGTGATTCAGAGTCATAATTCATTTTGCTGATGAAGTCAGGGGATGCTTTGCATCCCCTGACCGGGTAAGAAACTTTGGTTAAGTCAGGATTGTGAAATACCCGTAGTTTTAAACTCGATAGTCGTTAGGTGCCCGGTAGCAGGTATTTTTTCATAACGCCATTTTCTCATCGCATTTTTCACTTCACGGTCAAAGACATTCTTCGGATTGGCAGAAATAATTTCGATATTTTTAACTCGACCATTTTCATCAATATCAAATTTTACTTTTACCGTCCCCTCTGTCCCCAACTGTTTTGCTCTGGATGGGTAAATGGGATCTGGCCTGTTTAGTGCTTTTGGTCCGCTTCGTGTACCCACGTTTTCATTAATGGTATGGTGCTCCGATTTTTGATTGTCCAGCCTTTTTGCCGTCTGAGGTTCCTGATCAGAAACAGGTTTCAGGGGTTGTTCTGAAGCTTTTTCTGTCTTTTTCTCTCTTGGCTTAATTTCTTTTTTGACAATTTTTTTCTCAGGCTTAGGTTTAGGCAGAGCAATTTTCGCAATAGGTTCTGGCTCTGGCTCCGGTTCAGGAATTGATTCAGGTATGGCAGGTTTAGAGACAGGCGCCTCTTCAGCCGCCAACTGGATCATGGCAACAGATATAGACGGGGCTTCTACCTGTTTTTCAGGTTTAATGGCATGGAAAAGCGCCGCCGCAATAGAAATGTGTAAACAAACAGAAAGTAGTATCGGCCAATGTATCCAACGCATAAGAGAATTCTTGTTTAACAGCATGATAGTCAGTTTTCAGATAGGTATTAGTTTAAATGCAAATGACTATCATATTCAATAAAGATTCAAAAACATCTCAGCATGACTTGTATTTTTCAGTCGGTAGTAAGGGGAAAACAACGCGTCAGATATGCATTATTATCTAGAACAGAGTTGATATCGACCGTGAACTCATTCGTCACGAGTCGTATCATGCATCAATTTAAGGTATTACTATAAAATCCACTCTATATTCCGGATAAATAGAATCGATCTATGACGCTTATAAGCATCTGCCTTACGCAGTGCATATATTCGTAAGTTACGACGTGACTGCCCTTCCGACCAGCGACGGCGGATACGAATACCTTGGCGGAGCATTCTCCAACGCCCGACTTCTCTTCTGCTATGTTTCATAAGCTATTCCAGGCTAATTTTCTCAGTGGGTAAATAACATTATTCTTAATCGTCACTATTCGCAATGTCAATCAATTGCCAATCTGGTTCGTGATTCTGCCATAATAGTATATTACCCAAAATTATCAGTTTAATAATTATGATAAACCATTCATGATTTTTTCGTATCAATCTGCATACAGTGCATGAAGCCAAAGTCAGTCGTTATAAGTGGCTAAATAGTAATGATATTCATTATACTTGGCGCTTTTTTGCTAAAATTACGGCTGTTTAATTAATAATTATTAGGTTGATAGTTTGCCAAAATTTCTAGAAACTTGCGGCAATGACTGCATAAGATACTTAAATAAATAGGATTGATTGCCACGTATGACAACTTTCTACTCTGTACTGAGCTGGCTGACGATTTTCTTCTACTGGCTGATTATTGCCGGTATCACTATTCGAGTTTTGATGAAACGTCGTCCTGTGACATCAGCAATGACGTGGTTACTCATTATTTACATTTTTCCTTTAGTTGGGATCATTGCTTACTTGTCATTCGGCGAATTACACCTTGGCAAACGCAGAGTTGAGCAAGCCAAACAAATGCGTTCATCTGTAGTCAAGTGGCTGGCCGAATTAAGAAATTCTCCACAAATTTTTGCCGATGAAAACAGTGAAGTTGCTACTCCGCTGTTTCAGCTGTGTGAGCGTCGACAAAATATCAAAGGTGTCAGAGGGAATAAAATGCAATTAATGACATCTTATGATAATTCGCTAAAAGCGATTGTTCATGATATTGAAAACGCCAAATACAATATCGAGATGGTGTTTTATATATGGCAATCGGGAGGGCTGGTTGATCAGGTCACTGATGCCCTGATGCGTGCAGCCAAACGCGGTGTTAAATGTCGAATCATGGTAGATTCGGCAGGAAGCTGGCAATTTTTCCGCAGCCCTTATCCTGATATTATGCGAAAGGCAGGTATTGAATTTATCGAGTCGCTACAAGTTAATCTTTTCCGTTTATTCTTGCGTCGTATGGACTTACGCCAGCATAGAAAAATTATTCTGATCGACAACCATATTTCATACACCGGTAGCATGAATATGGTTGACCCCCGTTTTTTTAAACAAGATGCCGGGTTCGGTCAATGGGTCGATATCATGGTGAGAATGGAAGGCCCAGTTACGACAACACTGGGGATCATTTATGCTTTTGACTGGGAAATGGAAACAGGAGAGCGTCATCTTCCCCCTCCTCCTGACAGTACTACCATGCCCTTCGAACAAGCCAGTGGTCATACCGCGCAAGTTATTGCTTCCGGGCCAGGGTTCCCTGATGAATTGATCCAACAATCCCTGATGACCGCTATTTTTGCTGCCCGCAAGCAACTTATTCTTACCACTCCCTATTTTGTTCCCAGCGATGATTTAATGCATGCAATTTGTACCGCAGCTATGCGTGGTGTTGAGGTCAGTATCATTGTACCAAGCCAAAACAACTCATTTCTTGTTCGCTGGGCCAGCCGTGCGTTTTTTTCAGAATTACTGGAAGCGGGTGTGAAAATTTATCAATTTGAAGATGGTTTATTACATACTAAAAGTGTGTTGGTCGATGGCCAGCTCAGTATGGTCGGTTCTGTCAATTTAGATATGCGCAGCTTATGGCTGAACTTTGAAATTACGGTGGTCATTGATGATGAACACTTTGGCAATGATTTAGCACTGGTTCAACAAGACTATATTATGCGTTCAGTACTACTTGCGAACAGTGAATGGGAAAAACGGCCTATGTGGCATCGTATTCTTGAACGTATCTGCTACTTTTTCAGCCCGCTTTTATAATTCATGACTGAAAACAGACAGAAAATAAATTGACCAGTCACTTTTTCAACATGAATATTTTCACCACGAATAACAGTATTCATTCAATACAGAACATGTTTTAATTTCATCTTGTAATTAATTTCGGATCTTGCATCATGGAAAATCAACCGACACACGCTATGCAATTAGACTTAAATAACCGAATGACTGAAGATGACGCGCTTGAAAAAGCTTACGACATCTTTTTGGAACAAGCGCTTTCTCACCTTGATCCGGCTGACAGCCTATTGTTTAATTTGCAATTTGAAGAACGGGGAGGAGTTGAATTATTGGAGCCTTCAAGAGTCTGGCTTGAACATGTTGATTTTGATTTGGATCCAGACTTTTTCTCAGAAGTCATTATTGGCCTGGCTGAATCAGACGATGCCGAAATTGATGACATCTTTGCCCGTATCTTGCTCTGCCGGGAAAAATCTTACCCCATCTGCCATATCCTATGGAAAAAATAATCAGACCGCCTTCATCAATACACTTCCCTGATCGGCAAAAATGCCCTCATTGTGAGGGCATTGAATTTAAAGTCGTGACAGCGTCACATTAACCGAATCTGGCTGGTTAGAGTGGATCAACCTTAAGGCAAGATACCGCATGTTTAAAACTTCCTTCAAGCAGTGGTCGAGTCTTGGCACATTCAGCATCTGCCATTGGACAGCGAGTACGGAATACACACCCAGACGGGGGATCAATGGGTGAAGGCAGTTCTCCTTCCAACAATTCAATATGCTTGTTGCGCTCTTTATCTGGATCAGGAATTGGCACCGCCGACATAAGCGCTCTGGTATATGGATGCAACGGATTATGATAAACCTCGTCGTAAGTGCCTAATTCTACAGCATTCCCCAAATACATCACCAAAACGCGGTCTGATATGTGTTTTACTATTGATAGGTCATGAGCAATAAATATCAGGGAAAGCCCCATTTCCCGCTGTAATTCCTGCAACAAGTTAACGACTTGTGCCTGAATAGAAACATCCAGCGCTGAAACCGGTTCGTCGCAGATAACTAATTTAGGCTCCAGGATCAAAGCGCGGGCAATGCCAATACGTTGGCACTGTCCACCTGAGAATTCATGCGGATAACGGTTTATCAGGTTAGGTAACAATCCTACCCGCATCATCATTTTTTGAACTTTTCCTTTTATTTCCCCCGCTTTCATTTTGGGGTAATACGTTTTCAATGGCTCTGCAATAATATCACCAATGGTCATACGCGGATTCAGCGATGCCAAAGGGTCTTGAAAAATCATCTGAATATCATTGCGAATATCCCGCCATTGTTTGTCACTCATAGCCAGCAGATTTTGACCAAGCCAGGTGACTGCCCCGCCAGACGCTTTCACTAACCCAATAACGGCTCTGGCAAGTGTTGACTTCCCGCAGCCAGATTCTCCTACAACGCCCAGAGTCTCACCTTCATATAGTCTTAAGGTAACGCCATCTACCGCTTTTAAGGTTTTTGCCGGCTGCCAGAACCACTGTTTTCCATCTTTAATATCAAAATAAACTTTGAGGTCATCCACTTCCAATAAGACACGTTTTTCAGCTATTGTGTTCATACTAACTCCTCCTAGCGTTTAAAGCAGGCACGCAAGCACCCAAAGCCAAATTTTTCCAACTGTGGTTCCTCACGAACACAATGCTCTGTGGCAAACTGACAGCGCGGCTGGAATGGGCATCCCTTTGGCAAACGCAATAAATTGGGGGGATTGCCTTGGATCGTTTCCAATGACTCCCCATCACCATCCAGACGAGGAACTGCATTCAGTAACCCGATAGAGTATGGATGGGTAGGCCGGTAAAATACGTCACGCGCTGTGCCATATTCCATCGTTCTTCCGGCATACATTACTAATACTTTGTCACAAATGCCGGCAACCACCCCCAAGTCATGGGTGATCATAATAATGGCCGTGTTAAACTCTTTTTTCAGCTCGTTAAGCAACATCATGATCTGTGCCTGAACCGTTACATCCAATGCCGTTGTCGGTTCATCGGCAATTAATAACTTAGGCTGACACAATAATGCCATGGCAATCATGACTCGTTGACGCATCCCCCCGGAGAATTCATGTGGGTACATTTTCATGCGTTTACGTGCCTCTGGCATCTTAACGGCATCCAGCATACGGATGGATTCCTCAAAAGCCACGCTTTTACTCATACGCTTATGCAACATCAATACTTCAGTTAATTGATCACCTACCCGCATATAAGGGTTAAGGGAAGTCATGGGATCTTGAAATATCATCGAGATCTCTTCTGCCCGCATCCGGTTCAGCTCTTTTTCTTTCAGGTTGAGGATTTCTCGCCCATGAAAATGAGCAGAACCACTGACAAAACCATTGCTGGCCAATAATCCCATTAATGCAAACGCCGTCTGCGATTTACCTGAGCCAGATTCTCCCACGATCCCCAGGGTTTCTCCGGCCTGTAAGTCAAAATTTAATTTGTTTACGGCCGTCACGTTGCCGTCTGGCGTGCTGAATACGACATTCAGGTCTTTTACCGATAAAAGTGATTCAACATTTTTCGACGTTTCTACGCTATTCACAGGCTCTCCTTAACGGTCTTTCGGATCGAGGGCATCTCGCAGGCCGTCACCAATAAAGTTAAAACAAAACAGGGTTATCACCAGAAAGCCTGCCGGAAATAACAGCAACCACGGAGCCACTTCCATTGAATTAGCCCCATCACTTAACAAAGCCCCCCAACTACTGAGGGGTTCCTGAGTACCCAAGCCAAGGAAGCTCAAGAAGGATTCAAACAGGATCATGCTGGGTACAAGTAATGAGGCATAAACCACCACAACACCCAATACGTTTGGCACGATATGGCGCAAAACGATATGACGGGTAGAAACACCACAAACCAACGCGGCTTCGATGAATTCCTTGCGTTTTAAACTCAGTGTCTGACCACGGACGATACGTGCCATGTCCAGCCACGACACCATGCCTATTGCAACGAAAATCAACAGAATGTTTTGACCAAAGAAAGTCACCAGAAGGATAACGAAGAACATGAATGGGAAAGAATTGAGGATTTCCAACAAACGCATCATGACCATGTCAGTTTTGCCGCCAAGATAGCCTGACATCGCACCATATAAAGTGCCCAATAACACAGCAATCAAAGCGGCGGCAACCCCGACCATCAGTGAAATACGCCCGCCAATGGCAACGCGCACCAACAGATCACGCCCTGATGAATCAGTGCCAAAATAGTGTTTGGACTCAAAATCCGGCGGCATTGTCATCATATTCCAATCAGTGTCATCGTAGGCAAATTGGGACAACATCGGTGCTAAGATCACAAATAATGTGATCAGGAATAGAATACATAAACTCGTAATCGCCGCCTTGTTATGCTTAAAACGGCGACGTGCATCCTGCCACAAACTGCGGCCTTCAATTTCCAGTTGCTCAGAAAAATTTTCCAGAGCTTCGCTATTTTTTTTATTCAGTAACATTGCGCGCTCCAGTATTAATAACGAATTTTCGGATCAATGACGGCATACAGCACATCAACGATGGCATTAAACATAATGGTCAGGCTTCCCACCAGAATCGTCAAACTCAGTACCAGAGAGTAATCACGGTTTAATGCGCCATTAACAAATAATTGCCCCAGACCGGGTAAACCGAAAATAGTCTCGATAACCATTGAACCCGTAATGATGCCGACGAATGCTGGACCCATGTAAGAGATAACGGGTAATAAGGCAGGTTTTAACGCATGACGGAAAATAATCTTCCGCAGTGGCAAACCCTTGGCCCGTGCTGTACGAATAAAGTTGGAATGCAAAACTTCTATCATGGAACCCCGGGTAATACGGGATATGCTGGCAATATAAGAGAGGGAAAGTGCGACCATTGGCAAAAGCATATATTTAGGTGCCCCGCCATTCCAGCCTCCTCCCGGCAACCATCTTAGTGTAATGGCGAATATCAAAACTAATAAGGGGGCGACCACGAAACCAGGGATCACGACGCCTGTCATGGCAAACCCCATTACCGTGTAATCCCATTTCGTATTCTGGTTCAATGCCGCAATAACTCCTGCACTGACACCGAATATTACCGCCATAACAAAGGCGGCAAATCCCAATTTAGCAGAAACCGGCAACGCTTCTGCAACCAGATCATTGACACTGTAGTCTTTATATTTAAATGAAGGGCCAAAATCCCCTTTAGAAAGTTGGATGAGGTAATTGAAATATTGCTTATAAATAGGATCATTTAAATGGTATTTCGCTTCAATATTTGCCATAACCTCTGGCGGCAGCTTTCTTTCTCCTGTAAATGGGCTACCCGGCGCAAGCCGCATCATAAAAAACGAAATAGTAATAAGGATAAAAAGTGTCGGGATCGCCTCTAAACAGCGACGTAAAATAAATTTTAGCATTGCCCGCTCCTACTGTTTAGCCAAACCGTGGCCTTTAATTATTTGACAAGCAGGCGATCCAACGAGATCACCTGCTAATTTCTAATGCTTTATTATGTATAGGTCTTTGGTATGGAAGTTATCTAAGGGATCTTTACCGGTATAACCACCGACATAAGGTTTCACTAAGCGAGTATTGGCATAGTAGAAAATAGGAACTATCGCTGAATCTTTGTCTAATAAAGCATTTGCCTTGGCATAAACTTCTGCACGCTCTTCATCAGTTTGGACTTGCAGGGATTGCTTCATCAGGGCATCAAACGCTTTGCTTTTATAATGGGCTGTATTATTGCTGCTATCGGATAGCATAGCGTTCAGGAAACTGGACGCTTCGTTGTAGTCGGCACACCACCCTGCACGGGCAACGTCAAAATTTCCCTGATGGCGGGAATCAAGATAAGTTTTCCATTCTTGGTTTTCGAGGTTAACTTTAATACCAAGATTCTTTTTCCAAATGGATGCGGCAGCAATGGCCAATTTTTTATGGAGATCAGAAGTGTTATACAACAGGTTAATTTTCAGTGGGTTATCTTTAGTAAAACCCGCTTCTGCCAAAAGTTTTTTCGCTTCTTCATTACGTTGCTGCTGGTTCAGTCTGGTATACCAATCCGGTTTTTCATCTTTAAAATCAGCAATATAAGGAGGAGTATAACCATAGGAAGGTAAATCTCCCTGATTTTTGACCTTATAAGTTATCGTATTACTATCCATCCCTAATTTCAGTGCGGTACGCACACGGGGATCATTAAATGGGGGTTTCTGGTTATTTATTTCATAATAATAAGTACATAAATACGGGTTGATATTCAACTGTTCGGGAATGTCTTTTTTTAGCTTTTGGAATAGTTCGACCGGTAAGTTGTTATAAGTCATTTCAATTTCGCCGGCACGATAGCGATTAACATCCATGACTTCCGAGGAAATAGGCAAGACTGTGACCTGGTTAATAACAGTGTGTTTGTTATCCCAATACGTTGGGCTGCGTTCCAGAACAATGCGCTCGTTAATCACCCAGCTTTTCAGCTTATAGGCACCGTTACCGACAAAATTTTGTGGTTGTGTCCATCTCTCACCATATTTTTCAATGGTTGCACGATGAACCGGAGAGGTCGTCGGGTGAACAAATAATTTGACTAAATAGGGAACGGCTTCACTGAGTGTTAATTGTAATGTATGGTCATCTAATGCCTTAACGCCCAGCGCTTCCGGTTTCTGTTTAGCCCTGATGATATCGTCAACATTAAGCAGATGGGCATATTGCAGATAACTTGCATATGGGGATGCGGTATTGGGATCTACCAGACGGCGCCAGCTATAGACAAAATCCTGTGCAGTGACAGGGTCACCATTGGACCATTTTGCATCTTTGCGCAGATGGAATGTCCAAACTTTGAAATCCTTATTTTCCCAGCTTTCTGCGACTCCCGGTATAATTTTACCGTCAGGGGCATTGATCACCAGAGTTTCAAACAAATCCCGCGCGATATTAGATTCTGGCACACCTTCAATTTTATGCGGGTCCAACGATTGTGGTTCAGAGGCATTGTTGCGGACTAACACCTGTTTTGCAGTATCGGCAAGTTGCACGCCAGCAGGCACTTGTGCTGCAAAGGCCGGCCACCCTATCATCATGCCTAACGTTACCGTAATGCCAGTAGCCAGTTTTTTCTTTGTTGTGTTTATCATCTTATTCTCTCCAATTGATATCATTTGACCCATTAAAGTCATATCCACGCATTGGGCCGGTCATTTTCCGTATCCAAAAGGAACTATTTTGTTTACGGCAAAATAATATGTTGTGACGATAATCAGTGATTCACCTTTTTAATATACAAATTCTTTAGATCAACATAATCTTGGGGATCTTTCCCAGTCATTCCCCCAACTGTCGGGCGAATGAGGCGCACGCTGACGCGGTAATAAACGGGGATCAACCCTGAATCTTTATCAAGCTGGGCTTCGGCTTGCTGATAAAATTCCTTACGGGTTGCACTCTCTTTGGCAGTCAGGGCCTGCTTAAGAAAGTTATCAAAAGCCTCACTTTGATAAAAACCAGCATTGTTACTGCTATTTGACAGCCACATATTCAAGAAAGAAGAAGGTTCGTTATAATCGCCACACCATGTTGCCCTCGCAACGTCATAATTTCCTTGATGGCGGTTCTGGAGAGAGGTTTTCCACTCCTGATTTTGCAAAGTGACTGTTGCGCCAATATTTTTCTGCCACATAGAAGCCGCAGCAATGGCTTGTTGTTTATTTTGTTCTGATGTGTTGTACAACAAGGTAAATTTAAGGGGATGACTGGCATCAAAACCCGCTTCCTTCAACAATTCTTTCGCCCGTTGATTACGCTGTTCCTGGGTCCAGCTTGCCCATTCTGGATTAATGGTCAAACCGTCGCCAATATAAGTCGGAGTAAATCCATACGCCGGAATTTGCCCCTGTGCCATAATTCTTTCGGTGATGATATCGCGATCAAGACTCAGTTTTATGGCTTCACGCACCCGTTTATCTTTAAACAGGGGCTTCTGGTTATTGATTTCGTAGTAAAACGTGCACAGATAAGGTGAAACTTGCAATTGTTCGGGTATATCCCGTTTCATTTTTTGGTATAGATCAGGAGGAATAGCGTTATCAGTCATATCCACTTCCCCGCTACGATAGCGGTTAACACCACTAACGCCAGAGACAATCGGCAGGAAAGTGCCTTTTTCAATGAGGGTTTCTTTATCGTTCCAATACTGAGGATTGCGCGTTAAGATAATTCGCTCATTAACCACCCAATCTTTCAATGTATAAGCACCATTGCCAATATAGTTTGCTGGCAATGTCCATTTATTTCCCCATTTTTCAATCACATCTTGCCTGACAGGTTTCATCGCTGTATGGCTTAACATGTCGACCAGATAAGGCACTGGCTGGCTGAGTGTTACCTGAAAACGGTGATCATCTAACGCCTTGACCCCCAATTGTTCCGGTGATTTTATTCCTTTCAGAATATCGTCAACGTTCTGAATATAGGCATATTGCAAATAACTGATATAAGGCGACCCAGTATCTGGATCAGCGAGCCGGCGCCAGCTATAGACAAAATCCTGCGCAGTCACAGGCTTACCATCACTCCATTTGGCATCATGGCGTAAATAGAACGTCCATACTTTATAATCTTCATTCTCCCATCTTTCTGCTATGCCAGGCACGGTTTCACCATTTGGCCCTGTCGTTACCAACCCTTCCAGCAGATTGCGGATGATGACGGTTTCTGGAGTACCTTCAACTTTATGAGGGTCCAATGAAGTGACTTCGACACCATTGTTAACGGTTATTTCTTGTTTTTCGGTGAGTGTAACGCCTGCGGGAACAGTTGCAGCAATACTCTGCGCGGCGGGAAAAGAGAATAAAACGATATTCGAAATCAACTGACCTAACTTTGATGTTTTTTTTCTCATATTTTGCTCCAAGTTATAAACAGCAAATGAATCGTTTTTAATCTACTCACTCCAATAATTTAGTTATCACGTTAACAAAGGGTAATTAACCTACTAAAAAATGATGTTCACATAATAATTGTTATTTGATTTTTATAATAAATTTATTAAAACATTAATAATATTCGTTACCCCTGCATACAATATATTCGAAAAATTAATGTAACAATCTGATAATAAGGAATTTTATTCTATTACCTCCCGACGATATTCATGGTATGTTATCAAAAGAGAAAATAAACATTATTTTAACAAAATGCAATCACTACGGAGTAAAAGTCCATCTTCATCACAAAGTAACGACACAAGCCACCAGTCAAACAAGATTATGAAACGAAAAATACGTGTAGAAAATTACAGTATTATTTTAAGAAAACCACAAACTAAAAAGGAATAAAACATAAACAATGGTTTCAAAGAAATTACACCGAAATGATGTTATCGATTAATCGCGCTTTAACTGGTCATTTATCGGTTGGCTTTTGATTAATTTACTCCCAATCCAAAGGTGAAATTTCATCTTATTGCATAAACAGTTTAAATAAATACATAAGTTATCTTTTCTATATCACAATCACAGCAACCCAGAAAATAAGGTCAGGGTCTTATAATAAAGATATTAACAATAATTCCATGTTCGAATAATCATATTAATATCAGTTCGCTGCAAAGTTAATAGGTTGTATTTGTACCGTTAAATCCGCAGGTAAACGCCATTCAGATATCAATAGATACTATTGTTCCAGAAACAATAGATGAATCGAGTCAGCTTAATGTTTTCATGATCTAAATCACAATACTAATAACTGTGAATGATAAGCTGTATCCGACGTAGAATTTCAAGGAAAGAAACTATTACTAGATTAATCATTTTGTTAAGCAATTTTTTAAGGCAATTAGCGGTATTTACGATGAAATCCAAACGATTAATCTCATAATATTATTTAACACCCTAACAATATTGCATCTGATTGCCTTAAAAAATTTAACATTTATCAGGAGTAATTTTTATGGCTGTAACTCAAGTCGCAGAACTCAATGAATTAGTTGCTCGCGTAAAAAAGGCCCAACATGAATTTGCTAATTTTACTCAGGAGCAAGTTGACCGAATTTTCCGGGCTGCGGCCCTTGCCGCTGCTGACGCTCGTATTCCACTGGCAAAATTAGCCGTATCTGAATCAGGTATGGGAATTGTGGAAGATAAAGTGATCAAAAACCACTTCGCTTCTGAGTATATTTATAATGCCTATAAAGATGATAAAACTTGCGGTATTTTGTCTGAAGACAGTACTTTCGGTACTATTACTATTGCTGAACCTATTGGCCTGATTTGCGGGATTATTCCAACAACAAACCCAACATCTACTGCAATTTTCAAAGCACTTATCAGCCTGAAAACCCGTAATGGTATTATTTTTTCCCCTCATCCACGCGCCAAAAAAGCGACGAACAAAGCGGCAGAAATCGTCTTAAATGCAGCGGTGAACGCAGGGGCACCAAAAGACATTATTGGTTGGATAGATGAACCTTCCGTTGAACTTTCCAATGCCTTAATGCACCACCCGGATATTAACCTGATTCTGGCAACCGGTGGCCCTGGCATGGTCAAAGCAGCCTATAGCTCAGGTAAACCCGCCATTGGTGTCGGAGCTGGCAATACCCCCGTGGTGATTGATGAATCAGCGGATATTAAACGTGCTGTTGCATCTATCCTGATGTCTAAGACGTTTGATAACGGCGTGATTTGTGCTTCAGAACAATCTGTCATTGTTGTTGATGCTATTTATGAGCAGATTCGTGAGCGTTTTTCAACTCATGGTGCCTATCTTCTCCAGGGAGAAGAGTTAAAAGCCGTACAGGATATTATTTTGAAAAACGGTAACTTAAATGCAGCGATTGTAGGTCAACCTGCAACAAAAATTGCTGAAATGGCCGGTCTCAATGTTCCTGAAAGCACTAAAATTCTGATTGGTGAAGTGACTCTGGCAGATGAAACCGAGCCTTTTGCCCATGAAAAGCTCTCACCACTGCTTGCCATGTATCGTGGCAAAAACCTTGAAGATGCAGTCGAAAAAGCCGAGAAACTGGTTGAGATGGGGGGTATTGGACATACTTCATGCCTCTATACCGAACAAGATAATCAGGCAGAGCGTATTAAATATTTTGGTCACAAAATGAAGACCGCACGTATTTTGATCAACACGCCTGCATCTCAAGGTGGTATCGGAGACTTGTACAACTTTAAGCTGTCTCCTTCTCTGACGCTAGGTTGTGGTTCTTGGGGAGGCAACTCTATTTCTGAAAATGTTGGGCCAAAACACCTGATCAATACAAAAACCGTCGCTAAAAGAGCCGAAAATATGTTGTGGCATAAACTTCCAAAATCAATTTATTTCCGACGCGGCTCTCTGCCCATTGCGTTGGAAGAAGTCGCTACCGATGGTGTTAAACGCGCTTTTATTGTGACAGACCGTTTCTTATTCAATAACGGTTATGCCGATCAGGTTATTAATGTCTTGAAATCTTATGGCGTTGAAACTGAAGTATTCTTCGAAGTCGAGGCAGATCCAACATTAAGCATCGTTCGCAAAGGTGCTGAACACATGCATCTGTTTAAACCGGATGTCATCATTGCCCTTGGCGGCGGTTCCCCGATGGATGCGGCTAAAATTATGTGGGTGATGTATGAGCATCCAGAAACCCATTTTGAGGAACTGGCTCTGCGCTTTATGGATATCCGTAAACGTATCTATAAATTCCCCAAAATGGGTGTAAAAGCTAAATTGGTCGCCATTACCACCACCTCAGGCACGGGTTCAGAAGTCACACCTTTCGCGGTTGTTACCGATGACGTCACCGGGCAGAAATATCCTTTGGCAGACTACGCACTCACCCCTGATATGGCGATTGTTGACGCGAACCTGGTCATGGATATGCCAAAATCGCTATGTGCTTTTGGTGGTCTGGATGCAGTAACCCACGCATTGGAAGCCTACGTTTCTGTTTTAGCCAATGAATATTCTGATGGGCAAGCACTGCAAGCACTAAAGCTGCTAAAAGATTATCTGCCGGTTAGTTACCACGAAGGGGCAAAAAACCCCGTTGCGCGCGAACGTGTCCATAATGCAGCGACGATAGCAGGTATTGCCTTTGCTAATGCATTCTTAGGCGTATGCCACTCTATGGCCCACAAGCTTGGCTCTGAGTTTCATATCCCTCATGGTTTAGCTAATGCCCTGTTAATTTGTAACGTAATCCGCTACAACGCTAATAATAATCCAACAAAACAGACTGCTTTTAGCCAATATGATCGTCCACAAGCACGACGTCGCTATGCGGAAATTGCAGATCATTTGGGGCTAACCTCATCAGATGATCGTACTGCTGCCAAGATTGAAAAACTATTGGCCTGGCTGGACGAAATGAAGTCTCAACTAGATATTCCAGCTTCAATTCGTGAAACAGGGGTGCAAGAAGCTGATTTCCTGGCAAAAATCGACAAGCTTGCAGAAGACGCATTTGATGACCAATGCACCGGTGCAAATCCGCGCTACCCATTAATTTCTGAATTGAAACAACTGCTGCTAGATTCTTTTTATGGCCGTAAATTTACCGAAGAGGACAAACCACTGGGGGCAGTCAAATCAAATAGAAAAAATAATAAGTAAGAAAGAATAATAAATGATAGGCTGATGGATGTAACTTAAAAGGCGTTAGGGCAACCCGGCGCCTTTTTACTATTTTATTTTCCAGCCTTCTCAGCCTATACTCGATAAACTTCAAGTTGCAATCCGCCTGACGACGCGAGGCCTTATATTTCCCCGCTGCGCGAGGAAATATAACACGCATCCTGACGTTGGATTGGTATATATAGTTTTAGATTTCTCGATGACAACTGGCGGCGTATTAAACCTTTTTGGCCCTGGCTTCACGAATAACGTCAGTATAATGCCTGCGACACACAGAGACGTATTTTTCGTTACCACCAATATCAACCTGAGCACCATCGTAAACAACGTTGCCATCGTTGCCAAAACGAAGTACACAGCTGGCTTTTCTCCCACAATGACAGATTGTTTTCAACTCTACCAATTTATCTGACCACGCAAGGAGATATTCACTGCCGCTGAATAACTCACCTTGAAAATCTGTCCTTAAACCATAACAAAGAACAGGGATATCATCATAATCTACAATTTCACACAGTTGCTCGACGTGCTCTTTCGTTAAAAATTGGCATTCATCAATCAAAACGCAATGGACTTTTTCTGCCCTATTTTCCTTTCTGATAAGTTCAGCAATATTTGTTTTTGGTGAAAACAACAACGCTCCAGCGGATAATCCAATACGGGAACTGACCTTTCCTTTACCGAATCGAGTATCGATCTCTGCTGTAAAGATCAGCGTTCTCATTCCCCTTTCGTTATAGTTATAGGAAGACTGCAATAAGGAAGTTGATTTCCCTGCGTTCATGGCGGAATAATAAAAATAAAGCTGAGCCATTGGCCTGTTCATCCTCTTGTCAAATTTAATCAGGCGATATAACAGCACCAGTTTACCACAAACTCTGGTTAAAATTATCCCTGTCATTGTCAAATGTGGAGTAACAGAAACAAATTAAAATGAATAAGAAAAGATTATTTTCATGATAATCATCACATTTGCGCATATAAAATCAGCACTACAAGGACTTCCTGCATACCAAATGCACAAAATTAACATAAAAAGAAAATAGCTATTTTTACCCTCATCCTTTGAATATTAATAATCATAGTGGTTTACTTTTGTTCAATTCACCCACCATGATCATAACTAATGGATTACCCATAAAAAACTTTCATCTTACACTTACTCATCAACTTATTTTCAGAAAAACAGTTAATGTTTCTTACGCATTGACTATAAATTAGTTTTATACCCTAAGTTTTATCCCTTACTAAACTTTACAGTAATCCCCTTCATTCTTATTGAAAAATGGTAAACCTAATAGCCGGATTAAAACGCAATATATCGATTACTTCAAAAATTGCATTTTAAAATGACATGTTTTAGCCTAAGAAAGTAAATTCACTATTGCAGAAAATAAAATAGCATTCTATTATTATCTCTACATCAGCTATCATCATTATAATTTGAGACCAGGACAATGAGCGAAAATTTAAAATCCTTAAATAACATCCGTACCTTGCGCGCACAAGCAAGAGAATGTGAACTTACTACTTTGGAAGAAATGCTGGAAAAACTTACGACTGTTGTTGAAGAACGTCGTGACGAAGAAAATCAGGCTCGTGTACAAATAGAAGAGCGTACACGTAAACTTCAAGAATACCGTGAAATGCTGGAAAAAGATGGTATTGAATTAAGCGATTTAGTAGATGCTTTAAGTGGTAAATCTACTGGTAAATCTAAACGTGCCGCGCGTCCAGCTAAATATTCATACATTGATGAAGGTGAAACTAAAACCTGGACTGGCCAAGGCCGTACCCCCGCTGTAATCAAAAAAGCAATTGAAGAAGAAGGTAAAAAACTGGAAGATTTCCTGATCTAATCAGTTGCTTTAAGACCTGATAACAAAAATACCCTTGATAGGGTATTTTTGTTTTATGATTAATATTACTAACTAGGTTAATTACGGGCTGATGTAGAAACACAGAGAGCTATATTAGTGACTAAGTCATCTTCATATTCTCGATGTGATAAAAAACAATTTAACACTAACTTAGTTTTTTATTAACATAAAGTTATAGAAAAGGAGCTAACCGCTCCTTTTCTATTTTTGCTGTCATCGCTTCTGATAAAAGCCTAAATACCAATCGGTAAATCGTTTCACCCCTTCCTTTACCTGTGTGTTAGGTGAAAAACCAATCTTATTGTAAAGCGCGTTTGAATCTGCACATGTTGACAATACATCGCCATCTTGAATTTCCATAAAGTTTTTCTTTGCCTCAATTCCTAATGAGGTTTCAATGGCTTCAATAAAATCACCCAGTTTTGTCGGTTGTCCATTTCCAATATTGTAAACCCGGTATGGCGCAGAGCTGGCAGATATTTGCCCATCCTCAACTGACCAGTCTTTATTGGAAGCAGGAATGATATCCTGCAATCTGATTATAGATTCAACAATGTCATCAATATATGTGAAATCCCTCACCATATTGCCATGATTATAAACATCAATCGGCTGACCTTCTAACATAGCCTTAGTGAATTTAAATAAAGCCATGTCAGGGCGCCCCCACGGTCCATATACGGTAAAAAATCTTAATCCTGTAGTGGGAAGTTGATAAAGATGTGAATAGCTGTGAGACATTAACTCATCGGCTTTTTTTGTTGCTGCATATAAAGAAACCGGATGATCAACGGAGTCATCAGTAGAAAAAGGTTGCTTTTTATTTAAGCCATAGACTGAACTGGAAGATGCATATAATAGATGCTCTACAGAATGATGGCGGCAACCTTCAAGTATATTGATGTGACCGACGATATTGGCATCTATATATGCCATAGGGTTTTGTATTGAATAACGCACACCCGGTTGGGCCCCTAAATGGATAACTCGCTGGAATTGATGTTTCGCAAACAATTCGGGTATTGCAACTCTGTCAGCCAGGTCTAATTTTTGAAATTTGAAATTTGAATAAGAGAGTAATAAATTTAATCTCGCCTGTTTCAAATTAACATCATAATAATCGTTGAGGTTATCGATACCAACAACCTCATACCCCATATTCAATAGCCGCTGACTAACATGAAAACCTATAAAACCAGCAGAGCCTGTAACTAAAAATTTCATAAATTAACTCAAATGACGGGTTTGATTGAGGCACCGCGACCAATACCATAATAAGTAAAACCACGTGATTGCAGGCGTTCGGGATCATAAAGATTGCGTCCATCAAAAATCACCGGCGTTTTTAATGAATCCTTAATCACATCAAAATCAGGTGCTCTGAAATTTTGCCATTCTGTACAGATAATCAAAGCATCAGCACCTTTTAATGCCGCTTCTTTTGTTCCCATTAAAGAGAGATCATCACGCTGCCCATAAATACGTTGGGCTTCCTGCATAGCTTCAGGATCATACGCCTGAACGTTAGCGCCGTATTTCCATAACGTTTCCATCAAGACACGGCTCGATGCTGCACGCATATCATCTGTATTAGGTTTAAATGACAGCCCCCAAATAGCAAATGTCTTGTCCGATAAATCATCACCAAAATGGTGTCTTACAAAAGCAGGTAATTTACTTTTCTGTTTTTCGTTAACCTGCTCCACTGCCTGAAGAATTTTGGGTGTATATCCAATTTGTTCAGAAGTCCGGATCAATGCCTGAACATCTTTAGGGAAACATGAACCGCCATATCCACATCCAGGGTAAATAAAGTGATATCCGATGCGTGAGTCGGAACCAATTCCCTGGCGCACATGTTCAATGTCAGCTCCCAGCATTTCAGCCAAGTTAGCCATTTCATTCATAAAACTGATTTTTGTCGCCAACATGCAGTTAGCTGCATATTTAGTCAATTCAGCACTGCGGATATCCATGACTATCATACGATCATGGTTACGATTAAATGGCTCATACAGTTCACGCATGACATCAACCACATCATCATTATCACAACCAATAATAATGCGTTCAGGCCGCATACAATCAGCAATAGCGGCGCCTTCTTTCAAAAACTCAGGATTGGAAACGACATCAAATGGAAGTTCCAGATTACGCTCTGCCAATGTTGCTTGCATCACTGCCCTGACTTTATCAGCCGTACCTACCGGCACAGTTGACTTGTCAACAACAACTTTGTAACCATCCATATTTTCCGCAATCGTTCTGGCTACAGCAGTAACATACTTAAGATCAGCAGAGCCATCTTCATCAGGAGGTGTGCCTACTGCAATAAACTGTAATTTGCCATGAGCAATACCGGCTTTGGCATCCGTTGTAAAATTCAGCCGTCCTTCAGCATGATTTTTCTTTACCAAGGGCGTCAAGCCCGGCTCAAAGATAGGAATTTGACCGTTTTTCAAGTTCTCGACTTTTTTTGCATCAACATCGACACAAAGAACATCATGCCCCACTTCAGCAAATACGGTTGCTTGCACTAAGCCTACGTAGCCAATACCAAATACAGTAACTTTCATATCACACCTTAAAGTACGAGTAGATTATTTTTCAAACTGATTTTGCAAGGTCATGATCCAATCCGTGAATGACTTGCCCAATTCTTTATGTTTCATGCCATATTCAACAAATGCCTGCATATAACCCAACTTATTACCACAATCATGACTACGACCTTGCAAGTGATAAGCCTCAACGGACTCTTTTTCCATCAGCATGGCAATAGCATCTGTCAGTTGTATTTCATCGCCTGCCCCTGGCGCAGTTTTAGCCAATAATGGCCAGATTTTTTCGGATAATACATAACGACCAACAATGGAAAGATTCGATGGTGCCTCTTCCGGTTTTGGCTTTTCAACCACACGGACAATAGGTTTGCTATCCCCAGGCTGTAAATTTTCACCCAGGCAATCAACAATGCCATAATCCGCAACACTTTCTACAGGGACAGGTTCAACCAGAATTTGGCTTACACCACTGCTGTTGAAGCGTAATAACATTTCGCTCAAATTATATTTTGATAGGTCGGTACTGTACTCATCCAAAATAACATCAGGCAGAACAACAGCGAACGGCTCATCACCAATAAGGGGTTTAGCACATAACACGGCATGTCCCAATCCTTTTGCTATTCCCTGACGGGTTTGCATGATGGTCACATGATTTGGGCAGATAGATTGTATCTCGTCCAATAACTGGCGCTTAACTCTTTTCTCAAGAATCGCTTCCAACTCAAAGCTGGTATCAAAATGGTTTTCTATCGAGTTCTTGGATGAATGTGTGACCAGAATGATTTCATTAATCCCTGCTTTGATACATTCATTGACCACATACTGAATAAGTGGTTTATCCACCAAGGGGAGCATTTCTTTTGGGATGGCTTTGGTGGCTGGCAACATCCGGGTTCCCAAACCAGCAACAGGTATAACCGCTTTTTTGACCTTTTTATTTATTACTGACATTACATCGTCTCCTACTGCTATGTTTCCACTGAAAAACTCCTTTACAGTTTAAACAATAGCATTAACTCTCAAAAAAAATCGTATGTGTGAGGAAAATAGCACTCGCAAAAAATAACGCGCACGAGTATACACCAGTTAATTCGGCCAGATATACAGTGCGCTGGCATTTAATCCTGTTCAATAAATACTGATTTACCTTACAATTAACGATAATCTGCAACCACTTTAAATAACTGGAGCTATTTTGACAAACATGTGTCCCTGCGGCAGTGGCTCATCTTTCGACTTTTGCTGTAGCCCCTATCTTGAAAACCATCTCCCTGCCCCAAATGCTGAATCCCTGATGCGTTCCAGATATAGTGCTTACGTTACACAAAATGCAGACTATCTTATCGCAACCTGGCACCCGGATTGCCAGTCTGAAAATTGGCGTACTGAAATAGAACAAAGTTTTGCCGGTGTACAATGGCTGGGATTAAATGTCCTCGAAACTAATCAGGGGAAACATAATAACGAAGCTTATGTTGAATTTTCTGCTTGCTTTATTGAACAAGGAAAGCAAGATAAGCAATTGATTCATGAGCGCTCACGTTTTTTGTGCATTGATCAACGTTGGTTTTATATAGATGGCATACGCCCTGAAATAGGCCGAAATAGCCCTTGTCCATGTCGTTCAGGCAAGAAATACAAGAAATGCTGTGGTTAAATCAGCATCTAAATATCAAACGCAACCACTCACACAGTGAAGAATATTTGAGGTTCTCGTAATCCATGCAAAACGCAAACATACAAAAAAAAATCTTGCGTACGATTTGTCCTGATTCCAAAGGATTAATCGCAAAAATCACAAACATTTGTTACAAACATCAATTAAACATCGTTCAAAATAATGAGTTTGTTGATCATCGCACTGGACGATTTTTTATGCGTACCGAACTGGAGGGTATTTTTAATGACGAAACTCTTCTGGCCGATTTGGATGACGCTCTCCCAGCGGGTTCAAACCGTGAATTAAATACAGCAGGCCGACGCCGTATCGTTATCATGGTGACAAAAGAAGCGCATTGCATTGGCGACATTTTAGTCAAAAGTGTCTATGGTGGACTGGATGTCGAAATTGCGGCTGTCATCGGCAATCATACTACTTTGCAAAAATTGATTGAGCAGTTTGATATCCCATTCCATTACATCAGTCATGAAGGTCTAACCCGTGAACAACATGACGAAGCATTGATGGCTCAAATTGATCAATATAAGCCGGATTATGTTGTGCTGGCCAAGTATATGCGAGTCTTAACACCAGCATTTGTTCAATATTACCCAAATCAAATAATCAACATTCACCATTCATTCTTACCCGCATTTATCGGTGCTCGCCCTTACCATCAGGCTTATGAGCGTGGTGTGAAAATTATTGGTGCGACGGCTCATTATGTAAATGACAATTTGGATGAAGGCCCGATTATCACCCAAGATGTGATAAATGTGGATCACACCTATACCGCTGAGGAGATGATGCGTGCAGGACGGGATGTCGAAAAGAATGTATTGAGCCAAGCATTACACTGGGTATTTTCCCAGCGGGTTTTTGTATATGGCAACCGTACCGTCATTCTTTAATAAACCATGTTATCTTTTTAATAAACAATAAGGTATTGTGCCTATAGCTGTTTGGACAAAATGCAACCTTATCACCCAATAGGTTGTAATATGAGCATCCGGATCAAAAAGCAAGCGTACGATACTTTATTTTCAATTATCTGCTTTACAGCGGCGGTTTATCTGATATTATGCCGCTCGCTGCTAACGACAGTATATAATTCAAAATCTGGTGGGGTTCCCGAGCGGCCAAAGGGAGCAGACTGTAAATCTGCCGTCACAGACTTCGAAGGTTCGAATCCTTCCCCCACCACCATCAAGAACACATTTCATTATATAAAAATCAAAAAACATACTTATCTTACTAAACAGTAAATTATAGCTTACTGGTTCATAAAATATCTCGATTTGGAAAGTGTTAATACGTTCAAGCTAACATTCAAATTGGAATACCATAGAATGGTTATGGGCAAGGAGAAGCAAGATGAAATGTCAAGATGCGTAATACCTAGATAAGCCAAAGGTGAGGAACGAAATGGCACATCATCCTTCCTCACCACCATCAAAAAATCTGTTCTAAGCTCTTTTAATGCATTTAGGTAAACACCCATAGCGGAGCTGAGAAACTCCGCTCATGCTGTCAGTTACTCCATATCACTGACGGAGTCGATGAAACGATTTAACACGCTTGAATGAGATTTTGATTTGTAGACATAACACTGATTAATTGCATCAGGCCGTGATATAGGAATGAAGCCCAGACTTTCTCCCTCTTCCAGTGCACCGGAGTGGGAATCTGTAATAAAAATATAATCGGTTGACTGGATAAAATTGAGACAGCATTCTATATTATCCATCTGTCGAATATTAACTTTTTCTCCGTTTTTTATCATTTCCTCTTCCAGATTCTTTATCAAATTGCCTTTATAGAGCACGGGATCACATAACCACGTTCTCTTTCTCAGCAATTGAGTAAAGTCCCCATTGACTTCATCCAATAACTCTTTGCGGCAGCAGATCCCCAAATTTGGGCCATCAATTTTCCTTACCAGACTGAATCGATCACTAAGTATTTTTTCCGAACTTAAAATTATTGTATTGCCCTCATAGTCAACTATTTCATCAATGTTATCATAACTGAAGCGTAATATATTCACTTGAGCATTATTTCTGTCCGCTGCTTTATAAAGTGAAATCAGATGCTTTTTCTTACCCCAATCATGGTATATATTTACAACATTACAAATACTCCCGCTAATGTGTTTCTTTGTAATTTCTTTCTCTTTCAAATAGAGCTCTTTTAAGTCATTATATAACTCCACTCCGTCTTTGGTCAGAATCATCCCAAACTTCTCCCTTTTGAATAAGCGCTTTCCTAACGTCGCTTCAAAGTCTTTAATTGATTTAGCGACTGGGGGAGTCGTACGGTTCATCACTCTTGCCGCTTTGCTTAAAGAACCCATTTCCACCACCGCCATGAATGCTTCTAATTTACGAGAAAAAAACATAATTCACCGTTCCTATGTAACTTGTGGCTAAAATAATTTCCTTGAAATGGCCTTCCATCAGGTAACCGCTAAATCAAACTTGATATTATGAAGGTACAGCTTTGTACAATAAAAATAAGTATTTTTCAAATGGCATTTATATAAAATACCAGTCCCTGATGCAATAATGCGGTTTAGATGAACTATATTATTCATCTATATCATGATGAATATTCCACTGTGATTGTAAGCCATTAATAAATATAACCATGACCTACACATTCAAATTTCTATCAGAGATTGATTAACTCTTCTACTTTTTCATTAATTAATTTTTGTAACACACAACATAAAATAAATTTCAATAATAAAAACTCTCACGGGAAATTATAATATCAACTGTTGAATATAACACATAACAATTAGTAAATTATTATAAATCCATTAATTTACTATTTATTGATTTGGTGTCTTTTTATTATTTAAAAATCGATTCGACACTTTAAATTTGAGGTAACGAGAGTATTATAA
>NZ_LDNM01000083.1 GCF_001028135.1 Xenorhabdus griffiniae
ATTCTGAAACCCTCTCAAATCCCCAAAACACCTTCGGTGTTGTCAGGTTAAGCCGCACGGCTCATTAGTACCGGTTAGCTCAACGTCTCGCAACGCTTACACACCCGGCCTATCCACGTCCTCGTCTCGGACGGTCCTTCAGTACCCTCAAAGGAGTAAGGGAAGACTCATCTTAAGGCAAGTTTCCCGCTTAGATGCTTTCAGCGGTTATCTCTTCCGCACTTAGCTACCGGGCAATGCCATTGGCATGACAACCCGAACACCAGTGGTGCGTCCACTCCGGTCCTCTCGTACTAGGAGCAGCCCCTTGCAATCTTCCAGCGCCCACGGCAGATAGGGACCGAACTGTCTCACGACGTTCTAAACCCAGCTCGCGTACCACTTTAAATGGCGAACAGCCATACCCTTGGGACCTACTTCAGCCCCAGGATGTGATGAGCCGACATCGAGGTGCCAAACACCGCCGTCGATATGAACTCTTGGGCGGTATCAGCCTGTTATCCCCGGAGTACCTTTTATCCGTTGAGCGATGGCCCTTCCATTCAGAACCACCGGATCACTATGACCTGCTTTCGCACCTGCTCGAGCTGTCACTCTCGCAGTCAAGCTGGCTTATGCCATTGCACTAACCTCCTGATGTCCGACCAGGATTAGCCAACCTTCGTGCTCCTCCGTTACGCTTTGGGAGGAGACCGCCCCAGTCAAACTACCCACCAGACACTGTCCGCAACCCGGATAACGGGCCGGCGTTAGAACATCAAACATTCAAGGGTGGTATTTCAAGGATGGCTCCGTGCAGACTGGCGTCTGCACTTCACAGCCTCCCACCTATCCTACACATCAAGGCTCAAGGTTCAGTGTCAAGCTATAGTAAAGGTTCACGGGGTCTTTCCGTCTTGCCGCGGGTACACTGCATCTTCACAGCGAGTTCAATTTCACTGAGTCTCGGGTGGAGACAGCCTGGCCATCATTACGCCATTCGTGCAGGTCGGAACTTACCCGACAAGGAATTTCGCTACCTTAGGACCGTTATAGTTACGGCCGCCGTTTACTGGGGCTTCGATCAGGAGCTTCTCGCCAGGCGATAACCCCATCAATTAACCTTCCAGCACCGGGCAGGCGTCACACCGTATACGTCCACTTTCGTGTTTGCACAGTGCTGTGTTTTTATTAAACAGTTGCAGCCAGCTGGTATCTGCGACTGGCCTCAGCTCCGGACGCTCGGTCCTTCACCTAACGCCAGCGTGCCTTCTCCCGAAGTTACGGCACCATTTTGCCTAGTTCCTTCACCCGAGTTCTCTCAAGCGCCTGAGTATTCTCTACCTGACCACCTGTGTCGGTTTGGGGTACGATGAGCACTAATCTGAAGCTTAGGGGCTTTTCCTGGAAGCGGGGCATCAGCAACTTCAGCACCGTAGTGCCTCGTCATCGTGCCTCAGTGCTGTGGATAACCGGATTTGCCTGATTATCCCACCTACACACTTAAACCGGGACGACCGTCGCCCGGATTGCCTAGCCTTCTCCGTCCCCCCATCGCAATTATTGCCCGTACAGGAATATTAACCTGTTTCCCATCGACTACGCTTTTCAGCCTCGCCTTAGGGGTCGACTCACCCTGCCCCGATTAACGTTGGACAGGAACCCTTGGTCTTCCGGCGAGCGGGTTTTTCACCCGCTTTATCGTTACTTATGTCAGCATTCGCACTTCTGATACCTCCAGCAAACCTCACAGTTCACCTTCAACGGCTTACAGAACGCTCCCCTACCCAGCAACACATTCATGTCGCTGCCGCAGCTTCGGTGCATGGTTTAGCCCCGTTACATCTTCCGCGCAGGCCGACTCGACCAGTGAGCTATTACGCTTTCTTTAAATGATGGCTGCTTCTAAGCCAACATCCTGGCTGTCTGAGCCTTCCCACTTCGTTTCCCACTTAACCATGACTTGGGGACCTTAGCTGGCGGTCTGGGTTGTTTCCCTCTTCACGACGGACGTTAGCACCCGCCGTGTGTCTCCCGTGATAACATTCTTCGGTATTCGCAGTTTGCATCGGGTTGGTAAGTCGGGATGACCCCCTAGCCGAAACAGTGCTCTACCCCCGAAGATGACTTCACGAGGCGCTACCTAAATAGCTTTCGGGGAGAACCAGCTATCTCCCGGTTTGATTGGCCTTTCACCCCCAGCCACAAGTCATCCGCTAATTTTTCAACATTAGTCGGTTCGGTCCTCCAGTTAGTGTTACCCAACCTTCAACCTGCCCATGGCTAGATCACCGGGTTTCGGGTCTATACCCTGCAACTTAACGCCCAGTTAAGACTCGGTTTCCCTGCGGCTCCCCTATACGGTTAACCTTGCTACAGAATATAAGTCGCTGACCCATTATACAAAAGGTACGCAGTCACCCTGATAAATCAGGGCTCCCACTGCTTGTACGTACACGGTTTCAGGTTCTCTTTCACTCCCCTCGCCGGGGTTCTTTTCGCCTTTCCCTCACGGTACTGGTTCACTATCGGTCAGTCAGGAGTATTTAGCCTTGGAGGATGGTCCCCCCATGTTCAGACAGGATATCACGTGTCCCGCCCTACTCTTCGAGCTCACACAACACACCACTTCGGATACGGGGCTTTCACCCTTTACTGCCGGCCTTTCCAGACCGTTCTCCTGAGGCGTGTCATGCTGATGGCTCTGGGCTCCTCCCCGTTCGCTCGCCGCTACTGGGGGAATCTCGGTTGATTTCTTTTCCTCGGGGTACTGAGATGTTTCAGTTCCCCCGGTTCGCCTCATTAACCTATGAATTCAGTTAATGATGATGCAACGGATTGCACCGGGTTTCCCCATTCGGACATCGCCGGCTGACAGCGCTTCATATCAGCTCACCGGCGCTTTTCGCAGATTAGCACGTCCTTCATCGCCTCTGACTGCCTAGGCATCCACCGTGTACGCTTAGTCGCTTAACCT
>NZ_LDNM01000084.1 GCF_001028135.1 Xenorhabdus griffiniae
GGTAATCATGTGCATTCAAATTTTATGCTCATCATATGCGTACAGATGGTTAGCAAGTCAACTGGAAATCAGTTTCAACGAATGTCACTTCGGCTGGTTTGACACTGAAATGTGCGAACGGGCAGCGAATATATGCAGGAGTTTAGGTGATAGTAATGAATAATCAAAATGAACAACTACCCACCGTTATAAATAATGGAGCTATTAACATCGACAATATTCAGATAAGTTATTCCGACAAACCATCTGCATTGATGTTATAATCGGTAATCCGATAATTTACTGCCTGTTCCTTATGAAATTAAAATCGAATATCACACTGTCTGAACCTGAACGCCTTACATTACAACAATTGGCTTTGAACCACAGACACCGAGACATCCGTACACGAGGAACGGGGCTGCTTATGCTTGCCAGAGGCCTCAAACCGCGTCAGATTGCTGATGAGATAGGATGCAGTCTCCGGGTTATCTATGACTGGATTCACGCCTGGCACAATTCAGGAATAGTGGGATTACTCGGCGGCCATGTTGGCGGCCGATATCCAGCCATGACACCTGACATGATTACCACCGCGGTCGAAGCCGCCAGTGCAGAATCTCTGACGTTAGCCCGAATCGCACAGAAAGTCGAGGACAAGCATGGCCCGCTGCCCTGTACGCTGGAGACGCTGGCGAATACCCTGAAAAAACAGGGGTTAACCTATAAACGAGCCCGCCTGTCTTTAAAAAAAATGCAATGAAGCGGAGTTTGCTGAAAAAGCCGCCTTGCTGAATAAAATTAAGGCGGGTGCGCGGTCGGGTCATTACCGGCTGGTCTATCTTGATGAGGCGGGTTTTACCGCCTCTCCGCCGGTGCAATACGGATGGAGTCCGCGGGGTAAGCCCCATGAAACAGAGCCGCAAAATCATGTCAGACGTTCAGTGTTAGGGGCGCTAAATTACACCGATAACACACTGTTTTATCAGATAATGTCAGACAGTGTTACGCGGACTGATGTCATTGATTTTTTAGAAC
>NZ_LDNM01000085.1 GCF_001028135.1 Xenorhabdus griffiniae
AAGTCAACGCGACTGGCTTCAACAAGCCAACGTTATAGGATGTTAAAGTCGAGCATCGCGTTTTTTTGCATTTTATGACCTTTTAAGATGAAAGTATTTACAATTAATTCATATAGATAAATTTTTCAAGAAAATTTATGACCACTTATCTAAAATCAAATCATTTTTTTCAGTCTGAAATAGGTTGCTCTGGATATGTTTGTCTTTTCCATGATTTCTTTCATCGACACTTCCTGAGTGATCATACTTTTGGCCTGAGCTGTGCTTTTATGGGGTTTCCTGCCAAACTTGACGCCGGATTCCTTAGCAAATTGGCGACCTTCATTAGTACGCTCAAGAATACGTTCGCGCTCTGCTTCAGCCACCGCCGCCAGAATCTGAACCATCATTTTACCCATCGTGCCTTCAGTACTGAGGCTGTTGTCCAAAAAACGAATAGCAATCCCTTTCTTGTAGCAGTTATCAACAATTTTGATCATGTCCGAAGTGTTGCGGCCTAAACGATCCATTTTGGTACATATGATGGTGTCGTCCCTTTCTGCTCTGGCCAGTAATTTTTTTAGTCCCTCTCTGTCATCAGTTTTTCCGGTCATTTTATCCGTGAAAATCCGATCTTCACGAACGCCCGCCTGTTTCAGAACCGCAATCTGAATATCCAGTTTTTGTTGCGTGGTCGAAACCCTAGCGTAGCCCAGTAATGCCATTTTTATCGTTCTCGGTATCAAAAATCGATATTGATACTATCAGGTATCATAACTAAAAAAGCAAGATATTTGACACTGGTTTAAATACCCGTCTGTAAAGTATCAAAACTTACAAATTATGATACTTAACTGATAATGAACGAGATTAAGAAGAACGAAAAACGACTCCACATATTAAACCCAAACGAAGTCAGAGAATTATATGAGCGTCCTGTCTTCAATCATGCCGACAGAGAAGACTACTTTTCTTTAGATCATTATACCGCGAAAACTGTTGCAGAACTGATCAGACTGGAAACCAGGATCTATTTTATTCTGTTATTGGGTTATTTTCGGGCTAAACCTGTCATTCCAAAATTTGATCTTGATGAAGTAGCCGAAGATGCTGAGTACATTCGTAAGACTTACTTCCCGGATGAAAAACCGGTCTGGGTCAATACGTCTAAAAGTACCCGTTCCAAACTCGTTAATAAGGTACTGAATATTCTGAATTTTCAGCGTCTCACTGAAGTTAATCATACTGCCTTGATAACCCGTCTAAAAGATGTCGCAACAATCTGTACCGATCCCCGGTATATTTTTGATGAGAGTTGACAAACAATCCAGAAAAATTGCCAACTCACTGCGTAAGTTGTTTGTTGCCATCGATATTGAATGCGGGGCTGATCAGGAAGCACTGTCCACTCAGATTATGCTATCGAAACAGGAGATTACCGAAAAAAGAAAAATTATCACCTGTCATCAGGACATGATTAAAAAAGCGACCGTCGTTACTTATTGGTTGAGAACGAAATTCAGACAAAACGCTTTGAGTTCTACCTGTATCAGAAAATCAGCACACAGTTAGATCGTGGTAAAGCTTATATCACTGAAAGTGAAAAAAATAAACGGCTGGAAGATGACCTTATCCCGCTTAAAAACTGGGAAAATGACAAAGTTAGCCTTATTGAAAAAACGGGCTTGCAGCGGTTGTCAACTCCCATCACTCAAACACTGGATGAATTTGGAAAACAACTTGAACAGCGCATGGATCAAGTTTCGGCCAGCATTTCTGGCGATACCAATGAGTTTGTTAAATTACAACCCCGTTCAAGCCAGCTTGCGTGGACATTAGCTAATCGACGGTGGTGTGATGACATTGATAATCCGGTTTATAGCCAGATAAGGCACATGGGAATTATTGAGATTATGAATTATGTCAACCGTAAAACGGGATTTTTGAACGCTTTTCAAGGCATATCCACCAGGAAAAAGTGTAGACAGGCAGAGGAAGATGACTTAATCGCCTGTATTTTTGGCAATGGCACGAATTATGGTCTCCACCGTATAGCAGCGATTTCAGATCGCAGCATTGGCGTTTTACGTGGAGTCAATGACTCGTTTGTCCGTCCTGAAACAATCAGTGCAGCCAATGACCTGATCTCGAATGGAATAGCCAGTTTACCAATATTCAGATATTACACGATTAACGAATCATCGCCCTTTGGAAGTATCGACGGTCAAAAATATGCCTGTCGTACCAATACGTTCAAAGCCAGATTCTCGGCCAAATATTTCCGTAAAGGAAAAGGCGTTTCTGCAATGACACTGGTTTCTAACCATGTTCCCATCAATACAGTGGTTATTTCGCCTAATGAATATGAAGGGCATTATGCCTTTGATTTGTTGTACAACAACAGCAGTGATATTCAGCCCAAATCACTGGCAACGGATACACACGGTATCAACAATGTCAATTTTGCCATTCTGGATATATTTGGTTATCAGTTCTCACCTCGTTATGCTCGGTTTAAACATGCTTTTGCGCAACAATTTGAGGTTCATACAGGCTCGGATGTTAATATCAAACTGAAAAAACCGATCAGGCGTAAATTAATCGAGCGGGAATGGGGAAATATTCAGCACATTATCTGTTCACTCAGCCGTAAAGCCACCCAGCAAAGCACGGTTATCAAAAAATTGTCCAATGACAAATGGAATAACCGGACACTGTTAGCGCTTCATGAATATGACCGATTGGTTAGGTGTTTTTACCTGTTGGAGTATGTTGATAACAAGACGCTGAGGCAATTTGTGCAGCAAGCCCTGAATCGAGGTGAAGCTTATCACCAGTTGCGCAGAGCCATCGCGTCGGTCAATGGCAATCAGTTTCGGGGCGGAAACGATTATCAGATTGATCAGTGGAATGACTGTGCCAGACTCATTGCTAATTGCATCATTTATTACAATTCAGCGTTGTTATCTGCGCTCATTGAGAAGTTTCAGAAGGAAGGAAATCAGAAAGCCGTCAATCTGATCGCGGGGTTTTCACCTGTAGCTTGGCGGCATATACAACTGGCGGGAAATTACGTTTTTGGAAACCGGGATGGTTTACTTAATTTGTACAGTATGTTGGAACGTGTTGATCCGCTGGCAGATTCCGAAATTGAAGAACCTGCTACATAATAATGAATCGTGGTGAGTGAACTTTTCGAGGGAATGGGCACAAAACCCGATATTCAGCTGCCTTTCAGTGAATTAACCGATGTATTTCGCTTTGTTAGCCAACAATGCCAGTTTTTGTCATCCATGACACCCATCCAGCCCCGTTATGCAAAGAAGGAGGCTGATGCTGACAGTCTGATGGCCGTGATTGTGGCCCAGGCCATGAACCACGGTAACCGAACGTTAGCCCGAACCAGTGATATTCCTTACCATATCTTGAATGAGGTCTATGCGCAGTATCTGCGTCTGTCTTCGCTAAAATCCGCCACTGATCGTATCAGTAATTCCATCAAAGAGTTACCTGTGTTTCCTTATTACTCTCTGGAACTGGGCACATTGTATGCCGCCGTTGACGGACAAAAATTCAGCGTTGAACACCCGATGATAAAGGCACGCGGTTCAAAAAAATATTTTGGTCGCGGGAAAGGCGTAGTGGCTTATACCATGCTGTGTAACCATATCCCCCTGAATGGTTATCTTATTGGCGCGCATGAATACGAAGCCCATCACGTTTTTGATATCTGGTACAGAAATACCGCCGGGATCACACCCACAACGATCACCGGTGACATGCACAGCGTCAACAAGGTTAACTTTGCCATTCTGCATTGGTTTGGATTACGTTTTGAACCCCGCTTCACGTCACCGGGAGAAATGCAGAAAGAACTCTATTGTGCTGATAACCCTGAACAGTATAAAACGTGCCTGATTCAGCCCGTAGGACAAATCAATCAAAAAGGCATTATTGATGAAAAATCCCATTTAGACCAGATAGTGGCCACGCTCGGGTTCAAGGCAATAACACAAGGGGCTTTAATCCGTAAGCTGTGCACTTACACCACAAAAAATCCGACGAGGCAGGCCTTATTCGAGTTTGATAAGCTCATTCGCAGTCTTTATATTCTGCGCTATCTTCGAAACCCACAAATTTCCAGAAACAGCCACCGTTCACAAAATCGTATTGAATCTTATCACCAGTTACGCTCTGCCATTGCGCAGATTGGTGGAAAAAAAGAACTGACAGGTCAGAATGACATTGAAATTGAGATCAGCAATCAGTGTGGCCGATTACTGGCCAGTGTGATCATTTATTACAACTCCGCGTTGTTATCACGGCTGATGCAAAAATCGGGAGACAGTCTGGGCGATATAGAAAAAGCGGGGGAGACTTATCAGTAAAATATCGCCTGTGGCATGGCAACATATTTTGCTGAATGGTCATTATACCTTTAATAGTGAAGGGAAAAAGATTGATCTGGATGCGATTCTCGAAGGCTTGAAATTAATCTGACAAAATTATGGACGGTTCCGGCTTACAACCCCAAACTGCACCAAAAAATCGAAAGTTTTCTCAGGGAACACAAAAGCTATAACCATATTGTCGATTTGCTGGATTGTTCTAGACACACAATATCGAAAGTATCGAAAGAGCTTAAAATCATAGAATGAATTTTATTATAATATATTGAAATTAATTAATTTCCATTCGTGGAACTTTTCGCTGAATTGGGCGCCAATACCCCTTATTGAACTATTTTATTCATCTTTCACCAAACCCATGCCTCACACTTTTTTACGCTCTCGCATAAATGCCCCACAGATTTTTATGCATTCTTTATTACATTACGCACCACTACAATTGGGTTCGCTAAAATTATGCCGCATGGTGGGATTGTTGAGTCATATCTCCACGACCAGATAGCAATCCTTCAACTGAAATATCTTCATCTAGTTCATCCCAGTGAATGCCTCGGGCACTGATTTCAAAATTTTCTCTGGCCATAGCGGTAGCATGCATTAATCGTGGAAACCAAGCCAGTGGCACACCTAAAGTTCTGGCATCACTCAGTTCGATCCACATGTTGTATTCATCAAAACGTACACTTTTAGCCAAAGTAGTCATTCCAAGCCTCCACTAATTTTTCTCTGTTCAGTTTAATTATCCCTACCAGCTCTTTAAGCTCTCGGGCATTAAATCCATCGTTCCTTGCCAATAAAACATCTGGCACCAACCAAAATTTAGCTTCACCTTCAGCACTGCGAACATGAATATGCACAGGCTCAAGGGGATTTCCTTCGTTTGAGTAGAAGAAAAATCGATATCCCTTAAAACGTAAGATGACTGGCATTAGTTCTAGTTCCGTACTGACTGGTTCACGTTTAAACTCCACAATGGAATATTCACCGAATTCTCAACTAAATCAGCAGAACTTCCGGTCCGCGTCGTTCAAGAATGCGGAGCATTCTGAGAGCTGGACCACTTGGTTTCTTTTCTTCACGTTCCCATTTGGAAATGCTTTCTTTTGACATGCCTAATGCCCTAGCCAACATAGCTTGAGACATTCCGTGTTGCGCTCGAAGTTGCTTTATTTCAGCACCAGTTATCATTGTAACAGCTTTAATTTGATCGTTGATTTTCCGAGTACTAGCCGCTTTTTCAAGATTGTTGACCAAGCTTTTAGGTGCAGCATCGGTCACTTGTAGTTCTTCAGTTAACTCAAGCATATCATTTAGTTTATTACTCACAGATGATTTTCTCCAAGTAGTAATGTTTACCATAGTAGCAGGTACTACTTTAGAATCAATTAGTAGATGAAATAATCTGCAACCTATGAGGTCTTATGAGTGAATAAAAGGCGGCTCTCATCATCTAATGGGGATAATGTGTGGTTGAACCGCCGAAACCAAGAGGGAATCAATGGAGGTTCGAAACATCTTCGCCCTACTAAGCTAAAAAATTATCAGATAGTTTTTGGGCTTAATAAGTTCTGCCGAAGGCACGCAGTGGTCACGCCGTAGGCGGGACGTATCTGCGCGTTAGTGGGCGTTTACGACCACTTATGGAACGTTATGTATTGAACTTTTTCCTTGAACGCAGTGAAAGGAGCTAACTATCGAGAGTTGTAGCCTTTAGGCTCAACTCGATTTGTTATTCCTTATTTATAAGGCTTGTTTTGTTCAGGAATAAACTTCGAAATTAATGAAATTTTTAAACACATATTCGAAGTTTATTGTCTTATTTTTATACTTCATGCAGTTTTGAGCACACAATCTGTTCCAGAAACAAAAATTGCCGAAAAAAATGCAGAAGTAGATAAGTTGAACGGATAAAAAAGAATCGAAATTTATTCCCAGGTGAAACACCAAAACCGCGCTAGGCACGGTTAGTTGAATTTATCTTCAGAAAAATCGCCGTTAGATGAGAATGATACCCTCTTGCTCAAGTAACAGTCTATAGAATTGCTCTGAATATTCGTTTACGTGAGGATACTGTGCCTTTAATGTGTTTTTTGCATAATGGACGGCAACCGGTGTTGTTGTTTTTTGCCATTCGACAAACATACGCCAGTAGATTGAATCTGATTTATCCTTTTTACGCAGGTTCGCCACTGAACGCCGCGTTTTTTCCAGTTCGGCTTCCAAGTTTTCCGCTTGGTTATCCAGAGTCTCAATGTTGTCTTCGATGTGTTTCAACGCTTCGTTTTTCTGATCCTGCAAATCCGGCGCCACGACTGAGCGTTTGATCTTTTTCAGTAGCTGGCGTAGCGCATGTTTATTTTCTATATCAATGCCCAACCGCACCATATTTAACAAATGACGCTGGTATTTTTTATCCAGATTTTCAAGCTGACCACTTTTGATAGCCCAGTTTTGGAAATCAATCAAGCTCTGGCGGATTTCGTTACGGGGAATTCCCTTGGACATGAAAAACTCTGGCGTCAGCCAGATGCGCACCGGTTTATTTTGCCCGGCATCCCGGTCTGTATCCCGATGGACAACAATATGCTTCAGCTGCTCCATGACAGACAGTGCATGTAACGCCACATCATAAGCCTTACGCCCATTATCATATTCATGCAGCACGCCCATTGCCTTTGCGATAAATTCAAAAGGCACCATCACTTCAAACAAATAATCATGACCGGGGAAAAAATCTGCATTCGCCACGAATGCCAGCGACAGAGAGGTTAATGCCTCACGGCTTTCAGACCGTGTACTGATGCGCATCGGTTTTGGCACATAGTGCGGGTTTTTCCGCTCAGAATACGGCGTATAACCCTTTTGACGCAGCGCGATAAGATCACCATCCCGACGCCAGTCATGGCTTTTCAGAGTACGGGACAATCGGGCAGGCGTTCCTTTTGGGATTTTGATGTCCTGTTTCGGGATATTGCGCCGATGGATTTTAGACTGCCCCCGGCGTAAAGCGTTGGATTCACCACGCCGACTCTGACGAACAGAGGGATCAGATGTTGATTGGGTGCGTTGATTTTTAAACACATCCCCTGCACTTATGGCGGGTATCTAAAAGTTGCAATAGAAGTCTCATCGTTCTATACTCCTATGCAGAAACCATTATCGATTTCTGCAAGTACACCCCATATATCTGATTACAAGCCGCCAAGTTTGAGACAGATTATGGGGTTTCTTCTTTTTAGCGGTTAGTTAATCGTGTTTCAACTGCCCGCATCTAGTCACCTTTCGGCGTGACTGACCAACAAAAAACCTTGATAAACTAGCACTGTGAAACAAAAAATTCAATAAACCTTTCTAATTGTTTTGTTCTCACCAATAAGCCATTTGAACTTATCAGAAAAATAAAATAACTAAACAAAAATTAAACAATATCAATATTAGCACTGGAAGGGTAAACGCTCAAGAACATGATGATTCTACATCACTCATGCTGTGATCTGTACTCTGGCTTTTTTAGACAGGTAAATTGAGGTAAAAGTCACATTAACGGTTTGACGCTTTCTTACCTAACCGCTAATCTTTTTTCTACAAAAAAGATCCATCGCCTGTCAGGATCGCCTTCGGGTGGCGAAATAAATCTATGGTCTTCCCCGTTTTTGCAACACTCATTTTGATGTATGGTTGGCTTGCTTAAATCTATCCGGCGTCTCTATGAGTATGGATACCCGCGCCACGATGAGTTCTGCGCCTGATGAACCTTAAAAACTCCCCGGCTTCAATGAGCCATTTTGTTTCTTAGGTTATTCATCAGGCCGATTGGCCGTTCATGTCATCAATAATCAGTCTTCGCAAAACCAGATAGGTAACGTGTATTTCACTGTTTAATCATCAAGTTATTGAATCCGTCAGCCTCTATTAGGCCCGATACTCATTTTGCCGAGTCGTGATTGCCCAGGCTATTCGTGCCAGCTTATTAGCCAGTGCACAGGCAACCACATTCGAATGTTTCTTGCTCAGTTGTGCCTTAACCCACTCGGCAAGTCTCCCATGCTGATGCTCAAGCCGCATCATAAACGCCCGGGCGCATTGAACCAGCAATCGGCGCAAATTTTTGTTGCCGCGTTTGCTGATACCCAGCAGAGTCGGTTTTCCCCCTGTACTGTATTGTCGGGGAACAAGCCCCATCGAAGCAGCAAAATCCCGGCTGCATGAAAATTGTTTTCCGTCACCAAGCTGGGATGAAAGTAGGCTGGCGGTAATGGGTCCCACCCCCGGTATTGTCATCATGCGTTGAGTCGCGTCGTCCGCTTTGATGGACTGTTTTAATTCTAATTCCAACGTGGTTATTTGCTCGACAAGATAAAGGTAATGGGCATGTAATTTCATCAGCAAACGGCTCAGATAATCGGGCACGTCGTGTTCTGCCAGAACCAGAGATAACCGTTTAATGACCGCCTCGCCTTTTGGCAGACTGATACCAAACTCCAGCAAAAAGGCGTGCATTTGGTTAGTGGTCTTTACCTTATCTTTGATGAGTGATTCTCTGACACGATGCAGTGCTCTCATCGCCTGTTGCGTCTCCGTTCTCGGCTGGACAAAACGCATTGAGGGGCGTGATGCTGCTTCACATATCGCCTCTGCATCAACGAAATCATTTTTGTTACTTTTGACAAAAGGACAAACAAACTGCGGAGATATCAGCTTCGCATCATGGCCTAAATCAGCGATCCGGCGAGCCATAAAATGTGCACCCGCACAAGCTTCCATCACGACGGTAGTCGATGTACACCCCGCTAAAAATTCCATTAATTTTGGGCGGGTAAATTTTTTACGCAGCATAGTCTTGCCGAATTTGTCCTGACAATGGATATGGAAAGAATGCTTGCCGAGATCGATACCAATAAGGGTGACGTTTTGCATGATGGACTCTCCAGAAAAAATACTCTATAAAGAGTATGGTTCACAAGGTGGGGAAGACCATCTCATTAACTCCTGTAGCCTGAAAGGGAGAGCAAAATTGCGGTACATCTGCGCACTTTTGGAAGCAGATATTGTCTGACGGACGATGAAAGTTATCCTGTCACTTTATACACAGGGCAGGCTTGTCACATATATTGAGCAGTTTTCTGCCACGTTCACCATAACCTTTTTACTTTGTACGACTTTTACCTACGCTTTAAATCACGCACGACAAACGTCCCGAAAACTTCGCGGCGTCACTTGCGTTAAAGCGAAGCGATTACCAAGTGACGTCGCCACGCGTCAACGTCCAGAGCATGTCCTGTCTGGCTTTATGACTGATTTGAACCTCATTTTACTTAGTGTCACCTCTTTCTATTAGCATTTTTATGCCTTAATTCACTTACTTAGTTTGTTTTTCACCCACTGCCTATTACAGGCTGATGCAGTAAAAAGGAGATATCACACGTCACGAATAATGAGGCGTTCATCCTGAGCTAATCAGGCACTGAACGGGGAGTACTCCACCGCAGTGCTGAGCACGTAGCGAACTCCTGCAAAAACTTAACGCAACCCACGCCCTGTATACACATTATCTGACGTACCACGGAACGGTGAACCTAACCGACACGCAGGGAATGTTTCGAAATGAGTAAAATGAGTCTGAAAATCAAAGGGGAAATACGGATAGCGAAGCGATCACGAACGAGAACAAACAACAAAGATTGACTTAGCCGTCCGTATTCTCCTCTGAGTTTATGTGCTCTTGAGAAGAATTATAGCCGTTAAACTTAGTCGTTCTGTTATTGAGTAAGGTAAAACAATCAGTTAAAGTATTCCCGCCATCAGCACAATCTAATGGTCAAGGTTTAGCAGCCTTGTGCGCTTATACACTGGTAAGATGTTTTACCAGTGTGCCTGCATTCGCCTTTTCTATGGCGGTTCAGGTGGGGGAGACTCACGTCTCGCCGGAGTAAGCGCCGGTCTGCTAACCCTGTCTGAATCGCCACCATCAATATTAATTAATGGGAAGGGGTAGCAGGAATGAATAACAACATCAGAAACGACTGGCATCAAGCAGACATAATAGCTGCACTACGCAAACGTGGTACCACCTTAGCCGCTCTCTCCCGTGAAACGGGACTCAGCTCATCAACACTCGCCAATGCATTCAGCAGACCGTGGCCTAAAGGTGAATGGATCATCGCGGATTATCTCGGCATCCATCCATCAGAGATCTGGCCAAGTCGTTATTTTGATCAGCGTGGTCAACTTATTGAGCGCAAGATTCGCAATAAGTCACAGGAGTAACCCATCTTCGTTTTTTAGTCAGTTTGTGAAAATGTATATTTTAATATGAAGCCGTGAGATTTAAATGGCAGCCTGATTTGGCCATTTTTAAACTCCACGGCTTTTTTGATTTATTTTGACTTTGTACACTATCTTACACTATCTGCAACCATATATTCGTTGCTATGTTTACCAGCTCTCCTTTTTTATGTGGAATTTTGTGATCTCTCAATAGCTCACCTGATAAGCTGATTGAACCAGTACACAAGATTCCATCATTTCAATCCCTGAAATCGATGCGAAATTTTGGCGATTTCACCCTGAAATTTCTCATTAAATTACTTTTAAAACAATAAGATAACCATTAAATACTATGGAGAAAAATAAACAAAATAAAGCGTTTTTCAATTTAAAAAATTTACATTTATAGTTTTATGTAGGATATTTAAATAAAATCTAAAAACCTACACATATGGTAAAAACATGAATGAAACCTATAAACAATTAGATAAGGTTGCGCAAAGGTCAGTTCGTCTACTCCAGTCGCTCAGTGACCAAATCCAAAGCCAAAAGCTGGAGCTGAGTAAAACAGCTTATTATCAAACGTATTCAAAAGCGGCTCTCGCAAAATTACCAAAGTTAACACGTGCCAGCGTGGATTATGCCGTTAACGAAATGGAAGCGAAGGGATATGTATTTGGCAAGAAGCAAGCAGGTTCTTCATCCAAGTACGCGATGACAATTGAGAACATCATAGATCTGTACCATCACAGAGGCGTTCCCAAATACCGGGATCGCTATCATGAAGCATTGACCTTCTTTATCGGTAATTTAAAGGGGGGAGTATCTAAAACCGTCAGTACAGTTTCTCTGGCACATGCATTACGCACTCATCCACACCTGATTTTCGAAGACCTTAGGATCTTGGTTATCGACCTTGACCCACAAGCATCGGCAACCATGTTCCTTGATCATAAACAGTCTATCGGTTCTGTTGATACAACATCAGCCCAAGCCATGCTGCAAAATGTTTCGCGTGAAGAGTTACTATCTGAATTTATTACATCCTCAGTCGTTGCAGGCGTAGACATTATTCCGGCATCCATTGAAGACGCATTCATCGCATCACGTTGGGAAGAACTCTGCGCAGAACATTTGTCAAACCAGAACATCTATACCGTCCTTCGCGAGAATATCATCGATAAAGTGAAACACGATTACGACTTCATCTTTATCGACAGCGGACCACACTTGGACTCTTTTCTGTCTAACGCGATCGCCGCCGCAGACTTTCTTATGACTCCAATCCCACCCGCACAAGTGGATTTCCACAGTACACTGAAATATCTTGCTCGCTTGCCGGAGCTGATAGAAATGATCGAATCAACAGGTGCATCAACTCGGTTCAGCGGTAACATCGGCTTTATGTCCAAGTTAGTGAATAAAACTGATCACAAGCTGTGTCATAGCCTGGCAAAAGAGATTTTTGGTGGTGACATGCTTGATTTCGCTATCCCGCGACTGGACGGGTTCGAGCGTTGTGGAGAGTCTTTTGACACCGTAATTTCTGCAAACCCAGCCACGTATATCGGCAGTGGGGAAGCACTGAAGAATGCGAAAACAGCCGCAGAAGACTTCGCCAAAGCCGTTTTTGACCGAATTGAATTCATCAGAGTTAACAGGGGCAACAATGCAAGATAAAAAACGTCCAACTATCGGAAGAACATTCAATTCAGTATCCCTGGATACGCCGGCGGAAAACCAAACTGCAGAACAGCGTTTCACACTGGCTTCGGGTCAAACTGCCATATTTCAACTAGAGCACATCCCAGCCGATAAACTTGAGTCTGAAACCACCGTTAATTTTTTGGTTAACGGACGGGATCAAAGCGCACTGACAAAAGAATCTGTCAGCGACATCATGCGCACCATCAATCTTCAACAATTCTTCCCGGCAATCGGTCGTCGTATTGATGGCAAGATAGAGATTTTGGATGGTTCACGCAGACGTGCCGCCGCTATTTTCTGTGGTGTTGGTCTGGATACCCTAGTCACGAACACAAACATAAGTGCGGATGACGCAAGACAACTTGCCGCTGATATCCAAACTGCAAGAGAGCACAACATTCGTGAAGTCGGTTTGCGTTTGATTCAGTTGCGAGAAGGGGGAATGACACAGAAAGAAATTGCTGAGTCTAATAATATGTCACAAGCTAAGGTGACTCGCGCAATCCAGTGTGCTTCAGTACCTAATGATATTGTTGCCGTATTCCCTGTTATCGCAGAACTGAGCTATCCAGATTATAAAGCGCTTTTGGACGTCACCGTTGACATCAAGAAAAACAACCTTTCGATTGATGAAATAGTCGGCTGTGTGCGTGATGAAATCCAGCATATAGATAAAAACAAGCCAGTTGCTCCCGACAAAATGAAATCAATCATCATCAAGCTGTTTAAAGAGTTTAGCAGCAACAAGGCAAAAAAATCCACAGCAGAAAAACAGCAGGTAAGCTCTCTTTGGGACTTCAAAGATAAGAATTCATTTGCCCGCAAACGGATTAAAGACAGATCCGTGAGCTTTGAATTTAACCGCGTACCAAAAGGATTCGAGGAAGAACTGGAAAAAATGATTCAGGTGTTAATGCGAAAACACTTCAATTTAAACGAATAATTCGCCAATCAATTTTACTTGTAACAAAATGATTTTATTGTGTTTATTTGAAAGATTTCAGGGTGAAATCGCCAAAATTTCATAGTAGAAGAGCTGATTATCAAATTTCGGCTCAGAACCTCCATTTGGAGATGATTTATCCGAAAAGTTAAAAAATAGTAATTAACCTGAGCTTCGCTTAAGAAGGGAACTAAAGTGCCTGAGGCACGATCAAAGTTTTTGCTAAAGAAAACAAAATGGTGGAGATCCTCAGGCATGTATAATTTAGAAAAACTTTACTGCTGCGTCGATGACTTTTGCCAAAAATTTATCCCTCTCTGGCATCAACAACTCATTGAAAACGGATTACGTAAACGGCACCGCGAAGTTTCCCTTTCTCTCAGCGAAGTCATGATGATCCTCATTTTATTCCACATGAGCCATTATCGTGATTTTAAAACGTTTTATAATAAACATGTAAAACAATACTTTAATGCCGATTTTCCCGGATTAGTCAGCTATACTCGCATGCTCACTCTGAAGAAAAGGGCTCTTATTCCTTTATGCGCTTTTCTTTCGTCACGCAAGGCGAAAACCCAGGGGATCGCTTTTATTGATTCCACCAAAATTGCCGTTTGTCATAACCTTCGAATTCCCCGCCATCGAGTATTTGAGGGCGTTGCACAACGAGGAAAAACCAGTACGGGCTGGTTTTATGGCTTTAAACTTCATCTGGTCATTAATGATTGCGGTGAACTTTTGGCCGTGAACTTAACCACAGGAAATACGGATGATCGTCACCCTGTTAAAGCGCTGGCAAAAGGGTTAACGGGATGTTTATATGGCGATAAAGGGTATTTATCACGGGCTTTATGCGATGAGTTGGAAGCGGAAGGAGTCACGTTAATCACCCATGTCCGGAGTAACATGAAAGCTAAAGCGTTATCTCTCTGGGATAGGTTAATGTTAAGACGGCGATTTTTGATAGAAACGGTCATCGACCAACTCAATAATATTTCTCAGATAGAGCATTCAAGACATCGCAGTCAGCTTGGTTTTCTGCTGGAAATTGCCGCGGGTCTCATTGCTTATACATTCCAACCTAAAAAACCGAGCTTGAATTTACGGGATAATGATATCGCTATTCTTAAACGAAGCTGAGGTTAACTCAGTTAACTGAATCAAGGGAAATGACTTCCCATTTACCGAACAATGTTAAACCGGCAGCTTTAGCCAGTGCCGCAGAAACGAGATTATCAAGCTGGCACCTGAACTGAGGTTCATACCCCTGAGTACAGGCATGCTGACTGATTGCGCGTACCACTTTTCGGGCATAACCTTTACTGCGGAAAGATTCCAGCGTCAGTACGCCCATATCAGCAAGTTGCGAATCATTCCACGGGTACATGCTGGCGGCGCTGACCAGATGGTTTTGCTCATCAAAAGCGCCGAATACTAACCAGTGATCCAGCTCAACATAGGCGTTGTCCAAGTCCTGCTCCGACGCTGATACCTGAAATGCCGAGAAGATTTCACCATCTTGCTTTTCCGTCAGTTGACGCTGCATATTGCCTGAATGTTCCTGCAATAATTGGCACTTTTCTGTGTCTGGAAAATAAAAAATATAGTCAGCGCCATGCAAAGTCATATTCGCCTGATTTAATTTCTGGCGAAAAATAGATTCATACATTTTCTCCTGATGATAAAGCCCTGCTTTTTCAGCCATCTCTGGCGTCAGAACTGCCATAACCCTGCCATCACTGGTTTCCAGTACCATCACGCGATCATCCTATGCCAACCGGGTATTGGTGATGATAGTAAAAACATCATCCTGATAAAGGATATCTTCACCCAACATCATAGCCTGCCAGAAATCAGTTATTGTTTTTGAAAATAAAGGCATACTTTTTACTCACGTGGATTGACTTATATAAAATGAAGAATCCCGCCGTAAGCAACGGGGAATATGACCCCGAGAGATTGATACGCATCACCTTTGCCGCTTAATTAAACTGAGAAATTTTGGGGTCAATAGATATTCGGGGATGCGTGCCTATACTGCTCAAAAAATCACAAAGTGTCACTATTCATTAATGTATTATTTGTGCACTGATTATCATTAATAACAACTGACTGGTGAGTTATTGCGTTGGTAAATCTGAAAAAATTCCGGAACAGCAACCAGCGTTGATTTGGCTATCCAGCCGTGACCTCGTTGTTTTTTAAAATCAAAATAATCCCGATAATTTGCCCCAGTTCAACCGCAGGCAGTGAAGCGATTTCCTGCAAATAGGTGCGAAGTTCAACAATTTGCTTGGGTTTGAACCCTGTATCCTGTAGCTGTACGTTCAGGCCAAGAAAGTCGGTCTCGAAAGAAGGAGAGCTGTCGGTGAATTTCCTGCCAGCAATGAGTGCCAGGGCTGCGAAGGCAATCCGGCAGACAGTACGGGGCTGGGATTTTAGTCACAAAACCCCGTTGTCGCTGGAAGTCATGGCACATTGGATCAATCCCATGTTACGAGGTTGGATTAAGTACTATGGGCGCTTTTATCGGTCAGCAATGGACCGTATAGCCAGTCAGGTAACTTTTTCACCCATGAAAAAGAAGAAGCACTTTACCGCTGAGCCACCCAAAGTGAGCAACATCAGCGAAGCCAATGCCCTTATCCGGGAGCTCTGGGCCAAACTTCGAGAATACGAAGACCGGCTGTCACTGAGTTCGCGTAATTCCTCGCGTTCCCCGTCCAGTGATACGCCTCAGGCACGGGCTGAACGGCAAAAGTTAAAAGCCCTGGTCGCCGAAATCAGGCTGGCGTTCAGCCAGGCCACACAGGGCACCGCAGACCACTGAGTGCATTGAAAGACACGGATACGATCGTTCGCTGTCTGCCCGATGACGGTTGTACCCTTTGTGGCGGGCATGTCGAGCCGAATACGACCCCGACCTATCGTCATCAGGTGTTCGAACTGCCCAAAATCTCCCTGGATATCACCGAATATCAACTGTTTCATGGCCGCTGTCAGCGTTGTCATCACACCGTCCGGGCTACGTTACCCGACGATGCGCCTTCCGGACAACTGGGGCCCCGTTTGATGAGCCAGATGGCGGTTTTGTCGGGACAATACCATCTGAGCATCAGTAAGATACAGCGCCTGATCCGGGACACTTATGGCATCCACTTTTCCACGGGCCTTATCTCTGAAGCGCAGGGGCGGATCAGTTCAATGTTGACGCCGCTGCATCAGGCGTTAGGGCATTATGTCAGGCAATCTGCGGTTATCCATGTTGACGAAACGCCCCATCAACGCAACGGAGAAGCGGCCATCCGCTGGGTCTGGCTGCTCAGCGGCAGCAAGGCGGTTTACCAGAAAATCCGCGCTTACCGTAATACGGAAACGGCCAAATCGCTGCTGGGCGAGACAACCCCATCGGTTATCGTGACTGACCAGTGCGCCAGCTATCACTGGCTGGCCCCATCCCGACATCAGTTCTGCTGGGCGCACATCACCCGCAACCTGCAACAGATGGCCGATTACAGCGGGGCGGGCTGACCGCGTTTATCGGTCAACGACTGGTTTTGCTCTGCCACAGTGTGTTCCGCACCCAACACCGCTATGAAAATCAGAACATTGACGAAGCACACTGGCACAATCGCACAATCGCCTGTCCAGACTCAGGAAAAGCCTGATGAGCTGGCTGAGAAAGGGAGAACAGGTTCCGGCCTCCCGTTATGCCGGCAGGTGTGCTTATATTCTTAAGCATGAAGCGGGATTATGGGTTTTTCTCCATCATAAAAACATCCCGTTGACCAACAACGAGGCGGAGCGGTGCCTGCGTGGCAGTGTGATCATGCGAGAAATCTGCTTTGGGACAAATTCCTATCGGGGTGAACAGTACCGCTCCCGACTGCTGTCGGTGGTGGAAACCTGCAAACAACGGGGATTATCGGCACTGGATGTACTCAGTGAAGTCGCGACAGCGGTGACCCGAAAACAGCCCTATCCGGATGTCTTTAATCTGCTTCCCTACTAGTCAATACAGGGCTGGTGAATGGTTACGTCATGTAGATCTGCACCTTGCTAAATGGATTACCCGCAAATATAAGCGGGTACACGGTAGTTTGGCTCAGGCGTATGAATGGTTAGGCAGAATACGGAGCATTAAACCTAGTCTGTTTGCACACTGGGAAATTTGTACGCGGCGCGAACGGTCAACGACAAGAACCGGATGACGGGAGACTGTCACGTCCGGTTCCGTGGGAGCGCAGGGGGGAAGTTCCCTTGCGCGACCCGATAACCCCAATATGGGTACATTTTGCTTGTTGACATGGATCAGGCAAGGTTTCAAGACGATCTACCAAGGCTTTCTGTGTCATAAAAAGGAATGAATGATGAAATTTCTGATGTGAATACCGATAAATGACGTTAAAAACAAGAAAAAATAATAAATGAATGAGTTTGATGGATTATTAAGTCGCCATGATGGTTAAAAAACATCATGCGACAGCCCTGATTATCAGGCTGGCAGGATCAAGCAACCAGTAAAAAGGGATCGAGTGATATGTATCACATTTTTATGTCAAGGGGGGAACTGGTGAAGAATTACAATTAAGTTACCATAATCAAGAAATAATCTTCTAAATTTTTTTTACAAAAAAAATTTTAACTATAAATAAAAACAATAATATCAATATATAGGAATAATACTCCGCAAAATTAGATCATTAAATGAACATTTAAATCATTTCAAATAAATATTTGAAATTATAAATTTGAGTTATTGTTGAATGGTTACATTTAAAGTAATAATATCAGTAATTGAAACAACAATATTATTTCTTAAATGAAAATTAGTTTTTTAAACCTGATACGCAATTATTTTAGCAAAGATTTAAATAATTAACTTATCATATGATTACCATTATTAATTATTACATTTGGATTAAACATGAATCATGAAGCCTATGCCAACATTGATAAATCTCTATTTACATTATCTGAAAATAGGTTAACAGATACTGAGCGTGAAAAGGCATTGACAGAGCTGGGTTCATATGTAAAGAAAACACGTTACAAATTTCTAGGTTATCAAACCAACCAAAAATTTAACTATTCACGAGAGTTGAGTGAATACTTAGATGTTCAGTTAAACAATGTGGGTGATCCTTTTGTTACAGGCAATCTCAGAGTTAACTCAAAGGCTGTTGAGCGTGCTGTATTGGATTATTTTGCTAAGCTTTGGAATGCACCTAGCAGAGATACTTCTACATTAGGAGAAGGGTATTGGGGCTATGTGCTATCAATGGGAAGCACTGAAGGTAATTTATACGCATTGCGTAACGCGCGAGATTATTTAGCTGGAAAAGCTCTCTGGATTGATGTTAATGCAAACAACTCCGTCGATCAAGAAATAAACATTGAAGGGAATGATAATTCTCTGACACCCGTGCTTTTTTACTCCGAGGATACACATTACTCCATTGATAAAGCAAAAGATATTCTGACACTACCTACTTTTGCTGAAATGGGCGAGTCTCGTTATCCGGGGCAATGTCCTATCGAAACCAGTAATGGAAAATGGCCGACAAAAGTTCCATCTCTCCCAACAGGTTCGGTTGACCTGACGAAACTGAGTATATTAGTAGAATTTTTTGCATCACGCGGTTTTCCTATCGCAATCAACTTTAACTACGGTACGACCTTTAAAGGCGCATTTGATGATGTCAGCGGTGCAATTGATCTACTGCTTCCTATCCTTGAGCGATATGGACTGAAAGACAGGACGCTTAATATTAAACTGGAAAATGGCAAAATGGTTAAAAGCCCCAGAAATGGCTATTGGTTTCACGTTGATGGTGCGTTAGGTGCTTCCTATGGTCCATTTTTGGAGAAAGCCAGAGAACAGGGAATTGATATCGGCGAAGGGAGACTCCCTTCATTTGATTTCAGAAATCCTATTCATTCCATCGTAACCAGCGGACATAAGGAAATGGGAACTCCGTGGCCGACTGGCGTTTATCTAACAAAACAAAAATATTTGTTGAACTTCCTCAGTGTGGATTATATCGGTGCTCAGGATTCTACTTTAGCTGGTTCGAGGAATGGTTTTTCGGCACTGCTTTTTTGGCACTATCTATCCAGACATTCTTATAACGACCAGATGGTAAGGATTGTTCGCCGACTGCAAATGAGCGAAGGTATTTATCAGAGATTACAGTCATTAAGTACTGAGTTGGGTCTGGATCTTCATGCTCATCGCTCACCGCTTTCCCTTAGCATCCTGTTCCGTCGTCCGAACAATAAAATTGTTGACGATTTTTCGCTTTCTACTGAGTCCAAAAATGGCATTGAATATGCACATCTTTTCGTTATGGAACATACGACTGATGAAATGATTAGTCAGCTTATAGCTGAATTACGCCAGCCTGGTGCTTTTAACAGCACACTATCTCTGGACCATTATCTAGACTGGCAAATATAAATTAACTAGTTATCTAGATTCAACAGCCACAGACTTTAGTCAGTGGTTGTTGAGTTCATATAGATATTAGTTATGTAATAGTAAATGTGTTGGTAGTAGAGATTTTAGTCGACAATCGTATTATAGTAATTACTCATAATAACATATGAATAGTTTTACTAAGTGGAATAATATTATAAATTAATCTCTTACTCCATTTGCTAATAGTAAAGATATACTTTATTACATAAAAGCATTTCATTAACCAATTTGGTTTTTAAATGTTCTCTGGCACTTAATTAAGTGTAAATATATTTGCTTTTAATATTTGCATAGGTAATCATTTCAATGGATCATATCTCAGCAATATATTATGTTATTTTTGGTTTTAATGTTTGGTTTTTCGAGCATCTCCACTAACCCAATGATTACTAATAACGTTTAATTAATTAAACATTCCAATATAAAACAGGTTAATTTTAATTCCAATGAAAAAATTATCATCTAAAGATGTATTAGCATTAGGATTTATGACATTCGCTTTATTTGTTGGTGCTGGGAATATTATTTTTCCTCCTATAATTGGTTTTCAAACTGGAGGGAATGTTTGGTTCGCAGCTATAGGATTTTTAATTACTGGTGTTGGGTTACCATTAATTACTATCATTTCTTTGGCTAAGGTAGGAGGACTTAAAGAGCTTAGCTCACCAATAGGTAAAGCCTGTGGTTTATTGTTGGCTACTATTTGTTATTTATCAGTGGGTCCTCTTTTTGCTATACCAAGAACAGCAACTGTGTCTTTTGAATTAGGTATTGCTTTAATAACAAAAGAAGGTAAGTTTCCATTATTAATATATAGTATAGTATATTTCTTACTAGTTATTTATGTATCACTATATCCTAAGAAACTGTTAGATAATGTAGGGTATATACTAGCGCCAATAAAAATTATTGCCTTAGCTATTCTGGCTATTTCAGCTATTTTAGCTCCAGTTGGAGAACCTATAAAAGCAGTTGATTCTAACTCTGAAAATCCATTCATAAGTGGATTTTTGAATGGTTATTTAACGATGGATGCTCTAGCTGCTATGATGTTTGGTAGCATTATAGTTAATGCTGTACGTTCTAGGGGCATTGAATCAGATAAATTACTAAATAAATATATAATAAAAGCTACCTTTATTGCTGGTCTTTTTTTGATATTAATATATCTTGCATTGTTTAAATTAGGTGCAGATAGCGGTACTTTTTTATCTTCAGCAGAAAATGGAGCTGTGATTTTAAGGAGTTATGTGCAATATATATTTGGTATATATGGTAGTGCTTTTTTAGCTATATTAATTTTTATTGCATGTTTGGTTACTGCAGTAGGTTTAACTTGTGCTTGCGCTGAATTTTTTAATTCTTATTTACCATTATCTTATAAAAAATTAGTTATTATTTTTGGCCTTTTTTCCATGATAATATCTAACCTTGGGTTAAATCACTTGATTCAATTTTCGATTCCTCTTTTAACCGCAATTTATCCACCTTGTATTATTTTGGTTTTATTAAGTTTCACGAGAAATTATTGGGGTAATTTTTCTTTTATTTTAGCGCCCACAATGGCTATCAGCCTTGTATTTGGTTTTTTTGATGCAGTCAAATCGTTTGATTATTTCTCATTTTTCATTCCAAGCTGGTTTAATACAATTCCTTTATCAAATCATCAGTTAGCATGGTTATTACCTTCTCTTTTTATTATGTTTACGTTGATGGTTATTGATAGATTATTCTTGTTAAGATCCGGAAATTCTGCTTAATTTTTTTAAAAAGAAATTTATTTCTAACTTTCTTATTTCTATATAATCAAGTAGGAGGAGGGATCATTCCCTCCGTCCTCTCACAGAATCGTTTTTCTCACTGACCAATTGCGTTGCTGCCTTGTCAGCTACTTTTAATTACAGTCTCATATTGAGAAATGTAACATTCACCTACTGATATCAATTGAATTAATTAACCGAAAATTTTGCCTTATTTGCCATAATTTCGATGATTTGAGTATCAGTGTGCTGCATAGCATGACGAGCGAGAGAGCATAAATTATCTATAGATTTTTCAATATCATCGGAAACAATTCCATCACTACCAGTAACATAACTGTTGTCCAAGGCCATTAATACAGCTTTATAGGCTGCACTGGCACTAGTGGATACTTTCATTGCACAACTATTGGATGCTCCATCACAGATCATACCACTGATATCACCAATCATGCTGCAAATTGCCATAGCTACAGGTTGATAATGTTTTTCTATCAGCCAGGCAATACCTGCTGCAGCCCCCATCGATGCAGTAGTTACGGCGCAAAGTGCAGAGAGAGTTGGTAGTTTATTATGAATATAAATTGCTATGAGGTGAGATAACATTAACGCTCGAGCCAATTGTTCTTCATTGCACTGTAAATGTTCAGCAACTACAACGACAGGTATTGTAGCTGCAATTCCCTGATTCCCAGAACCTGAATTACTCATAGCCGGTAGAGTTGAACCACCCATACGTGCATCAGAGGCTGCTGAAGTGCGGATCATTATATCAGAAAGGAGATCTTGCGCTAATAATCCTCTGTCACGCTGACGTTGTAATGTCATACCAATATGTAGTCCATATTGTTTAGCAAGCCCTTCTTCGGATAGAGCATTATTCATGTTAGCTGCTTCCAAGATAAAATTAATATCTTCATATGGAGTATTCATTGCGAACTCATAAATTTGTAAAGCAGTAGCTTTCTCCAAGCAATATGTTTCTTCAAAATTAATATCCTTATATAAATACTTAGGAGACTTAATATGTTTTTCGAATATAATTTTATTGTTATGAACAATTTTCACAACTTGGGTGTGGTTGCCTGAAATAGTAACTGTAGCAAATTCATCTTTGTGAAATACTGTTACTTCTGAATATAAAACATCATCACAAGGTTGCTTAATATTCACGGTAACAGCTCCCTGCTGCAATAGCATTTTACTTTCTGCTATAATTGCAGATGGTACTCGCTGTAAAACTTCTAACCCAGCATTAGGATTTCCTCCTAATGCGCCTAAAATAGCCGCAATTGGCAAACCGACCATTCCTGTACCTGGTATAGTAACACCCATGCCATTTTTCATTAAATTAGGCGATACTAGTGCATTAACACGCTGAACAGTTCCAGGCAAATAGGATGCTGCTATTGCAGAGGCCAAAGCTAATGAAATTGGTTCAGTACATCCTATGGCGGGTTTAACTTCTCGTTTAACTGCACGAATAAACTCATCCCACAGAAGTGTATTTTGTTTGTTACCCATAAATTATCCTTAATGAAAATATTAATTAGTGTATTATTTATTTTTAATCTCTACTTTTTAAGAGAAACCTGAATTAAGTCATACTAATAAAAATAAATTGAATTCAGTGTTTGGACTTGGCTTGTATTTTGTTTTTTGAAAAAACTACGCTAGTTCAACTCCGAAGTACAACACCAAAAATTTTTTAATTCATTGAAAACCGATAAGGGGGCCGCCCCCCTATAAATAATGTTGTTTATTAAGTGGTTTTATTTTGTTGTCTTTTTTGACCAAAAAATACCAAATAAAACGATAAGTATAGCAATTGTTTCAATAAATGAAATTTTCTCATTAAAAATAAAGTAAGCATATATTGCTGATATTACAGGTTGAGTTAAGACTAGTACTGATGCTAACAATGACGTTATTTTTCCTAAACAATAGCTTAATCCACCTTGACCAAGTATTTGTGAGAATATAGCCAATGATATTAAAGGCCACCATTCACTATATTCCTTTGGAATAGAAATTCCTTCGATAATAAAAGCAGCTGGAAACAAAACAATCAGAGTTCCAAATGCACTATAAAACATTATGGATATCGCACTAATTTTATTTCTTAATTTATAAACAACAGACAAAAATAATCCATAAAAAATAGACGTAAGAAAGGCAAGTGAGTCACCAAATAAAGAATATCCACTTTCAAAATTCTTTCCTTTTATTAGAAGAAAAACACCTATTATTGTTATAATAACACCAAATAAAAATCCACGAGGGATTTTTTCCTTATATATAAAAAATGATATTGGTATTATTGTAAACGGCACTAAGTTTGCTAATAGGTTTGCATTTGCAACTGTAGTGTGAAAAAAAGATACATTCCAAAGCAATAAATCAAATCCTAGAAATACACCAGAAAATAAAATCAATAGAATTTCTTTTGGTTTTATTTTTACTTTTATTCTTTCATTTAAGAAAAATGGAATAAGAATTGGAATAGATAATAAAACCCTATAAAGCCCAGTATTTACTGGGCCTAATTCACTAAGTTTTACAAATATTCCGCCAAGAGCAAGAAAACATATCGATAGGATTACGAGAAAAATATTAAAGCTTTCCTTTCCTATTATTTTTAACATAGTAAATTACCTTACAACAGCAATGTTAGAAATATTAATAACTTTAGAATTATCGGGTATTGACTCTCTTACTATCACTCTAGGTGATATTTTAACATTATCACCTATTTTTATATTTCCTATTAAATTAACAAACCCCGCCACTTCAACATTATTCCCTATGGATGGATGCCTTTTCCCATCTTTATTATTTGCTATTTTCGATGCACCTAATGTTACAGATTGTAGAATATAACAATCATCACCTATAACACATGTTTCTCCTATAACTGTTCCCATACCATGATCAATTACAAACCTTTTCCCTATCTTACATGCAGGATGGATTTCTATGCCCGTTTTTACTTTTGCTTTTTCAGAAATTAATTTAGCAATGTCATAACGTTCTTTTTTATACATCAATGATGCGATTCTATAACAAACGACAGAAAAATATGTGCTATAACAAATTGCAATGTAATTTGGATTATTTTTTGCTGATGGATCTTTTTCAGAAAAAGCAATAGCATCAAGTTTGGCTTGCTCAGATATATATCTAATATCCTCATCATTTAAATTAAATATTTTAAAATCATGTATTATTTTATAAATGATGCCGTTAACTATGAAATTTAAATCCATGTTTATTTTAAAAGTCATAAATAACTCCGCCCACTATCAGGAGCAACTGTAATAATATTATTTTCTTTTTTGTATTGCTTGGATAATTTCAAAGCCGCTAGTACATTAGCACCTGAAGATATGCCTACAAAAAGACCTTCTTTTTGACATAAATGCTGTCTTAATTCTTGAACCTCATCAAAATCAATACTTATAACACCATCTATATTATCTTTTTTTACAAAATTAGGAATCATTCCTATAGCAGTAGCCTCAATTTTATGGGGATTAAAAACCCCATTTAAAATATCACATTCCTTAGGTTGTGCTGCAAAAATTTTTATATTTTTATTAAATTCTTTCAATCTATTTCCAATTCCAACTATAGTACCTCCACTCCCAATAGAACAAATAAATGCCGTAATATTTCCATTCATTTGCTTTATTATTTCCATACCAGTTGTTAAATAATGTGCTTTAGGGTTTGATAAGTTGCTAAATTGATCCAAACAAATATATTTATTGCTATTTCGTAAAATTTCATTTGCTAATCTTATATGTGATCCAGGTCCAGTTTTATGATCAGACAAAATTATTTCAGCGCCATATTTCTTTAACACGCTAATTTTTTCCTTACTAAAATTATCGGGAATTACTAAAGTGAGTTTATATCCCTTAATAGCAGATGGAACTGCTAAACCTAACCCAGTATTTCCCCCTGTTGGCTCTAATAAATGATCTCCTTCCTTTAATTTCCCAGATGATTCGGCATCAGATATCATTTGAAACCCAACTCTAGATTTAACACTTCCACCTGGATTAAATTCTTCCATTTTAACCCAAACGGAACCATAGTTATCACCATATATATTCTTTATTTTTACTAAAGGAGTGTTTCCCATAAAATTAGTTATTTTCACAATATACACCTTTTTTAAAAAAAAATTAATCGCAAGATATGCGATTACCACCTCATTCTACAGGGCTAGAGCGTGATTGCTTAAATTAAAAACAACACGAACAATACTAAACTATTTTGATGATAGGATGTGTTTGGTTGCTTTAAATCTAATTTAATTGATGGTTGTGTTCAGCACCTCTCTATAGAAAATTGCTAGGCAAGTTGACCTATAATGGTTTCAATGAAACGCCGTTTTGCGTCAATGCGCTTTCTCGTTTCTTTGGAGACGAGGTCATCCATATTGGCACGCACTGGGGTAATCATTTCAATGCCCTCCACCTTCATTTCCTTTTTAAATTCAACGCCTAAATACCCTTTATCTCCAAGCGTTTAGCGGAGCAGTACCCATAATCGGCTTATCCTCTGAAGTTGACACTGCCTTTTGCTCTTTTGAATCCACAGACAGGCAGCGGAAATTCGTCGATAATATGTACCGGCTTGTCGAATGCGCCTAATAACCTCGCCAGCTTTTCTTGTAGTTGTTGTTTAACAACCCAAAGATTCGAAATCTATTTAGCGAAATTGGCGCGTGAACCTAACCCCGGAAACCACTCACGCCAGTGGTCACGAAAGTACATCTAAATCTTTATCTGTTAAGAATTCTAAAAATTCACCCACTACGTCCATCGTGATGGCTTCCGCATCGCTCAGTTTAGGCGGATATCCCCGGATTCTGAATCGCTGGTTTTGCTGCAACTCTGCTAAATTATCTTCTACCCAACAAAAAAACCAAATGATAAAATCTTGTTATGACATAGCCTTTTGTTCCTTTATTTATCTATTTCTTTCGATTTAAAGTTATAAAGGAGCGGCTATGTCATTTCAACTCATAAAAAAGTCGAGAATGGCGTTAAAATATAAATAAATCACATATTGATAATATAGAAATTAAATTATACAGAATTCATTTGAACCAACTTTTCTGACTATTATTATGTTTTTTTGTTATGGTATATGTGTTTTATTTTTAAGGCAAGTAGTATTAAAAATAAATATTTGCAATCCCACTTATTTTATTTTTAATAAATTATTAACAATAATAATTATAACTTTAATAAATTAAAAGAAGATAATATAGGACTCTGTCGGGTTCTGTCGCATTAACGAAGAGATGACGAGCAAAAGTGAATTGAACGATTGTTATGCAACCCGTTAATAGAAAAAAGCCGCAGGTGAAATTGGACACATCGGTTCTTGCGGGTATTGTCCTTTACGTAACATGCAAACCAATTCAATCCCTGTCAGCAAGGTCTGTGCCCTGCTGAAATTGTTGAAACCCAGCATGGGGACTATCCGGCGTTTGACGTTGCGATGATCCTGTTCAATCAGGTTATTGAGGTACTTACTTTGTCGGATAACAATGGCTTCTTCTTTGGATTTTCCTTCGTTTAACTCGTCTACTACGGCTTTATTGGCGCAGCTTTTATCCATCGTAACCACCTTAGGCTGACCATGCTGACGCATCGCTTTTTTAAAGAAACGTAGTACAGCCGCCTTATCACGGTGAGTGGTCAACAATAAATCAACCGTATTGCCGTTCGAGTCGACTATCATTGCAGCGCCTCAAGCCAGTGGCGGATCTGAGCGGCAGATAATCCTGTTGGTAATTCCGCTCGTATCCAGTTGGGCAGGCAGAGTGCCACCACTGAGCCGGTATGATGCAAATCATCCAGTACCACAGGATGTAAACGTTGACGTTCAGACGGCTGCCGTAATTTTCTAGCCCAATAGTAAAACGTCGCCAGATTAATTTCACGCTGCTGGCAAAACGCAGTCACGGTGAGCATGCTCTGTTTCTGCTCATCCAACACCGTCGCCCAATGTTACTGTTTTTCAGGTAGGTGGGGTTAATTGGGCGGTTACTGATAAACTGCCTGACTCCCACTGGCTAACCAAATCCAATGGGTTTTGGCTTCACCATTACGCGAGTGTATGGTTTCATCGATATGGACAACGGCCGATTGTCTGACTTGATGTCCGAGCGCCTGATGCAGTGGCGTGAGGTATGAACTAACACGCCCTTGTACCTCCGAGATTGCTGATACTCAAGTGACATTGCCCAGCCAACGTCGCCATATAACTCATCAGACGAGGGCCCGTTTGTCCCGAAGGAGCATCTGCAGGTAATGCCGCCCGAACGGAGTGATGACAATGTTGGCAACGCCCATGAAAAAGCTGATATTCGGTAATATCTAACGCGGCTTTGGGCAACTCAAAAACCTGATGGCGGGAAGTCGGTTGGGGGTTGAGTTCAACATGTCCACTACAGACAGCACAAGCCTCATCCGGCAGACAGCAGATCACGGTGTCCGTCGGTTTAAGTTCACTCAGAGGTCTGCGATGCCCTGTGTGGCCAGGCTGAGCACCAGCCTGATTTCGGCGACGAGGGCTTTTAACTTTAGCCATTCAGCTCGCGCCTGTGGTGTATCGCTGGACGTAGAGCGTGAGGAATTACGCGAATTCTAAGCAAGTCGATCCTCGTATTCGCGAAGTTTAACCCAAAGTTCCCGAATAAGCGCATTCGCTTCGAGGATGTTACCCACTTGAGGGGGTTCAGCAGTAAATTGTTTTTTCTTTTTCATGGGTAGAAAAATTATCAGGCTGGCAGGATCAAGCAACCAGTAAAAAGGGATCGAGTGATATGTGTCACATTTTTATGTCAAGGGGGGACTGGTGAAGGGTTACCTGCTTAATGCGACAGACCCCCTGTATAAATAGTCGGTACCTGTCAGATCGAGTTTGAGCTAATACACTTAAAAAGAACAAATGATCATTTTTATATTCAAAAAAATCTATTTTCATGTTAATTATATAGTATTTATTAAATACAGAGAAAACGTTATGAACTTAAATGAAATCTATAAACTCCCTCCAACAATACGCATCTATAATCAAGAACCATATCAAAAAACGCATGATGCCAGAGTACTATATGCAGAAGATAATATTGCAATTTTTGATGAAACAATATTCTATGCTGAATCAGGCGGACAAATTTATGATACAGGTATAATTAATGGATTGAGTGTTACAAATGTCCAAAAAATACTTGGAGAATATAAAGTTGTTAAAAATGAAAAATGTTCAAACATTCCATCTGTAAAAATAAATACAAGAATAATTCACACGTTTAATGAAAAAGTGAAATTTAGCGTTGGTGAAAAAGTAGCCATGCAAATAGATTGGGAAAGAAGATATAAAATAATGAAAAATCATACGCTATCCCATTTTTTATTTTATGGGATAACTGAATGCTTCAGAGAAATTGACCAAGATTTGTTTTTAAAAGGGTGTTCTATTAATGAACATAAAGCAACATTTTCTATTAATAATAGTATCCCTGATGATATTTTTGAAAAAATAAAAAGTAAAGTTTTATCAAAATTAAAAACTAATGGTTTCATAAAAATGACTCCAGAACTAACAAGTGATGAGGTTTTTTATTGGGAGTTTGATGATATTATCATTCCATGTGGTGGTACTCATGTAAATAATATAAATGAAATATCAAAATATGAAATACAAAAAAAATCAGGGGGGAAAGGAAAATCTAAGATATCTATCTTACTAATAGAATAATGTTTTTATCACAACTTTCCATGAAGTGATAGACTTCGTCGGTAACGTATTCAACCCGTTGATGGTGATGTATAACTCCCCTTTTTTCGGAGAAATTAAATGGCAACGGTTGAGGTAAAATGTCGATTTTGCCAACAAACAGAATTCGTCAAAAAACACGGTAAAGGCGATGCAGGGCATCAACGCTATCGCTGTTTCTCCTGCAAACGAACCTTTCAACTTGAATACGCCTATCGGACGTGCCAGGCGGGCATAAAAGAACACGTTGTTGATCTTGCTATGAACAACGCAGGTATCCGTGATACTGCCCGTACATTACATATCAGTATTAATGCCGTTGTCCGAGTTTTAAAAAACTCCAACCGCGACGACATGTAAGGCAGTTCAACGGATTGAATACGTGCCCCCCTCTCTCGATAAGACCTATAACCCGGCAGAGATTGAGCAACCTTTATACAGCCACTGGGAAAACAGCGGTTATTTCAAACCACATGGCGATACCAGCAAGGATAGCTTCTGTATCGTTATTCCACCGCCGAACGTCACCGGCAGCCTGCACATGGGCCATGCTTTCCAGCAGACCAATATGGATACGATGGTGCGTTATCGGAGAACGTAAAAAAGTGTGGGGCATGGATTTGGCGAGAGCTGGATAAACTAGTTTAACAACTCAGGTTACGGGGAATTGTGGCGATTGAGTGGTTCTCACCGCCATCTGATAAGCACGCTTAATTGGGGTAGACCCAACAGTCGTGTCACCAGCCGCCATTTCGATTATGGAAGGTTAAGACGGGCATTCATATCAAGGTCGAAACGTCCATATGGATTGACGTGTTCCCATATCAATGGCGTCAAAGCAGCATAATCTCGGAGCGTAAATTTCCTTTCCCAATGAGGTTGGGACAATACTTCCTGAATTATCAGCGTGTTGATGTAAATCATGCAGTTTTGGAGCAGGTGCAGTGCCAGCATACTGATCTCATGATCTTCACGGCGGTTACTCACCATTTCACCCCGGCGTGCAAAGAAAACAGAATCAGTTGCCCCATTCCATTGTTCAACCACGTTAAGCCCTTCGTTAATTTCCCGGCGCAATGCTTCATCATTCAGATAATGACACAAAAAAATAGTTTTTATCGCCTTTCCCAGCTCTCTGAATGCCTTGTAAGGGAGAGCATAAAAAAGTATGGGGTATTTACGCTGCCATTGCATCTAACGCTGTGTTATTCAATTTAGGATACCAACGGCGAAATATACTCTCTAACTCATCATTTAAAACGGCTACTCGAGTTTGTAAAAGGTAATGCGCGCCTTCTTGGCTCCACTGCATTTGCTGTTTTTTTGCCATCCGTTTTGCAATGACTTCATTCACTGTTGATTCCACAAATGCCGTTGAAATGGGTTCACCATAGCGATACCTTTCCCCATAATTGGGGATCATACCCTGATTATTACCAATGTAAGTGATTATTTCCGCTAAATACCTGACCATTTTTTTATTGTTTTTATTGTTTTTATTGTTTTTATTGTTTTTATTGTTTTTATTGTTTTTATTGTTTTTATTGTTTTTAGTATCTTCTTCATTATCACAAATACATGAACAGCTATCGAGCTGTTCTAACGCCTCATCGGTATTACCATGCCATAAGTACCATTTTGTTTTTTCAAGTAAATCTCTTAATTTTATACCAATACTTGAGGATAGTGAGCCAATACCTTTAGCGCACTGGTTAAGCACTGTTAGGCGCATACTAATATGAAACCAATCTAAAATATGCTCAGCTTCTGGGTAAATACCGATTTGCATCATTCTTAGATTATCTGCCCCATCCGACAAAAATGATATATGTTGGTTAGTTTGCATCCCTTGAGCATTGAGTACAGAAAGCAAGCGTTTTCTTGGGTTGTTTTCAAATGTGTGAACATAGCCAAACCGTTTCGCTTGAATATTTTCAGCGTAAGCTTTTCCTGTAATGATTTCAAAATTGTTTTTCCGGTTATGGCAATCTCGGACGTAACCACCATCAAACCCAATCACCATCGGTTTTCCTGGGCGGGGCAACTGCTCATTGTCATAAGCGGATTTATCGAGAAAATCGGGTTGCTCGGCTAACTCAGCTTCTTGTCGTTTAGCGACGCCGATTAAGTGATTACGCACTGTGGAGGCATTTAGCGCTTTATTGATCGGTAAAATATCTTTCAATCTATCTACGGTAAGATCATAAGACATCAATGAGGCCCATTTAGCCTCAATATATTTTAGTTCGGGATGGGTATTTTCGGGTAGCCATTCACTGAGCAAACTAACTGATTTTGTATTATTAGCCTCACAGTTACAGCGGTAAAGTCGAAGTCCTTTAATCGGAATAACCCCAAATAAAGTATGATAATGGCGGGTCTGATAATCTTTTATTTGACGACATTGATGACAGTGTGGGCACTTTCGATGCGCTTGCATATAGAATTGGCTTTGGGCCTGTATGATGGCTAATTGAGCGCTATTGAGTAATATCTTTGATTCGTTGAGGGATAACCCCAAAGGTTCATCTTGTTCGGCGGTTTTCTGTAACGTCAATAATGTTTCTTGATAGGCGGAACCATCATCGTGTATTACCTTTGCTGTCACTACGATCTTCATCATACGACCTCCAAAGTTAATGGATTATTTTTTCCTTAACTTATAGTAAGTTGAAACACCTATTCCAACTTTATCACAGGCTAATTTAAGACGAATGCCTTTCGCTTTTAATTCATCAACCATTACAACCTTACGTTTATCTGCAGGAGGGCGACCCGTTTGTTCCCCTCGATGTTTTTTAGCAGCAATTCCTTCCGCTTGGCGTTCCCTAATCAGAGCTCGTTCAAATTGACTAAATGCGGACATCATATGCAATTGAAGTTCTTGTAATGGATTGTTTTCATTCGCTGAAAAGCAAATATTTTCTTTGAGAAAAATGAGTGAAATCCCTCGCTGTTTCAGATCTAACGTTAAATAACACATATCCATCATATTACGGCATAAGCGATCAATAGAGTGAACAACTAACGTATCTCCAGATACGAGTAATGCTAATAATTGTTGTAAATTGGGTCGATGCGTATCTTTGCCGCTGGCAATATCAGTAAAAACTGTTTTGACATTATAACCTGAATTTTGAATCGCAATTTCTTGCCGTGCAGAATTCTGCTCAGCAGAACTGATACGAATGTAAGCATAAATCATAGAATAATCCATAAAGGTCATAGAGGTTTTCATAATATTCTCTAAACCCAAACTTATACCACCTTTAGAGACAATTTAAGGACAGAGATCTCTATTTACTTAAAAGTATACCTTTATGGATACCGATCACCCTATCCGCTACAGCCCTATTACGATGGGTTCCAGTTCCGGTGAATCAAGGTCAAGTTTGCTCAATTGGCGGTTAACCTTTGCCCGGTTGAATCTGACGGCATCAAGTGCCTCAACCAATGGACGGATCTCTCCGACCGTTGTCGTATCATCAGCATGAATAATCGCGTCAAGCAATGCCAGCGTTTTATCAGCTTCATCGGCTAACATCGCGCTGGGCATTCTGTTTCCGGCCAAACAAAAAGGGGACGTCAGGTGAGAATTTTCGAGAATGGTTTCAATACGGATATCGTGCAGCCAGTGCTCGAAGAAGTTGTATTCATAGGTAAAACGATCACCGGCATCAAATTCAAAGTCATTAAGCGTAATTTTGTAGGGGTTGTCAGGAAACCCGATCCCACCGGTGTAGGAAATGCCGTAATTTTTGCCCTAAATACGGAATTGATGCAGGTGATCATCCTGCCATCCTTGCGCAATCTGAATGATGTAATGAAAAGCCGCTAAAGATGTCTCGCCTGATAGCCTGAATCGGCGCCAGACCATAGGACTGATACCTAGAAGGGTAATTTTCACGATATAGGATTTCATGGTGAAGCGCCAAATAAATACGTTTGGTTGCTTATTCTATCGCCGGTTTAACAGAATGCCCACAGATTTTTATGCTCTCCTTAATGTAGGAAATCGACCGGTTGCAAACTTTTTGCAGGTTTCCTAAAGCTAATACACATATCACTCAGATATTCGCTTTTTGAATATCCATTGTTCGCTCAAAGCTGCCTGCTAACCCCGACCTGTTTGAAAAACAGTCTTAGCGTGGGATGTTTTCCGTTTTCCAAGCGGGCCCCAAACTGACTAAAGGCCGACATCATATGCAGTAGCAGCTCTTGCATGGGCGTGCTCTCATTAGCATTGAAAATGAGCTGTTCTTTCAGGAATATCAGTGTAATACCTTACTGACGTAAGCGCAGGGTCAGGTTACACATATCCATCATATTGCTGCGGCGTAACCGATCGATGGAGTGAACGACAATCGTGTCGCCGGTTCTGACCTGTTGAAGCATATCCTGAAGTTGTGGCCGGTTGATGTCTTTCGCACTGGCCTGTTCGACATAGATTTTGTCAACTTTAATCCCGGATGAAGACCTGTCTCTTGCTCATATTTCATAGTTCAAGAGACAGCTCTATTTGGGGCTTTTTCTATTGTGCTTTATTTTCCGTTTTCTGAGACGATCCCAATGAATGTGTTTTCCCTGGTGTAAGCAAAAAGGGTAATGTTATTTAAAATAAATGAGACAAGATTATGATAATTGTAAAAATTTATTTTTTTGCAGATGTATTAATGTTAAATTTAAATACCTAGCCTAACAAAGAGTAAAAAGTACTCATATTAAAATATAAGGATGTAATTGTGATAGAGTTCGCTAGTTTTTCTACAGAAGATGCGATCAAAGATGATGCTGTTGGTATTTCAGTCAGACAGATGATAAAAAAAGAAGGACTAAACGCTTATGCGACAGTTATTAATGCAGGAAAGAGAGTAGGGTGTCATAACCACAGTATCGGAGATGAATGGTATATAATACTTTCTGGTGATGGAGAAATCTGGACAGGTGAAGTATTAGATAATGAAGTTAATAATATCCAAAAAAGGCAATTTTCTCAGGGGGATATTTTTTGTATTTATCCAAATACCGCACATCAACTTGTCGCTTATGAAAATGTAAAATTAATATTTTTATGCCCAGAGTCCCATCTATCCCATGATAGGACTCGTTTTTCAGATATATATGAATAATTACTATGCAAAAGTGATAGACTGTGATTCCCTGAAAAAATTTTCAGGGATATAGTTAGCTATGTTATTTTCATAACAATATCCAACCAAATCTTTCTTACATTTCACCCCTGTTTTTTGATACAATTTTTGGATGTAATTGGAGATTGTTCTGTTGGACAGAAATAACCTTTCAGCGATATCTTTAGTAGAAAATCCTTGCAGAATATAAAACACTATTTCCCATTCTCTTTTACTAAAAAACTCTGATGGAGGTGTAAAAACTAATGATGTTTGTATATTTATTTTGTTTAGCTTTTCTAGTGTTATAGTATCTACTGGTCTTCCATGGAAAATGGTGCCTCTGCATGTCCCATTTTCATCAATTAATGGAAATTTATCGAAATACCAGGGTTGAAGGTAGGTTAGATTTTGAAAAGGATGAATTTCAATAGAGGTAACCCGATCTAATAATGTTTCAACTTTCCTGTCGTGTTTCTGAAATTCATCCTGAAATTTTGCCGTTGATGCTGGAAGTTCACCATCAAAATGGCCTTCTACATCATATCCTTTAGGAAGGGAGAGTAATTTATGATATTTTTTATTAGCATATATAAATTTTGAAGTATGATCTTTCGCACCCCACGGATCACTACTAATTTCCCAAAATTTTATTAGCGGCCTAATCAAATTCTCTACTGAACAATTCATACACTACTTTCTGAAAATCATCCTGATTAATTATTCTTTCTCATATTTATAATTTTAAATATGAAATAATATTACTCTAGTTTCATGGTTTAGCGTTTTCAGATTAACGGCTTAAGTAAAAATATTCAATAATAAAATCAAATAGGGATCCGCTTGGAAAATGGAATCTATGGTCACTCCCGTTTTTGTAATATTGAAATTGAAGATATGTTGGCTTGCTTGAATCTATCCGGCGTCTGAATAGGCTTGCATCGGGTTAGGGAATATTTGGTGCAAGATAAGGTAAAACGACTAACCAAATGCATGCTTTCTTGCTGGAATTTGGTATCAGCGTTCCGAAAGGTGCGGCGGTTATCAGTCGGCTCAGCACTATTCTTGATGACCATAGCTTACCTTTATATCTTAATCAGTTATTGCTGAAACTACAGCAGCACTACCACTATTTAATGGATCAGATAAAAGAACTGGAAGCTCAGTTGAAACAGCTTCTGCGTGAGGATGAAGTAGGGGTCAGCTTGGAGATCGGAACTTATTGTACGTTAAGCCAGTTTATCAACATCATTAACAGTCACCTGGCAGCCAGTGACGCTGGACACTGGCACTATGCTATGTACGTCATACCAGACGAGCAAACAAAAGTGTCACTGATTAAGCTATTCGACAGTATCAAGACGGTGATTAGAAAAAGTGTACCGGTTCCGTTTGATGCAAAAAACCGTGAGATGTTCCTCTTTCGAGCTATCTATGAACTTGAACAAGCCACGCAGCGTGGAGATGGATACATATTTATATAACGCGATGCTCGACTTTCGAGGAGAGTTGAAATGACATAGCCGCTCCTTTATAACTTTAAGTGACCAGACTGAAAGAAATAAAGGAACAAAAGGCTATGTCACAGCAAGATTTTATCATTTGGGTGTTCTGGTTGGGTAGATGAAAACTTAACGGCATTACAGCAAGGTACACGGTTCAGAAGCCGAGGATTCTCACCTAAGCTGAGCGATGCGGAAGCCATCACGATGGAAGTGGTGGGTGAATTTTTAGGCTTTTCAACGGATAAAGGCATTTGGACGTACTTTAATGACCACTGGCGCGAGTGGTTTCCGGGGCTAGGTTCGCGCGCCAATTTCGCTAAACAGATTTCGAATCTTTGGGTTGTTAAACAACAACTGCAAGAAAAGCTGGCGAGGTTATTGGGCGCGCCCGACAGGCCGGTACATATTATCGACGGATTTCCGCTGCCCGTCTGTGGATTCAAAAGAGCAAAAGGTAGTGCCAACTTCAAAGGACAAGCCGATTATGGGTACTGTGCCGCCAAAAACGAAACTTACTACGGCTTCAAAGGACATCTCATAATAGACGAAATCGGCGTGGTAACCGGGTTTACGCTGACGCCCGCCAATGTCAGTGAGCGTGAAGCAACCTGGGATGTGATCGGTTCGATAAAAGGCTATTTGCTGGGTGATAAAGGGTATTTAGGCGTTGAATTTAAACAGGAAATGAAGGCAGAGGGTATTGAAATGATTACCCCAGTGCGTGCCAATAGGGATGATCCCATCCCCAGAAAAACGAGAAGGGTCATTAACGCCAAACGCCGTTTAATTGAAACCGTGATTGGTCAACTCGCCGGACAATTTGCTATCGAGAAGTGCTGGGCACGGGATTTGTGGCATTTGAGTAACCGAATTGCCAGAAAACTGCTTTCTCACACATTGGGTATTTTTGCCAATTTTAAAC
>NZ_LDNM01000087.1 GCF_001028135.1 Xenorhabdus griffiniae
TGTTAAAGAGCGTTGGCAACCGGAAGTACCTTCCGGGTTGCGAGGCTGCGTATCTTACGCTTTTCGCCTCGAGAGTCAAGCGATTATTTTCGCTTTTCCCTCACTGTCCTTCGCGGCCTGTTTCAGCTCGGCGTCGGTCTGTGGGGGCGCATTATAGGGTGTTTTTCAGCGCTGACAATAGTTTTTTTGAAAATAGTTATCGTTTGATGAATTACACAGCAAAATGCCACTTTATACCTAGATATGCACAGATTTATCCACGCATCGATATTTTGATAAAATTTATCGAGCATCACGCAAACGTTTTCGTTACAATCTGCGGAGGAAAAATCACCACGTGTTTTTTTAATATTGTTTTGAAATGTTATTGCAGAAACCATTTTTTCTACCAATCAGTGGATTTTCCCCAATAACACATTCTTGTTTTATGAAATTCAAGGGATCACACCAATGCAACAGCTTCGTCCAATCCGTCGTGCCCTGCTGAGTGTTTCTGACAAAGCGGGGGTTGTTGAATTTGCCAAAGCTTTATCCAATCGCAGTGTCGAACTGCTTTCAACGGGAGGCACTGCTCGTCTGCTGGCCGAAGCAGGATTGAATGTCACCGAGGTTTCTGACTATACAGGCTTCCCTGAAATGATGGATGGGCGAGTCAAAACACTTCACCCTAAAATTCATGGCGGCATCTTGGGTCGACGTGGACAGGATGATGAAGTGATGGGACAACACCAGATTTCACAGATTGATATGGTGGTTGTTAACCTTTATCCCTTTGCCCAAACCGTAGCAAAACCAGACTGCTCTCTGGACGATGCGGTAGAGAATATTGATATTGGTGGTCCCACAATGGTTCGCTCCGCAGCCAAAAACCACAAAGATGTGGCGATTGTTGTCAATAGCCAGGATTACGACAAAATTATTGAGGAGATGGATAACAACCAAAATTCACTGACACCGTCCACTCGCTTTAATTTAGCCATCAAGGCGTTTGAACACACCGCCGCTTATGACAGCATGATTGCCAATTACTTTGGTAAATTGGTTCCACCCTATTATGGTGAAACTGATCAACCATCAGGACGTTTCCCCCGCACGCTGAATCTCAACTTCATTAAGAAGCAGGATATGCGTTATGGTGAAAACAGCCACCAAGATGCAGCTTTCTATATAGAAGACCAAATCGCAGAAGCTTCAATTGCTACGGCAACCCAGTTACAAGGTAAAGCACTTTCTTATAACAATATCGCGGATACCGATGCTGCACTGGAATGTGTAAAAAGCTTTTCCGAACCAGCCTGCGTCATTGTCAAACACGCCAATCCTTGTGGCGTTGCGATTGGTTCTGACCTCCATACCGCCTACGATCGCGCTTTTAAAACCGATCCTACTTCTGCATTCGGTGGCATTATTGCTTTTAACCGTGAACTCGATACCAACACTGCTCAGGCTATTATTGAACGTCAATTTGTCGAAGTCATCATTGCGCCTTCTGTGAGTGAAGCAGCGCTGCCGATTCTGGCAACAAAACAAAATGTTCGCGTTTTGGTGTGCGGCGAATGGCATTCGCCCGTTGCCAGCTTGGATTTCAAACGTGTCAACGGCGGTTTACTCGTACAAGATCGCGATTTAGGTATGGTGACAGAAGATAACCAGGTTGTTGTATCCCAACGTCAGCCAACGGAACAAGAGAGGCAAGATGCCCTGTTCTGCTGGAAAGTCGCTAAGTTCGTCAAATCCAATGCGATTGTTTATGCTAAGGATAATATGACCGTGGGTATTGGCGCCGGACAAATGAGCCGTGTTTACTCTGCCAAAATCGCTGGTATTAAGGCAGCCGATGAAGGATTGGAAGTTCAGGGCTGCGCCATGGCTTCAGATGCCTTTTTCCCATTCCGTGATGGTATTGATGCCGCAGCCGCTGTAGGGGTGAGCTGTATTATCCAACCCGGTGGTTCCATTCGTGATGATGAAGTGATTGCCGCTGCCGATGAACACGGTATCGCCATGATTTTCACTGGCATGCGCCATTTTCGCCATTAACAATTTATGTCTTATTAATAGGAGACTCAGATGAACATATTGGTTATTGGCAGTGGCGGAAGAGAACATGCATTAGCCTGGAAAGCAGCGCAATCCCCTCTGGCAAACAAAGTTTATGTCGCACCAGGTAATGCGGGCACCGCATTGGAAGCTCATTTAGAAAATGTGAACATTGCCGCGACAGATATTGAAGGGTTGCTGGCATTTGCCCAAAATCATGATATTGGCCTGACCATTGTTGGGCCTGAAGCGCCACTGGTTATCGGTGTAGTTGATGCTTTCCAACAGGCAGGTCTGACGATTTTTGGCCCGACAAAAGCGGCTGCTCAATTGGAGGGTTCCAAAGCTTTCACCAAAGATTTCCTTGCCCGCCATCATATCCCTACAGCGGCCTACCAAAATTTCACCGAAATTGAACCCGCACTGGCTTATCTGGAAAAAGTAGGCGCTCCAGTCGTTATCAAAGCTGACGGTTTGGCTGCCGGTAAAGGTGTAGTCGTTGCCACAACCCTGGATGAAGCACAAAGCGCTGTCAAAGATATGCTGGCAGGTAATGCATTTGGTAATGCCGGGCATCGTATTGTCATTGAAGAATTTCTGGCAGGCGAAGAAGCCAGTTTTATTGTCATGGTGGATGGCAAAAACGTGGTTCCTATGGCAACCAGTCAAGATCACAAGCGCGTAGGTGACGGCGATACAGGGCCGAACACCGGAGGAATGGGGGCTTACTCCCCCGCGCCGGTCGTCACGGATGAGATCCACCAACGAGTGATGGAAAAAATCATTTACCCTACCGTGAAAGGAATGGCGGCTGAAGGCCATACCTATGTGGGTTTTCTTTATGCGGGATTGATGATTGATAAACAGGGTGAATCGAAAGTGATCGAATTTAACTGTCGATTTGGTGATCCCGAAACCCAACCTATCATGATGCGTCTACGTTCTGATTTGGTCGAACTGTGTCTTGCCGGAGCCAAAGGTCAGTTGGGTGAAAAAACCTCTGTATGGGACGAACGCCCTGCCTTAGGCGTCGTACTGGCGGCGGGCGGTTATCCGGCCAGTTATACCAAAGGTGACGTTATCAGTGGATTAGATAAGCCTGATGCCGATGAATCTGACATCAATGAAAAAGTCTTCCACGCAGGGACAGCCCTTAAGGATGAAAATATTATCACCGCGGGCGGACGTGTCTTATGTGTGACTGCCTTAGGCCGCGATATTGCAGACGCCCAGAAAAAAGCTTATCTGAAAGCCGAACAAATTAACTGGGAAGGGGGCTTTTATCGTAAAGATATTGGCTACCGAGCCATTGCCCGTTTGAAATAGCTCAAGCTAAGCCGGCGGAAGGAACAGAATTACAGTTTATCTTTCGTCGGTTCCCAACGACAAAAATCATCATTGGCGACCAATAATAACTTTTTGCCTTCAGGCGAATCCAACCATGCAATAGTCAGTAAACCGGAACGATTGCTTTGCCTTTCTTCGAGCCATCTCTGTGCGTGAGGCTCAAATTCAATGAATAATTGTTTTCCTAAACAGGTGGTAACTCGCCCATTCTGCCAATGCCCTTGTAGCAACTTAACCTTATCTGCAATTAAAGTATCACTGATTTTTTCTATCTGTTTAGCATCAAATTTCAGACGAGCCACATCATCATCGGACAACGGTTCATTGCTTTTTTGCAATTGCCGTAGCATAAAAATGACAGAATTATCTTGGGAGATACGTAATGTCTCTGCGATGGGCGGATTATCAAACACATTGCGGCGAATTTGCCACAAACTGCCATGACGATATTCGTAGAAAGTCACAACGGTGTCTTTATTATGGGGAGCTTTATTGTGGTAGGGGCTGTAAACACTCATGATAACCTGAGGTTTACTGTTTTGATCGTTTAAACGCCATAAACGAATCACGCCGTTATCAGTCACAAAACCACTGGCGCTGAAAAGAGGTGTTGTTGGCTGAATCGAACAGGCGCTGAGCAAAGAGATGAACCCTAATGCTAACAGCCCCTGTAGAATCAACAAAAGGGGTTTATTTGCCCCTCTTATTTTTTTTCGCAATTCGATTACTTAACTGCGTCTTTCAGTGCTTTACCAGCGGAAAAAGCAGGCACGTTTGCTGCTGCGATTTTAATTTCTTTACCAGTCTGTGGGTTACGACCAGTACGCTCTGCACGATGATTAACTTTGAAAGTACCAAAGCCTACCAGCTGCACTGCATCACCATTTTTCAGAGATTCAGTGATTGCATTCAGAGTTGATTCCAGAGCAGCTTTAGCCTGGATTTTGGTCAGGTCTGCGCCTGCTGCAATTGCATCAACTAATTCAGTCTTATTCATAGATTATCCTTACAGTGTGTTTATCGTTTGCAAAGCATCGAGTGCGACGGATATGCCGATTTGACAGCACCCCTGCATACACGCACCGATAGCCACTTCTTTTCGCCCTCCAATGTAGAACAGAGTGAGGGCAAATGTGAAGACTTTAAATACGGCAAATCAAGCACTAAGTCACGTTTTATAAGTTATTGCGCCAAATTTATGCCGATATTGCTGACTTCCGCCTCACGGAGATCAGTCCTTAATCCTTTAATTAATTCGATGTCCCGTTCTTCGCAATCTGCCAACAAACGGTAAATCTCCCATTGAATGTCCCATTCTTCCTCAATGGCAGGTAATACTTTTAACTCATCCTTGGTCATTTCTCTACCGGCCTGCGTCATTTCCAGCATAGCAACAGTACGGATGGATGTTTCACTGACGGCTATTGCATGTTCTAACGTCGAGCCACTCAGACGAGAATGAATGACTTCACTCAATGCAATGCACGCATCAATCGCCGGATACACACCATAAATATCATAATCTTCCGATGATGGGATAATGGCTTCCAATTTTTCCAGCTGATTATCAAAATTCACTTTTACATCTTTAACGACCAAAATTTCCCACACAAGATCCAGAATGCGGCGATATTGTACAGGGTCTGCAAATCTGCTTTGGAGACAAAATGCCTGATAATTTGGATACATCCGCTCACATAGACTAGCCATAAAAGTCAAATGTTGCCAACTTTCGAGTTTCTCCAACCGCAGATGGATCGGGTTTCTTAACATTGGTCGTTACTCATAATGCCTAATTTGCGTCGAAGTTTACCTGAAAATCAAGAATATCCACACTTTTCCGCCACAATTATAGATTTTTCTGCATTGTTTGCTTAAAAAATAACCTATTTGAGGCAATCCCGTCCGCCCAACGGGTGGGTTCAGGCAGTTTATATCCCCCCATACACTGCTCAACCCAAAAGACCGCACTATCAATACTGATCTTGTGTCCAGGGGAAATATAGAGCGGATTGCATCTTTTTTTGCTTCTCAATACGACACCAATCTGTTCACCGTGATCCATCAGTGGCTGACGATCACCCAGAACCTCTCCTACCTGCGCATGTTCACCACACAAACGGCTTTTTGCCACCCCAATGGTGGGAACATCCACGAAGACCCCAAAATGGCTGGCGATACCAAAACGCCGAGGATGGGCAATGCCCTGACCATCCACCATCACCAAATCAGGCCGCAAACTTAATTTTTGCCATGCAGCTATCAGTGCAGGATATTCACGAAATGAGAGTAAACCGGGGATATAGGGAAGTATCGTATCAATTCTGGCAATTTGGTATTCAACCAATTCCAGTGAAGGATATTGCAATACCGCAATGGCGGCACGGGTTACCGTACCGCTTTTTTCAAACCCAACATCAGCACCCGCAATGAACTTCGGCGTAAAATCTGGCGTGAAAGCCCCAGAAAAAGCATCATGGCGGATAACCAGCCGTGATTTCTCTATCTGTTCCTGACGTAATGCCTTTGTATCAATCATAGAATCATTGATGGTATTTTACTGAAAGCCGATGTACTGCTTCAACGAATGCGCCTGCGTGTTCTGGCGGAACATCCTGATGAATACCGTGCCCCAAATTGAAAACATGCCCACTGCCCACACCAAAATCTTGTAAAATTGTCGACACTTCTTCTTCAATTCGTGCTGGCGGGGCATATAACATGGACGGGTCCATATTACCCTGCAAGGCGACCTTATCTCCAACGCGCCGACGCGCATCAGCCATATTCGTTGTCCAATCCAAACCAAGCGCATCACATCCTGTCGCCGCCATCGCTTCAAGCCACTGCCCTCCCCCTTTGGTAAACAGGGTCACAGGCACACGACGGCCTTCATGTTCGCGGATCAATCCATCAACAATTTTATGCATGTATTGCAGGGAAAACGCCAGATAATCTCGATGAGACAAAACCCCACCCCAGGTATCGAAAATCATGACAGATTGAGCGCCAGCTTTTATTTGCGCATTCAGATATAAAATAACGCTGTTTGCCAATTTATCCAGTAACATATGCAATGTAGCAGGCTCCGCATACATCATGGCCTTAATTTTGGTGAAAGCCTTACTGCTTCCGCCTTCAACCATATATGTGGCCAATGTCCACGGGCTACCAGAAAACCCGATCAAAGGCACTTGTCCTGCCAATGCCTTACGAATAGCCCGCACGGCATCCATAACATAGCCTAACTCCAGTTCGGGATCAGGCTCAGGCAATTTTTCTACATCAGCATGATTCTGAATCGGAGAATGAAAACGTGGCCCTTCTCCCGTTTCAAAATACAGCCCTAATCCCATCGCATCAGGAATAGTCAAAATATCAGAAAACAGGATAGCGGCATCCAGCGGAAAGCGGCGTAAGGGCTGGAGAGTCACTTCACAAGCCAATTCGGTGTTTTTACATAACGAGATGAAATCTCCCGCCGCCTGACGCGTAGCTTTATATTCAGGTAAATATCGACCGGCCTGACGCATCATCCATACCGGGGTGATATCGACGGGCTGACGCAATAAGGCACGCAGATAGCGGTCGTTTTTCAACTCATTCATGACAAGCTCCCTTGATTAATTTATGCACGACAAACACACGAAAAAACTGGCGCAGTTTAACATGCCTGAAATTGAACTTCTGGCATAACCTCCCATAACGTGATGATTACTGATGACGACATAACGCCACCGTATCTTCAATTAAACGGCGAGCAATCGTATCAGGAGGAGGAATCAAGGGAAGATTATCATAACGGTGCCAATCTGCACTGATCAGTTCAGCGGGGTCAATATTGATTTCACCGCTCTCATAATCGGCCAGAAAGCCTACCATCAATGAATTCGGGAAAGGCCATGGCTGGGAGGCGACATAACGCAAATTACGGATCGTAATTCCGCTCTCTTCCATCACTTCACGATGCACAGTCTCCTCCAGCGTTTCCCCCACTTCAACAAAACCGGCCAGCACGGTATGGACCCCATTGCGGTGACGCTGGTGTTGTGCCAGCAAGATATGGTCATCACGGCGAATACCGACAATGATGCTGGGCGCAATTTGTGGATAGTAATGTTCGTGACAGTGGTGGCACAAACAAGCCCATTCACGCTGGCTATGCTGCATCTCATGACCACAGTAACCACAATAGTGATGTGAACGATAAAACTCAGCCAATTGAACACCACGCCCAACCAACTGAAATAACTTAGCATCCCGATCAGCAATTAAACGGGGAGAGGACATATCTGAAACCATTTTCTGACGAACTAACCAGACCGTCTCCCCCAACCACTCACCGATGGGTTTTGCCATATGGCCTTGCAATGACCATTGACCGGCCGTACCTAAAGGTAACTCTCCTTGTGGTAGCCAAACCCGATTCTCAAGACTGACAATCCACCAGCCTTGTTCTCTACCTGTCAGTTTTTGTTGCATAATCTGTTCCATCATGGGTTATGTGATTTATGACGTCTTCAATCTCGTTATAGTAACCGCACTGGTGAATACTCTTCTTAAATAGGCGTCACAGTAATGTCAAAACAAATGCGCCCAAAAACGGGGTTGTAGTTTTCACAATCCCCTTTATACTTTGGGGTGTTTTTTCTTGTCGGAGTGCCTAGCGTTCAACGTATATCACGATGGACACAGGCTGAGACCGTTAATTCGGGATCCGCAGAACCTGATCGGGCTAATACCCGCGAAGGGAACAAGAGTAATCACTCCGCTGCCAGTATTTTGTACATTTATGCAATCATGTACAAATACCAATCAGCCCCAACCATTACTCCCTGCGAGCTCCAGACAAGCAATTTTCTCAACTTAAGCCTGATCAACAATGAGACAGGCGATAACACAGTCAGGAATTTGCTATGTCTAAGTCCAACAATATCGTTATTTCGAATACGGTTATTCCAACGGCTGATATCTCGCCTAAAGCCCATCCAGCGAGGCCACGTAAGGTTCAAAGAGATGCGGCACAAGCATTTATCCATTCCGTTCAAGGGGTCACATTTCCCAATTCAAAGCGCATTTACCTTGAAGGCTCACGCCAAGATATTCAGGTTCCTATGCGTGAAATCCAACTTTCTCCCACATTCATTGGGGGCACGAAAGAAAATCCCCAATTTGAGGCAAACGAACCTGTCCCGGTTTATGACACTTCCGGCTCTTATGGCGATCCTGCTGCCATACTGGATGTAAGGAAGGGTTTACCTAAGATCCGCCAGCCGTGGATTGATGAACGCAATGATACCGAACCGGTTTCAGCCCTCAGTTCTGATTTTACCCAACAACGCCTTGCTGATGCCGGATTGGATCACCTGCGCTTTCACCATCGTCCACATCCACTGAAATCCAGGCAGGGCAAGTGTGTCACCCAATTGCACTATGCACGTCAGGGGATCATCACACCAGAAATGGAATTTATCGCCTTGCGTGAAAATATGGGGCGCGAGCGCATTCGCAGTGAAGTCTTGCGCCAGCAACATGCAGGGCAAAGTTTCGGTGCCAACTTACCGGAAAACATCACAGCCGAATTTGTCCGTCAGGAAGTTGCTGCCGGCCGTGCGATTATTCCCGCCAACATTAATCATCCTGAATCTGAACCGATGATTATTGGTCGCAATTTCCTGGTGAAAGTGAATGCCAATATCGGTAACTCCTCCGTCACCTCCTCTATTGAAGAAGAGGTGGAAAAACTGATCTGGTCTACCCGCTGGGGCGCAGATACCGTGATGGATCTCTCCACCGGACGCTACATCCACGAAACCCGCGAATGGATACTACGCAATAGCCCGGTTCCCATTGGTACTGTGCCGATTTATCAGGCACTGGAAAAGGTCAACGGCATCGCAGAAAACCTGACATGGGAAATGTTCCGCGATACCTTGCTGGAACAGGCCGAACAAGGCGTGGATTATTTCACTATTCATGCTGGCGTGCTGCTACGTTATGTCCCGATGACCGCCAAACGCCTGACCGGTATTGTTTCCCGTGGCGGCTCAATTATGGCGAAGTGGTGCCTTTCCCATCACCAAGAAAATTTCCTCTACACCCACTTCCGCGAAATCTGTGAAATTTGTGCGGCCTATGACGTCTCCCTCTCTTTGGGGGATGGGTTGCGTCCTGGCTCAATTCAGGATGCCAATGATGAAGCCCAATTCGCAGAATTGTATACTCTTGGCGAGCTGACCAGGATCGCATGGGAGTACGATGCTCAGGTCATGATTGAAGGACCCGGGCATATCCCAATGCAACTGATCCGCCGTAATATGACGGAAGAACTGGAACACTGCCATGAAGCCCCATTTTATACTCTGGGACCATTGACGACCGATATCGCCCCAGGTTATGACCATTTCACCTCTGGCATCGGCGCTGCCATGATTGGCTGGTTTGGCTGTGCCATGCTGTGTTATGTCACGCCCAAAGAACACCTCGGGCTGCCCAATAAAGAGGATGTCAAACAAGGCCTGATTACTTACAAAATCGCAGCCCATGCGGCAGATCTCGCCAAAGGCCATCCGGGCGCACAAATCCGTGACAATGCGATGTCAAAGGCGCGGTTTGAATTCCGCTGGGAAGATCAATTCAATCTGGCACTTGATCCTGACACCGCCCGCGCCTATCACGATGAAACCTTACCGCAGGAATCCGGCAAAGTTGCCCACTTCTGTTCCATGTGCGGGCCAAAATTCTGCTCAATGAAAATCACCCAGGATGTGCGCGATTATGCAGCAAAACTGGAACAGGAAGCGGGTATGGAACAGATGTCAGAAGCCTTCCGTTCCCGTGGCAGCGAACTCTATCACAGTGCGGAGGAGGTGACGCATGAAAAATCAGCCTGATACCTCAACGCTTCCACAAGCCCCCTTTGCCCCCTTTGCCCCAACAATGCACCGATTGGGGCTTTATCCGGTGGTGGATTCCCTGACGTGGATTGAGCGTTTACTGGCAGTCGGCGTCAAAACCCTGCAATTGCGCATCAAAGACCAGCCGGAAGAACAGGCAGAGAAAGATATTCAGTTCGCCATTGCGCTCGGTCGCCACTATCATGCCCGATTATTCATTAATGATTATTGGCGTCTGGCCATTAAACATCAGGCCTATGGCGTTCATTTGGGACAGGAAGATCTCGACATCGCGGATCTCCATGCCATCCAGCAAGCCGGATTGCGTCTGGGCATTTCTACCCACGATCAACAAGAACTGGCGCGGGCAAAATCCCTGCGCCCCTCTTATATTGCACTAGGGCATATTTTTCCCACTACCACGAAAGAGATGCCCTCATCACCACAGGGCCTTGAAGCACTCAAACATCAGGTGGAGATCACCCCAGAATATCCTACCGTCGCCATTGGCGGTATTTCACTGGAGAGGGTGCCGGAGGTGGTGGCAACGGGAGTCGGTGGCGTGGCACTGGTCAGTGCGATTACAAAAGCGAAAGATTGGCGGCAGACAACAGCCAGATTGCTTCATCTGGTTGAGTATCAAGATCGGGGGCTTTTATGTTAAACGATCAAGAATTTATGCGTTACAGCCGCCAATTACTGCTGGAAGACATTGGTCCCGGAGGACAAGAGAAATTAAAAGCCAGCAAAGTGCTGGTTGTCGGTTTGGGGGGATTAGGATCGCCGGCTGCGCTCTATCTCGCGGCCGCAGGGGTAGGAAACCTTTATCTGGCAGATGATGACACGTTGCATATCTCAAACCTGCAACGCCAAATTATCTATCGCAGCGCAGATATTCCTGCCAACAAAGCCCAATTAGCCGCAAAACAACTGGCTGAACTAAACCCACAAATCCATATCACTGCACTTACTGAACGGCAAGATCGCAAATCTTTGGTTAACGCTGTCAGCCAAGTCGATTTGGTCTTGGATTGCTGCGACAATATGGCAACTCGCCATGCCATCAATGCCGCCTGTATTGCAGAAAATAAACCTCTCATCAGCGGCAGTGCCGTCGGTTTTAGTGGACAATTAATGGTATTGACTCCTCCCTACCAGCACGGTTGCTATGCCTGCCTCTATCCTAATCAAGAAGAACCTCACCGAAATTGTCGGACAGCCGGTATCTTAGGCCCTATCGTTGGGATCATCGGCACCTTGCAATCATTGGAAGCCATAAAAATGCTGACAGGTCTTTCTTCTCCCTTAAACGGAAAACTCCGGCTGTTTGATGGCAAGCAGCAAAGCTGGAGCACATTACAGCTTACCCGTTCATCACAGTGCCCAATTTGTGGTGCTACCAGACAAACCGATAAAAAGCGGTTAGGAAAAGAGGTCGCATGAACATTATCGTCAACGATCAACCCATGACACTGAGTGCCCCCATGACAGTGCAACAATTTCTGGAACATCAATTGCTGGAACCGATAGAACGCCCGCAATCAGGTACTGCTTTGGCTATCAATCAAACCATTATTCCGCGTTCAGAATGGCAAACCCATCAGATTAATGACGGGGACACTATCTTGCTGTTTCAGGCCATTGCGGGTGGCTGATATTGTCGGAGGTTAATTTTATGTTAAAAATTGCAGATACCACCTTCCAGTCCCGCCTATTTACCGGAACAGGTAAATTTGCCAATGCAAAATTAATGATCGACGCGATCCGTGCTTCTGGCAGCCAATTGGTCACCATGGCAATGAAACGCATCGATCTCCACGGCAATAATGACGATGGCATTCTTGCCCCACTGCAACAGTTAGGTGTCAGACTGCTACCCAATACTTCTGGCGCTAAAACTGCGGAGGAAGCGATCTTCGCCGCTCGACTCGCACGGGAAGCGTTGGGAACTCACTGGATTAAATTGGAGATCCACCCCGATGTAAAATACCTGCTGCCCGATCCGGTTGAAACCTTAAAAGGAGCGGAACAGCTAGTCAAAGAAGGATTTATCGTTCTACCCTATTGTGGCGCGGATCCTGTCCTGTGCCGCCGCCTGGAAGAAGTCGGCTGTGCTGCCGTGATGCCATTGGGTGCCCCTATCGGTTCAAATAAGGGGTTACTGACCCGCGATTTTCTACAAATCATCATCGAACAGGCTAACGTGCCCGTGGTGGTGGATGCCGGGATCGGCGCACCGAGCCATGCGCTGGCCGCTATCGAAATGGGGGCGGATGCTGTGCTGGTGAATACCGCCATCGCGGTTGCCCGCCATCCCGTTAAAATGGCACAGGCATTCAAAACGGCCATTGAAGCTGGCGAACTTTCACATCAGGCAGGCGTAGCAAGCCAGAAATCTTATGCTGAGGCTTCCAGCCCCCTGACCGATTTTCTGGGGGTATTATGACAAACCGAACATTCAGCCAACGCTGGCAACAACTGGATTGGGATGACATCACCTTACACATCAACAGTAAAACATCGCGGGACATTGAACAGGCACTAAACAGTACTCGCTTGACGTTGGATGACTTTATGGCCCTGCTCTCCCCTGCGGCCCTGCCTTATCTTGAACCGCTCGCCCAACGCGCACAACAACTGACTCGCCAACGTTTTGGTCATACCGTGGGATTTTTTATCCCACTCTATCTTTCCAATCTGTGTGCCAACAACTGCACTTATTGTGGTTTTTCCATGAGCAATCACATTAAGCGCAAGACCCTCAATGAACAGGAGATTGAGGCAGAATGTCTTGCGCTGAAAAAACGGGGATTTGAGCATATTCTGCTGGTGACCGGAGAACACCAAAATAAAGTTGGCATGGCTTATTTTCGTCGCTATCTTCCCCTGATCCGCCGCCATTTCAGCTCTGTCTCAATGGAAGTTCAGCCACTGGCGCAAGAAGAATATGCTGAACTGAAAACATTGGGATTGGATGGCGTGATGGTCTATCAGGAAACCTACCATCAACCCAGCTATCAACTGCATCATCTGAAAGGCAAAAAGCAGGATTTCCACTGGCGACTGGAAACACCGGAACGCCTTGGTCGAGCGGGAATTGACAAGATTGGACTAGGCGCTTTGATTGGGCTATCCCACCATTGGCGAACAGATTGTTATATGGTGGCTGAACACCTCTTTTTCCTGCAAAAACAGTTCTGGAAAAGCCGTTATTCCCTCTCTTTTCCTCGACTACGTCCCTGTGCAGGCGGTATAGAACCCGCTTCTTTAATGAATGAAGCCGAACTGGTACAACTGATTTGCGCTTTCCGCCTATTGGCACCGGATGTAGAGCTGTCTCTGTCTACCCGTGAATCACCCTTTTTTCGTGATCACGTTGTTCCTTTTGCGATCAACAATATCAGTGCAGGTTCAAAAACCCAGCCGGGCGGTTATGCCGATGGACACCACGAATTGGAACAATTCGCTCCCCACGACAATCGTTCTGTTTTTCAGGTCGCCAAAGCGTTGATTAAATCGGGTTTACAGCCCGTCTGGAAAGATTGGGACAATTATTTAGGTCGATAATTTTTGGTAGACAGTTTTTATTTGGGTATGCTGCAATCGCGGCATACCTGCTTATAATGCGCAAAAATAGAATCATAATAGGTAAAAGAACCATTAATGTGCAGGAACATGCACATTAATGGTTATGATTAGTAGAGAGCTAACTTAAATCATGCAGGTGCTTTTTCAACGATGACGTGAGACTAAATTCTGAAAACCTCACCTGTAAGCCTTCACGTTCTGGTGAGCAGCACATCGCCCCGACAAAAATCCGCTGATTGCCAACGGCAAAAGGGGACAATCGCAGTAACGGCCATATCACGCCATCCGTGGAATACTGCAACCGGATAGCCCCATCATGGTAAGTCAGCCGTAACCAGAATTTCTCCGGAGTACCGGGAAAAATCCCCATGGCCCAGTCCGAACATCCATTTGTCAATACACTGCCGATGGTTGCCTGACCATCAGAATGTTCAACGCCCGCTTTTAGCCAATGTTGCTCATCCACCAATAACATCACACCAGCCTGATCATATAATTGTTCAAACTGGCCTTCGATACAAAACTGGAAGGTAAAACCTTCTTCAAGTTTAAAATCATCAATATAGCCACCAAATACATGACCACTATGACGCTGAAAACCATACCATGTATCACGCCAGAAATCGGTTTTATTGTCTGTCGTGACATGAAGTTCATTATCCTGACACCGCCATAAAGCAGGTTCATTCAACCAATAGCATTGCTGCAAATTCATCAATATTTACCCTGTTATTTCCTGGTGGGATTAACCAAACCATATCCCGCTAACAATGAAAGGGAAAGCACAGCTATACAAGCAAAAGCACCATGTAATGTTACCAGATGAGCCAAACCACCAATAATTGCCGGCCCAAGTAAAATCCCTGAATATCCCATCGTAGAAACGGCAGAAACTGCTAACGCATCAGGCATCACTTTCTGCTGACCTGAAGCGGTGAAAAACATCGGCGCCAAATTGGATAATCCCGCACCTATCATCAGGAAAGAAATGCCCAACTGAATTGGGCTGGTTGCCAGATAGATCAGCACAAACCCTGACGACGCCAAAATCGCACTACCTAAAAATACGCGTCGATATCCACATGCCGCAATGATCTTGTCACCTAAAAATCGTCCCGCCGTCATGGTAATGGCAAACAGCGTATAGCCAAAACCCGCCTGATGACTATTCATGTTATGCACACTACTTAATAAGATCCCGCTCCAATCCAACATGGAGCCTTCCATCAGGTAAACCACAAAACAAAGCGAACCAATCAGGATAACAATGCCGCGAGGTAAGGCAAAAAAGGGCGTTTCTTCTGTTTCGGCGTTATCCAGCATACCATTCCACGTTGGCAACAATAGCAGAATAACAAGCGCCACTACGACAATGGTGGCCTGAAATGGCGAGATCCCCAAAAACAACAATAAGCTGACCGTACCCGCTCCCGCAATTCCCCCCAGGCTGAACAATGCATGAAAGCCCGACATAATTGGTTGGTGGACTCTTTTCTCAATATTAACCGCATGGATATTGATCACCACATCTGTCGCCCCAATTCCCATACCAAATACAAACAAAGCGCAAGCCAGTGTCAATGGGGTAGAGAGCACATTTAGCCCCGGCAATATTAAAATAGCCAATAATGCGAAAAAGGTAAAAATCTTTCGGCAGCCAAAGCGAGTTGCCAACATTCCCGCTATTGGCATCATAATAAAAGAACCGATACCAAACACCAGTATCAGAAGCCCCATTGAACCATCATCCAGCCCAAACCGTTCCTTTACCAATGGGATCAGCGGTGCCCAACTGGCAATACTGAATCCCGCAATAAAAAATGAAACGCGCGTTGCTATAACAGGCTGCTTTATTGAAGAAACTGTATATTCCTCAGACAATTTGAATCCTCCAATCAATATCCTTCAAAAAACCATATCTTTTAAACCATACCTTTTAAACAATGCCTTCCGCCGGAACTGGCAGAAGGCATCAATTATGGGTCTTCAATAAAAAATCACTTTATATTTATTCCTGAAAACTGGGGAATATCCGTTAGCTTCTCAATAACACGGGAAGCCTGCTCATACTGCTCTGCTACCGACAATGCATGAGGCCAGGCATATATCCACGCAATACCCGCCTGCTTTGCCGCCGCAATCCCCAAATCGGTATCTTCAATCACCAACGTTTGCTGAACATCCATCTTTTTCAATTTCAGCATAGCCAAATAAGGATCAGGGAAGGGTTTAGTTCTTTCCACATCATCGCCAGAAATCAAAACAGGTGGTTCATGGAGATCCAACAAACTAAGATTGGCCAAACACACATTGCGCGGCGCAGTGGAAACAAACCCAAAGTTAGTACCATTTTGTTGCAAAGCCGCAATCAAATCAGTGATCCCCGGCCGCAAATAATGCGCAGACAATTTTTCTTGATAATGCAAAATGATTTTTTCGGTAATGTCTTGTTGCATTGATGGCGGAAGACCAACCTTATTTAAGGTTTCCGCCAGACTTAGCCCAATCAATTGCTGAGGTTGGATATCACTTAATTGAATATGTGTCTGTTCTTCCAATACGTTACCTGATTCATTACCTAATACATCAAGCAATACGTCAAAATGCAGTTGTTCACTATCGACAATAACACCGTCGATATCAAAAATGACATTACATCTATTCATCGCCATCGTCCTTCAAAATATTCACTTATTTTAGGTCAGAAATACGAATTAATACCTTACAGTTTGGTGTATTGAGAGGAACTTGCGTTTTCGATGCAATATCACAACCGACAGTAAGAAAAGCCTGTTGGTAATCTTTGAAATCAAAAATCTGGCTGATAAAACGCTTAACAGGGATTGCGCCGTCACGGATCATAGTATAGGCACGTTCAAAACTATTATTCAGCGAATCAATGGAGCCTATGACTGAAAGACTTTTATCTGCAATTTTCATAATGTCCAAATTGGCCTGTTTATCTTTCAGGGCAACATTTAATAATTTTCCACCCGGTGCCAGATGATCAAAAATATATTCAGTCAACTGCCCCGTTGTATCCACACATAAATCAATCAGGGCTGACGTATCACCATATTCCTGCATTAATGCTTCATTAAAGTCAGAATACAACTGGCATTCCGGTGGCAAATTATTTCTTGCAAACTGAATTCGGTTTTCATTCTTTTCAACCATAAAGGCTTTTACGCCCCGCTCATGCAGCGCCCAAATGTACAGCATCCCCATCGGGCCAGCACCTGCCACTGCCGCACGAATATTCGTGTGAGTGATCCCAAGCTTATCCACGCCGGTTATTGTGCAGCTTAGTGGTTCAGTCAATGAAGCCTCCTCCATACTGACATGATCATCCAGCTTGATAAGCAAATTTTCTTTTGCCAAATATTGCCCTGCGAAAGCGCCATCATAGGAAACCCCAGCTTCTGTTCCCAGTTTTCTCTCACAATGGTTAGGGCTGCCAGTCTGACACATCCGGCAATGCCCACAAAAGTAAGTCGGGTTGACGACAACACGATCCCCCGCCTGAAATTGAGTAACACCGCTGCCAATTTGGGATACCACGCCAGTGGTTTCATGCCCCAAAGTGGTGCCCGGAATAGCAACAGGATAAGCACCTGTGATAATTCCCACATCCGTGCCACAAATACCACACACTGCAATGTCAACAACAACATCATCGGGTTCAATACAAGACAAAGGTTCAACTTGCTGGATTTCAACATCCCAAGTTTGATGATATTTAAGTGCTAACATGATACAGCCTCCGTACGTACTTGTGCGCGGGTCGTTAATTCTGAGAACGTCAGATCCAGTTTATGGAGAATTTCTGCCAAATGTTCCTGTGTGCAAATCAGTGGAGGACGCACTTTGATTGCCCTGCCTTTACCATAACGGGAACCACGCAAGATCAAATGATGGCGGTTAGCCGTCGCGATCACCTGCGCGGCAAAATCTGGGTTTGGTGTGTCAAAGCCATACATATACCCCACCCCTCTCACTCCTGTGATCTCTGGATACCGCTCCTGTAATTTCAACAAACCATCACGCAGATGGGCTTCATTTTGTTGCACATTTTCCAAAACGTGATCATCTTCAATAATATCGATAATTTCGTTGAGGGCGACCAAAGAGAGCGGATTAGCACCAGACGTACTGGAATGTTCGAATGATTCCAGGATATCCAGTGAATGATGCATCAACACCCCCCCCGTTGGAATACCGATACCCCCCGCTCCTTTGGCGAAAACGATGATATCTGGCTCCAGCTCTTTGGCATAACCCGTCGATGCGAAGAACGTACCAGTGCGACCAAAACCTGTTTGTACTTCATCCGCGATAATGATGATGCCATGCTGACGACAGATTTCTCTGAGTTTCCGGTAGAAAGCCACAGGGAAAACCATGTTGCCGCCATTTCCCTGAATCGGTTCAATAATCAGACAGGCAATATTGTCATTAGAGCCTAATTGAATAAATTGTTCTAAATCGACAAATTGTTCTTCACTCGGCTGTGATTGCCCTGCCAAGACACTGGCTGGCGTAGGAATTTTTATTGAACCATCAATATTGATATGGAAGTCTTTAATCCTGAATGCATTGCCAGAAATTTGTGCGGTTGCAAGAGATTGTCCATGATGTGCAAGAAAGAGTGAAATAACGCCTGAGCGTCCCGTTGATTTTTGTGCTATGCGGATAGCACATTCAACCGCACCCGATCCAGAAACATCTCGCAACCAGATGCGATCGACGCCTTCAGGTGTATATTTAATTAATTTACTCAAAATATATTGTGACATTTCACGGGTATAAGCCGAACTCAAATGGGTACATCTATCAATCTGTTGTTTGAGTTTTTCTGTAATCCGATCATTCGTATAGCCGAGCGGCAAATTAAACGTTCCCGATGCCGCATCAATATATGTTTCACCATCAATGATCAAGTAAGGGCCATGACCAATAAAACGAGAAAGCATGCTTTCAAGATGGTTTCTATTTTCCATAATGACTCACCACTATTAGTTATATTAAACAATAAGTTAGGTTTAACAACAAAAAATACCGACTGTGATGAGACTAGATTATGCTCATTAAAATTTTATTTCGATCACATAAATGCCATAAAAAACATTATGCAAAATTAAAATTTAATTTAAATTTTTAAAATCATACAGTTATTTATTAATACTTATTAAATGTATTAAACACAGAAAAAATCACGTTTAAAAATTAGCAAGTTAAACCCCCAATCCCATCATTCGCATTAATTTCCGGGCCTGTTGAATGGCCTCTTGTCGATGAGCAATTCCCATTTTTTGGTATAAATTACGTATATGCGTTTTTATCGTGGTTGCTGCCACATCCAGTTCTGTCGCAATTTGATCGTTACTGTAACCAGAATAAATTAACCCCAGCACCTGCCATTCACGCTGAGTGAGTGGACTATTACGGATAAGCTCAGGCACGTCTGGATGAGTGAGTAGTTGTTCTACAAACGTTTCGTCAAAATGGGCAAATTTATGCCGGTGCTGTCGATTGATTTCCCGGAGAATACGCTGGGCTCTATGCTGTTCCATTTCAGGCAAGATATTCAGTTGGATAAGCTGGCGCAATTGCAAAGCCATCAACTCACCTTCAATAACAAAATGGCTGATGAACCCTGTGCAGTTAGCCAAATTCAACGCTTCCATCAACACATCCTGAGCCTCAGCCTTACGTCCAAGCTGCCAATAAAGCAAATTACACAACAGAAGATTACGATTCAAATCGCTGACCAATGCCAATTTTCTGGCATATTCATTCAGTTTCACCAGAATAGATTCAGCTTCCTCATGCTGATCCAGTAAGATTTTAGCCCGTGCAATATTGCGCCATTGATTTTGATTGAAATGGTTACAAAAGCTCTCTGGTTGCTCTGCCTGTACCAACCATTGAGTCAAGGAATCACTATCTTCTAAAGTCTGCCAAATAATGACTCGCAACTCGTCAGTGTTCGTTCGCCAATCGCGGTGATACTGCCCATTACTCAGTAAATTTTCACAACGGGTCAAGTAACGGCGAGCGTTATCAATATTACCCCGGACCAAAGAACATTTCGCCAGTTGGGTAAGACATTGTAATTGCTGCTGTGGCTGGTAATTGTCCAACACTTCCAACCCTTGACGCGCCACCTCTTCTGAGTCATCAATTCTAGCCCAACACCACAAAAGTTGTGAACGTATCCTCAGCAAAAACTCATGCATTGGCAACTGTTCCAAATGCTGCTCACGGATTAAATCAAAAGCATGGGATTGGGTATCATAAGCCGCCTGCAAATAACCTTGTGCCAGTAAAATTTCACTTTGTTGCAATAACGCCCATAAAGCATAGTGATAAACATGACAAAGGCGGGCAAGCTGCTCCGTCTGCTTCATTAATGTCAATGCACTGACCAACTGACCATTGCAATGCAATACTTCCCCTTTTACTGACATCGCTACAATACGACCATATTGATTATTTGGCAGTAAGTTCTCCAACGCCTTTTCGGCCAACGCCTCAGCATCGGCGGGCCGTCCATCATTCATCGCCACTTGGGCTCTCAGAGCATCAAACTCTGCCAGCAATTCCGGTTCGATGGCGATTTGCTTCTGCTTTAGTGATTGCTCTGCCTGATTCAATAATGCATTGACCTCATAGTAGCGATGCTGGCTTTGTGCCAGCCACGCTTGCAACAGTACCAGGCGAGGACTTTCCAGCAGCTGTTCATACGGCAGTGCATTCATACACTCTCCCAACAGGGAAAGTTTACTGTGGTTAAATAACTCCCAGGCATGTTGCAACAAAATATCCCGTAACAAAATAGTATCTCCCGCTGCCAGGGCGTGATGAATAGCCTCCCCGGGATATCCCTGCATCAGCCATCCTTGCACGGCGGCTCGATGTAATTCGGGCAATTTTGCCGCCATTTCCCATTGGCAACGTTGGCGAAGAAATGAAGCAAACAAAGGGTGAAAGCAGAACCACTCACCAGAATCATCCATTCGCTGAATAAACAACCCCTGCCGCTCAATGTCTTCCAGACGTTGCTGACCGTTTTCTTCTCCCGTCAGGCAGGTTATCAGCCCATCATTCATGGAGCGCAGGATAGAACTATGCAACAAGAAATTCCGCGTCTTCTGATCTACTCGGTTTAAAACTTCATCTACAAGGTAATCAGCAAGATGGCTGGCATTAATTCCCGCAAGGCGCTTTGCTGAACTTTCAGTCGTATTACCGGATTGACGGGCAGAAAGGGCAATCAGTTGCAAGGCCGTTGCCCACCCAGCTACGTCATTACATAACTGTTCGCAGTGTTCAGGCTCCAATGGATTGGCTAACCGCTTGGCAAAAAATTGTTGTGTTTCCTGATAATCAAAAGCCAACTGCTGACTATCAACCTCCAATAACTGTTCACGCACGCGTAAGTTGGCAATTCCCAACGAGGGCAAATGGCGTGATAGCACCACTAATGTTAAATTTTCGGGTTGGTGGCGGAGAAAAAAGCGCATTGCTTCATGAATAATCCCATTCACGATCAGATGATAATCATCAATCACCAAAAAAATCGGTTGCTGCCATTCGTTAAGCTCAATAAATAACTGCGCAAACAGTGTAGATAAGCTGGCATATTGATGTTTCTGGGCCAGTATCTCACTTTTCACACAGTGTCCCTGCGTTGCCTGCTGAATGGCCGCAATCAGATAGCTCGCGAAACGTTCTGGCTGGTTGTCACTATCATCAAGAGAATACCACCCTAGATGATCCTGTCCGGCAGCCCATTGTGACATCAAGGTCGTTTTGCCATACCCGGCGGGACTGGTTATCAATACCAGTCGATAATCCTGAATTTCATTGAACTTTTCCAACAGACGCTCCCGCATAACCATATTATTGAGTCGAAGGGGGCGACTGAGTTTCGATGGGATAAGCATTAAATTTCTCCCCTCACACGCAATGAATAAAAGCAACGAATAAAACTGATACCTGAATTCTGTTTGACACGATTAAGTCACTTACACATTAACATTCCTTTACGACCAACAAATGTAGAGAAACGCCCATCTTTTGCAAACAAGTTGATTAATTTCATTGTGTTAAATTGCACCTTGTCACATTCTTTGGGTGCAACCTTGCTATTTTTCTATGAAATTGCGAAAAAGCTCGAAAGAAATAGCTACGCCCTTGCGCTCCTCCCTGCGAATATTTTCACGGGATGATGTTTCCCAAGCCACTAACCTTCAGCATATCCCTGTAAATAATTATCTAAACTTTCCTCAGTCAGTGACAGGATGCAACGCCATGCAACTATCCACATTAAAATCATCGACATTAAATCAAGAACCCACATTAGATAAAAACCCGAAACTCGATAACGCTTTATTTCAGGCCGCACTCACACGCCAGTGGCAATATTTCGGTCTCAACGCAGCTCAGGAAATGACGCCACATCAGTGGTGGCAGGCCATTAGCGCAGCCGTATCAGAATTACTCCCCCTATCCCATCAGCAAAACCGTGCCAATCCATCCTCTGACAATCAACGCCACGTGAACTATATCTCGATGGAATTTCTGATAGGCCGACTGACAGCCAACAATTTATTGAATCTTGGTTGGTATAACGATATTCAGTCTTATCTGGCAGAAAATGGCATCATTTTGAGTGACGTGCTGGAAGAAGAAACCGATCCCGCATTGGGCAATGGTGGGTTAGGAAGGCTAGCAGCCTGTTTTCTCGACTCAATGGCAACGCTCAATCAACCTGCTATCGGGTATGGTCTCAATTATCAATATGGTCTTTTCCGCCAATCCTTTGAAAATGGGCAACAAATTGAAACACCTGATAATTGGGAACGCGAGTCCTACCCATGGTTTCGCCATAACACGCAATTAAAAGTCAGCGTCAGTTTTGGTGGCGAAATCGTGACAACGGCCGATGGTCATGAAACCTGGGTTCCCGCATTTAGCCTGATTGGTGAAGCCTGGGATTTACCCGTGATTGGGTATAATAATGGGGTAACCCAACCACTTCGTTTGTGGCAGGCAACCTACGATACCCCCTTTGATCTGTCACTTTTCAATGACGGGCAGTTCCTGCATGCCGAACAACAAGGCATTGAAGCCGCCAGTCTGACCAAAGTTCTCTACCCGAATGATAATCATCAGGCAGGTAAACGACTGCGCCTGATGCAACAATATTTCCAGTGTGCTTGTGCCGTGGCAGATATTCTGCGCCGCCATCAGCAGGCAGGGCGAAAAATAGAAGCGCTAGCACAATACGAAGTTATCCAGCTTAATGATACTCATCCCACTATCGCAATCCCTGAAATGATGCGTCTTCTGCTTGATGAATACCAGTTAAGTTGGGAAACCGCATGGGAAATCACAGGAAAAACTTTCGCCTATACCAACCATACTTTGCTGCCAGAGGGCCTGGAACGTTGGGATGAACAATTGATGAGTGCACTTCTGCCACGCCATCATCGCATCATCCAGGAAATCAACCGACGCTTTAAAACAACCGTGGAACAAATTTGGCCTGATAACCGACAAATCTGGGAAAAATTGGCAGTTATCCATGACAATCAAGTCAGAATGGCTAATCTGTGTGTTGTCGCCTGCTTTGCCGTCAACGGGGTCGCAGCCCTGCATTCATCCTTGATCGTGACAGATCTGTTCCCTGAGTATCATCAACTGTGGCCAACTAAATTCCACAATGTGACTAATGGTGTCACTCCTCGTCGTTGGTTAAAACAGTGTAACCCTGCACTCTCTTCATTAATTGACCAAACATTAGGCCATGATTGGGTAAATGATCTGGCTGCCTTAGAACAAATCGAATCTTATGCCGATGATTCAGCTTTCCGCGAAACTTATCGCACGGTTAAGCAAGATAACAAAATTCGCCTGTCTAACTATGTCAATAAGGTCATGGGGCTGAAAATTGATCCTAACGCCATTTTCGATATTCAGATAAAACGTCTGCATGAATACAAACGTCAACACCTGAACCTGCTCCATATCTTGTCACTTTATCGGCAAATTCAGGAAAATCCGGCCTTAGATATTCATCCTCGTGTTTTCCTGTTCGGTGCCAAAGCAGCGCCCGGTTACTATCTGGCTAAAAACATCATCTCGGCCATCAATCATGCCGCTGAAAAGATCAATCATGATCCAATCGTCCGTGAACGCATCAAAATTGCTTTTATCCCCGATTACAATGTTTCCGCTGCGGAACTGATGATCCCAGCGGCTGATGTATCAGAGCAAATCTCTACCGCAGGTAAAGAAGCCTCCGGTACAGGCAATATGAAGTTAGCCTTAAATGGCGCACTCACTATTGGAACACTGGATGGTGCGAATGTCGAAATCGCCGAACACGTCGGAAATGACAATATCTTTATTTTCGGCAAGACCGTGGAAGAAGCTAAGGCTTTACTGAACAGCGGATACAATCCGCAAGATATCCTTCAGCAGGATCACCATCTAAAGGCTATCCTTGACTCTCTCGCCAAGGGTGAGTTCAGTCATGGAGATGCGCACGCGTTTAATCTTATGTTACATAGCCTGACTGACGGCGGTGACCCTTATTTAGTGCTGGCTGATTTTGCCTCTTATTGCCACGCCCACCAGCAAATTGACACTCGATATCGCGATGCCCAAAGCTGGACACGCAGTACTGTACTCAATACCGCCCGAATGGGTAACTTTAGTTCTGACCGCGCTATTCAGGATTATCAACAACGTATCTGGCAAACTAACTAGGGGTTTTGTATGGAAAAAAAATGCCTCAATGATTTGGCAACTGAGGCCGGCATTGTCAGCGAATATATTAATGCCTATGGGAAACCTCAGGCGATCCCTGCTGAAATCAGGTATCGGATATTGGAAGCCATGAGTACAGATATACCGGTCGGGAGGCCGGTTTCTCATTTACGCGCCTCCCCCTTACCCAATGTTAAGGTGGTTATTCAGGAACAAAGAATAATCCTGCCTCTGGAGGATACAAATAATTACCAGTGGCAGATACACACTGAACAAGGGCAGATATTTCAGGGTTACTGCCAACATCAGCTCACGTTGCCTGCCAATCTCCCCCTGGGATACCACACGCTGAACTTGATATCGGAGGCGAAACCAGAAACTGGCGCTTGGCAATACTCGACACAACTTATTGTTGCCCCTAAACGTTGTTACGAACCCGATGCCATAACACGTGGAGAAAAACTTTGGGGGGCTTGTGTCCAGCTCTATACCCTGAGATCAGAAAATAACTGGGGAATTGGTGATTTTGGCGACCTGAAATATATGCTGCAAGAACTGGCACAGCGTGGTGGGGCCTTTGTTGGCCTGAACCCTCTTCATGCCATCTATCCGGCAATGCCTGAAAACGCCAGCCCTTACAGTCCGTCTTCCCGCCACTGGCTCAATATCATCTATATTGCTGTAAATCAGATAGACGACTTTAATTGTAGCGCCGAAGCACAAAAGTGGTGGCATTCAGCGGAAACACAATCCAAACTCCAGCAAGCCCGTCAGGCAGAATGGGTTGATTACACCAGAGTAATGTCTCTAAAAATGGCTGCATTGCATCTGACTTATCCGCAATTTAAGCGCCGCTCTGGCGATGATCCCCAACAGATCGCTTTCCAACAGTTTGTGACCAAAGGAGGCAAAAATCTTTATTATCAAGCTGTTTATGATGCCCTACACCATAAGTTATATGGGGAAAATAATGTCTATTGGGGCTGGCCTGTATGGCCGGAAGAATACCGTGAACCAGAAAATGACGCGGTTAAGGCATTCTGCCATTCATATCCACAGGAGATAGCGTTTTTCCTTTGGCTACAGTGGGTAGCTGATACCCAGCTTGCTGAGTGCTTCACTACCAGCCAAACCCATCACATGCCAATTGGTATTTACCGTGATCTTGCCGTCGGTGTTGCACAAGGGGGTTCAGAAACCTGGTGTAACCGAAGCATCTATTGCACTAAAGCATCCGTCGGAGCGCCCCCCGATATTCTGGGACCACTGGGGCAAAATTGGGGACTTCCGCCAATGAATCCCCATGTATTAAAAACTCAGGCCTATCAACCTTTCATTGAATTATTGCGCAGCAATATGCGTCATTGCGGTGCATTACGCATCGATCATGTGATGTCACTGCTCAGACTCTGGTGGATACCACAAGGAGAAACTGCCGACAAAGGCGTTTATGTCCATTATCCGGTTGACGATCTGCTGGCAATATTGGCGTTGGAAAGCCAGCGCAATCATTGCCTGGTGATAGGCGAAGATTTAGGTATTGTGCCAGAAGAAATTGTCGATAAGTTACGGGACAGGGGTGTTTATTCCTATAAGGTATTTTATTTCGAACGCAATGAGCAAGGTGAATACCGTTCTCCCGATGAATATCCCGAGCAAGCGATGGCAACCATTACTACCCATGACTTACCTACTTTACGCGGATTCTGGCAAAATAAAGATTTAACCTTAGGAGAAGATATCGGTTTATACCCCGATAAAACTCTTCTTGTTGATTTATATTCGGAACGTAAACGCTGCAAGCAAGCGTTATTAACCAGTTTAAACCGTCACGGCTATTTATCAGTAGAATCGCTCAAGACAGATATCTTCTCCTCGTTGCAGGGAACGGCATCACTGAAACAAACAGAATATCCGATGTCACATGTTATAAATCAAAGCATACACCGCTATATAGCTCATAGCGCCTGTGCCTTATTAGGATTACAACCTGAAGATTGGCTGGATATGGAACACCCCGTTAATATTCCTGGCACAACAGAGGAATATCCCAACTGGCGACGAAAACTTACCGCAACATTGGAAACTATGTTTGTGGATGCTCATATCAATGACTTGTTACAAACAATCGGAGAGTGCCGAAAACAGGGTTAATAACTTACTGAGCTAACAGCTATACTCGATAAACTTCAAGTTGCAAGACGACGCGAAGCCTTATATTTCCCCGCTGCGCGGGGAAATATAACACGCATCTTGAAGTTGGATTGGTATATATGTAGCCAAGTAGCCAGAAAACGCCCCAATCATATATAGCTAAATATGATTGGGGGAGAGGATCAGCCTTTCACGCCTCCCGACGTTAGCCCACCGACTAACCAACGTTGGGCAAGTAAGAAAACCGCCGTGATAGGGATAGCAGAAAGCACAGCCGCAGCAGCAAAATCCCCCCAGAGATAGTTCTGTGGGTGAAGATATTGCTGCATTCCCACTGCCAGCGTGTAATTGTCCACATCACGTAATAATAGAGATGCAACAGGTACTTCGGTAATCACGCCAATAAACGACAAAATAAATACGACAGCCAATATAGGTACAGAGAGTGGCAACAGTATCAAACGGAAAATTTGCCACGATGTCGCCCCATCCAACATAGCGGCTTCTTCCAGAGAACGATCTATCGTTTCGAAATAACCTTTTATCGTCCATACATGCAGAGCAATTCCGCCCAAATAGGCGAAAATCACACCACCGTGGGTATTGAGACCAAGAAAAGGAATATATTCTCCCAATCTATCAAACAAGGCATATAGTGCCACCAAAGAAAGTACCGCCGGAAACATTTGAAAAATCAACATCGCTTTGAGTAAGGTACTTTTTCCACGAAAGCGCATTCGAGCAAATGCATAAGCACACGTCGTTGATAATGCCACAATGCCAGCGGCAGTAATCAAGGCAACCTTGACAGAATTCCAAAGCCATTGCATGACCGGAAATGGGGGAAGCATGACGTGTCCATCAGCAGACTCCACGCTATAACCAAGTGCCAGCTTCCAGTGTTCCCATGAAACGGTGTCTGGAATCAGGTTGCCCGTAGCAAAATTACCCGGACGCAAAGAAATAGCAATGACCATCAGCAGAGGAAACAAAATCGTGGCAATAAAAGCCAGCATTAATACATGTGTTCCCCATACCCGCCATCGTTGCGATTTGGGTTGTACCATCGCCATCTTCTTTTCTCCTTAATCAAATTTCATGCGGGCAGTTTTCAAATTGATGATGGCTAATGCACCCACCAATAAGAAGATCAATGTTGCAATTGCTGCGGCCAGACCAAAATCCTGCCCACCACCACCTTCAAATGCGATACGGTAGGTATAATTCACTAAAAGATCGGTATAACCCGCTGGAGTCGATGTACCAATATGATCAGGTTTACCCGTGGTTAGCAATTGAATCAGGACAAAGTTATTAAAATTAAAAGCAAAACTGGCAATCATCAACGGCGTTAATGGCTTAATCAATAATGGAAAAGTAATTTTGGTGAAATTCTGCCACGGCCCTGCGCCATCAAGTGCTGATGCCTCATAAAGATCATCAGGGATAGATTTCAGCAAGCCCATGCAAAGAATCATCATATAGGGATAACCCAACCACATATTTACAATAATCAACATGGTTCGAGCCAATGTCGGATCTGTAAACCAATCCGGTTTAAAACCAAACAACCCATTTAGCACCAGATTAATTTCACCAAAACTCTGGTTAAACAAACCCTTGAAAATCAGAATGGAAATAAACGAAGGAACAGCATAAGGTAAAATAAGCAGTACACGGTAAATCACTCGTCCCTTAAGCGCTTCCCACTGTACAATGCACGCGAGAGCCATCCCCAGGGTAACCGTCAATGCCACGGTCGCCAGGGAGAAAACCATTGTCCAGACAAAAATGGACAGAAAAGGTTTTTGGATACCTTCATCCTGTATCACCCGTAAGAAGTTTTTCCAACCGATAGAAACCGTAAATCCAGGACTTAACGTTTCCTTAGTCCATTCTCCTTCAACATTAATGGATTGGTAGAACCCTGTATCCATATTCGGCTGGTATCGTATGCCAGTTTGTTTATCGGTCAGTGTAATCCCATCTTCATCAAGGGAATAAAGAGGGTTTATAGCAGAGAACTGACGTAAGGAACTCATTCTCAGTTTACTGCCATCAGGAAGAACGACTACCAATTGATTCAATGCCTGCCGATATTGCGTAATAGTACGTAATGTCGCAGCATTGCCTTCAAATTTTTTCTCCTGTTCATGAAGAGACAGAATAATTTCTTCCGTTCCCGCAAGAGAAAAAGGCTCAGATACTAATAAGTGGGTGCTATCAGGAGCGCTCAAAGCCAAAACCCACTGTTCAGATACCGGATAGAGTTTGAAATTAAATGGTTCCCCTGTCTGATAGTGGCGACTCATTAATACCGTTTGAGCACGTTCAAAAGTTAACTGGTTGGTATTACTGTAATTTGTAAAAGCAATAGCAATCGTGCAGATAAGCGGAAACAGTATAAATATCCCTATTCCAGCAATCCCAGGATAGGTATAGCGCCAAACATATGCTTTCCGGTTAGAAAAAACATAGATACCGCTTCCCAGTAATACCAGTGTCACCATAGCAAACAGGTACTCTCCCTGTGCATACATCAGCACAACCAGATAACCTGTAAAAAGTAGGCAAATACCTACAGCAAACCATTTCAGGGCAGGATGCTGCCACCATACTGTTTTTTCTAATGTCGCTGACATCTTGCACTTCCTGTTACCAACAATTGTGACTATCCAACATCATCACAATAAGAGCTAAGGCTCCTTAAACTCAGGAGCCTGTCACTCGTTTATTTTGTCATTCTCGCTTCAGCATCATTAAGGGCAGCATCTATTGTCTGACGCCCACTGACCGTGTTAAGAACAGCGCTACGCATTGCGTACCAGAAACTACTCATTTGGGAAATATTCGGCATAATTTCGCCGTTTTGGGCATTTGCCATCGTGGCCGCAATACGTGGATCTTTCGCCAGGATCTCCTGATAGGATTTCAAAGCCACCGCTCCCAGTGGTTTATCTTTGTCCATCGTTGCCAACCCTTCATTGGTAAGCAGATAATTTTCCAAAAATTCTTTGGCTAACTCTTTATTAGGACTGGCCGCATTAATTCCCGCAGTTAAAATGCCAACAAAAGGTTTAGAGGGTTTTCCTTTAAAGGTTGGTAATAGGGTAACACCGTAATTGATCTTACTTTTATCGACATTCGCCCATGCCCAGGGACCATTAATCGTCATTGCTGCTTTACCTTTATTAAAGGCAGCTTCAGCGATGGAGTAATCGATATCGGCATTGAGATGTTTATTTTTGACTAAATCAACCAGAAATTTCAGCCCCGCTTTAGACCCCGTATTATTCACTCCGCTGTCTTTAACATTATAAGTACCGTTCTCTGCCTTGTAGGCATATCCACCATCAGCAGCAATCAGCGGCCAAGTAAAATACGGTTCCTGCAAATTGAACATCAGTGCACTTTTATTTTGCTTTTTCAGCTCATTATCCAAGGCAGGGATTTCTTCCCATGTTTTAGGCGGAGATTTAATCAAGTCTTTATTGTAGATAAGAGAAAGGGCTTCAACTGCGACAGGGTATCCTACTAATTTTCCGTCATAACGAACGGCATCCCATGTAAAGGGAAATAGCTTATCAATAAATAACTTATCAGGCGTGATTTCAGCAACTAACCCTGACTGTGCATAGCCACCAAAGCGATCATGTGCCCAGAAAATAATATCCGGCCCATCTCCACTGGCTGCAATCTGGGTATATTTCTCTTCCAGTTTGTCAGGATGCTCAACGGTGACAGGAATCCCCGTTTCTTTTGCAAATTTCTCACCAACCTGTGCCAGTCCGTTATAACCTTTATCACCATTGATCCAAATGACCAACTTTCCTTCTTCCGGTTTTGCAAAAACCGAAGCAGACAATACACATGTTGTTAAAACGGAAAGCATCAGGGTACGAGTCCCTACTTTTAAAATTTTCTTGGTCATCATTCCGCCTTTTTCATTTGTTAGTTCAAGATAATTATCTTTGTTACATCACGATAAAATGGCACCAGTGTGCAATCAATGTAAAAAAGACTCATCCTCCCTAGTCCTACGCCTCATACCGTACGAGTGTGAACTGGCTTACAAAAATAATTAAAATCAGTACGTTAACATCAAGTCAGCATCCTTTTTTGCGATTTAAATCACATCTTACCTGACAATTTTCTTCTTTCTTTCTCAATCGTATTAATCTCGTCCTCCTGACTCCTCCACCACTAAAAATTCTGGGATGGAGGATTTTCGCGCCTGTTATTTTATACACAATCCAACCATCAGTTTTTCAGTAAGTTTCTCGCTGCGACAAATAGAAAACGAAGACGAATCGGAAACGAACAAAAAACTGAGGTGGCAAATCCGAGGGAGGGAACAAATGTCTAGCGTCACATTCCACAATGTATCTAAATCATATGGTGAAACTGTCATCTCCAAAGATCTTAATCTTGATATTCAGGAAGGGGAATTCGTCGTATTTGTCGGCCCGTCGGGATGTGGGAAATCGACATTGCTAAGGATGATCGCAGGATTGGAAGACGTTACGTCCGGTGATTTGCTGATAGACGGAAAACGAATGAATGATGTTCCACCCGCCAAACGCAGCATCGGCATGGTTTTTCAATCTTATGCGCTGTATCCCCATCTTTCTGTTGCAGACAATATGTCATTCGGCATGAAGCTGGCGGGTGTCAAAAAAAGCAATATCCACAAACGAGTGCAACAAGTTGCAGAAACCCTCCAGCTTGCCCATTTACTGGAACGCCGTCCTAAGGCACTGTCCGGCGGCCAACGCCAGCGAGCCGCCATTGGCCGAACTCTCGTTGCTGAACCCAATATCTTTCTGCTGGATGAACCGCTTTCTAATCTGGATGCGGCTTTGCGTGTACAGATGAGAATTGAAATTTCACGTCTACACAAACGATTACAACGTACAATGGTCTATGTCACCCATGATCAAACCGAAGCCATGACTCTGGCAGATAAAATTGTGGTTCTGGATGGGGGCAATATTGCTCAGGTCGGTAAGCCACTTGAAATTTATCACTATCCTGCCAATCGCTTTGTCGCAGGTTTCATTGGTTCACCGAAAATGAATTTCCTGCCAGTCAAAGTCTCCGCGATTGCTGTTGATCAGGTACAGATCATCCTGCCTAACGGTCAGCCAGTCTGGTTGCCAGTTGAAAGCAAAGGGCTAACTGTCGGTAGTAATGTATCTTTGGGAATTCGCCCCGAACATCTTTTGCCTAATGATGTAGCCGATGTTACGTTAGAGGGGACAGTACAGATCGTGGAACAACTGGGGAACGAAACTCAGATTCACATCCGCATACCTGCCATTCATCAAAATTTGGTTTACCGCCAACCTGATATTGTTCTCGTTAAAGAAGGTGCAGATTTCTCTATCGGACTCGCTCCCCACCGATGTCATCTTTTCCGTGAAGATGGAACTGCATGTCAGCGTTTACATAAAGAACCCGGAATCTAGATCCGCGGCTATAAAAAATAACAGGAGAATCATTATGCGTATATTGTCTCTCTCATTGGCTATGCTAACTGGTTTATTTTCGATGCAAGCCCTTGCTGTTGACTTCCACGGTTATGCCCGTTCAGGTATTGGTTGGACAGGTAGTGGCGGTGAGCAAAAGTGTGCCAAAGCCACTGGTGCAGCAAGTAAATACCGTCTCGGCAACGAATGTGAAACCTACGCCGAACTTAAGTTAGGGCAAGAGTTATGGAAAGAAGGGAATAAAAGTTTCTATTTTGATACCAATTTAGCCTATTCCGTCAGTCAGCAAAAAGACTGGGAAGATACAAGACCTGGTTTTCGTGAAGTCAACGTGAAGGCAACCAATATTATTGATTGGCTGCCTGGTTCAACACTGTGGGCGGGTAAGCGTTTCTACCAGCGTCACGATGTACATATGATTGACTTCTATTACTGGGATATTTCCGGCCCTGGCGCAGGATTGGAAAATATTGACCTTGGGTTTGGTAAGCTTTCCTTCGCGGTGACCCGTAATACAGAAGCAGGCGGTTCATACGGATGGATTAATAATAACCGCACGGAGGCCCCAAATACTTCAAATGACATTTTTGATATACGGTTAGCCAACTTACCTGTCAATGCCGGTGGCACACTAGAGTTTGGTATCGATTATGGGCGTGCCAATACACGTAAGGGATACCAGCTTGATAAGCAAGCATCCAAAGAGGGTGTGATGCTGACTGCCGAACATACCCAAAGCCTGTTAGGTGGTTTCAACAAATTTGTCTTACAGTACGCAACTGATGCCATGACTTCCAGCGGTAATGGGCGTGCCGAAGGTGCTAATGTGAATAATGACGGGCATATGCTGCGCATCCTGAATCATGGTGCCATTAGTATCACCAAGAACTGGGATCTCATGTATGCCGCCATGTATCAAGACATTGACCTCGACAATAACAATGGCAACACATGGTACACCGTGGGTGTCCGCCCAATGTATAAGTGGACTCCGATAATGAGTACCTTAATGGAAGTGGGTTATGACCACGTGAAATCACAACGCACTAAGGAAAACAATAACCAGTTCAAGGTCACTCTGGCTCAACAGTGGCAAGCGGGTGACAGCATCTGGTCACGCCCGGCTATCCGTTTATTTACTTCTTACTCCAAATGGAATGAAAAATGGGGTTATGACGGCAGCATTGCCGCCAAAGATACAGCAGCCCATCAATTCAGTCGTGGGAACAGCGATGAGTTTACATTTGGTGCCCAATTTGAGGCTTGGTGGTAATGAAAAAGCAATTACTCTCACTTTGTCTCAGTGCCCTGCTCTGCAACTCAATTCCGGCGAGTTATGCTACATCAGATACTGCACTGTCTGACCCAGCAAAACCAGGCATAGAGACAACCAATTCTGCCCCAACGTTGTCTTTGCCAACCTTGCAGAAATTACAGTGGCAGCCCATTAATACTCATAGCACACAGACTCTTATTCTTGATAGCACATCACAGCAGCTTAATGATGGTCATATCCAAGGTGCGGTAGCCACATTTGCTTTACCGGCCAATCAGGGTTCATTGGAAATCACTCTGAACAGTCTGATAAAAGATAAGCAAGTATACTCACCGAATGTTTTAGTCTTTGATGAACAACTCCACCCTGCGGCTTTCTATCCAAGCCACTACTTCCACTATCAACAACCGAGTATTATGTCCACCGATAGACTTGAGGGTGTGTTAAAGCTGACACCGGCATTGGGACAACAACGAATTTATTTGCTGATTTATACCACCCGTTCTGATTTACAAGCTTCGACACAAATGGTCGATCCTGCTAAAGCTTATGCTAAAGGTGTCGGTAATTCTGTGCCAGATATTCCAGATCCGATCGCTCGCCATACAGCAACAGGTACATTAACGTTAAAAGTACAATCAGAAAGCAATGCAGGCAACGTTCTGATAGGCCAGGTATTTTCTCCACCTGCACCTAAACCGATCACAGTTGGTTCTACACAAACAGTATTTACATCACCGATAAGAACAACCCCGGCCGATGTACCACAAACTACTGCCCCAGTAGTTAAACCTGTACTGAACGACACCGAACGGTATTTCAATGACGCTATCAAAAGAGCGATTAACCATGGTGATGTTGATAAGGCATTGAAACTATTAGATGAAGCAGAACGACTTGGGTCTCCAACTGCACGGGATACTTTTATCAAGACGATAAAATACAAAAAATAAATTTATTCATCAAATCATTATAGCGAGATATTTAACTTAAGAGCCTAAGGGAATAGGCTCTTAAAAGATATACGCGATAAACTTCAAGTTGCAATCCACAAGACGACGCGAGGCCTTATATTTCCCCGCTGCGCGGGGAAATATAACACGCATCTTGAAGTTGGATTGGTATACTAGTTCATTATCCTTATCAGATGAATTTTCATTGCATAGAATTACTAACATCATATTTACTTAAAGTAATCCATAAACCCTTTCTTATTCAGATAATCCTTTATTTTTACACGGAATTTATAAAACAAACATATAAACATTAGTAACAGTAAAATACCCAAAATCAACCTAGGAATTATTAATGAAAATATAATGCAGAATAAAATCCCTATGGAAAGTAATGAAACAATAGCTTCCTTCATGGCAACCTTAAATATCCATGCAAAAAACCTGATAATGCACTTTATAATGTTATAAAAAACTTCCAATATTATTCCCAGGAAATCCATCACATCTATCCTCAGTAAAAAATATCATATTAGAGTATTCTCTTGCTATTTATAAATTAAATGATTTTACATCCTACATTCAATTATCGTGATATTACGATAAAGCCGAATTGGAAAAACAGATCAACAGCGCCAAGCAAGCCAGGGCAACCGCATGAATGATCAAATAACATTCAGGTTAGAAAATCCTGCTTGTAATACCTG
>NZ_LDNM01000088.1 GCF_001028135.1 Xenorhabdus griffiniae
TACTGCGGGATCAACCTCTGGTTCTGGTTCAGGGGTCTGTTTGCCCTCATCCAGCAATGCCAATGCAAACTCGCGGCGTTCGGTAATGCCTGGTATTTCGTCCCAGCTCGCTACCATTTCCAGACACAGGTCTAAAATTCGCGCGTTTGTCAATGCCTTGAGTTCCTGCAACCCTTGTAGAGCACAGTCCAGAGCGTCTACCTGCCCGTTACGTTCCTCTTCGCCAACGCCCTCAATAACCGCACGAGCCTGAGCCAGTTTATCGGCGGTCAGGGTGTAGGCGTCATTTTTGAACAACACGGCGATGGCGGGCACAGTTTCCAAATCCAGCGTTTCGATATCAACAGGAGTGTTATCTATGACTTTTTTAACACTGGATTTTTTCGGTTTGGCGGGTCGGCTATCCCACGCCTCATCAACAGCCTCTGCAAGGATTCCCTCAACCACCACCTCCTCCTCCGGGAGTTCCATAGCGTAGGTTTTAAGGTCTGCCTCATGTATGTCAGAATTAGCAGCTGGTGCTACCGCTGTTTGAGGCGTAACAAATGTCGAAAGGAGTTGTGATAACAGCGCGTTATTTGTTTCCAATAACGCATTATTTTTATCTAAAGATGTTTCTAAGCTCATTTTCCAGCCCTTTTATTATGAATACAAAGTGATTGGGAATTTACTATCAGGATTGCGTTGTAATTCTTCGAGTTTCCGTTGCCAGCGTAGGCGGCGAACGGTGTTATTTACCGGGTATCGGTCAACCGGTATTATTTTTGGTTTCATAACGCTTTTTTACACACCAAAAAGCACACCCACCAAAACTGGCAGATGGGTGTGGTAGCCAAAGGACGATAATTTGGTACGGACGTAATGCGGTTTTATTTCGTAGCGGTCAGCGCTATCAACGCCCGAGCGTGCAGTTCGGCGGATTCGCGGTCGAGGTGGATTAGACCGCGTTGCAACCATTCGATATCACAGGTATCGTTACCCCACGTGACCCGGTTTGCGTAGAGTGAGATACTGTTGATTGACGGAGTATAATACTCAGTGCCAATCACCAATGGCCCCCTCACTGGCTCTGGAACTTCGATACCCCCGATTTTGATAGTACGGGGTTTCAGGCGATACTCACGGTCGAACCAGAATGCAATAGGTGTAATGCAATCATCCCAATCGTTATTGGTGAGCGTTTTACATTGAAAATGTCGCCACGGTTCATTATCTGTTTGCGCCATTTCTGCGTATGTCGCCATTAAATCGGCGTGAATATGTTTAGCCATTGTTATTAGCTCTCAATAAGTTTTGAAAAACCGTGTACTATCGGTAAAGTGGATATAGGGGTTACCACCGTCAAGATCCGCTAAATCGAGTTCCATTAAATCCGTTGCGGTACGTCCAAAATACTCAGCAATATTTTTTAACATAGAGTAAGAGGGATCTTTAACTTCACCTGACAGAGTTCTATGTAATGTGGGTTGATTTATTTCTAGGCGTTTAGCTAGTTCTTTTACGCTTTTTATTCCATGTATGGGCATTAGGTAAGCTATATTTCTGATTAGCATTTTAGTTATCTCATGTTGTAGGTTGGCTCACCATAGACCACTCATTGAATGGCCTACAGTTAGCCGCTCTTTATTGGTAATTTTCCTCCTATAGGTTGAATTTTGCGTTCGCACACTCCCTACCGCCAGTGTTGCCCGTTCGCGCCCATTTATGGGGCTAATCTTCCCATCGACCGGATCGCGCTCGATGGTACGTCGCATTTCATGCGTAGGGGTCTAAACAGCAGGTAGTGTGCGTTCCGACTTTCTAAATTGTTAAAGAGCGTTATATACGAAATTGAATTCGTATTCGATAATGTATTTGTATACCATCATGGTTTAAATGTAAATACGAAAAAGTATATTTTTAGGAAAAAGAAAAGCCACCCTGATGGTGGCTTCATTTATTTGATTGTTTTATAAGTAATTTAATTATCTAATTAACGCGGTTAATTTTGCTATCCCTGCTACGTAGTGCATAATTTCAATTGTGTTTTTAGGTATAAGTGCGGGGGCTTGGTCTTCGTTTACTGGTAGTAGGTGATAGTACCCGTCCCGCTCAAACAAAAACGTTTTTATAAATGCGGTATTATCCGTTGTCACAATTAGAACCTCATCCCCTGGGGCTAATACGTGATTCGGTTCTATAACAACAAATTCGCCCTGTTTAATGCGTGGCATCATAGAGGTTCCGATACAACGTACCGCGTATACGTCTTTATCATAGGATGCCCACCTAATATACATTGAGTGTTGGTTTTTTGGGGGAGGAGGTGCACTTTTTTCAACATCACCAATAATGATGTCGTTGCGAATCGGTACATTGGTAAACGTATGGGAGTGATGATCCCCCTCTGTCTCAACAATAGCGGTAGATTCTGAACTCGTTAAATCACATTCGACCAGATCTATCGGTGAAACTCCAAAAAAATCAGCTAGTTGTTTTAGAGTTGAGTATTTTGGCTCTTTAACTTCCCCTGTCAATGTTCGGTGTAGGGTTGGTTGGTGCATTTTTATACGTTTAGCTAGATCTTTTACAGTTGTTATGCCGTGTATATCCATCAAGAAACGTATGTTGTTAGTTAACATGCTCAGTTCAGATGTCATCTGTCACACCTCAAGTTGGGTGATTACTAATCGATTATTCATATTCGCATATTCTAGAACGTTTTTGTTTACGTTTCTGTATTGCCTTTGAATTCGTTTACGTATAATTTAAATTCATTCACCAAATGAGGGTTTTGATTATGTACGAAATTCATCCGCAAGATTTGATCAAAAAAATTATAGATGCTGGATTTAGCCAAGCCCAAGTAGCTAAACAAATCGGCGTTAGCCAGGCATCGCTAAGCCGTATTATGACTGGAACCAGCCCAGATCCCCGTTTATCTACCGTTAGAGCTATTGAGCGTTTTTATACGGAATTTGTGAAAGAAAATAACAAATAAGGCGCGTACCCATATGTCAGAACAAACAAACTGGGGGGCGACGCCTGATGAATGGTTCCATATGGATCTGATACTGGGCTGTGCGGAGAAGCTGCTACCCGTGGTATGTAATCCTGATGCCCTCGTTTCCCCTGATTCATCATTGAAAAGCATTGGCAAAACTCCTAGCCGTTACAATCGATTACGGCAAGTGGTGGGTATCCCCCGGTGGACAGAAAAAATAGTCACTGATTCGGATATTACAACATGGTCGAACGAACCGGACTACGGTATTTGTATGCGTACCGGGCGTAATGAGCTGGCGGTGGATTGCGATAGCGAAGATGAGAAAATACAGGCGCAAATTCAGGCGCTGTTAACCCAGATGTTCGGCAAGCTGCCTCCGCGCCGTCATCGCAATAACAGTAATAAGTGCCTGTATTTGTTGTCAGTTAAGGGCGAGTATCGTAAGCGCG
>NZ_LDNM01000089.1 GCF_001028135.1 Xenorhabdus griffiniae
ATATTGCGATCACCTCCGCCGATGGCTTGCCGTCAGCGGACATTATTAAAGCGGTGCAAGACCACATTGACGACGTTCGCCCCGTTACGGCCAAAAGCTCACTGGTATTGGCACCCGCATTGCGCCCGGTGAATTTTGTTATTGAGGTGGTGTTGGATGGCATCACATTGGAAGCGGCCAGTCAGGAAATCACGAACGTTATTACCGATGCGGCAGGACGGCTGGCGCCGGGTGAGCCGTTGATCCGCAGTCAGATTGAGATGCGCATTTCCCTCATCCCCGGTATTCGTGACCGTCGTATCATCGCGCCCGTAGAAAACGTTATCGCGCTGGTCGATAGAAACCATCTCGAATGGCTGCGCGTTGGCCGCATCACGGTGAGGCTTTTTTCATGAAATCATTACTGAAGCAGTTACTGCCCCCGGTCAGTTATGCCACGGATGCTCCCCGTTTGGATGCCGAACTGGCCGCCGAAGCGAAGCCATTACAGCTAATAGAACAGAGCGCCAATCGTGTCAGTGGCGCTGTTACCCCGTTCTTTGCACAGTCGTTACTGCCTGACTGGGAGCGTGTTCTTGGCATCACTCAAAATGCAGACAACAACTACCAGCAACGGCTGGAAATGGTCTTGCTGAAGCTGGCCGAAACAGGCGGGTTATCTATCCCTTATTTTATTTCTCTGGCGGTCCGTCTGGGTTACACGATCACCATTACCGAACCTCAACCCTTTCGGGCGGGTATAAACCGCGCGGGTGACAGGCTGATGCAGCCTGATTCGATATGGTCATGGGTCGTCAATATCTATGGTGCACGTGTCCCTATCTATCGATTCAGGGCGGGCAGTTCGGCGGCGAGCGAACGGCTGTTGTCATTTGGCGATCCCGTTATTGAATCCGTTTTTAACGAACTGAAACCCGCTCATACCTTTTGTCGATTCACTTATCAGGATTAGCACTATGCAAGATTTAATGCCGCCGATTAACACACCTGGCAATGTATTTGATGACGGCGATCCCAGTACCGGATTGCCCGGGACAATAGTTCCGGCTGATTGGTTAAATGATGTTCAATTCTCAGTCAGGGATCTCCAGCAGGAATGTAAAAACATTCTGGCGAAAGCCGGGATTACCCCAGACCCCAGAAAAC
>NZ_LDNM01000090.1 GCF_001028135.1 Xenorhabdus griffiniae
GTATGTTAATAGTATCGGTTCCATGTGCCTGCGGAAATGTTGGCGGAGAGAGCGTTATACTATCTAAACTTTCCATGAATTACTCCTTAATTGAGTGTTTTTTATATATAACTTTAGGATATAATCACTTAATTTCTTCGTTTATTGTCAATAATATTCATAGAGATGATTATTTTAATTTCTCATCTAAATATTAAAGTGAAATATTAATCCCTTAAAATAAAATCTCCGGTGATTTTATATCATTGCCATTTATAGTTATAGTATGTGTTGATTTCTGGCTGTTAATTTTAAAGATGAACAACCTGATCTTCTAGACTATAGATAAAACAGAAGATAGATATTATTCTCCCTATAAAATGCCTCTATCATCCAATTAATTCAAATTACTTTTTCCTATCGACTGATAATTATTTTTTATTGGCCAGATTATTTTATTCAAAAAATAATTTTAACCATTAATAATCAGGAGTGGATTTAGTTAAATAGCAATAATTAATACTATTTTTAAAATATTCATCTCGGGATACTAATATGCATCGTTTTCGAAAAAACATTTTCGCACGATATGTGTTACTAAAAATAACAATGAGTTGTTAAATTTTATTCAACAAACAAAAAAATGCAGGCTATCAGGCCTGCCCTCATGAAAATTTACAGATTACGATTATTGAGTGATTACCCCCAAAGCATTTTTAACCTTCCATAAATAACGAGAAGCCTGTGGTGCAGGATGATTATTTTGAACATATTGATAGAACTCATTCGGAGTCATTCGATTAATTTTATTAATTGCCAAAACTCGGTTTGCATCAAACGTTCGCAATAATGCCCCTGCCCCATTTACATAAGCAACTATCGTTGCATAGTACAGCGTTTCTGGATTGGAAATACCTTCCAGGTGCTGTTTTTTCAAGATGCTAATATAAGCTGTACCAAGATCAATGTTGATTTCAGGATCTTTCAATTCACGCATCGTTGGTTGTCCTGATTTTCCTTTCACTCTGTAAGCATCTCGCCCAGCCGTAGATGCCTTAATCTGCATGAGTCCAACTGCATTCGACTGACTAACAACCTCTGGACGAAAACCTGATTCCACCTGAATAATTGCTTTGATAAGCGTTTCATCAATACCATAACGTTTTGCAGCTTGCGCAATCAAACCATCAAATGGGGTAGATTTAAACCTATTTGTCAATTTACGGGTATTAAAAGCAGCCTTATTGCCATCAAGCATACGTTTTACCGTTGTTTGTCTATTACTGTCTGATTGGTGTACTTGTTGGTTTGCACATCCTGACAATAACAATGCCACCGCAATGTAACGGAGTTTTAATTTCACGCTGCTTCCCCTAAATAAAATTGATCCTATAAAGGATATATAATTTTACTGATAAACTAAAAATATTTTTCTATCGAATGTATCATCAATTTTGTTCTCTATTGCCTTGACTTTATATAAATGATACTGATAATCATTATCAATAATTAGATGTGCAACAAGTAAGGTTTACTATAATGAATAAAAAATGTTCTCTTTCTACTTTTCCGATATTCAATCTGATCCTTGTTCTATTCACAATGGCGTTATTCAGCCAGCATGCTCATGCCGAGAAAAAATTCAGAGTGGTTACAACATTTACTATTATTCAAGATATGGCTCAAAATGTCGCAGGAGACGCAGCAATTGTCGAGTCAATCACTAAACCGGGCGCAGAAATCCATGATTATCAACCCACTCCCAAAGATATCATCAAAGCACAGCGGGCAGACCTTATCCTCTGGAATGGCTTAAATTTAGAACGCTGGTTCGAACGCTTTTTTGAAAACATGCAAGACATACCTGCTGCGATTATAACCGAAGGCATTACCCCTTTACCCATTCGTGAAGGGCCTTACAATAAAAACCCTAACCCACACGCTTGGATGTCGCCGAATAATGCGCTGATCTATATCGAAAATATTCGCCAAGCTTTTGTCAAATACGATCCTGATAATGCCGAAATTTACAATCGTAATGCCAGAGCTTATGCAGAAAAAATGGCTCAATTGGATGCACCTCTTAGAGAACGTCTTTCTCGTATTCCTGAAGAGCAACGCTGGCTGGTCACCAGTGAAGGTGCTTTCAGCTATCTCACACAAGATTATGGTTTCAAAGAAGTTTACTTGTGGCCAATTAATGCTGAAGAACAAGGTTCCCCACAACAGGTTCGCCGTGTCATTGACACAGTAAGGTCTAATAAGATCCCGGTTGTTTTCAGTGAAAGCACTGTTTCAGATAAACCAGCAAAACAAGTCAGTAAAGAAACAGGGGCACGTTACGGCGGGGTACTTTATGTAGACTCCCTTTCCACTCAAAAAGGACCGGTTCCAACTTATATTGATCTACTTAACACCACTGTAGACACTATCGCAAAAGGATTTAATCAATGAATCGCTCATCATTAAACCACCAACCGTTATTTGAGCATCCTCATTTAATTGTGGATAATGCCACTGTCACTTACAACAATGGGCACACTGCTATTTATGATGCCAGTTTTAATATTACCGGCGGCACAATTTGTGCGCTGGTAGGCATGAATGGCAGCGGTAAATCCACCTTATTCAAAACAATCATGGGATTAGTAACGCCTTCACATGGAAAAGTGACACTCAACAATCAACCTATCAAAGCGGCATTAAAACAAAATATCATCGCATATGTCCCTCAAACTGAGGATGTAGACTGGAATTTCCCGGTTCTGGTTTCTGATGTTGTAATGATGGGACGCTATGGGAAAATGGGTTTTTTACGCCGTCCCAGCAAGCATGATCATGAAATCGTCAATAAAGCCCTTGAACGTGTCGGGCTGACAGAATTGCGTGATCGCCAAATTGGTGAGCTTTCTGGCGGGCAGAAAAAACGCGCATTTTTAGCCCGAGCATTGGCTCAAGAAGGGAAAGTTTTGTTACTGGATGAACCTTTTACTGGGGTAGATGTTAAAACAGAAAATGCCATTATTGACTTACTTCGTGGCCTACGTGACGAAGGGCATTTGGTTTTAGTATCAACGCATAACCTTGGCAGTGTGCCTGAATTTTGTGATCACGTTATTTTGATCAATCGTACTGTGCTCGCAAGTGGCCAAACTGAAAACACGTTTACTCAAAAAAATCTGGAAATTACCTTCGGTGGTGTCTTGCGTCATATTAATCTTTCCGCTCCTGAACTGCATAAAGATGATGATCCCCGCTCGCTGACAGTCATAACCGATGATGAACGTGCTGCCGTCTTTTACGGACATGATCATCATATTCCACCGCGGCAAAACCCCAAATAAAAGGAAAATCAACCATGATGGAACTACTTTTACAACCATTCAATTACAACTACATGGTGAAAGCCATGTGGGTAAGCACCATTGTTGGGGGTGTCTGTGCTTTCTTATCCGCTTATCTGATGCTAAAAGGTTGGTCACTAATGGGAGACGCCCTCTCCCACTCTGTTGTGCCCGGTGTCGCTGGTGCATATGCTCTCGGTTTACCTTATGCAGGTGGTGCTTTTTTTACAGGGATGCTCGCTGCATTATCAATGACATTGGTACGTCATATCACTCGGTTACGTGAAGATGCGGTGATCGGTTTTATATTCTCCACTTTTTTTGCCGTCGGATTATTGATCGTTTCTTTAAACCCCACATCCGTAAATGTACAAACCATTATTTTAGGCAATATTCTGGGAATTGCGGATGAGGATGTTTTACAAGTTGAAATCATTATTGCCGTTTCCTTCATTATCTTAATGGTACTTTGGAAAGATCTGTTGGTTGTTTTCTTTGATGAAACCCATGCTCGCTCGATTGGATTATCACCATTACGGTTGAAAATTATTTTCTTCACTTTATTAAGTGCCTGTACCGTTGCTGCATTACAAACAGTAGGCGCTATCTTGGTTATCGCAATGGTTGTAACACCGGGTGCAACCGCCTATTTATTAACAGATAGATTTAAATATTTGTTGATTATTGCCGTCACCATCGGTTCACTCACGAGTGGTATCGGTGCATATGTGAGTTATTTCCTCAACGGTGCAACTGGGGGAGTCATTGTTACCATACAAACAGTGATTTTCTTACTCGCGTTCTTCTTTGCCCCTAAACATGGCACGTTAGCCTCTCGCAGACGGGCCAGAAAGGAATCTCTGGCATTGATTCAGGAACAACGCTCATGAACACATTTATTGAATTAATTACTGAACCTTTCATGTATGAGTTCATGCGACGAGCTATCTATGCTGCCATTATCGTGGGAGCTGTTTGTGCTGTACTTTCCTGTTACTTAGTCTTAAAGGGTTGGTCATTGATGGGAGATGCCATTTCCCATGCTGTTTTGCCAGGTATAGTGCTCGCTTTTGTAACAGGTATACCACTTGCAATAGGTGCTTTCCTTTCTGGTATATCTTGTGCATTCGCTACCGGGTATCTAAAAGAACATAGCCGAATCAAAGAAGATACTGTCATGGGAATTGTTTTCTCAGGTATGTTTGCATTTGGGTTAGTTCTGTTTACTCGTATAGATACGGATCAACACCTGACACATATTTTATTCGGCAGCATACTCGGCATTACCCGGCATGAATTACTCCAAACCCTGTGCATTGCAGGGATCACGCTAGCGATTGTGCTGCTAAAGAGGAAAGATTTCATGCTCTACTGCTTCGATCCCAATCAGGCTCGAGTTATTGGTCTTCCGGTGAAACTTCTCCATTACGGGTTATTATCACTGCTGGCCCTAACAATTGTTGCCTCTTTGCAGGCCGTCGGCATTATTCTGGTCATTGCGATGTTAATCTCCCCCGGCATTATTGCTTTTATCCTTTGCCGGAGTTTTAACCGCATGCTGATTGTGGCAATGATTGCTTCTATATCATCCAGCGTACTTGGAACAATCATTAGCTTCCATATTGATGGTGAAACAGGCCCCTGTATCGTAATCATTCAGGCAATTTTCTTTACTATTGCACTTACTTATGACCAAATAAAATTAGCTTACAAGAAAGCAAACAAAGGATCGTTTGAAAAAATCTCACACTAAAAGGCATCAATTCAAGAAAAATCAAATTAAAAAATAATAGAGTGCCATATCAAATTTGAGATATGGCCTTATTAATTCCTATTAAAATTCCTTTTACCCTGTTCAAATGTTACATCTGTCTGTAGTATAAACATGAGAACTGTCAACTTAATGAGGTGAAGCATGTGGCAAACAGTGAGCCGTCTATTAAGTGAGCATTTTGGTGACGCTGAAATTCACGATAAAGAGGAATTGGCCGGAGGAGAGATTCACCGTGCCTGGCACATTAGATATGGTGAACAACATATCTTTATCAAATCCAACATGAAAGAAATGCTGCCAATTTTTAAAGCAGAAGCAGAACAACTGGAATTATTGGCTCGCAGCAAAACAACCCGTGTCCCCGATGTTTATGGTGTAGGTCACGACCGCAACTATAGCTTCCTGTTGCTGGAGCATTTACCCATAAAACCCTTTACCCCACACAGTGCATATCTTTTTGGTCAACACCTTGCGAAGTTACATCAATGGAGTGAACAACCCAAATTTGGTTTTGATTTTGATAACATGCTGGCAACTACCATACAACCTAACGGATGGCAAAAGCGCTGGGATTATTTTTATGCCGAAAAACGCATCGGATGGCAGTTGCAGCTTGCCGCTGATAAAGGAATGGTATTTGGAGATATTAACCAAATTGTTCAAGTAATCGGCGATAGACTACACAATCATCACCCTCAACCCTCTCTTCTGCATGGCGATCTATGGCCTATGAACTGTGCATCACTGAACGATAATTGTGCCGTCATTTTTGATCCTGCCTGCTATTGGGGAGATCGAGAATGTGATCTGGCAATGCTGCCACTTTACCCAGATCTTCCTTTGCAAATATTTGACGGTTATCAGAGTATCTGGCCATTACCTAAAGATTTCCTTGAACGTCAACCTATTTACCAACTTTACTATTTATTAAATAGATGTAATCTTTTCGGAGGGGAGAGTTTTATTATAATACAAAAGATGATTGATAAACTTTTATCTGAATAGGTATAAGATAACTTAAATTAATATTTAATTATTGACTTTAGCTCAATCACTCAAAAATTTATTATATTAAGAATATAAATTCCTTTTAAACCAAACGCGACATTGGGCATCCTTGCGCTGTTATTAACTCTCACATTACCACCCTAACAGTTTGAATAAGAAGCAAGCAATTGCACCGATAATGATGGGTGATATGTAAAGAATAAAAATCTGGCTGAATAAAGAATGAGAGGGAAACGCAATTTTAGCTTTCAATTGTTCCTCGGTTATTCCACTTTCCTGCGCGAGTTCAAAGACCATTTGATCTTCAATACGCTCTTTGATGAATTTAAATTGACGATACATTCTCAAACCAGACGCACTCATTGCCAACCCCACAAATATCAGCATATAAATGACAAAAAAACTGATATTTTCCCCAGTAATTCCGGCAACACGCTCAGGGGTTGGAGAATGCTTCCAAAAAAAATCCAAAAATGGTGTATTGAATTTAATCATTTCTGTCATCATCTGAAGAAAATCATTCAATACGGCGTTAATACCTGCATCCCCGATACTGTCACCTTTAATACCATTACCTTTAATACCATGCTGCCCTGCGGCCAGATTAATCACTGAGACAAAAGTCGACAACAGGGAGGGTATAAAAATAATCCAGCCCAAGATCCGCTTAACGATAGCAACATATCTAGCTTCTTGATACGTCATGACATTCTCCATTGGCCTAAATGATTTTATTTTTACTCAATAATAGCTCATAACGAACCAACTTTAATCCTATTTACGGAGTCATTATCTTACCTTACCGATGAAACTATCTCTTTGTTTGCCATCACCCATAACAAGATTTAATTTATTGGAATTGTTACAATCAAACCTCTTTAATCACTGTTATCATCGCGGAGAGATTTGAGATGTCATTTTGTTTATCTATGGAAGCGGCTATTTTTGATATGGATGGTTTGCTGATTGATTCTGAACCTTATTGGAAACAAGGAGAAAAAAGCGTATTCAGTGAATTAGGGCTAGATTTAAATTTAGCAAAAAACCTACCTGATACACTGGGGTTACGAATCGATCACGTTGTTGAGCTATGGTATCAAGCATCCCCCTGGCAAGGCACCTCTAAAAGTGAAGTTGGACAACGCATCATTGATTACGTAGTTCAATCAGTTGAAAAAAACCGTCCCTTACTGCCTGGAGTAGAACATGCTTTAAATCTCTGTCGTGAACGTGGGTTGAAAATTGGCCTGGCCTCCGCCTCACCCTATGAAATGATCAAAAAAGTGCTCGAATTGTTTAACCTACAACATTACTTTGATGTTGTCGTTTCTGCCGCACACTTACCTTACAGCAAACCACACCCCGAAGTTTATTTACTGGCAGCCAGTCAACTTGGCGTCAACCCAACTCACTGTCTTACATTAGAAGACTCATTTAACGGTATGATAGCAACCAAAGCAGCAAGAATGCGCTCAATTATCGTCCCAGCCTCTCACCATTTTGATGATCCCCGCTGGTCATTAGCTGACATTAAACTGAATTCTCTGGAAAAATTAACAATAGAACATATGACTTAATAGCCACCGCGCTGCCCTATTTTTTGTATATGGCAGCGCAAATATCAACCTCCCCCTCAACCTACACAGCCATAATGTAAAAATTTTCCTGGTTACCCTCTATCTTCCTCAGGCAAAACCCTCTATACTCCCCCACTGTATGTATAAACAGCAATCAGCATAAATAATTAGTATAAATCGTTATGACAGCAGAAGGACATCTTCTTTTTTCCGTTGCCAGCCTTGTATTGGCTCACCAGCTAGAAATCACACCAGAAATAGCACAGGGAGACTGGTTACACATGCTTCCCGGCGTACTTCTGGCTTCATTGTTGCCAGATATCGACCATCCAAGCTCAACCTTAGGCAGATTGTTCCGCTTTATATCCATTCCAATCGCGCGATTATGCGGACATCGTGGATTTACACATAGTTTATTAGCGCTGCTCGTGGGGGTTACTCTATTCCAGACTGAAATACCGTCTAATTGGCCCATTCCGACTGACTTTGTCCATGCAATGGTTATCGGTTATATCAGCCATCTTATTGCTGATATGCTTACTCCCGCTGGTATTCCACTGTTATGGCCGCTAAGAATACGTTTTTGCTTACCTATTCTTAGAGGTAAGGAACGTAAAAAAGCCGAACGTTTTATTGCCGTACTGGTAGTAGTGATCGCTATTATCCTTCCACAACACATCAATTTCTCATTCGCTCGCTATTTCGACAGCTTACAATTTAACAAAATACAGTTTGATAAGTTACCTATCGATAAGCTACAGAATCTCTACAAGTAACCGCTCACTACTCACATACAGCAAATATCGTAGCCCCATTTTAAAAATGGGGTTATCTGCAAAATATAAACCATTTTTTATTCACTTCCTGTCGCCTGCAAAAAGACCGTTAACTCAATAAGATAAAAAATTAACGGTTATAATTGAACAAAAAACAGAAATAGATTAGGAGATATAACCAATCAAACTAATTAGTGAAAATAATTATATTAAATTCTATTTAATTATAAGAAAGAGACTTATTATACTGATAATATCCTATCCTAAGCATTTCATGGTATGTAGACGATAGATTGCAAATTGAAATACAACTGACAAATCTATATCCAAGCTACATACAGCAACTCAAATATAACGGTATATAAGTTTTGGAGACTAGAGATGAATTTACCACTCATCATCAACGTGCTCGTTTTTGTAGCACTGCTTATTCTATTAGCAAAAACGGGTTCAAATAAATGGAGTTTGTCCAAAAAAGTTCTTGTGGCTCTAGTCGTAGGTGTTGTTTTTGGGTTGGCATTAAACATCATTTATGGAACAGATAATCTTACCGTAAAAGAATCAATTAAATGGTTCAATATTATTGGTAATGGTTATGTACAATTACTACAAATGGTTATCATGCCGTTAGTTTTTGCTTCTATCCTAAGCGCCGTTACTCGCTTACATAAAGCATCTTCCCTAGGAAAGATCAGTTTTTTTACCATTGGTACGTTACTGTTTACTACAGCAATTTCCGCTTTAATTGGCATTGTCATTGCCAATTTGTTTGGGCTAAGTGCAGCAGGACTTATTCAAGGCACACAAGAAACTGCTCGTTTATTAGCAATTGAAAGCAATTTTATTGGCAAAGTTGCAGATATGAGTGTGCCTCAGATCATTCTCTCCTTTATCCCTAAAAATCCCTTTGCTGATTTGACGGGAGCACACCCTACTTCCATTATTAGTGTGGTAATTTTTGCAACATTTTTGGGCATCGCTGCGCTACAAATGCTTAAAGATGATCATGAACACGGTAAACTGGCTCTCGTTGCCATTGATACTATGCAAGCATGGGCAATGAAGCTGGTTAGATTAGTGATGCGTCTCACCCCATACGGCGTAATGGCTTTGATGACCAAAGTTGTTGCTAGCTCCAATATCCATGACATTACTCAATTAGGTAGTTTTGTTGTTGCTTCTTACATCGCCCTTGGCCTGATGTTTGTAGTACATGGCGGGCTTTTGGCATTCACGGGGATCAATCCCCTGAAATTCTTTAAAAAAGCAGGCCCCGTACTGACATTTGCATTTACCAGCCGTTCAAGCGCTGCAAGTATCCCCTTGAATATCGAAACACAAACTCGCCGCCTCGGTGTGCCTGAGTCTATTGCCAGTTTCTCCGCTTCTTTTGGCGCGACTATTGGCCAAAATGGCTGTGCCGGCATTTATCCAGCTATGTTGGCAGTGATGGTGGCTCCAACCGTAGGTATTGATCCCTTTGACCCGGTATGGATTGCAACGCTTGTGGGCGTTGTGACTATCAGTTCTGCGGGGGTTGCTGGTGTTGGTGGTGGCGCAACATTTGCTGCACTGATTGTTTTACCAGCTATGGGCCTGCCTGTCACCTTAGCGGCGCTGCTTATTTCTGTTGAACCTCTGATTGATATGGGACGTACAGCATTAAATGTTAATGGCGCTATGACAGCAGGTACAGTCACTAGTCAATTGATGAGAAAAACGAATAAAGAGGTATTTGAACAAGACGAAAAAGTGGTATTAAACCAATCTTAATTCAAAACCTGATGAAATAAACCCTCAAACCGACACACTGAATCCAGGCCTCGCCATCGTGCGGGGCTTTTGCTATCCATCATGGGTAATGCATTTTACACCATCAGGTTATTCAATGACATCTCATGAATTAATAGCGAAAACCGGCAGCGGTCAACTGTGGATCCTGAGAAAACGCAGGCCGCCATCAAAACGGTTGTTGTCAATAATGATTGCGCCCATCGCACTGTGCCAGACGGGGCTGTTATCCGGTTGCAGCAACATGCGAACCGAATACGTTCCGGTGCCCCCGATACCGATCCCGGCGCATCTGCTCGTTGACTGTTTGCCTCCCGTCATCCCCGATAAAATGACATGGGGTGACAGTCTCATCCTGAATGAGCAGTTACTGACAGTCATGCGGGTACTTCTGTCCCCCTTTCAATATCCAGTTCTACTGTACGGATAATTATGCTGTTTACGATTGCCTTCCTGAGGGAAAACACCTCGACACGGCTATCGAATGGATGCCAAAACTGACAAGGAATGACCAACCAGAAGAATAATTTTTTCATATACAGAGGTTTTTCACAAACTCCGGTTTGCTGAGGATATCTGCGCCGTTCTTGTTTTTCTCCAGCCAGCCTTTGGCAACAATCGCGGTTATCGCTTCAGAGAGTTGGCTCTGTTTTCTGGGGTCTGGGGTAATCCCGGCTTTCGCCAGAATGTTTTTACATTCCTGCTGGAGATCCCTGACTGAGAATTGAACATCATTTAACCAATCAGCCGGAACTATTGTCCCGGGCAATCCGGTACTGGGAT
>NZ_LDNM01000091.1 GCF_001028135.1 Xenorhabdus griffiniae
TGCTTGATAGAATTTTGTAGAGGTTTTTGGCTTCGGTGGTCTCGCCCGAATAGGGGGTTATATAAATCGAGGTAGTTGTTTATTCTGAATGGGGAAAGTAAAAATGGCACAAAAGAAACTAAAGCTCACCGACGAGCAGCAAGTTCTCTTTGATGCCCTAACAAAACAGCAACAGAAATTCGTGTTAGGCATCTTAAAGGGGCTGAATCAGACAGATGCCTACAAACAGGCTGGCTACAAGGCAAAGACGGAAGAAACAGCAAGATCTTGTGCAAGTGAAATCCTAACAAATCCTAACGTCAAAGCATTTCTTAACTCAATGAACCAAGAAGCCGTTTCTGATGCGGTGATGAGCCGTCAGGAAGCCTTAGAGCGTCTTTCTGCAATGGGGCGTGTTTCTATTCACGATATCGCCGACTTTCGTAACAGTCAGATAGGCGAAGACGACGAGGGGAAACCTGTGTTTCAGGCGACATGGCAATTCAAAGATTCAGCGTTGCAGAACCCGGCAGCACTCAGCGCTATCTCAGAACTGACCACCGGAAAGGATGGTATCAAGCTGAAACTCCATGATCCGAAAGCGGCGATTAAACAACTGTCGGAATTGATGGGTTGGGAATCAGCGAAGAAAGTCGATTTGAGTTCCAGCGATGGTTCAATGACACCGAACAATATCGACCTCAGTCACCTGAGTTTTGAGCAACTGATGGAACTGAGTAAAAATCGGGAAAAGTAGCCCTATTTAACATAATGGCGCTTAGACGCACATCGACTTTTCAACTCAATCAAAATGCTACCTCAAACGGGCAAAAACCTCACTCTTCTGCCTGATTTCAGGGCTTTTATTTGTTACTGATTTGTTATCAAAAACACGAAAATCATTTCGATGTGATTTTGGTGCGAACGGCTTATTTCTCTCACTTTTGGTGCTGACATGGATATTGATAATGCAATGCTGGATGAGGCTATCGAGAGAGAGATAGCACGGCGTAGTTTGCATGAGTTCATCCAGTACATAAATCCTGAGTATATTACCAGTGACTTCTCTCGACAGGTCTGTGATGCACTGGATGAGTTTCTGATTGATATGATGGCAGGCGAACGCCCTATTCTTATACTGGGTGCGCCGCCACAGCATGGTAAATCCGATATTGTTTCTCGCTACCTGCCAGCTTACTTCTTCGGTAAGTATCCTGATAAGCGTGTTGCCGGGTTGTCCTATGGCAAAGATTTAGCCTCCGACATGAACCGTGATGTGCAGCGCATCATGATGAGTGAGGAATATCGCAATATCTTTCCGTCGTCGTCACTGAACCCAAAGCGAGTCGTGACTGTTGAAACGATGGCGAAGCGTAACTCTGATACGTTCGAGATTGTGGGTAACAAAGGCTCCTATATTGCGGCTGGCGTTGGTGGCCCATTAACGGGTAAGAAAGTCGATTTAGGCATTATTGACGACCCCATCAAGAACTCAAAAGAGGCGTTGAGTGCCACCACGAAGAACGCGATTTGGAACTGGTACGTTTCTACATTCAAAACCCGCCTGTCAAAAAACAGCGGCGAGATCATCATGGCGACCCGCTGGGCAACAGATGATCTATCCGGCAAGGTAATTAAGATCAGTCAGAAAGCGAAGGTGCTAGCTTTTCCTGCTATCAATGAGCAAGGGGAGGCACTGGTACCAGAGCTACATCCCATCGAAAAACTGTTAGATACTAAAGCTATTCTGGGTGATTACTTCTGGTCAGCGATGTACCAGCAGTCACCAAGGCCCTCTGGTGGGACGATTTTCAAGGAAGATTGGGTGAAATACTACCTGCCGAAAGACTTACCAGATAAATTCGACAAGGTGATCCACAGTTGGGATATGACCTTTAAAGACGGCGAAGGTACGGATTACGTGGTCGGTCAGGTATGGGGCAAGAAAGGGGCAAACGCTTATTTACTACATCAAACACGAGCACGGATGACGTTCACCGAAACATTGAAGGCAGTTAAAAAGCAGACTGAATTATTTCCAGAAGGGCGTCGTAAGCTGGTGGAAGACAAAGCTAATGGCCCTGCTGTCATTAACACCCTACAAAATACGATATCAGGTCTGATCCCCGTAGAGCCGGACGGTAGTAAAGTCGCCCGCGCTCATGCGGTCACTGCTGAGTGGGAGGCGGGCAATATTTACCTGCCTCATCCAGATACGGCACACTGGGTAGTGGATGCGGTGAATGAAATCACTACATTCCCAGTAGGTGCACATGATGATGTTGTGGATTGCATGACGCAGGCATTACGCGACTTGTATCAAAAGAGACGCGGTATCAGCATGAATCAGAATGTTATTAATCAGGCGATGCGCAATTCACGTCACGCTACTCGTTGGTAAAAATTACTATGGCAAGAAATAAAAAGCGTCAGGCTGCAAAGCCACGGCGAGGATTGGCTTTGTCTAAATCTCTTTTGGGAAAATTAGATGATAGGCAATACATCCCGACCTATGAAGAAGTAAAAGATATTTATGGCCCGGCAAAAACATTAGGCACGCCAAAAGAAGTCACAATGGCAATGGATGCCTCATTAAGTTCTGCCGGCGCATACACTCTTATTCAGCATGCATGGGAGCACGGTCAGGGTTATGCGCTTGGCCCATCATTTATGGGTTATGCCGCTTTATCATCTCTCACGCAGAACGGTTTAATCCGAGCCTGCATCGAGACTGTGGTTGATGATATGACACGGGAATGGATAGAAATCAAATCGGTGGAAAGCGACAGTCAGGACGACAGCTCCGAAGATAAAAAAGCGATTGAGGATGCACTGATTGAATTCAAGGTTAAAGATATTTTTCACAAAGCAGCAGAATTCAATGGTTACTTTGGTGGCTGCCTGATATTCATTGATACGGGCGCTACAGATAATCAATTACTGGTGCCATTGGATATCTCAGAAAAATCGGCAGAGCTGAAAAATTTCAAACGTTTCGTGCTGGTGGAGCCTATCAATATCTTTCCTGGCAGATATGAAAGCACTGACCCACTGAGTCCCCGCTATTTTAGTCCTGATACATGGTGGATACTGGGTAAAGAAGTTCACGGTTCCCGCCTAATACGCATTTGTGGTAATGAAGTCCCGATTCTACTGAAACCTTCATACAATTTTATGGGGATGCCACAGGCGCAGTTGCTGTATGACTACGTGATCCACTTTCAGGACAGCCGCACCTCCGCTGCGCGGTTGCTGGAGAAATTTTCTCTGACGGCACTGAAAACTAATATGGAAGACATTTTAACCAATCCAAATGCAACCAGAGGATTAGATGGACGATTGGCTTATCTGGCTCAACATCGTTCCAATGATGGTATTTTAGCGATTGATTACGAAATGGAAGATATCGTTAAGCTGGAAACACCACTCTCTGGGGTCACTGATATTGTTCGCCAGATGCTGGAAATGATTGTGGTGATTAACCGTACCCCTGCCGTGAAATCATTGGGCCTATCCCCCAGTGGATTTAATGCGACTGGAGACAGTGATATCCGGAACTATAACGACCACGTTAAGAGTCAACAAGAGAAGGTATTTAGGGCCGGACTGCAAAAGGCGCTTGATATTATTCAGATTGTCACATTAGGTCACCTAAACCAGTCTGTTACGTTCGATTTTGTTGATTTGAATAAGCAGGATGCCAAGGTCGCCGCTGAAATCGAAAAACTCAAAGCTGAGAGAGATGCCTCATTGCTGGATTCGTCGATTATCTGGGAGAAAGAGGTAAGAAAGCGTCTATCTACCGATCCTGACAGTGATTATTTCGGCATTGATGTTGATGATGTTCCAGAGGTTAATTATGGGGAAGAAACGGAAAGTCAAAACGGGGAGACCTACACGCCCCAACGCAGGACTGGAGCAGGAATATTACCGCCGGATGCAGGGATTGATTCAGGAAATGGCGGACTCGGTTGATTACTGGCTATCCGCAGAATATAAGCGTCAGCAGCCGAATATTGTCGGTGATGCCTCACCAGCCAAGGAGTTGAACCGTAAACTGTTCTCAGTCATGGGGCGATGGACAACGAGATTTGGTCGAATGGCGGAATCTATCGCTGTCTGGTTTGTTAATCGCGCCAATACCTATGCGTCAAACTCAGTAAAGAACAAACTGAGAGTTGAAAGTATCACCGTCAATATGCAAGTCACACCTGCCGTGCAGAACGTGCTAGATAGTCTGTATGAGCAGCAGGTCAGTTTGATTAAGTCCATTCCCGAGCAATATTTGACACAAGTGCAGACATTGGTACAGCAGAGCGTGGTCAACGGGCGGGATATTGGCTTTCTGAAAGAAGAGCTAAAAAAGCGTTATAACCTGACGGAAAACCGCGCCAAAACCATTGCCCGTGACCAGAATGCTAAAGCGACGAACGCCATTGCACGGGAACGATGCAAATCATCGGGGATCACTGAGGGAATTTGGATACACCGTGCTGGTGGCAGTAAATCCTACCGCGAATCACATCTCAAAATGCACGGTCAGAAATTCAACCTGAGTGAGGGATGTTATGATCCACACGTACAAAGGCATATTCATACCGGGGAGCCGGTGAACTGCAAATGTGATTTCCGCCCTGTTATTCCTCAAATTGGAAGCAGTTAAATTATGCCTAAAACTAACGAAAAAAACTCTGTCGTCTTTGACGAGGGGAGCCGACGACGTATTGATGACAACGGATATCTCCACGTCTCACAAACGCATCTCACTAAAGAGCAGGTTGTACCGTACATCGGTCGGGAAATTCCCGATTGGGAGAATCTGGAGTTAGAACCAGATCGACTGTATTACGGTTATCGACCTGCTGATGAGCTGGAAAAGGCCAAATCCACCTTTAATGGTGTTCCATTGCTTTATATCCACAAACAGGACAGTGCAGAACAGCCATTAAAAGAGCTGCGGGTGGGATCTATTGGGACAACCCCTATATGGGATACGCCCTATCTGGATAACGCATTAACCGTAACTGACCAGATGGCAATTGATGCCATTCAGGATGGTTCGTTAAAGGAACTCAGTTGTGGCTATTTTTTTGAACCTGATTTCACATCGGGTGAGTTTAACGGGGTGGCGTATGACTTCGTGATGAAAAATCTTCGCGGGAATCATGTCGCACTGGTTAAAGAAGGTCGGGCTGGCCCCGATGTCTACGTACATGACGGCTTGCCGTCTCAATTACAGGAACATGCAATGCCACAGGACAACACAGCACCGAACAGTGCAGAAAATAACAGTGTTATCACACAAGATAACCCGAATGCGGCTCAGTCAACTGAGAATCAGAAGCCGACTGAGTTTGCGATAGATAACGATGCTGTCAGAGAAAAAATGACAGAGCTAGGACTGGCAACGGATGATGAAGCCGCTGTGCAAACTTTTATCAGCGGCATGCAGTTTGCTCATGAACTGACGGAGAGTGACCCAATAACAACTCCTGTCGGAGATAACGGTCAGGAAGACCCTAAAACAGCGAATGGTAACCTCGCTGGGGGAAATTCTGGAGAAAACAGAGGTGAAACCAAAAAGGAAACTCCTGCCATGGATCGCAAGCCAGTAATCACGATGACGATGGATGCTAACAGTATTCGTCAGCAAGCCATTGAACAGACTAAGGTGCATTTCAAGGCACTCAATGAAGCCGGGCAAAAAGTCCGTTCGCTGGTGGGTGAGCTGGACATTATGGCTTTTGACAGCGCCGAAGCAATTTATGCACATGCGCTGAAAAACAAAGGCTATGACCCACAGAAATACGACAAAAGCGCGTACAAGGGGATGGTTGACGTGCTGGCAGCACAAAAGCCGTCTGCATTCGCTCAGAATCCGGTTATGGATGCCGCGCCAAGCAGTCTGGAAGGCCCATTCGCGGGTTTGAAAAACATCAAAATTTAAGAGGTTATCATGGCATTACAAAAACAGGTCGGCCTGTACTACGCACCAGCGGTTCCCGGTGACAGAGCCACACAAAACCCCGTGATTTACACGCAGGGAAACCCGCGAGCGGAAGGCGATATTACTGTCGGTCATTTTGTCTTTGCAGGTACAGATCCGTTTAGGCAAGTAAAAGCCTCTACAACAGGCAAAGATGCACCGATTGGCTTTGTTGAGCGCATAATGGCGTACTACAACTACAATCTGATATCACCGGGAACAATGACGATCCCCGATCAAACTGACGTCACAGTGGCGGTTCGTGGTGATTACTGGTGTGCACCAACTAATCAGAATGCGGCTACTGGTCAGGCCGTGTTTGCCTCCACAACTGATGGCAGCATTCAGACAGCCGATGCAAAAGCAACGATTGACGGGCATGTTAAAACAGACTGGACAGTCAAATACTACGACGCTGACAGCAACCAAGCCATCATATCTAACTGGCACACCGCCTAACTACCCGCCTGACATTATTCACGCATGACGACACTCTGAAATAACAGGTGGCTTTGTCATGCGTGCTGGAGAACAGAATGAGTAATATTTCTTTTGAACAAGCCAAGCAATACGGCTTTATTTTTAATGGTGCTCGCCAGTGGATCACGCCCGGCAGTATCCCGCGACTGGCTCAGGATTCAGCGTTAATCACCACGCCAAACTCGACCGTTCCGGCTGAGTTACTGGCCTATATAGACCCGACAGTTATTGAAATCCTCACCGCGCCACGTAATGCCCGTGAATTGTACAGTGAAGAAAAGCGCGGGGACTGGACTACAGCATACATGAAATGGCGTGCCAATGAAGTCACCGGCAACACTGCGGCCTATTCGGATTTTGGGCATTCCGGTAAATCTGGTACGAATTACGAATGGCATGTTCGTGAGCAATATCGCTATCAGACTGTCGTTCAGTATGGTGATCTAGAGGCTGATATGGCGTCTGAGGCTAAAATCAATTTGGCTGCGGATAAACAACGTGCTGCGGCGACTATCATTGATATTGATAGTAATAAATTTTATCTATTGGGGGTGGCAGGTCGTGAAATTTACGGCGCATTAAATGACCCGAATCTAACCCCTGCGATTGTTGCCGCATCTTCGGGTGAAAAGAATTCAACTAAGTGGGTGAATAAGAACACAAGGCAGCGCTACAGCGATGTCCTGAATCTGTTTGCTCGTTTGGTTAATCAAACTCAAGGGTTAGTTTCTGAGCGAGACAGATTAATTCTGGCTATTTCTCCGACGCTGCGCGTGCAACTGGGGGATGCAACCGATTTTAACGTTTCGGTGATGAAGATGCTGACGACTTATTTTAGTAGCCTTGAAATCGTCAGCTTGCCACAATTGAGTGGGCCAAGTGGCGAAACTATGCAGTTGATCGCCCCGAAAGTAGCGGGAATGGAAACAGGGCTGCTGGGTTTTGGTGAGAAGATGCGTGCAGGTCGCATTGTGCCAGAGTTGTCGTCATTCTCCCAGAAATTCACTGCAACCACCTACGGCGCAGTGATCCGAATCCCCGCTGCTATAGTCCAGATGACAGGCATGTAACCCACACACCATAATCAAAAATTCGATGGTCTCTCAGGAGGCCATTTTTTATTTCGGAGAAAAGTAGTATGTCAAAAGGAAAAACCGTGAACGTTCACCTGAATCATCCACACGGAATTGAGTTCCCGATGCCAGATGGCGCCAGTGTGGTTTTGGAAGGTAACGCGTTTCATTTATTTGGACAGGAAAAAGGCGTGCTTCCTGTCGGTCTCTATGGAAAAACGAGGGTAGACGCGGATAAGTGGGATTACATCCTGAAAACGTATGGCGAGATGGAAATATTTAAAAATAACCTCTGTGTTTGGGATGAGAAAGCGGCGAGCGCCAATGATAAAGCCCACGAGAACAAAGGGCTTCGTCACGGACGCGAACCGGTTGATACCAGCAAGACTACCACAGAGCCAGCGAAGGAGAGCATCTAATAATGGCTATCGTCACATTTGGCAGTGGCGAATTCCTGAAACTGTATCCTCGATTTGCAGGTGTTTTGACCGATGGACAATTGCAACAGGCGTTTGATGTGGCCTGTCTGTTGCTGGATAACTCCGATAACTCGATTATTCCCTATGAGCTAAATGGTACGCAGGAACGCAAAACACTGTTGTATTTGCTGACCTGCCATATTGCGACAGTAACGTTATGGGGAAACAACGATCAATCAGGGCCAGCATCCAGCGCAACCGAGGGTTCGGTCAGTGTCTCGTTCGCTGTACCGGACGTAGCCAATGCCTCATGGTTTAAGCTCACTCCGTGTGGGCAAATGTACTGGCAGGCAACCCGCAAGTATGTTGTAGGTGGGCGATATTCAGCGGTGAAACATTATCATCCATGGGGGTAAGTCATGGCTATTAAAGGTGGGGATAAGCTCAGGGCGGCACTGGAACGGATCGCCAATACACAAACAATTCAGGTAAATGCAGGAATACTGGCAGGCGCAACCAATGAAGACACGGGCGAGAAAATCGCACCCTATGCCGCCGCGAACGAATTTGGCACGCGTAATATTCCGCCTCGACCGTTTATGCGCAGTACTATCGCCAATAAGTCTGACGAATGGGGTAAGATTCTTGGTGCTCAGATTAAAGGGCGTTTACAGGAAGTTGGCGGTATAGAGGCAGCATTTGAAACAGTAGGTAAGGAGATGGCGTTAGATATCAAAGATAGCATTGAGCAATCATTACCTCCACCCAATGCTCCTGCAACCGTCGCTAAGAAAACCAAGAAAGGCCGTGCATCACCCGGTCAAACGCTGGTGGATTCCGGTAGTATGCAGCGGGCGGTTGATTTTGAAGTTATCAAGGGAGGGAAATAATGGATGTCAGAGGTATCGCCAACAGCTTAATCACCACCGTCAACCCGAATATCAGCGCCGTTCTGCTGGCTAATGATGGCTATACGGTCACTGACTCCGGTAAACAAATCCCCAAATACACCGAGCATGAGATCTCAGTGCAGCTCCAAAGCCTCAGCACACAGGATTTAGAGCACTTAGGGGTGATTAACCAGCAAGGCCAGCATATCTACGCTTATGCCAGAGGGCAGATATCTGCAATCCGGCGAACAAAGCAGAAAGGCTCTGACCGGATGCGTTTTGCAGCTTATGGCGAGGAGGATGAAGTGTCCGAGTGGAATGTAACTAAGGTCATCGAGTCCTACCCGACGTGGGTTAAGGTACTGCTATGGCGACAATAACAGTAACTCACGGAGATCTGTTCCTTGAGGTCAAAAAATACCTGATTGAATTATTCCAGTGTGACGTTACTCAGGGGTATCAAAATGATGTCCCTGCTCCTGACAACGGCGTTGTGATGCACGTTTTGTTTGAGCGAGACATTGACTACGTCGCCAATTATTACCATCACGAATCGTCAGAGATTACGGCGCAGCGCTCTGTAGAACTAACGATGCAGCTAGATTTTTACGGGGATGATGCTGATTCACGGGCGCGGGTGGTGGCGAATCTGTGGCAGTCCAGTTACACCACGGCTCGGCTGAAAAAATGCCAGCCACTCTACAGCGAGCAACCCCGCAAAATGGTTCTGATGAACGAGGCTAACCAGTACGAAAACCGCGTAATGCTCGAAATCAAACTGCAATACAACCCTGAAATTTCCTACTCAGTCGAGAGTACCGACTCATTCTCTATTGATCTCAATTCTATTTAATAAGGTGAATAAATGAACACTATTCCGGCGAGTGACATTGTCAGCGTCTTGCCCGGCGTCGTTGGCACGGGCGGAAATCCCCTGGCACTGAACGCTATTTTTATTACCAAAAGCACACCTAGCGCCATGTTGGGTACGAAAACATTCGGCAGCGCTGAACAGATTGCAGAAATCTTCGGCACAAAATCCCCTGAATACGAAGCGGCACAGGTTTATTTTTCTGGATTCGTTGGCTCAACTACCCGACCCGAAACACTGTATATCGCGTCAATGGTGACGACCAATCAGGCGGCAAAGCTGGTAGGTAGCAAAGTACCAATCAGGGATTTTAACCATATCCCGCAGGGGTTAGAGCTGGATATTGACGGCAAACGCCAGGTTGTCACCATCACGCCCGCCGATATCAAATCCTATTCCGCGCTGGCAGAGGCTGTCTCTGTGTCACTGGCGAAAGCTGGTACATGTCAATATGACGCAAACAGCCGCACATTTGCCATTGAAGGGGCAAAGAAAGGTGCTGGCGGGACGATCAGTTTCGGCTCTGGTGATTTGGCCGAATACATGGGGCTGACAGAAAATGCAGGTGCACAGAAAAACGAGGGTATCAATGCGGACACCATTGATGAACTGATGCCACGCATTACCAAATCAGTGACTAATTTCGTTTCCATTATGGCGATTGGTGATTTCAGCTCTGACGAGAAAATAGCGATTTCCAAATGGGTGACATTGCAAAATGACCGTTATGTGCATGTGCTGTATTCCTATGGTGAGCTGGTGGCACTGGAGACAATTTCCAGCGCCATTCTCGAATCTGATATTGGTGGCACGTGCCTGATGTACGGCGACCATACCCACGGTGCATTTGCCTGTACCTATGCCGCATCACTCAATTTCAATGAGTTGAACGGTCGTGCAACATTTGCATTCCGTCGTCAGGAAGGGCTGAAACCCACCGTAACCGAAAAGTTTTTAGCTGATGAGCTACTACGGCTGAGATTTAACTTTTACGGTGCTTACGGTACAGCAAACGACCGGTTCATATTCGTTAATCAAGGCTCGATTTCCGGTAAATTCAAGTGGTTAGACAGCTACGTTAATCAGGTATTCCTGAACAGCCAGTTGCAACTGGCATTAATGACCATGCTCACCAGTTTCAAATCCATTCCCTATAACGAAACCGGTAAAGCGATCCATCGTGCGGCTCTCAAAGACCCGATTGACCAGATGTTAAATTTCGGCGGTATTCAGCGCGGCGTTGTTTTGTCCGAACAACAGAAAAAACAGATTAACGTTGAGGCGGGTTTTGATGCGGCGGCTCAAATTCAGACTGAGGGATGGTGTGTCATGATCAATGATACTCCCGCACAGACTCGCGGATTGCGTAAATCCATGCCATTAAAATTCTGGTATGCCGATGGGGGCAGCGTCCAGAAAGTTGAACTCCCATCAATTAACGTCCAGTAAGGAGTAACCATTATGACAATGGGACATAACCCACGCACGATCACCTCAGCGAATGCCGTGTTAATGCTGAGATGCAAAGGGATATATGACGATTATGTAGAAATTCAAGGCTTTCAGGCTGATAACGCATGGGAGTTTGGTGAGGTTACACTTGGGGAAACCCGTATTGGGGTGGATGGGAAACAGTCCGTTGGCTACATCCCGCATGAAACACCATTAACACTGTATTTGGAGGCGAATAGTCCCTCTATTCAGATACTGGAAAATATTAGAAAGGACTTTAATTCCAAGAAAGAAGCTAGATTTGTCGACATTGTTGTTGAAATTCCTTCTATTGGTAAACGCTATTCCGGCACAGGCGGGCTAATCAGTATGACAGGCGGGGCGAGCGGTAAAAAATTACTGGACGGAACCAGCTACAAATTCAAAATGATCACTAACGGTGCTGAGGAAATCGCATAATGTCTAATCTGAAATCCAAAACAATCACCATCGAATCAGGCCGTGATGCGGGCAAGATGTTTGTTATCACCGAGATGTCGGTAATCAAAGCGGACAATTGGGCCATGCGCGCCCTATTCACGATTGCCAATGGTGGCATTGATATTGGTGATCTCCGTCCATCAATGGGCATGATGGGAATGGCGCAGGTAGCAATTAAGGCGCTATCCAGCATTCGGGCGGAAGACGGCATTCCGCTGCTGAATGAGCTACTCGACTGTGTACAAATCGTTCCGTCTGGTGGAAATGCCCGCGCTATCGAATTCAACTCTGATATCCACGACGTTAAGACAATGTTCCTATTGCGAAAGGAGGCGCTGGCTATCCACATTGATTTTTTAACTCAAGGCGCTGGCTCAGACTCGAAAAGCTGAGGGCTGGCCTGCCGCTGAAAGAGGGCATTCTGGCGGAGCCTAACAATGTTTCCAGTATTGTGTATCAGGTCGTGACGTCAGGGTACGCCTCCTATCACGAACTCTCTACGATATACGGGCTGGAAGCTGCGCTGAATATGCTAGAAATCCATCAAGTCAGCGAATACAACAAGCGGTTAATAGAGGAACTGAGTAAGTCAGATTAATTTACTCAGCCCTCTAAGTGGCTATAATTAAATCAAACTCATCATTTCATGAGGTGATGAATGTTAAAGCCAATAGCTATTGCTTTATTGTTGTTTCCATGAGCGGTACTTGGCAAATGTAACCGAATGAATTAACAATTGGAGAAAGACAATGAAATTTGAAGAATTATCGTATGACTCACAAGAAGCGGCAATAAAAGTTCTGGCAGATCTACTGAGAATCAAGTATCAGCAGACGTTCGATTTGCCTGATAACGCAGTCAGATACCTAGGCCACAGTGTAAGAAAAGCATTTGCGGCCTTAGAAAGTGAAGAGCCTACATATGGTTCAGACGAAGATTAAGCTTTATTGAGTCCATTCCAAGCTCGCCCCTCAGATTCAGTAACTAAAACAGCAGGTCTTGAATTAACGGTTTTAGCTATGTTATAGGCTAAATCTCTTACTTCATTACGAGATTTTGAATCTGAGATAAAATTATATTCGGCGGGTGGGAGTTCATATTTACTGCCGTCATCCGAAGTAATAAATTTCGAAAATCCTTTAGCTTTCATTTTGTCATAGAGTTTCTCGTAATCTGTGCTATCTGCTTTTCTTAATTCAACCCGAACAGTAAATCTTGCCATTTCTTACTCCTTATTTTGTTTGAGAAATAAGCAACTTATCAGCTTCCTTTAATTACGGGAAGTTAGAACCACCTCGCCTGATGTGGCTAAAAGCAGGCTAATTCACTCCGCCTTGCGCGGTTTTCTTTTCGTGGACTTAATCAAATAAAACTAATCACATAGGTGATAACATGAACGCTTTTAACCCCAGTAAAGGAAGAAATATGACCATTACTTACAAAGAGCTGCGCGAGAGAAAAATCAAGCTGGACGAAAAGCGCATTGAAAATATGAATCGCGTCCGGGAAGAGGCTTTGGCATTAATTGATAAATATACAGAATCATTACAACTGGAAAATGAATCATGGGACGACTATCAAGGTAACCAAAACTCATATGTAACTACTGGAATTCTGTACGATGACGGGACTTTCAGAAAGTGCGATATAAACTCAGTAACTATTGATGATTACAGCACGATCAGTTTCTTTATATCCACCGTCATTGATGATTCACCTAGAGGGGGCAGTTTTATTCCGGTAGGTGTTACACTTTGGATTGGCGATGATGACCGCACTCATGTTCGTATTGGCGAAGACTCTGATGGCATTAAAGTGATTAACAATAACTGGGATAGAGTCTGTTTCAGGCTGAAAGACAAAGTATTTATTGGTATATCCAAGACAGAGTTAACCTATTAAAGAATTAGGTTGATTACAACAGGGTCGCAAATGCGGCCTTTTTTTATATCTCAATAAAAGGAGGCTGCGTGGCTACTCTCGTTGATACCCTACTCGTTGCACTCAAGCTGGATATGTCCGGCTTTGCAAATGATGCGAACAAAGCGATTAAAGCGCTTGATGATCTGGATAAGAAAGCTGACGGTGCATCTACGGCTGTGGCAGAGTTATCAGATAGTACCGGTCAAGCTGCGGATAGTTCCAGAGATTTGAGTCAGTCTAATGAATCTCTGACCAAATCGACTGAAACTGTCGGTAAATCCACTAAAAGCACCTCTAATGTGGTGCTGAATTTCTCCGACTCACTCAGTGAATCGTCTGATAAAGCTCAGGATATGAGCAAGTCCATTAAAGGTGCAGTCAAAGCATTGACCGGGCTGTTTGCCACTATCTTTGTTTCAACTGGTCTGACCAAACTCATTAATGATATATCCGGTGCAAATGACCAAGTTCACTTCTTGAGTAAGAATCTTGGCATGAACGCGGACACCATCAAAAAATGGCAGAACGCCGCTGAGATGTCAGGTGGCAGAGCTGACGGCATGGCGGCCACAATGTCCAGCCTCAATAAATCGTTGTGGGATTTGGTGACTGTGGGTGATGCGTCCATATTGCCATTTTTCAATGCGCTAGGTATTGGGGTGGTAGACTCCTACGGGAAAATCAGGAATCTGGACGATATTCTGTTAGATATGGCGGACTCTTTTTCCAAGATGGAGCGCCCACAGGCGTATAACATCGCTAAAAACATGGGGCTGGACGACGGAACCATCAACATGTTGCTGGAGGGCAAAGAGGCTGTTCAGAAAAAGCTGGACGCTCAGAAAAACCTCGTCATCTCTACCAAAGAGGAACTGGAATTAAACCGCCAACTCAGGGAGCAAAATTCGGTACTCGGTCAGCAATGGGAGGGGTTAAAAACACTAATAGCTAACTATTTAACGCCTTATCTTCTCAAGTTTTCAGAGAGAATTTCCGGTTTTCTTTCTTATCTGAATAAGAATCGTGAAACTGCCATCTCGGTATTTAAAGGCATTGCGACAATTATCGGAGTAGCTCTCATCCCTATGGCTATTGCCGCAGGTTCTGCCTTTCTTGCTATGTTTGCGCCTTTATTCACTGGCGTTGGGCTTATTGCTCTTTTGAGTCTTGGCTTATTGGGGCTTTATGACGATTACCAAACATGGAAAAAAGGCGGGGATTCATTATTTGACTGGTCAGAATGGAGTGATTCAATTGAGTATGTTTTGAAAAAATTAGATGAATTCAAAAAGTGGTTTAAAAACACCACCATAGGCCAATGGTTCAAAGATACGAATGGCGAAATCAGTAACTTGAAATTGGCGTTTGGTGCATTTGCCACATACTTAGCCACCAAGTGGGTTAGTAAGATTTTAGGGGCATTCGGTAAGGTATCCAGAGGGGCTAAGAATATAAAAGTTCCTGGTGGAAAATTAGGAATGGCAGGAAAAGCTGGCGCTGTTGGTTTAGCCGCTGGTGTTGCATATGAAAGTGAAGAGTATATAGATTCGGCACTCAATTCTACATTTGGTGAATATGACTGGTTCCAGCGTGTAAGAACAGCTCCGACTTGGTCTGATTTTGGTGCAGCGTTGATAGGTCAAGGTGATGCTAGATGGATTAATGGTCAGTGGGTAGATAATCGTGGTAAAGGGCTAGGAAGTCAGGTTACTGAAACCACCTTAGATATCCCTACTGGTGATCCTGAACTTGATAAGCTCAAAGCTAAGGTTCAGCGTGGTGAAATGACGTTAGATGAGCTTAATAATATCATACTGGGAAATAAACCACAGAAGCCTTTACCTCCGCCACAAAAAGGTAATACCAGAGGGGAGCGTAACAATAACCCGCTGAACATGGAATATGCCAAACAAAAAGGCGCAGCAAAAGAAGACCACCCTGAGAAACGATTTGCTAAATTTAACACTCCGTATGATGGGCTGGAGCGTACCGCGTGGCAATTGAGGCGATACTTCAATGGGCTGACCGATAACGTTAAACGCCAATCCGTCGACTTGATTATACGAAAATGGACGCCCCCAGGTGGTAAGGACAAAAATCGCACAGAGGAATATATCGATAGAGCTGCGCAGAGGCTAGGTGTAGGCAGGCATGATCGCCTAGATTTAAATAACGACGATGTTATGTTCGCGTTGATGAATGCTATGAGTCAGGAAGAAATAGGAAAACCGTTACCTTACTCCAAACCACTTATCATGGCGGCAATTAAAGGACAAGGAGATCCGATGGTCAATTTAGCAAAAAATATTAGCGCATTCTCTGAGGCAATATCAAAGCCACTTGTTCCCAATATGGATATGAACGCACCTCATGATTTTCTCTCACAGACACAGAGAATACAGAATATGCCTGTGGCCGGTGCAACTAATATCAAAGTAGATATGAATGGCGATGTTAATGTTTACTCAAATTCAGACACAATCAAGGGGACTGTAGCAGACGGAGGGGAGGCTATCAGAACGAACCTATCTCAGATAATACCATCGATGGGATAGATTGATTTTTCTGTATTTTGTTTGAGCGGTGGTTATACTTGAAGCAAATTAATCATTGTGTGGGCTGATGAATGTTAAGAAAGTCTATTGCTGTCTTGTTTTTGGTATCTTTTGTATCTGGCTGCTCCAGTCTTCCTGAACCTCAAGACAAAGTTGCTTTTAATAATTTTAGAGAGGTTTTACGAAATTATAACGCCAAGGATGACACGGCAACCTATGTAAAACCTAAATATAATACTAATCCTGAAGTAAAAATGACTATGGATGGCATATCCTATGCCATGTATATGCCAAATGAAGATGTTTTAAGCAAGGAATGCAATGAACCTGCGCCATGCGAAGAATTTGTATCAGCAGTTAGAGCTATGTTCAAACTCCATGCAAAGGAAGTAACCGCAAGTGAACGAAAGAGAATGCTCCAAATACTGCTTGATTATGGAGTCAAGGTGGGCATACCAAACGAAAGAGCGGAGAGAATAAGGCAATTTATCGAACAGCATAAATCAGAGCTTAAAAGAAAATTTGGGATTGATTAATTTAAAACTTGGAACAACATGAAAAAGATACTTCAATTTTTACTTCTTTTGTTGATTGGGTTTGTAGTTTATATGAAGTATGAAACAGACAAGAAACGTGAATATATTGAGCAGTTACAATCAAAGCCCGTTTCTCAATTAACAAAAAAAGAAAAGCAGGATCTTGCCGAACATGAAGAATTCGAGAAACAGAGGTTAGTCAGACGAGCTGAGGCAGAGAAAGAAGAGAGGAAACGCAAAGCTGAGGAAGAAAGGAAAGCTCATGAATACTACCTTGCTCATAAAGATGAGATTGAAAGGGATAAACTTAAAAGAGATATGCATTTTGCATGTAGTGAGATGCCAAAACTAAGTTTGAAATATCCTAAAACCTATGAAGAAGATCATGTCATCTTGGAAGAAAGAAAGCTTAATGGACGCCCTATCTATTTCCTGTATATCGAATTTTCAGGAACGAATGCTTTCGGGGTAAGGATGAGTCAAAAATTTCAATGCTATAGATATCTTGATGACCCTAAAGCTCCTATAATGCATTCATTCTACAATTGATAATAGCCCCGTAGGGGCTTATTTTTTAGTAAGTTTATCCAGTTGAGCTTCTACCTTGGCTAGCCTTTGAACTATGGCTGGTAGCTCATTTTCTGGAACTGCATGATCCATGTTAACCCAATGCTCAATAGCGGCAACCATCATAGCCACAGCGAGTATTGCGATTGCTGTATCTAAGTTGATTTTTTAATCTCCCTAAAAGCCAAGAGAAGCCCCTTACGGGGCTTTTTTATTGATCATTAGATGCTGCCATAAAAACTAAAAAAGTATTTAGAATTTTATTTTAAAAATTTTTTTTTATTAGTTGCTCAAGCATGGATTCGATTCTGTTCAATTGCCCTTTAAGTTCGTTTTTATTCTTAGAAAGAAACATTGGTTTTGTAAGGGTATGCTTTTGTGATTCCCATTGTGGGATATATGGTGGCTTATCACCTAGGTTAATTTCAGCTTTTATTACTGGGTAGATATAATCAAGCTCTGAAAGATCACATAACTCTGATGGATACTCAACTGTATTCAAAGAGATGATAGTGGCTCGGTTATTCTCAATAACTACTTTTTTCACTCTGATTAATTCATCTTGTGATATCAAAGCTATACCCCCACTAGAAAAATTTGCGCAAGGGTCAATAGTCACAATTGTTCCGTCAGGGAGGCTTAAGTTACCACTCCCTGCTATCATTGAATCACCATAGATGATAAAAGCAAACGCCTTTTCACTTACATCTGCCTCACATGGATAAAGTTTCGTTCCTTGAGGAATGTAGCCATTGGAAACAAAATCATCAATAGAGAATTCGCACAATATCGGGATCTGATTTATGTTTCTAATTCTTGAGAACGACTCAGCATTTGGTGCTTCACCTATGCCTACACACAACCATTCTTCTGTGGTTCCCAATGCGGATGCAATTTTTTTTAACGTTTTTAATCTTGGCCTTGCATCACCGGCTTCATAGGCGGCTATCTGCCTGACCACAGTTTCAGCTCTCGAGGCTAAATTAGCTTGTGTAAGTCCGACTGCGTTTCTGGCAGACGTTAATCTCTTCGGAAAGTTTTCATCAAACTTCATAATATCAATCACTTAAAATAAACATGAGTTTTATTGAAAAAATACTCATTAAAACTCTTGTTTTGCTGGTTGTTGTAAATTATGATGAATTTACATCATAAAAACTCACGGAAACTCATGTATGCATAATGTATCAAAAATCAACCCTACGCAAGTGCGCATTCCTCCCGAAGTAGAAGAGGGTATTTTAAGAACATCAAAGAAATATATGCGCACTAAACATGCAGATATTGTGTATCGCCTTAAGTTACTGGATGAGATGGAGAAGAAAGGTGAAATCATTATCTAATAAAGACGAAACCTCGAAGGCTGGCACCAGCGAGGCTTCTAAACTGTCAATAACTAGAAAGGAATTATAGTCATGAATAGTGTAGCAAACAGTGTAGTAGATGTCACTGCAACCATGTCAAGTCGTGAGATCGCAAAACTGACTGGTAAAAGTCATACGCATGTATGCCGCGATATTCGCACTATGTTATCTGCTTTATATGGTGGCGCTGAATCTGATTATATCCGTAAGCCAGATTTGGTTTACCTTACCAATCAACGCGTTACCTGCATTCAGTACGACAATAACAATCCCAATGCTTGGGAGTATTTACTAGACCGTCGTCATACTGAAATCTTAGTTACTGGATACGATGTTAAAAGACGTGCAGCGGTGATTGATCGCCTGTACGAATTAGAACAAGAAAGGCGCAATTCCCCTTCGAGGCTGCCGAATGTCAAAGAGCTTGCTCTTATGGTAATTCAAGCCGAAGAAGAAAAGGAACGTTTGTTACTGGAAAATAAAGACCTTGAGCACAAGGTTGAAGAAATGCAGCCTGACGTTGACGCACTGGAACGTATTGTAAAATCAGACGGCTCGATGTGCGTTACTGATGCCGCTAAGCAATTACAGATTCGTCCCAAGGCTTTGTTTGACTTCCTGAGCGAACAACACTGGATTTATAAACGCGTTAACAACGAATCATGGATCGGCTATCAAGACAAAATTCAGTCTGGTTATCTTGAGCACAAAATGGCCGTTGTTTATAAGCCTGATGGTAGCGATAAAACTACAACACAGGTTCGTGTAACCCCTAAAGGTATCTCCAAATTAGCCAAGATGTTAAATGCGGAGGTTGCGGCATGAGCAATCAATTAACCTTCCGTAATACTGTTTTTACCTCAGTAAATCATGCCAATGATATATGGCTAACCGCTCCTGAGTTAGCCAAGGCGTTACAGTACAAAAAAACGGATGCCATTACTCAAATTTATGAGCGTAATTCAGATGAGTTTAGCACAGCTATGACATTGACCCTCAATTTGAGTGTCAATGGAATAAACAATAGCTTACGTAAAAAAGTGGTTAGAGTTTTCTCACTTCGAGGTGCTCATTTGGTTGCTATGTTCTCAAAGACGAGTGTTGCTAAAGAGTTCCGTAAATGGGTGCTGGATATACTGGATCGTGAAGTTGAGAAAGAAGCAACAGAAGTTAAAACCAAGCCTCGCCTCTCAACAGCGAGTCAGTTAACCCCATTGCGCCAGACCGCCGAGCGTTTAATTACTACTGGCCTTGGTAAAATTTACCCTGACATTTGGAAACTGGTTCATGAGCATTTTGAAGTTAAACATATCTACCAGCTTTCACCAGCGCAAATAACAGAGGCGGTTGAGTTCCTGAATGTGCTGGAAGGTGAATATATACCAAGAAATGAAACTGAATCTAGTGAATTAGCTCATGACGAAATAATGAGACTCGAAAAAGCAGTATCATTGTTTAATTCTGGTTATGAGCTATGGAGAAAGAACATCTTCTTAAACCTTATCAATATGGATGTTCCTTTATCTGGACATATTAACGCCATGCTTAAAGATTCTTTAGCTTTGCTAAGGGATCTTAATAAAAGAATATCAGACAGAACCTCATCTAACTTACAGAACTAACTTGAGGCCAAGGACGGTTTCTATTAAAAAACAAGCTTATCGCAGATAATACCATCAATGGGATAAAAGAGATCTAATGGTAATTTTTTGCTGCTGGATATGAATGTGTTTCTTCTTTAATCACAGAGGTTATAATTAAATCAAGTTTGCTGAAATCTGAGGTGGTGAATGTTTAGGAAGATAGCTGTGGCTTTACTGCTGTTTCCTAGTGTTTTGTTGGCTAACAATGGCATATATCGTGATGGCAGTAATGATATTGATGCTCACGATGGGGTGTATTTTTGCAAAATTTATCCGAGTTATTTGCTTGATAAATTCGACGGTTTTCCATCGGGAGCTTCACATAAAGCCATGTTCAGCATTGAATCAACAAAGGAAGGAAAATACATAACAGCGCATCTTTACCCTGATATGGCTTTTGATTTTGGGGAAAATATACCCGGAACTCAATTTGCTGCTGATTTGAAGCTATTTAAGAAAGGTGAATCTAGTACTACATACACAGGGTTTCTCAATAGTAATAACTATGCTTTTTATATAGCATCTAAAAAACATGGTTTAGCGGCGCGGCTAAAAAGTGATCAGCATTTCTCTGCTATGGATGTGGTTCTAGGAAAGTGCGAAAGGATGAATTCTTATTAAATAGCCTTAGCTCTACAAAATTTTTGTTGCACTCTTCACACTTTCTTAAATTGCTGATCAAATAATCAGTAACACCTACTATTGACTCAGTGGTTAAATGTAAAAAATGTTTAACATTGGGTGAAGTTATGAAGATTTTATTTGATAGTGAAGAGGAATTGCTTACAGAATTAAAGATAATTAAGCCAGAAACACTGACCGATTTTTTTTCTGATCGAGTCAATGAAGCCGTTGTCTGTCCCATATGCAAAAGCAAAAAAATAAGTATTCCCTTCGGCCTTGGTGATTACGAGCCTAATCAGGCTACTAGATCTAGATTCTTGTTACCTGTAAGGCGCTACCCTGCGTTCTATTCTGATGGATTTCACATAAAAGATTATTATTTTAGAGCGATATGTTCGAATTGTGCCTATGAAATAAATTTCTCGGTAGCAGTAATCGTTGAATGGTTGAGGGAAAATCAAGGGAGTGCCGGAAATGAGTAAAGCTATTAGAGAGGAAGGAAATGTTGCGTATGTTATTGGGTGGATAGATTTAGATCAAAATCCTCATAGCGAGTATGATAAAGGTAATAGCAATGTGGAATCACGTAATAAGGAGGAGAATATGCCAGATAACTTCACCAAGACAGAATTTGAAGCCATCCTGAGGGCTAACAAAGCCGAAGTTGATGTTGTAGCTGCTACCATGCAGAAAGACATGGCAGAATGGAGAGAGCAGCAGAATACTCACCTAGCTAGCCTTAATACCACAATGCAGGCTATGTCATCAAAAATCGATGGAAAATTCGAAGCCGTAGAAGGCAAGATAGATGGCTTAAAAACAAGCATTTCGACAACGCAATGGTCAACAACAATAGGCTTGGCGTTAGTGACGATTGTCTTGTCTACCGTAATGCTGGTATCTAGTTGGATAATATCTAGCAAAGGAGCCTCATTACCCCAGCAACCAACTGTAACCCAAAGCCAGCCAGTAGAGCCTTCTCATAAATAGCCCCTTACGGGGCTTTTTTGTTGGAGCTAACTAATTCTGCAAATACTCTGGCTGTATTTAATATTTCTTCCTGTTTTTGGGTAAGCAATCTTTTAAATTCTTCTATTCCATCCTCGAATGTGGCCTGAGCATCTTCTGGCGACATGTTTGGGTCAATATGGTTAATGTTAGCGCCAAGTGCATCTTGTAAAATTTGCACTATCTCGGAGTTCATTGATCTTCCATTCTCTTCTGCTCTTTTGGCGATAGCATCCCTTAGTCCGTCAGGAAACCTAACGGTGAACTTGTCTTGCGTTTGGCTTGGGTACTTAGTCATAAATAGTTACCTTTAAAACTTAATGAAATTAGTATAGTGGCTACTTGACTTTATACGCAATGGTGCTAAATTAACTTTAGAGTCAAGTAGCCTTTAGAGTTAAATAGCCTTAATCCTAAAAAAGGAATCACAATGAACACAAACTTAGACACAAGAAAGAAAACTGGAAAGATGCAATTAAGAACCACTGAGTACCTGAAAGACCAAATCTGCCAATTGGCTGATAAAGATGGCATTTCTCAAAATTCAGTGATTAATCAGGCTATAGCTTGGTATGTAAATGAGAGGTCAAGAAGTGCAGCGCAATAAAGACGAAACCCCAACTGCGCCAACAGTTGAGGCTTCTAATTTGTCAGTAACGTTCGAAGAAACCAACGTGTCAACCCATAACAGAGAGTGACAATATGAATAATGTAGCAAATAAAAATCTTCCTGTCATTGCAGGTGTAGAAATCACTACCGACTCAGAAGGTCGTTTTAACCTGAATGCGCTTCATAAAGCGAGTGGTGGTAAAGATGCCAAGCGCCCTAAAACTTGGCTTGAAACAAAACAGGCTCAGGAGCTTGTTGATGAGCTAAGGCAGAATTCCGCCTTAGGTCAAGAAGTGCTCAAAGTACAAAAAGGCGGTATTAACCCCGGCACTTTCGCCCACGAACTTCTCGCTGTTTCATATGCCGGATGGATTAGCCCATCATTTCAATTGCAGGTAAATCAAACTTTCATTGATTACCGTTCCGGTAAGTTGGTTGATCAAGTTCAGATGCAGATCCCCCAATCACTACCAGAAGCACTTCGCCTTGCCGCTGACTTAGCAGAACAGAAAGCGGAACTTGAGCACAAGGTCGAAGAAATGAAACCGGATGTTGCAGCACTGGAGCGTATCGCAAAATCAGACGGTTCTATGTGTGTTACTGATACCGCGAAACAGTTACAGGTTCGTCCCAAGGTTCTTTTTGACATCCTGAAAGAAAATCATTGGATTTATCGTCGTATTGGTTCGGATGTGTGGATTGGATATCAAGACAAGATTCAGACTGGCTATCTTGAGCATAAGGTAACGGTAGTCATGAGAAATGATGGTAGCGAAAAAACGATAACACAGGTTCGCATCACTCCGAAAGGCATTTCGAAGCTGGCCAAGATGTTGAGTGTGAAAGAAGCAGCGTAAGGATTTTAAGCCAAGGATGGCGATCAAATACTGATCTTTTCAACAGGATTAACCAATTTAACAGTGATTGCTAGGGTTAACAATACAAATTTACACGTATTTCGTGTGTAAATGGTTGAAAATACGAGGCGTCTCGCAATTCGAAATATATCACCTTTACAAAAAGTTACAATTACGTAATAAATAGTACCGCTCTAAAACAACGAAGCCCCCGACTACTGGTAATAGTCAGAGGGCTTCTAAATCGTCTAATACCATCTCAAGGAAAATAGACATGTCTATTATAGCAACTAAAGAAGTTAGTAAAACTATTAACGTTCCATTTTATGGCTCAGATCTCTATGTTGTTAATTATAATGGTGAGCCGTATGTACCGATGATGGACTCAACTGTTATTGACATTATAAACATTGCTTTATACACTTGTCTTAGAGGCCTCGAAACCCTCCCCAAACCGGACTTAACCAACCCCGTCAGTGTTGGATTTTTTGTGCCTAATTTTGATAATAGCCTAAAAGCTATTACTCCCCCGATCAAAGTCGGGAGGGCGACTAATACAACACCTGAAAAGGGAATAAGTCCGCGGCTGTTTGGGCCGTTTCGAGCCTCCCGGCACCACACCGATTGTGGTAACTCGAAGAAACCAAACGAGGTCATCCATGACTAATCAATTAACCTTCCGTAGCACTGTATTTAATCCAGTATCCCATGCCAACAAGATTTGGTTTACTGCTGTCGAGCTAGCGAAGGCTCTTGAGTACAAAAAATCAGATGCGGTTACTCAGATTTATGACCGTAATTCCGATGAGTTTACCTCAGCGATGACTGAGACACTCAAAATGAGGGTCTCAGGGAATTACCAGAAAACAGTGCGAGTCTTCTCCCTTAGAGGTGCTCATCTGATAGCAATATTCTCAAAGACAAGTGTCGCTAAAGAGTTCCGTAAATGGGTACTGGATATACTGGATCGTGAGGTTGAGAAAACTTCGACAATTATAAAACCTCAGCCACCTAATTTCAGATACATCATTAAGATGGAGGTTTACGATAACTATCTCAACAAAACTGAAACTTTTACAGGTGGAACTGAGACGCCGGAGGGCATCATTGACGGAGTAGCAAGACGATACGGATTTTACATTGAAAACCTGCTCTCCCTGCCGATGAATATATTCTAACACCAAGCCACGGACGGCTAAAACTGATTTTGTATATACAAAAAATACGGTCTAGGAACAGAGAAATGAGCAAACATACTGATAAGCGAACAAACCTGATAGCTTCCATTGATGAAGCATGGGATAACGGTGAGCTTGGTCGCAGTGAAGCTCACGTCAAAGTGTCTGATGATATAACAGATGAACTGATTAATGAGGCATTGGATTTGCAACCAATTTCAATCAGGTTGAATAAGTCTCTGATTGAAGACCTGAAAATGATAGCTGACCTTAATGGCTTGGGCTATCAGCCGTTAATCAGGCAAGTTTTAAATCGTTTTGCCAATAGTGAGAAAAAACGGATTCTGATAGAAGCTCATAACAAAGCGATGAAAAGCGAAAAAGGAAAATCAGCAAATAAGCGCCACAGGGCAGCCTGACTAAAGCAATAACCAATCCAACCCGCTTCGGCGGGTTTTTCACTTCTAACGCCGCTTAACTGCGGTTTTTTTACACCCAAAAAGCGAGGTGCTCTATGTTCGGAATGCCAGAACTACCCAAAATGCCCGATATTCCCAACTGGAAAGGGATCCCCGATGCTGCAATGGATGCGGGTATCAGTCTGGGCGGTGCTGCATTGATAAATAAGTTGTTTGGCAATTATTGGGGGATCTTCAATCAATATGGAATTCCTCTTCTATTAGCCGACAGCGTGATATCACTGCAATACCAGAATCAGTATCGTGTAGTGAGCGCACCGATAGAAAACGGCTCATTCGCTACTTATAACAAAGTCGGGGAACCGTACAAAGTCACTGTTCAATTAAGTAAAAGCTCAGGCGGTACACTGGAGCGAGGCGCTTTTCTGTCTCAACTGGAGATTTTAGCGAAAAGCACACTGAAATTTCATGTTGTCACACCTGAATTTGTCTACACCAATGCCGCTATCGTGGGCTATGACATTGCGAGAGAGGCTAAAGATGGGGCGACCCTTCTTAAAGTGAACCTGCATCTTGAGGAAATCAGGGAGGTGACAGTCAAATATGATAAGGAAGAAGTCAAAAACCCCGATGATGCCAAGAAAAAGGATACTGGCGACCAGACACAGCAGGTTGAAGTTAATTCATCTGGTGGCTCTATGGCAACAATGTTTAAAGAAATAGGAGAGATAAACAAGGATGGCAATATGTCAACAATAAAAGTATTAGCAGAGGGTAGCAAGGTAATATTAAAAGGACTTGATGGTATTGCAAATGATTTAATAGAAGCAAAGAAGCAAGCTGAAAATATGGTTAACCAAATAAGTAACGGGAGTTTTTAATGATAACCGAAATACCTTTAGAAAAAATTCCGAATCAAACTCTTTCCTTTTTTTTAGAAAGTGATAATTACGATTTAACATTAGAAACAAGACTCGATAATTTATTCGCTACTGTTAAGAAAAATGGGGAATATCTGGTATGTAATCGTGTTTGTCGGAATATGACTTATATCTGTCAGTGGCTGGTGTTCTCAGATATAGAAGGTAATACCGATCCAGAATATTCACAATTAGGCTCTCGATATAGGTTGGTATGGATAAATGGCTTTTAATCGAAAATCAATAAGAATCACCCTCACCCTCTCAGGTAAAGACGAATCGTTCACCTCCAGTAATCAAAACAAACTCTCTGCAACCGGACTTCGGATCAGCGCCGAGATTAACTACGGCAATGGCGCCATTACGCCTCATGCGCGAATTAAAGCCTACGGGTTGCCAATGGAAACAATGGAGAAGCTGTTACGTATCAAATGGAATGAGATAACCGCATTGCGCAATAACGTAACGATTGAGGCCGGTGAGGAAGGCGAAGAGTTATCACAGGTCTTTAAAGGCGGTATCACTTTTGCTTATCCCGATTTTGGCGATGTGCCTAATGTGGCGCTGGTGATTGAGTCTCAGACTGCTGTATTGGATAAAATGATGGGTGTTGATGCAGAGAGCTACGAGGGCGATCACGATGCTATTACTATCATGGCAAACATCTGTAAACGCATAGGCTATACCTTTGAGCCTAATGACGTCAGCGTCAGCGTATCCAACCCGTATCTGCACGGTACTGAAATCGACAAAATCCGGCAACTGGCCCATGCCGCCAATCTGGATTTGTATATTGAAAATAAAAATATTGCTGTTACCTACAAAGATTTCCCCCGACGAACATTAAAAATTCCGGTTATCTCACCTGATACTGGATTAATTGGTTATCCGGTTCCGACCATGATCGGGGTTCAGTTCAAGTGCTTCTATGACTCATTAGTGAGGTTCGGTGGCATCGTGCGCATTGCCGACAGCCAGATAAAAATCTGTAACGGTGACTGGTTGATCTACGGAATCAGGACAATATTAGAAACTGAGCAGGATTCGGCACAGTGGTTCATGGAGGTCTCAGCCAGTCGGAGAGGTGATAACCATGTCGCAATCAAAAAATGAACGGGTATCGTTATATGACCCACAGACTACGGCGGGTGGCGCTCGCAGTCAGGAGGCGATCATCTGGTCACTCATTGGCAAGATGGGAACAGTAACAATCTGCAAGGTGATGAAAGTTCGTGGTGGTGGCGTTGCTCCTGTGGGTTATGTTGACATTCTGCCACTAGTGCAACAGGTAGACGGAGCAGGGAATGTCTACGAGAATGCCATTATCTACAACGTGCCCTATTTCCGGTATCAGGGTGGTGCAAATGCCGTTATTCTCGACCCGAAACCCGGTGATTTGGGTATTTGCCTCGTTTGTACCCGTGACATTTCAAAGGTGAAGCGAGCCAAGAACTCAGCGCCGCCGGAGAGTAAGCGGCGGTTCGATTGGTCTGACAGCCTCTATATCGGCGGCCTGCTGAATGGCGCACCAAGCCAGTATGTCCATTTTCTGGATAGCGGCATTAACGTTGTTGCTACAGGGGTAGTGAATGTCAAAGGCACGAAAATCATTTTAGATGCACCAGTAGAGACGACCAGTACTATTCAGGCCAAAAGCGATATCACCGACAACACCACGACCAACAGCTTGTCTATGGAGAGAATGCGTCAAGTTTACAACAGTCATACCCATCCAGAGCACGGGCAAGGCGCTAACACCAGCCCACCTAACCAAAAGGCTTAACATGCGGACATTATTTCTAATGCCTGCCACATGGGATCTCACTCTCGATGTGGCGGGGAATATTGCTATTGCCTCAGACCAGTACGCCAGAGCGCAATCAGTGGCTAATGCCTGTCGGGTGTTTGTGAAAGATACGTACTACTCACAGGGCGCGGGCATCCCCTATCTGGAGGAAATACTAGGCAAAAACCGGTATTCACTGGCGATGTACCGGAAAAATCTGGAGGACGCCGCGATGTCAGTCGAGGGAGTAGTTTCTGCCACAGCGGAACTGAGTACAGCCAATGACAGGATTGTGCGGGGCAGAATTAAATTTACCGACATTGACGGACGGGAGGGAGTAATAGAACTATGATACCGAAACTACAAATCACCCCTCAGGGGATATTAGCGCCACCGACCGATGAGATAATCGCGGGAGTGTGGCGGCTAATGCAGTCCTGTTTTGGCGATAATCTCAATAAATCAATGGATACACCGCAGGGTCAATTAGTCACTACCCTGACCGCCATTATCACCGACGAACGAAATACTCTTATTAACCTCCTAAATAGTTTTGACCCCCGATATGCTGACGGCATGATGCAAGATGCGCTGGGTTATATCTATTTTCTACAGCGTCATCGGGCGACAAAATCTGTTGCCGAGGTCACGATTAACGGGCTGGCAAACACGGTTATTCCTGCTGGATTTCAGGTCACAGATGATACTGGAAAAACATGGAGCACCCAGATAGAAGCGAGGATTGACGATAACGGACTGGCAATAGTGCACGTTTATTGTGATGTTACTGGCAGAGTTTCAGCCTCGGTTGGAGCTATTAGCCGCGTTGTCAAAAACATCAATGGGGTTGACTCGGTCATCAATAAAACCGCCGCCATTGTTGGCAGGGATGATGAATCACGGCAGGAGTTTGAACTGAGGCGGCAGGAGTCTGTCGCTATCAATGCCAAAAACACCAATGCCGCCACCTATGGTGCAGTATCTAACATCAAAAATGTCATTGACTGTTACGTCGTCGATAACCCAGATAGTGAAACTATTACAGTCGGAGTAACTAATTACCCGTTAATCCGAAATTCTATCGCTGTCTCTGTGGTAGGTGGTGATGATAATGAGATAGCACGACAGATTTTGGCTCGAGCCGGAACCGGCTGCTCATTTGTGGGGAATACGACAGTCAAATATGAGGACACGGACAATTTCCCTTATCTGCCGCCCAGTTATGACATTAAATTCATCCGGCCACATCATATTCCTATTGAATTCATTGTGACATTTGAGAATAAATTGGGATTGACGCACCAAGATAAATTAGCTGTTCACAAGGCTGTTTTGAATGAATTTGAAGCAGGGAGAGGGAAAGGTCGGATAGCCAAGCGGCTAATTGCCAGTGACTATATTTGCGCAACCGCCCAGTCAACACGAGAGCGGCTAATATCGATTCAAATAGCAAGAAAGAAAGGCGCTGTGGCTAATTATCTCGATTTCGGTATTGATGAGTTTCCGACATTATCTATAGATGATATAAGGATTGAGTGATGAAAGATATCCGTGAAACATTACTCAGCCAGTACGCCAATAGCCCTACCATCTGCACTATTCTCAACTCAATAAATGAAACCATCGACCCCAGAGCTAATGCCGACGAGTTTTATAATTTGGCGGTCAACGTTCTCACGGCGAGAGGATTCGGATTAGATATTTGGGGGCGTATTGTTGGTATTGGCAGAGATTTATCTATACCCGACCCGAATGTGGATTATTTCGGATTTAAAGAAACGAAAAAATTTACACCATTCGACCAGTCACCATTTTATTCTGGAGGAACTGATGCGTCATATATGATGGATGATTCAACATTCAGGGAGGTTATTCTAATGAGGGCGTATTCAAATATACTGTATGCAACCGCACCTAATATTAATAATTGGCTGGGTTGTTGCTTTTTGCGGGGCCGTTCATATTATCTAATAACCGGACATATGACAGCCAGATATGTATTTGAATATAGATTATCTGAATTAGAAAAAAATCTGATTTACAACCGACAAATATTACCCCGCCCATCGGGAGTGAAAATCAGCATTGTAGAATTACCATTAGGTGAATTTTTCGGATTTTACGGAACCGGATTTCAACCATTTGGTCAGGCATCATTTGCATAACAGGTGAATAATGAAAAACCCAAATTTAATAGCAAAACCTTTTGCTCAAAATGGACAAAAGGACGAAATACCCTCTGATTACAAATCAGATTTACCCAGCCAAAAAGCAACGTGGGACACAGGATTCCCGCAAATTACTATGATGCCCGTGACGGCTGGTGGATTGCCGCCAAGTGGCAGAGATTTTAACGGTATATTTAATCAGATATCCGATAATATCGTTCATTTATCCAAGGGCGGAAAATATAAATTCTCACTAGAGTATGCCAATTCTATTGGCGGGTATTCCAGAGGGGCAATATTACAATCGGATGATGAAACAAAAGAGTTTCAGAGTTTAATCAACAACAATAAAATTGATTTTAATACAGCGTCAGCGGATAAAATTAATTCAGCATGGAAACTGGTTAATACAAATCAAATTCTGGATGAACTGAATAAAAAATTCGATAAATCGGATGTGGTTCAATCTATAGGTGGTGGTACATTACAGGTAATGAGCCAGAAATCCACAACCGATGCCCTAAATAATCGCCTCGAAAAATCCCAGAACGGGGCAGATATCCCCAACAAACCGGAGTTTGTGAAAAACCTCGGTTTATCGGGAACGGCAGAGCTGGCGAAAAATGCCCTGTCCAAATCTCAGAATGGGGCGGATATTCCTGATAAGACGCTGTTTGCGACGAATACTGGTGCGTTAATAGCCAATAATGCCATTATTCATGGTGACGTCGGGAGTAATAACAATGTGCCAAATCATGATTACGACAATATACCGGTTAACCAAACATTTTTTGGATACAGCAATGGGAAAAACAATGGGGGCGTTTCCGGGCCAGGGGTGCATTTTTCTGGATTGTACAACGCATACTGCGTCATGATACAGGCGGATCATCACAGTGGTGGTCGCAAATTGATATTTAGGACACGTAATGGTAATAATGGGATATGGAATCCGTGGTGGATGATTTGGCACACAGGTAACACCACCACAGATACGAACGGCTATCTGAAAAAAGCCAGCCCCATTATCCAAATCTACCCCGATGGCAAATTCATCACCAACAACGAATCAGAGGGCGCGACTGTCACTAAACTCGGCATTGGCCATTATCAGATATCCGGCGTATTGGGTTATAACGCTGACGGAGCATGGGGTGTCCACGGCGGTATCTCCTCCCCGAAGAACAACAACGGGCTGGAACTCATTTACATTGATGACACAGTGAAAAAATGCGGCGGCATCATCATTCGTACTTTCCACCGTCAGCATACCCATTTACCCGAACGGTTCCAGAACAGGCGGATAAAAGAAATCGTGGATGGTGAAAAAGTCTACTATGCCGATGCCGAACCCTGCGACATTCCCGAAGGTTGTCGCTTAGATGTCCGTGTCCAGATGCCGGAAGATTCGGTGTGGAATGTGGGGCAGGGGGAGGTGAATTCGGAGCCTTGACGATAGAAAAGCCCTCGCGGGGGAGGGCTGATAGCTACTAAGCGGCTCTTACTATATAGTTGAATGCTATGTTGCGGGGGCGTGTTTCGTCACCGCCTGTATTGTTAGCAATTGAGTTTTCAGTAGCGCGTCCTATTACATCTCTGCCAATTGGGTAGCGGAGTTTATCTGGGAGGCCTTGGTATAAGGCTAGATAATTGCCACCGTTACCTTCCGCCAGTTGTATCTTTTTTGTTCTGTCAGCTTGCCACGATAAAACTTGGCGATTCGAGTCTACTCCGCGCTCATCATCCCAACCACGAATAAATTCCCCCCTTAAATCAGGCAATCTGCCCGATGGATAGGCAAGGGCAAGTTTCGGATATCTTACTGTATCAAATACTTCACCATTACATTTAAGCCAACCGTCCGGTGGAATTTCTGACGGCCAAGGAATAGGAACTCCAACGGGTAAGGCAGTATAACCAAAGTCTTCATAGGATTGTTGTTTTGGTACTGTGTCTTTTAAATTTGATACGTCAGGTTTTTTATCTTGCATAGCTATTCCCTCATTTAATCAACAATACACATTGCTAAGTAACATGAAAGCGGGATGCTTCTCCGCCGGTGAACATCAATAAAATCGGTTCATCAATACTGGAGAGTACGGCTTGATTAACTTTAATGGGTGAGATACACGTTTTGATGACAGGATGACATAAAATGACAGATGGTGAATTAATGAAATTTATCAAATGGCTGATAAAACTTAGCATACTAAAAGCGGGATTCCCCGTCTTTTAACCCCTTGATTTAATTGAATTATCGCTCAATGCAGGAAATAAGTAAAATCAACGAGTTAGCTAAAGGTGGGATATCTCACCTTTAAATCAGCACACTTCTGTTTCAAACGGAGGCGTGAATTAACTCTAGGGGTTACTTGAGGTTAAGGGGACCTATTGTCGAGGTCATTAGCTCAGTGACCTCGAAGAATACCGTGGTCCTCACTTTGGTTATAACTCTTTGATGATAGGTACCATTTAATGGTATTGAAGAAATGCAATATTAAAATTAAACGCAATATTTAGTGTAGAACTTTCTTATTTTCGGAGTTACGTGAGGAGAAATATTAAACCCGCTCAATATCCTATCAAACACATCATTACGGCAGGGTTCAGATACTCTTATGTCGCCAGCAATGACTTGACTTGTCACTGTGCCAACTCCCAGTACCTCAGCTTTCTTGTAAAGAATATAACTATCATGTTTCACAAAAGGATGGTCGCCAACACTTAAAATGCAACTGTTGTCATATTCAATATCTGGGTAAATAGTAGTTAAGTTAACAGCAAGAAAACATTCTTTCGTAAGCTGGGGATAAAATACAGGATCGCTGCAAATAAAGAATAGATGCTCCTTTGCGCCTGTAAGTAGCATTATGGTTCCTTTCTTAACAGGCACAAAGTTAATTGTCATATCAGTCCGCTAACAACCCGATCTAGTTCGTTTTGTTCTCGCATCCTGTTTGCAAGTTGTGTCGCAGCCTCATTTGATTTTCCAAGGGCAAGGAAAACGTTTCTTGGGTCGATCGAGTATGAACCACCGTGAGGATCGATCCACTCAGGGCAATGCGAGTGTGTGTAGTCCCTTATCTGCCATTTTGTCATATGACCGTATTCTGAATAAGCGCCATTCAGAATAGCAAGCTCAGCATCTGTCAACTCGTCATATTCATCGCGCTCAACTGATGGTAGCTTTGTCACCAGTTCATAATTACTAGCGCCAGCAATCCACCTTCCCCAGCCCTCATCTGAACCTTGGCTAGAGCCATTCATTAAATCGAGTGAATATGAAAGCACCGGTCCGTGAGGCATAGACACCATACGGTCACCGCTGATTGACTCCCCGTATTTCCTCATACACTCTCTGTCGGACAGATACATGAGCTTCATGAGTTTCAGGTATGCCATGCGCCCGCCACCTTTCGACAGCAGGTACGCAGCCATTTGGGCTACTTTTATTTCGCAAAACATAGAAACCTCCAATGAATCCGTGTTATCAAATTGATAACTCTCACGGAGGAGTATATCTTAAGGTATAAATATTCTCTATTATTTCCGTCTTTTTTGAGATATTTCACAACCAATTTTCTTTACAAAATGCACATAATAAATTGATTTATATATGAAAAACAAATGTGTTGCAAATGTCATTTTTTTGTGATTTTCAGGGTTTATTGACACAGCTCCCTAATCTATCCACCACCCCAGTATCATTTGCTCTGAGGTGGTGAGGTGCTCCCTGATTTCAAATTGGACAAGTTTTTGGATGATTATACATCGGCTGAAATTTTAGCTGATGGGTATGCGAAAAATTTCTCACACCTCAGTAACCCTTTGATTCTTTCGAGGTCCTCACTTTGGGAACTGGAAATACTGGAATGTTTCCGGCGGTCAAAGTGACGGCCTCGAATAAATCAATGGGTTACAATGATAGCTTGAAAAGTAAGCAGACGGCATATTTGCAGTCTGCTTGTAATTTGAGCGCCGATAATATCGGTGTGCAAACTGGTGACCATTTGTCCCGACGAATTTCGTCGATGCAAAATCCAATGTCCCATTATCAGACTTTGAGCGTAAATGATATTTACTCACAGAATTTGCAGGGCAGTAATACTGACTCACAGAATTTGTACACCTCATTAAGGGTTGCACAAACTTTCCGCGTATCATTTAGCGACGCGGTTAATTTGCGGTCATCATTGAGTGGAGCACAAAAAGAAAAGGATAGCACGGCGAATGCTACCCTTTGGGATCACGCATATTTGAGTCATGAGATAAATCAGTCAGTTAACTTGCCCTCTTTAAGAGGGTCAGTTTGAGCACCGAAA
>NZ_LDNM01000092.1 GCF_001028135.1 Xenorhabdus griffiniae
TCCTATAACGTTGGCTTGTTGAAGCCAGTCGCGCTGACTTTTACCTTGTTTAAAATTGGCAAAAATACCCAACGTGTGAGAAAGCAGTTTTCTGGCAATTCGATTACTCAAATGCCACAAATCCCGTGCCCAGCATTTCTCGATAGCAAATTGTCCGGCAAGTTGACCAATCACGGTTTCAATTAAACGGCGTTTGGCATTGATCATGCTTCTCGTTTCCTTGGGAAGAGGATCATCCATATTGGCACGCATCGGCGTAATCATCTCAATGCCCTGCTTCTTCATTTCCTGTTTAAATTCAATACCTAAATAGCCTTTATCACCGAGTAGATACCCTTTTATCGGGGCGGCTAAATCCCAGGCAGCTTCACGTTCACTGACACTGGCGGGAGTCAACGTAACCCCGGTTAACACACCGGTTTCATCTATCATCAGATTCCCTTTAAATCCGTAGTAAGTTTCGTTCTTGGCGGCACAATACCCATAATCGGCTTGCCCTTTAAAGTTGGCGCTCCCTTTAGCTCTTTTGAACCCACAGACGGGCAGCGGAAATCCGTCGATAATATGTACCGGCCTGTCGAAGGCACCCAATAATATCGCCAACTTTTCTTGCAGTTTTTGTTTGACAACCCAAAGGTTCGAGGCTTGTTTGGCAAAATTGGCTCGTGAACCCAGCCCCGGAAACCACTCACGCCAGTGGTGACAAAAATACGTCCAAATCCCTTTATCTGTTGAAAATCCTAAGAATTCACCAATCACTTCCATCGTGATGACTTCCGCATCACTCAATTTAGGTGGAAG
>NZ_LDNM01000093.1 GCF_001028135.1 Xenorhabdus griffiniae
CTACAGCACTATACAATTGCGGAATGGTCCTTATTAATAGGTATAGGATGCTGGTGTGTACCAAATAAAGTAGCTCAAACAATTGCCTTTACACTTAGTTTGATGTTCTTTTTTGATAAACTTTTTTCTATTGGTTATAAATCTAATTTCTCAAAAATGGAAAAAACATAAAAGAGAAGATAATAAACTCATGTATATCTGATTATGAAAGAGAAGTTTTGTTTAAAAAATTAGATAATGTGAGAAGATTCAGAAGTATTTGGAATTCTTGGTATGTTTTTAAACGTAATTGTAAATTTATATCTGGATATACTTTTCTTGCAGGATCATTTATCTATATGATTCATTCCTAATATTATCTTCAATTCTTAGCTTTAAAATAATATATAATTTGGGCTTCTCTATTATCTCGATGGTTTAAACTTGTCATTTTTTTCTACAATAAGTAGTCACCAACTCGACTAGATTAAAACCATTATTGCATTTTTAGCAACATTTATCTTATTGATGATATTTTTACAACAAAAGGTCTGTTCTCGATAGCTTTTTTTGGGTAAAAATTAGGCAAATAGAAGCAAGATGATATGGGGGTATTACAGGGGGTATGATAGAAAATTGAACCTGACAAAATCATTTAAAAACAATAAAGTAATAACCATTATTGAATCCTGTAGGGACCATAAAATCAATGAGTTATAAGTGTTTCGTTAGGTATCTTGGATAAAACAGGTGCTCTAACGGGTGTCTTAAGGGTTTTTATCTTTAACCCACTTTTCATAAACTTCTTCAGGCCAACCCAAAAAAATCCCGCTTTCCGTCTTTGATGGTTTTGGGGATTCGTTTCTCTTTGCCCACATCCGCCACAGAGTAGGATGGCTCTTCCCTACCAATTTGCACATCTCTTTAAGACTAATGTATCTCGTTGCCATTATTTACTCTTTCCTTTCTGATAATTGCTTGATAAAACCACTCAGACAACTTTTTCAGTGACTGTCTTCCCATCCGTCACCTCAAAATGGTGTACTTTAGTCCAGTAATGAGGGGTACCATTTGAATTTTTTTACCTTCCGTTGTAGGTACCCGTTCATCATATCAGTATGGCGATTTTTTCCAGTTTTCACCTGCAGTATTGATAATGTCAGCAGGAGCACCTCATATATACTCTTCGTCTTCAGGTTGTCTCTTTGTTGGCTTCGCTCACTCACCCTGGTCACATAGCTATCTATGCTTCCGGGGAATCGTTCCCTTGCCGCCGCGATGCAATTTGAAATCCATTAGGCATAGTTTTCATTATCTGGATAAGGTGTTGCCTAACCCTTTTATTTGTTCATTAGGTAATCTAACGCGATGCTCGACTTTTATGATGAGTTGAAATGACATAGCCGCTCCTTTATAACTTTAA
>NZ_LDNM01000094.1 GCF_001028135.1 Xenorhabdus griffiniae
AAAGGGACAAAAACTCATTTACTTCGTTTATAACGATATTGCACTTAATATGTGAATCCAAGCCCTGTTATTTTTGTTTTTAATAAAAAGTTATAAATAAAATGTTATTTGTTTAATTTTGGTTTAATATTTGTTTAATATTATCTTCTCCGTTTTCATAAGGAGATAGTATGGGCAAAGTAATAGAAGTTGATGTGAAGTCCCTAACAGGTAACCATCTATGTTCACTATGCACTGGGGATGCTTTAGCGATAAGGATACCTAATTTTGTTCAAATTTCAGCCACTGAGAGAGCAAAAGAAAAATTATTCTTTCATCAGGATAAAGGCGCTCTCGGACATGCCCGAGAGTTTACTCGACTTGGTATAGCTTATGCTGAGATAAAGACAGACGAAATAAGGCAAGAATATCACCAACAAGCAATAAAAAACATCCAACGGATACGTGATATATTTGGTGAATTAGCTTCACCAATAGAGCATTTCAGAACATTATTAGATGATATTTGGCCAGAAGGTGCCCATTTATTATCGGTTAAAAAACAAAAATGTTTTGTCGGTGTTTGCCGCTATCTTACTCCAAATGTTGATCTTGAACCTCATATTGATAGTTTAGAATGGACACTTCCTCCTGATACTGATTGGACATTACAATACCAACTTTCCGCCAATATCTACATGCAGGTTCCTGATCACGGTGGAGAACTCGAAATGTGGGACATTCAACCTAGTGCTTTAGAGTATGAACGCCTGAAAGGAACACGGCATTATGGTATTAATCGCCACGACATGCCTACACCTGATTTAGTAATAAAACCAAAACTACGTGATTTAATAATATTAAATCCTCGTTTCATCCATGCCGTTCGCCCAGTTAAAGAGCAAGATCGTATAACGCTTAGTTCTTTTATTGGAGTGATATCTGAAAATGATCCGTTAGTTTATTGGAGTTGAGAAATGTACAAAGTTTCATTACAAGCACAAGGTAAATTTAAAGCTAATCATTATATAGATAAGACAGTGCTTCTACTTATCAGTGTGGGAAAAGAATATCATGAGGGAGAAAAAATTTCTGCAACAATAGATAAAATAAATCAATCTGGTTTTGGTAAATGTATCATTGCTGTAGCAGACTCTTTACAACGACATAACTATAGTACTGGCACAGCTAGTGATAACTACCAATACAGTTTGACAAAAGGAAATGAATGGCTTAAGAATAATGCAGGGACGCTGTCTAATCTAAAAATACCTAATGAAATTATTCGCTGGGATGTCTATCTTAAACGTGAAGACTATAAATATTACTATGACCGTATTTTGAATGAATATTATTCCAATGAACACTATCGTTCATGCATTAATGAAACTATCAATGTATTTGCAGAAAGAAATAATATTAAATATGGAACAGCAGAATATGAAGGTACTTTTTATCGATCACTCTTTTATATTCTAGAAGAATGTCCTGTCATTATGCCAATGTGGGCCAATGATGATATCAACTTCATCATTTATCCGAAACAAATGACTGCCGCAATGCGTAAAACCAGAGAGATTTTTGTTGAAAAATCACATAATGAGTATGTTAACTGGCTCTCTTTAAAATTTAAGAAAAAATCTCAATTTTATGAAGATCCTATTGATATAGAGCAAAAGGAGCTAGTAAATGAGTGAGTCAGTCATTGTAACCCGAAAATATACCGGATTAATCGGAATATGTATTGCAAGTTTTCTTGGATGTATAGATCTCACCGTTGTGAATACCATTATTCCTGCAATTGGACGTGAATTTAATACCTCGTTGAGGGAAACACAATGGGTTACTTCTATATTTATGATAGCTCTTTCCGCTTTTATGGTTCCGGTCGGGACATTGGCTGATAGTCGCGGGCGCAAAAAAATATTATTGTGGGGATTAATACTGTTTGGCGCAGCCTCATTACTTGTTGGCCTCGCAACAAACCTTGCCGCCATCACTACCTTTAGGTTTATTCAAGGGATTGGTTGTGCAATTCTCTATACTGTTTCTGGTGCTATTATTTCCTATTTATTTGATGAACATGAACAGGGAAAAGCTCTTGGTATTTTATTTGGGATTAACGGACTAGGGCTTGCAATAGGCCCAATTATCGGTGGATTATTTGCAGGCATAGTAGATTGGCGTTACGCATTCTTGATAAATATTCCTTTTATCATTATTAGTTTTATTCTATGTGCCTGGTCTATACCCGAATATAAAACCGAAAAAGTGAAAAAACTGGATATACTCGGTTGTATTCTCCTGATCATTTTTCTAATAAGTTTAGTCAGTTATTTCTCTTTGGATGGAAATGCCCTGCAACAATGGAGCCTATTGGCTATAGCAGTTATAGCATTGTTTATCTTTATATGGCATGAGTTAAAAACACCAGAACCCATTGTTGAATTCCATTTTTTCCGCAAAATGCGTTTTGTTTCTGCACTACTTGCAACCTTTTTTCTTGCTTTTTTCTATTGCACCGTGCTGCTGACATTACCTATGTTTTTCGCAGGACAATTGGGGAAAAATGATATCGAGATAGGTCTGTTCTTGCTACCTGCCACAGTCATGTTTGCCTTAACGTCTCCGTGGGTAGGTAACCGCAGTGAAAAATTTGGCCCGCAACGAGTCATTTTAGTCGGTTTGTTACTGTTTGTAGCTGCTGCTACTTTCCTCGCATTCGCCTCAACACAGGTCAATGCTTGGTGGTTCATTATCCCACTATTGTTATTTGGTATGGGATGGGGATCAATTCTTGGACCGTCAACATTAATTGCATTGAATTCCCTGCCTCGTGAACAAGCGGCTGTTGCCATGGGAACTTCATGGACTATTCATAATGTAGGGGGAGCTTGTGGTATCGCTTTTGCTGTATTTTTGTTAGCTCGCTTCAATACCTTGATTCAGGGTTATCAAGCCCTGATGTTATTTTTGGCTGGACTTGCATTAGCCTTTACCTTCATCTGTTATTTTCTCAATCGAAAATAATCTCAGTGGCGAGCTATGGAAAAATAAAGGGTTATAAGATTAATGACAAAGCGCTGGTTTTTTATCCAGCGCCTTACTTTCATCAGATTTTATTCACGCAGTAGCAGAAGAGCCTCCCAAGCGAACTTTATTTGCCATCTTACTTCCCAATACAAAAACTGGAAAAAATCCGCCCAAGTAAATCATCGGAAGTAAATTCACCGGTGATTTCACTTAGAGCTTGCTGTGCCAAACGCAGTTCTTCTGCTAACAGTTCCCCTGAACGGGCAAAGACGAGCTGTTGATGGCCTTCCTGCAAATGTTCTGCTGCCGTGCTCAATGCCTGCAAGTGACGACGACGGGCAAGAAAACCACCTTCTGTATTGCTGTTGAAACCCATCGTCTCTTTTAGGTGATCACGCAGAAAACCGATACCTTCCCCATCACGGGCAGAAAGACGAATTAAGGTATAGTTACTGACTTCTGTAACACCCGTTTTTTCCCCCGTCATATCTGTCTTATTCCGAATGATGGTAACCGGCAGCGATTCTGGTAGTTTAGCCATAAATTCAGGCCAGATTTGTGCAGGCTCAACGGCATCGGTTGTCGTACTGTCTACCATAAACAGTACCCGATCCGCCTGTTCAATTTCCTGCCATGCCCGCTCAATACCAATACGTTCCACTTCATCACTGGCTTCGCGTAATCCTGCCGTATCAATCACATGCAGCGGCATTCCATCAATATGGATATGTTCACGCAAAACATCGCGCGTTGTTCCTGCAATATCAGTCACAATCGCAGCTTCACGGCCTGCCAGTGCATTAAGTAAACTGGACTTACCCGCATTCGGGCGCCCTGCAATCACGACTTTCATGCCTTCACGCAACAAACTGCCCTGACGTGCCTGTGAACGAACGCGTTCAAGTTCTGCGATCACGTCATCCAACTTGGCTTCTATCTTGCCATCGGAAAGAAAATCAATCTCTTCATCTGGAAAATCAATCGCGGCTTCAACGTAGATCCGCAAGTTAGTCAGCGCTTCCACCATTTCATGGACTTGGCTAGAGAATGCACCTTGCAGGGAATTCATCGCGGAACGTGCGGCCTGTGCAGAGCTGGCGTCGATCAAATCCGCAATGGCTTCTGCCTGTGCCAGGTCAAGTTTATCATTGAGGAAAGCTCGTTCAGAGAATTCACCCGGGTTGGCAATACGTACACCGGAAATCGCCAGAATACGCTTTAACAGCAGATCCAGAATAACCGGCCCACCGTGCCCTTGAAGTTCCAGAATATCTTCCCCCGTAAATGAATTAGGGCCGGGAAAGTAAAGTGCAATACCTTGATCAAGCACAGAACCATCGGTATCACGGAAGGGCAGGTAATCGGCATAACGCGGTTTGGGGAGTTTACCCAATACCACCTCAGCAACTTCCGCAGCTTTACGGCCAGAAATACGCAGAATGCCTACACCGCCTCGTCCCGGAGGAGTGGCCTGAGCGACTATCGTATCGGTGGTATTCATGAAATTCTCTCTTTTGACCTAGGTTTGTTATCTTTAAAAACTAAAATAATAAAGGCGGCCAATGACCGCCTTCCACTTATATTTTATATTTTTTAACAGCTATTTTTTCTCGCGGGTATGTAAACCACGTTTTTCCAGACTGCGGAAAATAACTTGTTGCTGGATAATGGTAACCAGGTTACTGACGATGTAGTACAGCACCAGACCAGACGGGAACCACAGGAAGAAAACCGTGAACACAACAGGCATATAGGTCATGATTTTCTGCTGCATTGGATCAGTCACGGTAGTCGGTGACAGTTTCTGGATAACAAACATAGTCACACCCATCAGCAATGGCAGGATGTAGTAAGGATCTTGAGCAGACAAGTCATTAATCCAGCCAATAAATGGGGCATGGCGCAGCTCAACAGAACCCATCAGCATGTAATACAATGCCAGGAAGATTGGCATCTGGATCACCAGAGGCAAACAACCACCCAGCGGGTTCACTTTTTCTGTCTTATACAGCGCCATCATTTCCTGGCTCATGCGCTGGCGGTCATCACCAAAACGCTCACGCATTGCCGTGATTTTTGGCTGCAACAGACGCATTTTCGCCATTGAGGTGTATTGCGCCTTGGTCAGCGGATACATGATACCGCGCACGATAAAGGTAATCGCAATAATAGAGAAGCCCCAGTTACCGATGAATTCATGCAGGAATTTCAGCAATTTGAATAACGGCTGGGAAATAAACCACAACCAACCGTAATCCACGGTCAGATCCAGATGGGATGCAACCGCCGCCATTTTGTCCTGAATTTCAGGGCCAACCCACAGGGTAGAAGAGATATTCTGCTGGCTGTTCGGCGCAATATTGATGTCTTCACCTTTGTACCCGATGATCGCCATTTTTTGGTTTTTCAGGTCTTTGGTATAGAAAGTACTGGTTTTGCCTTCTCCCGGAACCCACGCCGTGGCGAAATATTGCTGGAGCATTGCTACCCAGCCGCCTTTTGTGGTCACAGAAAGCGCTTTACTTTCAATATCATCAAATTTGTATTTTTCGTATTTTTCTTCATCAGAAGAGTAAGCAGCGCCACGATAAGTATGCAGAGCAAAGTTGTTGCTGCCAGTATCACGATGTTTTGGCAGTTCAACGCTCTGTTTCAACTGACCAAAAAACGCCATCTGCAAGGGTTTATCAGTGACGTTATTGACGTTGTAATCAACAGAAACTGCATAGTCGCCCCGTTTTAAAACGAAGGTTTTGACATAAACAACGCCGTCCGGCGCGGTATAAGTCATTGGAATACGCAATTCATTCTGACCATCGGCCAAAACAAAACTATTCTGAGTGGCATGATAAAGCGGGCGTTCAGCTTGATTATCGGGACCATGGATACCCGTTAATCCACTTTGAGCCTGATAAGTGAATTCAGGGGTTGTTTCCAGCAATTTGAATGGGGTTTTGGAACCGAGAGTATCAGGATAGGCCAGCAGATCAGCCTCCTCGATATCACCGCCACGGGTATTGATGTGCAATGACAGCACATCCGTTTTCACGGTGATCAGTTTACCTTGCCCACTGCTTGCTTCGCTACTCAGCGTAGTATTTGCTTGCTGCGTGATCTGGGCCGTTGGTTGTGGGTTTTTATCATTTTCCCACGCCTGCCAGACCAAGAACGAAACAAACAGCAGAGCGATGAGAAGAAGATTGCGTTGCGAATCCATCGTTAATGTTCTCTGTTATCGTCATTTTTTTTAGGTGGGACAGGATCATCACCACCTTCGTGTAAAGGGTGGCATTTTAATACGCGTTTCACTGTTAACCAACTGCCTTTTATCATCCCAAACCTGCGCAATGCCTCTATGCCATAGTGGGAACAGGTAGGATTGAAACGACAACGAGGCCCCAGCAGTGGACTAATCACTAACTGGTAACCCCGAATTAAAGCAATCAGGAGGCGCGAGCCAAGCGACAGTGACGACGCCATAATTTGCCCAAAGCTTCCGTTAGCTCACGGTTATCAAGCTCAGAGACCCCTTTCCTCACCAAAACCACAAAATCCATTGGAGGCAATTTATGTTGGTTTAAACGAAAACTTTCACGAGCCAGTCGCTTGATACGATTACGCTCATGGGCGCGTTTAACATTTTTTTTGGCGACGGTTAGACCGATGCGGGGATGCCCCAGCTCATTCAAGCGCGCAAGGATTGTTATCTCTGCGGAGCTTGCCCGTTGCGGCTGCTGGAAAACATACGTGAAATGCTCGGGAGTTAACAAACGTAACTCCCTCGGAAAAGCGAGCTTAACCACTGGATTGGTTAGCTTTATTACTTAGAAACAGTCAGACGAGTACGGCCTTTCGCACGACGGCGAGCCAGAACCTGACGACCATTTTTAGTGGCCATACGTGCGCGGAAGCCGTGAGAACGGTTACGCTTCAGTACGGATGGTTGAAAAGTGCGTTTCATAGCGATTTCTACCTAGCTTAAAATTTGTTACTGATTCAGCAAATGCGTTGGCGACCAGTGAGAATAAAGTAGACACCGATGCCTCAGTCGCAACATCAATATATAGAAAGAGGCAGGATTGTAATAAAATGTACTCCCCCTCGTCAATCTAAGATGACACGAGCCTGACCGCCCCCCTGTCGGATTTTTTTATTTCAATCAATCACAGACAGGTCAGACTTTTGCTACCCGAAGTGCTAACCCCAAATCCTCACCAGACCTAACCGGAAAAAATCATTGGCATAACACGCAGGGTGCAAGATTATACGGACTGTGTAATAAAGCGCAAGGATCATACACCTATCGTTGCATTCTTATTGCGCGATCGTAACACCATCAGCATATTGAATTTCAAACGATAGCTAAATGAAGTTTGCTATATGCCATGATTACACTACAGTATCTCTTGCGGGCCTACATATTCTGCAAGTACCAAAAAGCGTGGTGATCTCCCTGTGGATAAAAAGCGTCAAAGCTGTGTAAAAGAATGAGGATTTGTGTCGTCTTTTGCGTTATGATCGTTGATCCCGATCCCAGTCTCTCTATATACAGATTATGTGGATCTTTGGGGAGCGATGATGTTAAAAATCGCCACAAGGTACGTGCTCTGTTCCTCGTCACATGAGAAACAAAGAGGAATAACACCTTGTGCCCTATATAACGTATCTTTTATTCCGGTTTCTTTTATTAGTCTTGTTTTAGGGGAGTTCGCCGTGTCACTTTCGCTTTGGCAGCAATGTCTTGCCCGATTGCAGGATGAGTTACCTGCCACAGAATTCAGTATGTGGATACGACCCCTTCAGGCAGAACTGAGTGATAACACTTTGGCTCTCTATGCCCCCAACCGTTTTGTGTTGGATTGGGTGAGGGAGAAATATATTAATAATATCAATTTGTTATTAAATGATTTCTGTGGTCCTGAAGTACCTTTACTGCGTTTTGAAGTAGGAAATAAGCCTGTTTCACCAAACCAGTCTCCATCTCAGAAAATCATTACCAATATGCCGGTGGCTGCTGCGCCGTCCAGTCCATCAGTACGCCCAAGCTGGGACAACGCAAAAGCTCAACCAGAGTTATCCTATCGTTCCAACGTTAATCCCAAGCATACATTCGATAACTTTGTTGAAGGTAAATCCAATCAACTCGCCAGAGCTGCCGCCAGACAAGTGGCTGATAATCCTGGTGGAGCATACAATCCTCTGTTCCTTTATGGCGGAACCGGACTGGGCAAAACCCACCTTTTGCACGCTGTCGGCAATAGCATTATGGCCCGCAAGGCCAATGCAAAAGTGGTTTACATGCACTCTGAACGCTTCGTTCAGGATATGGTAAAAGCATTACAAAACAATGCGATAGAAGAATTTAAACGTTACTATCGCTCAGTGGATGCTCTACTGATCGATGATATTCAGTTTTTTGCCAATAAAGAGCGATCCCAGGAAGAATTCTTTCACACGTTCAATGCGCTGTTAGAAGGTAATCAACAGATTATTCTGACGTCAGATCGCTATCCGAAAGAGATAAATGGTGTCGAAGATCGGTTAAAATCCCGTTTTGGCTGGGGATTGACCGTGGCTATTGAACCACCGGAGCTGGAGACCCGCGTTGCCATTCTGATGAAGAAAGCTGATGAGAACCAAATCCAGTTGCCGGGGGAAGTGGCTTTCTTTATTGCTAAACGCCTGCGATCTAACGTTCGTGAACTCGAAGGCGCGTTGAATCGAGTCATCGCCAATGCCAATTTTACCGGCCGTGCGATTACTATTGATTTTGTACGCGAAGCATTACGTGACTTATTGGCTCTACAGGAAAAGCTGGTAACCATCGATAATATTCAGAAAACGGTGGCTGAATATTACAAAATCAAGGTTGCCGATCTGCTGTCCAAGCGCCGTTCACGCTCTGTTGCCCGTCCGAGACAAATGGCAATGGCGCTGGCAAAAGAGCTGACCAATCACAGCTTGCCTGAAATCGGGGATGCCTTTGGTGGACGTGACCATACAACCGTACTTCACGCTTGTCGTAAAATCGAACAACTGCGTGAAGAGAGTCACGACATCAAAGAAGATTTTTCTAACTTAATCAGAACATTGTCTTCCTAGCGCTATGAAATTTATCATTGAACGTGAGCAATTATTAAAACCTTTGCAACAGGTTAGCAGCCCCTTGGGGGGTCGCCCTACCCTGCCTATTTTAGGCAACTTATTATTGCAGGTAACAGAAGGTTCCCTGTTGCTGACGGGCACCGATTTGGAAATGGAAATGAAGGCTCGGGTGACACTGACCCAGCCACATGAACAAGGTGCAACGACTGTCCCCGCCCGTAAATTTTTTGATATCTGGCGTGGCTTGCCTGACGGAGCAGAAATCAGTGTAGAACTGGATGGCGATCGCATTCTCGTTCGCTCTGGTCGCAGCCGATTTTCACTCTCTACGTTACCCTCGTCGGATTTTCCTAATCTTGATGACTGGCAGAGCGAAGTTGAATTTTCCCTGCCTCAGGCCACACTGAAACGCCTGATCGAGTCTACCCAATTTTCCATGGCGCATCAGGATGTTCGCTATTACTTGAATGGTATGTTGTTCGAAACTGAAAGCGAAGAACTGCGTACCATTGCCACAGACGGCCACCGTTTGGCCGTTTGTTCCATGAGCATCGGGCAAAATCTGCCGTCCCATTCAGTGATCGTACCCCGCAAAGGCGTTATTGAATTAATGCGTCTGCTCGATGGCGGTGATAATCCGCTGCAATTGCAGATTGGCAGCAATAACATTCGTGCTCATGTTGGTGATTTTATCTTCACATCGAAGTTGGTTGATGGCCGTTTTCCTGATTATCGTCGCGTATTACCCAAAAATCCCGATAAAACGCTGGAAGCCAATTGTGACATGCTTAAGCAGGCATTTTCGCGGGCCGCCATTTTGTCCAATGAAAAATTCCGTGGCGTTCGCATCTACTTGAGCGAAAATCAACTTAGAATTACCGCCAATAACCCAGAGCAGGAAGAGGCAGAAGAGATTGTTGATGTCAGTTATCAGGGCACTGAAATGGAAATTGGCTTCAATGTCAGCTACGTACTGGATGTTCTGAACGCATTGAAATGCGAGCAAGTCAGTCTCCTGCTAACAGATGCCACATCCAGCGTAAAAATTGAGAATTCAGCCAGTCAGGCTGCGACTTATGTCGTGATGCCAATGCGCCTGTAACAACATTAACTCATTATATGATTCTCTCGCGTTTGCTGATCCGCGATTTCCGTAATATCGCGGATGCTGACCTGCCACTGGCAGCCGGTTTTAATTTTCTGGTTGGGCCGAACGGTAGCGGCAAAACAAGTATATTGGAAGCCATTTATACCTTAGGCCACGGTCGTGCTTTTCGCAGTATTCAGGCAGGCCGGGTAATTCGTCATGATTGCGACGCGTTCATTCTTCATGGGCGCATTGATCAGCTATCCTATGAACGTACTTTATCGGTGGGATTAAGCAAAAACCGTCAGGGCGATAGCAAAGTCAGGATAGATGGCAGTGATGGGCATAAAATTGCTGAATTGGCGAAAATACTGCCGATGCAACTTATCACACCAGAAGGTTTTACGTTGCTAAATGGCGGTCCGAAATATCGTCGGGCCTTTATTGATTGGGGATGTTTTCACAATGAGCCACGCTTTTTTGCAGCCTGGGCTAACCTGAAAAGGCTGCTTAAGCAACGGAATGCCGCATTGCGACAAGTCACCCGCTACAACCAAATCCAGCATTGGGATCGAGAGCTTGCCCCATTGGCAACCGAAATCAGTCAATGGCGGGCTGAATATATTGCCGAAATTTCCGAGGATATAGAAAAAACCTGCAAACAATTTTTACCTGAATTCACACTGAGTACCAGCTTCCAGCAAGGTTGGGACAAAGAGAGTGAATATGCGGAGCTGCTCGCGCGGCAGTTTGAGCGCGACAGATCGCTAACCTACACCGCTTCCGGCCCGCATAAAGCCGATCTGCGGATCAGGGCGGACGGTACACCAGTAGAAGATATGCTGTCCCGGGGTCAGTTGAAGTTACTGATGTGCGCATTGAGGTTAGCACAGGGTGAATATTTCACCCGACAGAGCGGGCAAAAATGCCTGTATCTGCTTGATGATTTTGCCTCAGAACTGGATGCCGGCCGTCGTCAGCTATTAGCCGAGCGTCTGAAATCTACGCAAGCCCAGGTGTTTGTCAGTGCAATCACATCCGGGCAAGTTACAGACATGATTGATGTAAATAGCAGGATGTTTCGCGTAGAACATGGCAAAATAGAGGTTCAACCACAGGATTAAGATGAGCGAGAAACGTTGATGTCGAATACATATGACTCCTCAAGTATCAAGGTATTAAAAGGGCTGGATGCCGTCCGTAAACGTCCAGGCATGTATATCGGTGATACCGATGATGGTACTGGCCTTCACCACATGGTCTTCGAGGTTGTTGATAACGCTATCGACGAAGCCCTCGCAGGTCATTGTGACAAAATAACTGTCACTATCCACGCAGATAACTCCGTTTCTGTGCAGGATGATGGCCGCGGTATTCCGACCGACATACACGAAGAAGAAGGTGTTTCAGCAGCAGAAGTCATTATGACCGTGCTGCATGCGGGGGGTAAATTCGATGATAACTCCTATAAAGTTTCTGGTGGACTGCATGGCGTGGGGGTTTCTGTTGTTAACGCCTTATCGGAAAAACTGGAACTGACTATCCGCCGTGACGGTAAGGTTCACGAACAAACCTATTGTCTGGGCGTGCCACAGTCACCACTGAAAGTTGTCGGTGATACTGAGCAGACAGGAACCACTGTCCGTTTCTGGCCAAGTATGGATACGTTTAAGATTAACACTGAGTTCGAATACGACATTCTGGCAAAGCGCCTGCGTGAATTATCATTCCTCAACTCCGGTGTTGCCATTCGTTTAGTCGACAAACGCACCAATGCCGAAGATCTCTTTCACTATGAAGGGGGCATCAAAGCGTTTGTTGAATTCCTGAGCCGCAATAAAAACCCCATTCACCCGAATGTCTTCTATTTCTTTACCGAAAAAGATGGTATTGGTGTTGAAATTTCCATGCAATGGAATGACGGTTTTCAGGAAAACATTTACTGTTTCACCAACAACATTCCTCAGCGTGATGGGGGAGCCCATTTAGTGGGTTTCCGTACTGCGATGACCCGTACCCTCAATAGCTACATGGATAAAGAGGGTTACAACAAGAAATCCAAAGTCAGCGCTACCGGTGACGATGCCCGCGAAGGTTTGATTGCGGTCATTTCCGTTAAAGTCCCTGATCCTAAATTCTCTTCCCAGACCAAAGACAAACTGGTTTCTTCCGAAGTGAAAACAGTGGTTGAAACCCTGATGAATGAGAAGCTGGTGGAATACCTGCTGGAAAATCCGAACGATGCTAAAACCGTCGTCGGCAAAATCATCGATGCAGCCCGCGCCCGTGAAGCCGCCCGTAAAGCGCGTGAAATGACCCGCCGCAAAGGTGCTATGGATCTGGCCGGATTACCGGGCAAACTGGCTGACTGCCAGGAGCGCGATCCGGCGCTGTCCGAACTCTATCTGGTGGAGGGTGATTCTGCGGGCGGTTCAGCCAAACAGGGACGTAACCGTAAGAACCAGGCTATCCTGCCGTTGAAAGGTAAAATCCTGAACGTTGAGAAAGCGCGCTTTGACAAGATGCTCTCCTCACAGGAAGTTGCCACCTTGATCACCGCTCTGGGTTGCGGCATTGGCCGTGATGAGTACAACCCAGACAAGCTGCGTTATCACAGCATTATCATCATGACCGATGCCGACGTTGATGGATCGCACATCCGCACCCTGTTGCTGACATTCTTCTATCGTCAGATGCCGGAAATCATTGAGCGCGGTTATGTCTACATCGCCCAGCCACCACTGTATAAAGTGAAGAAAGGCAAACAAGAGCAATACATCAAAGATGACGATGCAATGGAAGCCTACCTGATGTCCATTGCCTTGGATGGTGCAGCATTGTATACCAATCCACATGCACCCGCCCTGAAAGGTGAAGCATTGGAAAAATTGGTGACTGAATTCAATACCGCTCAGAAAATCATCCGTCGCATGGAACGTCTGTATCCGCTGGCCCTGCTGAACAACCTGATTTACCATCCAAAACTGACCGAAGATGCCTTGAACGATCAGGCGAAAGTGGAAGAATGGGTCAGCGAGTTGTCTATTCGTCTGAATGACAAAGAGCAGCATGGCAGCACTTACAGCTATCAAATCCATGAAAACCGCGAACGCCAGATTTTCGAGCCAATTTTGCGCATTCGTACGCATGGTGTTGATACTAACTACAATCTGGATTTCGATTTTATCCACGGTGGCGAATATCGCCGCATTACCAAACTGGGTGAATTGATCGGGAATTTGATTGAGGAAGGCGCATACATCGAACGTGGCGAACGTCGTCAGGCAATAAGCAGCTTTGAACAGGCTCTGGAATGGCTGACGAAAGAGTCACGCCGTGGTCTTTCCGTCCAACGCTATAAAGGTCTGGGAGAAATGAACCCTGATCAATTGTGGGAAACGACCATGAACCCAGAAACCCGTCGCATGATGCGTGTCACCGTGAAAGATGCGATTGCAACAGACCAACTGTTCACGACCCTGATGGGAGATGCGGTTGAACCTCGCCGGGCATTTATTGAGGAGAATGCTCTGAAAGCGGCGAATATTGATATCTGATATTTTCGGCACTATGTAGAGAACGCCAGATAATAAATTTCAAGTTGCAGGCAATAAAGCTGCAACTTGAAAAATGACAGAATTATATCCGACAGGAAAATAAAAAAATTTATAATAATCTATAAATATTGTCATAATCAAAAAATATAAACAAACCTGACCACTATAAAATAAATATTATCCCCATGAGAGTAATAAATTTATTATTGATGACTTCACCTGTTATTAATATATATTTATACCAATCCAACCTCAAGGTATGTGTTATATTTCTCCACACAACGGGGAAATATAAGCCCCGTTGCGGATTGCAACTTGAAGTTTATCGAGTATATAGCAAAATCATCATAACATGGCATATTCAATATGCTCTGTAAACAGCTCATCAACTGAA
>NZ_LDNM01000095.1 GCF_001028135.1 Xenorhabdus griffiniae
CCGGGGGATGCATTCAGCGAACCCCGACTAAATAAAGATTTTTTCGCCAACGCGAAAGCGCAGGCATGGTGGGCGCTGCGCACCCGCTTTCAGAAAACCCACAGGGCAGTGAGTGAGGGGCGTTTTTACGATCCTGATGAGCTGATAGCTATTTCCGGTGAAATGCCGCTGAAAGATAAACTCATTATGGAATTGTCACAACCTACCTATTCTGTGAATGGCGTCGGGAAAATAGTTGTGGACAAAAAACCGGACGGGACTAAATCCCCCAATCTGGCTGACTCAGTCATGATCCTTTACGCCCCGATGGATATTTCAATGGAAATCTGGGAAATATTAGGACGAGGTTATTAATGGCGAAAAATAATCGCAAACCGCAGCTCACCGCAGACAGCTACGAGAACATGATGGCGCGTGTTGGGATGCACGCACCGAACCAGCACGCGGCGTCTACGTATCGTCCAAACTGGACGAGCCGTAACCAAATGCTGATAGAAAATGCGTACCGTTCGTCCTGGATTATCGGTGCTGCGGTGGATTCGGTGGCCGACGACATGACCCGCAAGGGTTTTCGCATCACCTCAGAAATAGACCCCAAAGCGCGTGGTGTGCTGGAATCACTGTTTGATGAGCGGGAACTGTGGGAAAACCTGAACAATATCATCAAATGGTCACGGCTCTACGGCGGAGCGGTCGGATTAATTCTGATTGAGGGGCAGGCGCCATTTACGCCGCTACGTCCTGAAACTATCGGCAAAGGCAAATTCAAAGGGCTGTTGCCCCTCGACCGCTGGCAGGTTGAGCCTGATTTAAACCGCCGTATTAAAGAGATAGGTAAAGATCTGGGTAAGCCCGAATTTTACCAAATCACGAATACGGGGCGTGGGATACCCGCATGGAAAATTCATCACAGTCGCTTGATTCGGTTCGATGGTGTAACCCTGCCATACCAGCAGGCGCAGACCGAAAACGAGTGGGGTATGTCGATTGTTGAACGCATTTACGACAGGCTCACGGCATTCGATAGTGCCACAACCGGTGCGGCACAGTTGGTTTATAAGGCGCATCTGAGAACTTACAGTATCGACAAACTGCGAGAAATCATTGCGATGGGCGGTGCGCGATTGGACGCGTTGCTCAAACACATGGACATGATCCGTCAGTTCCAGAGCAACGAGGGCCTGACGCTGATGGATAAAACCGATGAGTTTGAAACGCATCAATACTCGTTCAGTGGTCTGGATAATGTGCTGGCACAGTTTGCTGAACAAATATCAGGCGCGGTGGGTATTCCTTTGGTACGTTTGTTCGGGCAGTCGCCACAGGGTTTTTCTACCGGCGATGCGGATCTTGCCAACTATTACGACAATATCGGCACCCAACAGGAGCGGCGGTTACGCCAACCTATCCGCCGTTTATTGGATGTGATGCACCGCTCTGAGTTTGAAAAACCACTGCCCGATGATTTTACATTTGAGTTTAACCCTCTGTGGCAAATGTCAGATCTCGACCGTTCCACAATTGCCGTGAACACCGTCAATGCGCTGAATGGCGCACTCGATGGCGGCATGATGAATTTACAGGCAGCCATGAACGATTTACGCGAAATGGCTGATGTTACGGGCATTGGTGGCTCAATAACCGATGAGGAATCAACAACGCTGATGATGGTGCACCGCCTCAACTCGATGAGCTGGACAGCACGATACTACCCAATACCCTCGTTGAAAATACGGTCATGTACTAAATAGTTAGATACACATCTCAAATGTCGTTTTCACGCTCAATGAAAGTTCCTATGACTTTATCGTGCATTGCTTCCGATTTGGAAAAACAAAGGGTTTTTCGATTCAATCGCTTGATTCGCGTTCGCGGATTCAGATTAGCACGCTCTATACGCTGAGTGAATTGTTTACCAACCAGATGTTTTTCTTCAGGAAGTACCTGGTAAGGAGAATAATTATCCGTACAGAACAACCGAATGTTAAAGGGGGACAGTAATTTTAGAAGTTTATGTCATGTGGCGGTACTGCGGTCACCAAAAACGTGGGCGACAACCCGTTTTAGACGAGGCTCCCAAGCGTACCAGAGCCAGCGTTGATTTTTCTTGTTACCGACATAAGACCATTGTTCATCAACTTCGCAAATGAGTTCGATATCACGCCCACCAAGAGGAAGCGTAGTCACATTTCGGGGAGCGAGTTTTTAAGCATTTTCATGACGGTGGCTGTGGCAATTTTCAATACACGGGCGGTGTCGCGAATGCTGCTGTTATTCATAGCCATATCAACAACTTGCTCTTTCACTCCGGGGTTGCAGGCACGGTAGCTATATTCCAGTTGAAAGGTTTTTCGACAGGCATAGCAAGGGTAACGGGGATGACCGGCACTTCCTTTACCATGCCCTTTTACCTCTTCTGATTTGTGACAATAACGACAAACCACATCAATCTTAGCCATATTTCACCACTAAAAAGTACAAAGTTTATCACAGCAACTAATTATTTAATACATGACCCATCTGAAGATGAACAACTATCTATAAAATACTGCTCTTAATTTAAGATCCTTTGCCTCTTAGTATGAGGATTGTTATGATTCCGATTCATTCATTCTGAGATAACCTACTATGAACAGTGACAAGAGTGTAATCACAGATAGATAAGCCGCAGCAATCACAGTTTTTTCGGTTGTTGCGGCGTTCTCAAGAGCACTTAATTCTATGAACACGCCGCCAAATCCTTAATTTTAGGAGATGGATTCGTGCACTCAAAAGATTTTTTCTGGCAATATTCCCTTACCGCCACAATATTACTGTTATCCCCATTCAATATACTGGCATCACTGGCTATGGATATGTATCTGCCCGTAATGCCTTTTATCGCTGATGCCCTTGGTGCCGGAGCGGGAGCGATCCAGCTAACGCTGACTGCATATATGATCCTGTTAGGAGTTGGCCAGCTTCTATTTGGCCCGCTGTCAGATCGGCTAGGTCGCCGTCCTGTTTTGATTAGCGGTGGAATTGCTTATACGGTTGCTTCATTCGGCCTTGCCATTACTTCATCACCAGAAGTTTTTTTGGGTCTTCGCATTATTCAAGCCTGTGGCGCTTCAGCATGTCTCGTAGCCATGTTTGCGGCTGTACGCGATATCTATTCAGGCCGTAAAGAAATCAACGTGATCTATGGCTTGCTCGGTTCTATGCTTGCCATGGTTCCGGCAGTAGCGCCTTTGCTCGGAACACTGATTGACATTTGGTTGGGGTGGCGCGCAATCTTTGGTCTATTAGGATGTGCGATGGCAGTTACGGTTATTGTGGTCTGGAAACTCTGTCCAGAAACCAGACGGCAACGGATGGCAGACTTACAGTGGCAGCAATTACTTCTTCCTGTAAAATGCCTGAATTTCTGGATGTACACACTGTGCTACAGTGCAGGGCTGGGAAGCTTCTTCGTCTTCTTTTCAACGGCCCCTTGGGTAATGATGAGCCGACAAGGATTATCACAAATTACTTTCAGTTTGCTATTTGCAACTGTGGCTATCGCAATGATGGTGACTGCGCGAAGTGTGGGTAGTTTGATTGCCCGATGGGGGATACTAAATACGTTGCGGGTGGGAATGTTTTGCCTGATGGCAGGAGCTTTGTTGCTATCTGTTGGAGAAATGCTCATACCTGAGTCGGTGATTGGCTTTATTGTCCCAATGTGGCTTGTCGGTGTTGGGATTTCTATGGCGATTTCAGTAGCACCTAATGGCGCACTACAAGGTTTTGATCATATGGCCGGAACGGCAACAGCATTCTACTCCTGTTTGGGTGGGGTATTGTTGGGAATAGGTGGAACGCTCACCATTACACTTTTATCCAATGCCACCACTTGGCCGATTATTGCTTGGTTCTAGCAACAGTCGTACTTTGTCTGTCCTGCTTTATTAACAATGGAAAGCAAGAACAGCCGGATCAAAGTTGTGAAGCGGATTGATATACGAATACCTCGATGGGATTATAAGCTTCGCGTTTGCGGGGCTTTTTTGCTTTGATCGGTTTATTAAATTGATATCCCAGAGAATGACATAAATCCAAGTGACATAAGGCCGACAGTGATAAAAGCAATGCCTAATTCCTTTAATCCTTTGGGTATATTTGAATATTTCATTTTTTCTCGTAGTCCGGCCAGGGCAATAATCGCTAGCATCCAGCCAATGCCACAACCTGCGCCATAAGTAATAGATTCAGCAAAGTTATAGTTTCGCTCAACCATAAATATGGTAGCGCCAAAAATCGCACAGTGAATAGTAAGTAAGGCAGGAAAATTCCTAGCGAGTGATAAAGGGAAGGAATAAATTTATCGAGAAATATCTCCAAAATTTGGACAAGAGCAGCTAAAACACTGATAAAGGTTATAAAATTAAGAAATGATAAATCTATTCCTTCAATGATCTCTATAGTTTGTTAAATCAATATATTAAGTTGATTTTATAACAGAAAAATAGATAGTGCCCGATCATTACGGATAATGCTGTTTTCATAACTGGCTTAACTTATGATTTGGTGTTTTGTAAAAACACAGCTGTCATTGGGAAATGACTATTTTTAAGGTAATTTCCCAATTCTTGCTTCCACAACCACACCAATAATATTTACTTGATTACTAAGGGTAATCATATTGTATTGAGGATTTAATGGCTTTAAAAATGTATCATATCCTTCTGTAATCAGTTGCTTGAAAGTCAGTTCCTTCTCTCCATCGAGTTTTGCAACGACTAAATTGTTGGGAGTCGGCTTAACTTCTGGATCAACTAAAATGATCATGCCTTGCGGGAAGCTTAGTCCATTCGGCGATACCATTGAATCACCTTTTACTTCCAGCCAAAAAGCACGTTGTGAACACTCAATACAGGTTTCATATGCCTTTGCAGTGCGGCTTGTTTGGTATTTTGGTGCGGGATCTTCGCACCAATTACCTGCATTTACCCAGTCGAGTAATGGATATTGCCTATGCAGGAGCATATGACTGGCAAATGCCGCATTATCATCATAGAGAACAGAGACAAGTTTTCTTGCTTGTTTATCCAGCGATGGACTGAAATCTACAATTTTGACTTCCAGTTTTTGGGCAAAATAGGCCGCCATCTCCAAGTTAAGAGCGTTTATTCCGTTGAGATAGTGTGAAATTGCACTTTGTGTCTTGTCGATGTCTTCTGCAAGCGTTTCCTGAGAGATGCCGAGCTGCTTTTTTTTGGATTCAAATATCTCTTTTAAACGTGCCGAATCTGCAAGTTGTTCTGCTGTAAGTTTCTTTTTCATGGGGTCATTTTAATACCATCGCTATTAAAATGATAAATACTAAAAATATTGAAATATTTAGTACTTTAGATATTATCTTGAGGGGAGGAGGAATAGTATGGAAAAAATCCCATTATCAGAGTATGTAAAGTTGAATGGCCAAGTTAAAGCAGCACGTTTAGTTGGTGTTCATCAAACAGCGATCAGTAAAGCACTGCGTTCAGGCCGGAAAATATTTTTGATTCGTCAAGAAGATGGAACCTACAAAGCTGAAGAATGCCGCCCGTTCCCTAGCCAAAAGCAAGGTGTATTGTGAATAACGAAGATATCAGAAGTACGATTAATTCATCTCTATTATAGGTTGAACTTAATTATCTCACTGATTTTATTAAAGTGTTTTTTGTGTATATTGTTGGGGGAGAAAACGTGAACGTTAACATTGGTCATTACTTCAGAGCGATAGGGAGCATTCTTGACATTATGCCCGTAAATGATTACCGCAATGCTTTAGATGCTGATTCGTCAGATGGATATTTACTCGAAAATAAAGAGATATTTCATTTTCTTGATTCATTTCCATCCCCTGAAGTATTGAAGAGTTATGAAACAATTTTACCTGGTTACGCTGAAAGAGTATTTACTCTCAGAGAAAAAGAGCAGGTTTTTCAACATGAAAAGCAGAATAAGGCATTGAATGGGGTGATAAACAGAGATAGACGAGGGCAATGGATGGGCTTTTTCATTACCCTATTTATCTTAATCATTGCGACTGTTTTTGCTTTTAGAGGCGAAATATTATTTGCTGGTACTTTAATCACTATAGATTTGGTGGGATTGGTTTCTGTATTTGCCATTGGTCGTAAATTGAATATTAAATAATTTCAGAATAATATAAAGATTTATTCAAAAAATAGGTGATTATTCTTATTATCTGTCTTTTATATTAGTTATTTTTATGTTATATCAGTTAAACTAATGTGATATGTATCGACAAACATAAAATAATTTGTATGATAGGGAATGTTTATGTATTAAAAATAAATTAGCATGTTATAGAGAGTTAATATGGATATTAAAACCTTATGTGATTTGCACCAAACAGGAAAAAAACTGAAATATCTTTATTTCTGGGGACATAAAACCAATCATTCTAACCACATAACTAAAGCTTGTTTAAGTCAGTGGTATCCAGCTCCATTTATTGTTGATAACATAAAATATGTCAGTACGGAACATTATATGATGGCAGGTAAAGCTCGTTTGTTTAATGATCACGAAGTGCTGAAAAAAATTATCAATGCTAAAAACCCAGGTGCGGCAAAAGCATATGGGCGTGAAATACGTGGGTTTAACCCGTCGATTTGGGATGAATATCGGTTAAACATAGTGGTTGAAGGAAACTTAGCGAAGTTTTCTCAAAACAAGCCCTTGGCCGAGTTTTTATTGAATACTGGAGATAGAATATTAGTTGAGGCTAGTCCCGTTGACCGTATTTGGGGGATCGGATTATCAGAAAACACTGCTAACATTAATAATCCTTTGATGTGGGATGGACTCAACTTACTCGGGTTTGCATTAATGGCTGTGCGCGATAAATTAAAGATATAAAGTTAAGTATATACCAATCCAATTTCAATATGCGTGTTATATTTCCCCGCTGTGCGGGGAAATATAAGGCTTCACGTCGTCTTGCGGATTGCAACTTGAAGTTTATCGAGTATAGAGCCTAATCTGATAAGATCTATACTTTTTATTGTAATCATCACGTTATCTATGCCTTAGACAGTTACTGATTTTCTTTTGCTTTGTACGTAATTTCATCGAATCTAACATTGTGAGTTAATTAATAATTATAAGATAACTTGGATTCACATATTAAGTGCAATATCGTTATAAACGAAGTAAATGAGTTTTTGTCCCTTTAAATAGCTCATCCGGCGTATTGTAACCCCGTGTTTTTCGTGGCCGCTTATTTAAGCTGTTTGCCGCGAGATTTATCTCCAACTCTGATACCTTATTAAAATCGGTTCCTTTTGGAAAGTATTCCCTGATTAATCCATTCGTATTCTCATTTATCCCTCTCTCCCCAGGGCGCGAGCATACTTTGATTAATCCTCAGCCAAAGAAAACCTGTGCACGATAATCATCACTCCAACCGGCTTTTTTGAGTTTATTTCGTTGACTGGGTGCACCACAATCACATTGTTTCACCATACTCAACACGATACGCCGGAATAACGCCAAATTTTCAATCGCCCCGTCCAGTACAATGCGTGAATCGTCCTCTTTAAAAACCACATCAAGAATATAGTGCTGGCTATTTTCAATGCGCCAATGCTGGCGAATGTAGTACCCCAATAATTTATGGCGGGGAGAAAGGGAACTGACATAGTAAGATGTCTCCACCGTGCCCTTACCCTTTTCTGTCCGGTGCCGCTCAACCGCAATAATGCTGCGGATTGTCGGCCATTTC
>NZ_LDNM01000096.1 GCF_001028135.1 Xenorhabdus griffiniae
TGATGATTATCGTGCACAGGTTTTCTTTGGCTGAGGATTAATCAAAGTATGCTCGCGCCCTGGTCATACAGATGGCGATTTATGCAGGAGTACCTGCATGTATGAATGGATTAACGGCGTACCGTTCTGCTATTCCTGCTACAGGAAACTGTTTTCCTAGTGAATCAAGAGATTGATTGTTTATTGGTGAAGTCAGACAGTTATAGTGATCGCGGCAGGATCATATTAGCGATTGATATCAGAGCGGGTTTCTTTGACAACAGATAAGTATTCAAGCCGTGACTGATTTGGGTTCATGGACAAGCATTCGAAAGAGAAATAACGTTAATTAGATCATGTTACGACTTGTGATTCAATCGGTTCTAAAAAAGTATGCTCGCACCCTGGCATTCACTGTGAGCTGATCTTTGAAGACAAGATCAGCGGGAAGACGGCTAATCGTCCGGGGTTAAAACGTGCCTTAAAGCATCTCAAGTCTGGCGATACGCTGGTGGTTTGGAAGTTGGATAGATTAGGGCGTAGTGTGAAGAATCTGGTCACACTGATTTCAGAATTGCATGAACGTGGTATTCACTTTCAAAGCCTGACCGACAGTATTGATACCAGTACAGCAATGGGACGGTTTTTCTTCCATGTGATGAGTGCACTGGCAGAAATGGAACGTGAACTGATTGTGGAAAGAACCAATGCAGGTCTAGCCGCAGCACGGGAACAGGGGCGAATTGGTGGACGACCGGTGGTATTTACCGAGGAAAATCGACAACAAGCCGCCAGATTACTCAATAAAGGGCACAGCCGGAAGCAGTTGTCGATTATTTACAATGTCTCGTTGTCAACAATTTATAAGTATTTACCTGTAGGTAAGATGATGAATTAGCTTATAAAATCTTTTATCAAACTCACCCACTCTGTGGGTTTTTCAATGTGTACTGCGTGACCACTGTTAATAGCTTTATATGTACTGTTGTTAATGTTTTTATGAACTTCACGTACCAGATAAGGCTGGATCAATGTATCACTGTTTAATCCAATAACCAGTGTGTCTTTATCTATTTGAGTAAGATACGCTTTTATGTCTATGGTTAATCCCAATACAATAGACAATTGGTTTTTTGTTATTTTGCGGATTTTCTGGCAATTCCTGACGGTAAGAAACCAATGAATCTTTTAACTTAATGACTTTATCAATCAACGCCACAATGCTTTCCTCTGCATAACCTGAATTAATGCCATCGGAGCAGGCGTTTGGGCCAGCCATCCGGCTCACCCAAGCGCACCAAAATATAAAGTTCTGTTCGTTGTTAAAACAATGACACGCGTTATCAAAAACCTAAACTATCCAACAAATCATCAACCTGTTCCTGATTGGTAATAACGCCAGCACCATTCTGGTTAACCTGAGGGCCGTTAAGAAGACTATCGTTCTCTTTTTTCGCTTTAGCCATCTGGTCAGAAGGCATATTTTCCATTAATACCATAACCAACTGTTTTTCCAGCTCCTGAATAACTTCCATCATCCGTTTAATTACCTGCCCGGTCAGATCCTGAAAGTCTTGCGCCATCATAATCTCAAGCAATTGGGTGTTGGTAAATGAAGTATGATCAGGGACGAGATTCAGATAGTTTCTCGTGTCCGTTACCAGTGAGCGGGCATCGGGCAGCGCTAAATTTTTCGGATTTGCAAACCATTCATCCCAACGTTGGCTCAAGGCTTTTGCAGACGATTCCAATTCGTTCTGACGAGGCTGTGCGACTTCAACGCAGTTCAACACCCTTTCAGCCGCTTGTGCTGTCATTTGAACAACGTAATTTAATCGCTCTCTCGCATCTGGGATCGCTTCAGCCGCCTGAGCGATAGTTTGATCCAATCCCAGCTCACGTAAACTATCGCGCAGCATTCTGGTTAACTGCCCAATCCGGCTGATTATTTCACTGGTTGAAATCGCCTCACTTCTCGGCATGACTGGATTTTCACTCATTTTGTCTCCTTAGAGCCCTAATTTTTCAAATATTTTATTGAGTTTCTCTTCCAAAATAGCCGCAGTAAACGGTTTCACAACATAACCGCTAGCGCCGGCTTGTGCTGCTGCAATAATGTTCTCTTTTTTTGCCTCCGCCGTTACCATCAGGACAGGTAAAGCGGCCAGCTTTTCTTCATTGCGAATCGTTTTCAACAACTCAAGGCCATCAATATTTGGCATGTTCCAGTCAGAAATCACAAAATCAAATTCGGCAGTGCGGAGTTTAGTCAACGCTTCTGCCCCATCCTGTGCTTCATCTACATTGTTGAACCCCAACTCTTTCAGTAGATTACGCACAATTCGACGCATAGTTGAAAAATCATCGACGACCAAAAATCTCAGATCCTTACTTGCCATAAAAACTCCTTGGAATTTCACTTATCCAGCAGCACAGCGCTGCAAAAATTAACATCAAATACAACTACCAAATACAACGACTAAATACGAACCGATTGCCCCGCACTGATTTTGGCCAGCATCGTTTTACTGATTTTTTGCAAATCCATGATTTCATCTACCGCCCCTAACTGGATCGCGGCACGTGGCATGCCAAATACGACACAACTTTTTTCGCTTTGGGCCAATGTGTAAGCCCCTGCCTGCTTCATTTCCAGCAGGCCCGCCGCGCCATCATTACCCATGCCAGTTAAAATAACGCCTACCGCATTGCGCCCGGCAGATTTAGCAACGGAACGAAAGAGAACATCAACAGAAGGACGATGGCGATTAACTGGCTGGGTATGCGTTATCATGATTTGATAATTGGCACCACTGCGGCAAAGTTCCATATGACGATCGCCAGGTGCAATGTAGGCATGTCCCGGCAGGACACGTTCCCCATCCTCAGCTTCTTTTACCGTGATCTGACTCAGTTTATTAAGTCGTTGTGCAAAAGAACGGGTAAAACCCGGAGGCATATGTTGAGTAATTAATAAAGCCGGACTGGTGATCGGCAGAGGTTGCAGCAGGTTTTTGATTGCTTCTGTTCCTCCTGTCGATGCCCCTACTGCGATGAGTTTTTCACTGGATAATAGTGGTTTGAAATTCAGTGGTGCAGTACTTATAGATATCGGTTCCACAGGACTGATTTTAGCCTGGGCGGCGGCACGGATTTTTTCGGCAATCAGTTCGCTATAAGCTAACATACCTTCACGGATACCCAATTGTGGCTTAGTCACAAAGTCCACAGCCCCCAGTTCCAGTGCCTTTAATGTAATTTCCGAACCTTTTGCAGTCAGAGAAGAAACCATCACAACAGGCATAGGACGTAACCGCATTAATTTTTCTAAAAAATCAATGCCATCCATACGTGGCATTTCAACATCCAGTGTTAATACCTGCGGGTTGTGCTTTTTGATTAAATCACGGGCAACGAATGGATCCGGCGCACAATCCACAACTTCCATATCAGGGTGACTATTGATAATTTCCCGCATGATTTGACGCATTAACGCCGAATCATCCACACAAAGAACAGTTATTTTATTCATGACCCCTCCTTGCCCGATTGACCCCGTAAACGGTATGTCCTTGCAAGTAGAACTCTCGGCTGATTTGAGTGACGTTTTCGGAATGCCCTGCAAAGAGCAAACCATCCGGTTTTAAGAAAGTGACAAAACGGCGCAAGATCCTTTCCTGTGTCTTTTTGTCAAAATAAATCATAACATTACGGCAGAATATCGCATCAAATTTACCTTCGAGTGCCCAATCAGAATCCAATAGGTTCAAATGCTGAAAACTCACCATTTCAGCCAGTAAAGGACGAACCCGTGCATATCCTTCAAAGCGTCCAACCCCTTTGAAAAAATATTTTTTCTTTTGGCTTTCACTCAGATACTGTAATTCTTCCAGTCGATAAATACCCTGCCTGGCTTTTTCCAGCACACTGGTATCAATATCGCTGCCAATAATTTTTATCCGATTTGACCGATGCCCCAGAGCATCACACAAAGTCATTGCAATAGAATATGGCTCCTCCCCGGTTGAAGTGGCAGCACTCCAAACACGGTATGTTCCGCCATTTTTCCCGCTGGCATGAGCGGCCAGAATAGGAAAATGATGAACTTCCCTGAAAAATGCAGTGAGATTGGTGGTCAATGCATTAATAAAAGATTCCCATTCTTTGCTGTGACTGTCTTGCTCCAGAATTGACATATATTGACCAAAATCATTAAGTCCTAATACACGAAGCCGTCTGACTAAACGGTTGTATACCATCTCACGTTTACTTTTTGCCAGTACTATGCCAGCCCTTTGATAGATAAACTGGCAGATGCGCCCAAATTGCGCATCCGACAAAGCATGTCGCTGAAGCATAAAGTTCAGCGGTGCAGTAGCTTCAGTATCTGAAGCTATTGAATTGGCTTTCATCTGACCTCAGCGTAGTTGATTTACAACATGCTCATCAGTCATGTTTGATGTAGCGGTCGCTTGATGATCGTACTCATCTTCCAAATTGTCGGGCAGTTCAAATTGCGCAACAGTTTTTACCAACATGTCCGCCTTGTCTTCAAGGGCAGCGGCGGCAGCGGCAGACTGTTCCACCAATGCAGCATTTTGCTGGGTGACTTGATCCATCTGACTGACGGCTTGAGCAACTTGATGAATGCCACGGCTCTGTTCATCAGAGGCAGCAGCAATTTCAGCCATTAAATCAGTTACCTGGTTCACCGACCTAACCAGCTCATCCATCGTTTGTCCCGCATTATTCACCAATTCTGAACCCTGGTTAACACGATGGACAGATTCATCAATTAAGGTTTTGATTTCTTTCGCCGCTTCGGCGCTACGTTGTGCCAAGTCACGTACTTCACCGGCGACGACAGAGAATCCGCGTCCCTGTTCGCCGGCACGTGCCGCTTCAACGGCAGCATTCAGCGCCAAGATATTGGTCTGGAAAGCAATGCCATCAATAACACTGATAATGGCGCTGATTTTCTTTGAACTTTTGGCAATTTCATCCATAGTTGCCACGACACTTGTGGTCAACTCACCACCTTTTGAAGCGGTCTGAGAAGCAGATGTTGCCAGTTCGCTGGCTTGACGTGCATTTTCTGCGTTCTGTTTCACGGTAACCGTCAACTCTTCCATACTGGCAGCCGTTTCTTCTAATGATGCGGCCTGTTGCTCTGTACGTGAAGATAAGTCCGTATTACCCTGAGAGATCTCTTGAATGCCAGAGTACATCTGGTTGGTATTCTCACGCACAGCAGCAATGGATTTGACTAATGATGCCTGCATGTCCCGCAGTTTGCGGAAGATATCACCAATCTCATCATCGGTGAACACGGCAATTTCCTTATCCAAACGCCCTTGCGCTACATCCTGGAAACAAGTTCTCATATTCGAAAACGGTCTGAGCAGGTTACGTTTCATCCACCAATTAGCGGCGACTGAAACAATAAATACCATCAAGACGGCACCAAAAAACATGGCAATGGATACTTTGTAGTAAAATTTTCCCTCAGAAACTGCTGAGTTAATGTTCGCGCCGAGAAATTGCATGTAATTGTTAAATGCAATTTCCATTTTACGCTGGTAATCTTCTGTAGGTTGATCAAGGAAGGCCTGAAAATTACCTTCATACAGATAAGTTTTTAGCTCTTTTAATGCGTTGATATATTCTTGATAAGAATGTTCAACCGCAGTTAATAAAGCGGCGCCATGATCAGTTTGTTCCATCCGGGGCAGTGAACTGAATTTGGCAAAATTCCGGTCTGCGTCATTCATTGAGCCTTTGAGTAACGCCTCCATTGTCTCTATCTGCGTTTGTGGCTGCCCCACTCTCTGGGCTATTGCGATTTTGTTCAAAGTATTACGCGTTTGCAACAATGCCGACCAACTCAATCCAAGGGTATCTCTCCGCTGAGTACCCAGATCAATTCTTTCGATATATGTCTGGTCTGTATGAATTATTCCCAGAGACAAACCACTCGAAATAATTTGCATAACACAAAACATCATCAGTAACAGATATAAACTGGTTGATATGCGAAGCTTGCCTAACATGTAATCACCTCGTTTAACGGCTGCATTATGCAGCCGTGGTTATCGCTATTATTTTTTAGAATGTTTCCCAATTAGAGGGGTCTTCCGCATTACTGTCTTTTTTCAGCATGGGAGGATTCGTTTTATTAGCTGGAGGAGTCATCGATAAAACTTCATGTTTTCTTTTTTCAGGCTGCTTCCTTTCTGCCTGCTCCGTTAACTGGAACATCGCAACTGCTTTGGTCAATATCCTGGCTTGTTCTTCCAATGCGGCGGCGGCGGCGGCGGATTGCTCAACCAATGACGCATTTTGCTGTGTAACTCTGTCCATTTCGGAAATAGCAACACCGACTTGTGTGATCCCCCGACTTTGTTCATCAGAAGCCGATGCAATTTCGCCCATAATGTCAGTCACACGGGTAACAGAATCGACAATTTTGTTCATGGTTTCGCCCGCACTTTCTACCTGTATAGAACCCGTATCTGTGCGATTTACCGAGTCTTCGATTAACGCTTTGATCTCTTTAGCCGCTTCTGCACTGCGCTGTGCCAGATTGCGCACTTCACCAGCAACCACGGCAAAACCACGGCCATGTTCACCGGCACGGGCAGCTTCCACGGCAGCGTTAAGGGCGAGAATATTGGTTTGGAAAGCAATGGCATCAATGACGCCAGTGATATCAGAGATCTTGCGAGAACTGTCCGCGATCTCATGCATGGTCTGAACAACATTGGCCACCACTTTACCGCCCTGACGGGCGATCTCAGAGGCGTTGTCAGCCAAGTTACTGGCTTGACGGGCATTATCAGCATTCTGTTTTACTGTCGCAGTCAACTGTTCCATACTGGCCGCCGTTTCTTCTAACGAAGCCACTTGCTGTTCAGTACGGGAAGAAAGATCGTTGTTGCCTGCGGCAATTTCGCTGGTGCCGGTATAAATGGTTTCGGTACTTTGATGAACACTTCTGACCGTATTGATCAATTCTTCCTGCATGTGTCTCAAGCCAACGGCTAACATGCCCATTTCATTATTGCCAGTTACCGTGATCGCCTGAGTCAAGTCCCCTCTTGAGAAGGCCCTGATATTATCCAGCAGCTTGTGTAGCGGATCGATCAATGTCTTACGTAAGCCAATCCAGCTTATTCCCATGACTACAACCAGCAGCGCCATCACAAAGATCAATGAAGCAACGATATTGCTGTAAGTTTGGTCAGCTTCTTCTGCCACCTGGTCATAAAATTTTGTGCTTTGAGAGAGATAAAAGTTAAATTCCACATTAAACGCGTTCTGATAATCTGTCGTTTTATGGAGAAAAAACGCTTCAAATTTGTCATGCGCTAGCATGTTATCTAACTCTTTCAGCGCATTAAGATAGTCATTGTGAGTCTGTTTTAGACGTTGAAGATGTGCTTGGTCATAAAAAGACAGTTTTTCAGTCTGTTCATATTTCTCGAAGAGCCGTTCAGCACGGGCAATATTAGCCTTGGCTTCTGCCAGAGCACCATCAATTTTATAACTACCTTCAACACCGCGATTTTTCATCATGTACATGATGCCAACACGGTTAAGGTTATTGCGGGCTTGCAGCAGGTTAACCCAGCTCTCATCCAAATAGATTTGCTGCTCTCGCATTTTATCTATTAAATCAAAGGCTTTTATATCATTCTTCAACCCTTTGAAGAACAATCCCCCGGAGATAAGTTGCAAAGCACCAAACAATATGATGACTGAGATTAATCCCGTCACTATTTTCATTCGGTTAAACATAACTTCCCTTTTTTACTAAATTTCTATGCCGATTTTTGGAATTACAGATAGTTATCGGCACATTAAAAGGGAACTTTACGTATAATTCTAAAAATTGATTTTTTACGGTATTTTTTTGATCTAAAACAAAGGGGCAGCTGTTTTTTATTGCAGTAGCCCCAAAACATCAATCTTTACATCAACTTTTAGCGACTGAATCAACCAATGCCATTTCTTCACTATTGAGAAGCTTTTCGATATCAACCAGAATCAGCATCCGTTCATCAATCGAACCCAGCCCCGTTAGATACTCTGTTGATAAAGTAACCGCAAATTCTGGCGCAGGACAAATTTGATCATCTTTCAGGGACAGCACGTCAGACACACCATCAACCACAATCCCAACAACACGGTTAAGCAAATTCAGGACAATCACAACAGTGTTGTCGTTATAGGTGACATCTTCCTGTGAGAATTTGATCCTCAAATCGATGATAGGAACAATCACCCCACGCAGGTTCGTAATCCCCTTTATAAAAGCAGGTGTATTTGCAATGCGGGTAACCTGGTCATAGCCGCGAATTTCCTGCACCTTTAATATCTCAATTCCATACTCTTCATCACCCAGGGTGAAAACCAGATATTCCTTTCCGGTCGTTTCCCCCGATAATTTATTTAATTCTTCTATGGCCGACATGATGTTACCTTTTAGTGTGAAACGTTTTGCGCTGTGCCAATTGTTCGTGGTTAAGTTTTTGCAAAGCAGGAATATCGATGATAAGCGCAACGCTACCATCCCCCATAATGGTGGCCGCCGAAATACCCGGTACTTTGCGGTAATTGCTCTCAATATTTTTAACAACAACTTGATGTTGCCCCACCAGTTTATCCACCAGCAAGGCATAACGACGTCCGGCACTCTGCACAATAACAGCAATGCCTTTCGTTGGATCAGTGATTCCATTAGGGATATCGAATATCCGATACAGTTCAAGCAGAGGTAAATATTCCCCACGTACCAGCAATAATTTTTCATCACCCGCCAATGGATAAATATCTTCCTCTTGTGGTTGCAATGAACTCACTACGGCACTCAGTGGCAGGATGAAAACTTCCTCATTGACTCTCACCGACATGCCATCCAGTATCGCTAATGTCAGTGGCAGCAAAATGCGAATGACAGTGCCCTTTCCTGACTGGAAGTTAATCTGAATTTGCCCGCCCATATCCTGAATATTGCGTTTGACCACATCCATGCCAACACCACGACCAGAAACATCAGTGACTACTTCTGCGGTAGAGAAGCCGGGAGCAAAAATCAGCATAGCCACTTCTTCGTTACTCATATTTTCACTGACGCTTAAGCCCTGAGATTGTGCTTTTGCTAAGATCTTTTCACGGTTCAGGCCCGCACCATCATCAATAACTTCAATACAGATATTTCCACCTTGATGTTCAGCCGCCAGAGTCAAATTACCCGTTTCAGGTTTACCCGCTGCAAGCCGGTTTTCCGGGCTTTCAATACCATGATCAAGACTGTTACGTACCAGGTGGGTGAGAGGATCGATAATCCGTTCAATTAAACTCTTATCCAGTTCTGTCGAACTGCCAATGAGTGTCAATTCCACTTTTTTATTGAGTTTTCCAGCCAAATCCCGTACTAAACGCGGATAACGGCTAAAAACGTATTCCATCGGCATCATGCGAATTGACATGACAGATTCTTGCAAGTCACGGGAATTTCGCTGCAATTGGGCCATACAGCTCAACAATTCACTGTGTTTGGTCGGTTCCAGACCGTTACAATGTTGGGCCAGCATAGATTGGGTAATAACCAATTCACCTACTAAATTGATAAGCTGATCAACTTTTTCTACGGCAACACGAATACTGGATGATTCCGCACGTTGGCGTGGCGATCCCGCTGCCGGGCGTGGCGCCGGACGTCCAACTTCACGTACATCTGTTTTTTTCGGAGCATCATCCGGCTGTGGATTATTTGTAATTATCGTATTTGTTGTAGGCGTATCTTTTGCTGTATTGCTGTCTGTTGTACTATTTTCTGCCGCAGTTTGTACCGTATCCGTTTTTACTATGGCATCGACAGCATCACCTTTTACTACTCCTGCATCTTGTTCTGTTTCAGTGTCCGCACCTTTTGACTGAGGCTCATTTGTTGGTAAAAAAGTGATTTGCTCAGGCTCAATCACAAAACACAATACAGCCGTAATATCATCTTCTGTCGCAGATGTGATCAATGAGGCTTCAAGGCTGTTGGTAGTCTGTTCTACATCATAAATCTCACCAAGATGCCTCAATTCATCCTTCATTAAACTGACTTCGCGTTCTTTCAATCCAGATAAATGAACACGGATCTGTCCATGATTGGGTTTGTCTGCTGAAGTATGCCTCTCTTCTGGCTGATTATCTTCGGACTGAACCGATGCTACTGTCTGTTTTTCCTCAATTTCATTTACAACGGCTTCCGTGACAAGTTCAGTCTGTATCTCAGGTGTTGCTGCAAAAAATTCTTTTTCCTGCTGCCCTTGCTGTAGTTCTAATGCAAGCTGACGCAGTGTCTCGCAGATATAATTGAATGTGTCTTCATCCGGCTCCTGAGAACTTTTATAGGCATCCAATTGTTGCTGCATAATATCTTTCGCTTCTAAAAACAGGTTGATAATGTCAATGGTCAAACGTATTTCATCACGTCTGGCGCTATCGAGCAGATTTTCCAAAACATGCGTGGTCTGTTGCAGCCGGGTAAAACCAAAAGTCGCAGCCCCCCCCTTAATGGAGTGGGCGCTGCGAAATATTGCATTTAGCTGCTCATGATCAGGTTCATCGGCATCGAGTAGCAATAAATGCTGCTCCATATCAGCCAATAGTTCATCTGCTTCATCAAAGAAAGTCTGATAAAACGCGGTAATATCCATCGTTACTTACTCTGTCATCTTGTTATCACTCAGCGGTTCAGCCGATAGCTGTTCCGATTTTGCGATTTCATGTTTTATGATCACATGGGATTGTTCGGTGGATTGCTGAACAGCCGCTCCCTCATTTGAATCCGTTCTGATGACTTCTTGCATATCCATACTATTGTTAGCGATCAGGGCGTTACCACCACTGTTTTCCTGCTCAATCCTTTTTTCTGCATCTTTATTGAGTACAATAATGCTGATACGACGGTTAACCGGCGCATTAGGATCGATATCTTTCTGCATACTAACAGTAGATGCCATACCCACAACTCGCAGGACTTTGGTGCCATCCAGACCCCCTATCAGCAATTCACGCCTTGATGCATTGGCGCGCTCGGAAGAAAGCTCCCAGTTACTGTAACCCCACTGACCGTTAGCATACTGTAAATTATCGGTATGACCAGAAAGACTGATTTTGTTCGGAATATCGTTCAAGATCGGCGCAATTGCCCGCAAGATATCGCTCATATAATTTTCGACTTTAGAACTGCCAATCATGAACATCGGGCGGTTTTCTCGATCGATAATCTGAATACGTAAACCTTCCTCCATCATGTCAATCAATAGATGAGGACGCAGCTCTTTAAGGCGAGGATCGGTAATAATCAATTGATCAAGTTGCTGGCGTAATCGATTTAAGCGACGAGTTTCTTCTTTCGCTTCAACTATATTAGATTGACGGAAAACTTCCCCATCTTGTTGGACGACATCATCCCCTCCCCCGGGGATCGGGTTGGTGCTATCGCTGCTTTTCTGTCCCTGATTAATCGCTACCTTTAAAGGAGTACGGAAATACTCAGCAATGCTGGTTAATTCCTGTGGACTGGCTATCGATATCAACCACATAACCAGAAAAAATGCCATCATTGCCGTCATAAAATCAGCATAAGCAATCTTCCATGACCCACCGACATGGCTCGCATCATGTTTTTTACGCTTTTTTATTCTGATGACGGAAACATTATTCGCTCTCATAATTATTCTTCAACTTCTTGTTGTACAGGGGATTTAACCCGACGAACATGTTCTTCCAGTTCTGTGAATGAAGGACGATCTGTGAGGAATAACGTTTTACGACCGAATTCAACTGCAATTTGTGGTGCATAACCATGCAAACTGGAAAGCAGTGTCACCTTGATGCATTGCATCATTTTAACCTGCTCACTGCTGCGTTGACGAAGGAGTGTTGCCAGAGGGGAAACGAAACCATAAGACAATAAGATCCCAAGGAATGTTCCCACCATTGCATGTGCGATCAACGCGCCCAATTCTCCTGCCGGACGATCCGCAGCTCCCAGTGCGTGAACAACCCCCATGACAGCCGCAACAATTCCGAATGCAGGCAGCGAATCCCCGACTAATGCCAAACTGGTCGCAGGTACTTCACTTTCTTGTTCGTAAGTCTCAATTTCTTCATCCATCAAGGCTTCAATTTCATGAGGATTCATGTTACCGCTGATGATCAGGCGCATATAATCAGTAATAAAATCCATCAAATACTGATCTTTTAACAAACGAGGATACTGGGTGAAAATGTCGCTTTGGTGTGGATTTTCAATATCTCGCTCCAAAGCCAGCAGCCCGTTCTGGCGAGATTTGGATAACAGACGAAACTGCAATGCCATAAGGTCCATATACATCGCTTTGTTGTATTTTGATCTACGTAATATTTTTGGTAAAACACGCAGTGTTGCCTTTATCGCCTTGCCATTATTGCCCACGATAAAAGCGCCGATTCCCGCACCTGCAATAATCAAAAATTCCGCTGGCTGATAAAGTGCGCCCATGTGACCACCGACAAGTAGGTAGCCACCAATTACCGCACCAAAAACCACGATATATCCTAAAAGTACTAACACGCGATATCCTTTAGCTAAGTTGGTGAGCAGATGGGATTTGAACAGGGAGAATCGATAAATGAAGAAGAGTGTGACGACAGGTTACAGAGTTTATAATCAAACCTGTAACCTGAATTTTACTTTCCCATTTAAATTCACACAGCTTGCTGAGCAAATCCATCCAGCAGTTGTGAATTAGTATCGGCAGGTTGAGAGGAAAGTTTACGTTTTTTTACTGCCCGTGAAGGGGGCTGGCAAAGACTACAAACAAAGCTATTTACCGGCTGGTGAGCGTGTGTGATAAAAGTTCCACCACAGCAGCGACATTGTGTTGGCTGTAACATCCCGCTGTCAACAAAACGCACCAATGTCCAAGCTCTGGTTAATGCCAGAACCGGCGCTTCTTCACTCGCCGGAGGACATTGCTCAAGATATAAACGATAAGCTTTGACAACAGCCTCTACACCTTCACAATGTCCACTTTTCAACAGAAAACGGTAAGCATTGTAGAACATTGACGAATGAATATTCTGTTCCCAAGTCATAAACCAATCCGTCGAAAAGGGGAGCATCCCTTTAGGCGGAGGGCTTCCCCGCAGCTCTTTATACAACCGGATCAATCGGCCTCTACTTAGTTGTGTTTCACTTTCAAGCATCTGCAATCGCGCGCCTAAAGTGATGAGTTCCATTGCCAGCTGAATATCTTTCGCTTCCTGAACAATACTTTTTTCAACCATCTTTACGCTCTTTTCTTGATTGAGGTGTCATCCCGGGCGGATAACTGCTGAAAAAGATGAGTAGACAGTAAGATACCCGTATGAATTTGTTGCAGATCGTCCACCCGCGATTCTTTCGTTAACTGCTGTACGGTTTCGTGGTCTTCAAACCGAAAATGGCAAATCAGTTGGTTTGTTTCAGCTAATTTTACTAACTGAGGCAATGTCAGCTCGGCCAACGTATCAGCCATCGATTCACTAATACCTAAACGGAACATCGCAGATGCTTTCTCATGGTTAATTAGCCGTTGTGCCAAAAGCAAATACGATAAATTTATGTCATAAATATGTTTGAGCAATTCAACCGTACTCATTTCTATATATCCCGTCCGATTACATGAAAAAATCAAATTAAGTGATCAAAGAATCACTCACGACAAAATTACCAGTAGCATGAGATTCAATAATCTCCGACATAACTGAAATATACATCTTTAGCCAGAGCAGTAACTGTCCTTTGTATTACTCTTGGGATCGCCCAATTTCTAAAATATTTCGGTAATGGGTTGTAAAAGTATTATTGCGTCATCTGGGTAATGCACTTGCCACAATTGATTAAGAATATTCTTAATGCTAATTAACTTTACTCCTGAATCATCAACTTATACAACGGAGAATATATGTCATTTTAAATACTATGTGATCCTGATCACAAAACTGGCACTTTTTATTATGATTCTAGCTCATTAACTATTCAAGAAAAAAAAACGAGAAATAGTCTACAATTAATAAGTTAAATTATTTAAATAAAAATATTAGGGAGCGTTTTTTGTTTTATACGATCTATTAAACTTATAAATCTAAAATAACGATAAAAAATCTTTCCTTTAGTTAAATTGACAATATTATAATAAAATTTGCTTCTTGATAATGTCGCCAGGCACTCATCTTCCACTATAACTTGATTGAGATCATAGTCATGCCAAATTTATTAATTAAATGTGAATACTAGTTATTAAAAAGCTATCAGTATGATCATTTTTAGTTTATGTTCGTACCATTTTCAAACAGAATAAAAAATGCACACACTCCCACTTTGAGCGCAAACATCACACAGATCACAAAAATAAGATAAAATACAGTATGATATTGAAATAAAAAAACATCTGTATCTTCATCCCCTGTAAACTCAACTAGCAAGGCTTTGCTAATTAAACAAAATTCAATTCCCTCTGCAATCTGTCAAGGATATTTTTTACCACTATAATAAATAAATTTTACTAAACAAAATTAATACATATACCGCCTGCTTGTGACATAAATTTCACTCAGAGTCCCTTGTTGATTATTCCCCCTCTTTAGCCATCTTATACGCACAATAAATAAGAAAAATTAATCAATAATTTTCATATCCGTAGCGAAAATGATAAGAATGACAAATGTTTCATAAGGTTTTTCAACGCGGGGAAATCAGCAGTTAAATTCTCAAACAAGATAGCTTATTGATCAAAAATTAATTTACTTAAATAACAAGGAATATAAATATAAAATCATTCCCAAATGCAAATTTGGCAACAGCATATTATCACACAAAGCCTAATTAAAAGACGAATAAAAAATTAGAATAAAAACAAATAAAACCAGATGTAAACACAGATATAAAAAGGCAATTCATACAATTTAATTTTGGAAACAAATAATAATAGATAGATTAATTTGTCGGTTTCAAATAAAAAAATAACAGGCAAATATAACGTTATTGTTTCCTTAAATTCATTTGTGTTGTGATAGGCAGTTCGTTTTTAAAGAATAACATCAAGACCTATTCTAAATATTTGTAAAAATTCGTCATGATGAGAGTCATAATATTATATATTCCGTATGAATTACTCCCTTAACCCACACAGAATAAGATATTATTTAATGAGAATTATTTACAACCATCCACCAAATCGATGAATGTAAAACCGCTTCATCATTTGAGCAATGATACAGTAGCTTATTAATGTCCCAATTAACCATGGAAAATATTCCCACGGTAATGGATGTAACCCAATCAGGTTACCAAATGCAGAGAATGGAATGTAAACACCAAGTACCATTATTATTAATGTCGTTAATAAAACAGGGAGCGCTGCCGTACTTTGCACAAAAGGAATTTTTTGTGGGCGCAACATATGTACAACCAAGGTCTGTGATAGCAATCCTTCCACAAACTACCCCGATTGAAATAATGTTTGATGTTCTATACTGTTAGCTGCAAATACATACCACATCACAGCGTAAGTCGTGATGTCGAAGATAGATGACGTAGGACCAATCCAGAGCATAAAACGCCCTATATTCTTTGCATCCCATTAACGAGGTTTTTCAGAAACTCCTTATCCATTTTATCCCACGGTAAAGACAGTTGAGAAATATCGTACATTAGGTTTTGTACAAGCAAATGAATGGCTAACGTCGGTAAAAATGGAATAAATGCACTGGCAACTAATACAGAAAATACATTTCCAAAATTTGAACTAGCTGTCATATTTAAATACTTGATGATATTCCCAAACGTTTCCCTTCCCTTAATTACCCCCCTCTTCCAAAACCATCAAATTCTTCTCAAGCAGGATGATATCGGCTGATTCTTTTGCGATATCCGTCCTTGTATCAACTGAAATTCCAACATCGGCATCCCGTAATGCCGGCGCATCATTTATTCCATCACCAAGAAAACCAACGGTATGTCCATTATTTTGCAATGATTTTAAAATGCGTGATTTTTGCAGAGGGGTTAACTTACAAAAGACTGATCTTAATTCCACTTCTTTTGAAAGGTTTTCATCACTCATGAGTTCAATATCAGGGCCAATAAGAATATTTCCAGAATCTAAATCCACATCTCGGCAAATTCTAGCCGTAACAACAGGATTATCTCCGGTAAGCACCTTAATCAAAACACCATTTTCCCTTAATGTTGCAATTGCCATTGCAGCACTTTCTTTTGGTGGATCTAAAAATGTTAATAACCCTTGTAGTGCCATCTCCTTTTCATCCGTAACAGAAAGTGGATGTTTCACTTCATCGTGACTTAACTTCCGAGTCGCTAAGATTAACACTCTGAAACCTTGTTCGTTATAACTGCTAACTAATTCCATTACATTGTTACTGCTTTCTTCAGTTAGAGAAAAAATTTTCTCTTTTATCCTTATATAGGAGCAAACTGATAGCATTTCCTCTGCGGCTCCTTTACAAACTAATTGATAATTATTAGACAAATTCTGTATAGAAATTGACAATCTACGCCTAACAAAATCAAACGGTAACTCATCAATTTTTCTGTAGCTACGGAGGAAATTAAGGTCTGAGTTATCGCATCCATACCTAACAATGGCTTGATCCATTACGTTTTTGGTGCCACTTTGATGAAAACTGTTTAACCAAGCCCAGTGGAGTATAGAAGAATCTTCCTTGCCTTCTGTATCTAACTTCTGTATCTAAATAGTGCTGGAGAATAATTTTATCTTGCGTTAGCGATCCTGTTTTGTCCGTACATAATATGTCCATTGCCCCAAAGTTCCGGATTGCATTGAGTCGTTTGACAATGACCTTTTTCTTTGACATAGCAATAGCCCCTTTTACCAAATTGGAACTGACAATCATGGGCAGCATTTCAGTTGTTAAGTCAACAGCAACCGCCAGTGCAAACAACGCCGCATCAAACCAATCTCCTTTTATTAATCCATTGATTAACAATACAATCGGCACCATAACCAACATAAAACGGATCAATAGCCAGCTAACACTATTAACGCCGTGATCAAATGCGGTTTGTGCTCGTGTTCCTACGATAGATTTTGCCAGTGAACCAAAGTAAGTTTGCTTTCCTGTCGCTACAACCACCGCAGTCGCAGTACCACTGGTTACATTGGTTCCCATTAAATAGACATTAGAAAATTCAAGTAACTTTGTTTCAGATACATTATCAGAACGGGCTGTCTTGGCACTCACATAAGCCATCGTGTCATATTTTTCGACAGGGATCGCTTCTCCCGTCAAAATTGCCTGGCTAATAAATAAATCGCTGGATTCGGTTAAGTACAGATCTGCTGGGATCATGTCTTCGGCAGATAAATAAACAATATCTCCCGGAACCAGATGCTTGATTGGAATTTCTTTTTTCTATGATTTAGTCTTATCAGAAGGGCGTCTCAAAACGGTTGCTGTTGTATTCACCATTGATTTCAAGGCTTCCGATGCCTTATTTGTTCGATATTCCTGCCAAAAACGAAGTAATCCACTTAATGTAACCATTATTAGAATAATAATGACACCCGTAAGCTCTGTTTCTTCTCCGTTGAGTGAGGGCAACAAATATTCAGTACAAAAACTGATAGCAGATAATAATAGCAATACTTGGATTCGCATGATAAGTGCAATTTCTGAAAAAGGCGGTCAGTTGCTATAGTAGGCAT
>NZ_LDNM01000097.1 GCF_001028135.1 Xenorhabdus griffiniae
GGCAGCGTCAGATGGGTATAAGGGACAGGCGCTGAGTGATGGCCGTTTAACCCCGGCGCTGGAGGACTGGGCTAAAGCGTTGGGGCGCACGAATTTTGCCGCACTGACGACCCATCTGGAAAAGACGCAGCCCATCGCGGCCCTGTCATCCCTGCAATCAGGGGGACACACCCCGGCGGCCGTATCACTGACACAGCCCCTGACACCTGAGCTGGATACCGACGCCTTAGCGATTTGTACTCAGTTCGGTTTATCGCCTGAAGACCTGAAAAAACAACTGGGAGAGAACTAATGGATCGCAATACCCCTCATCGTGATGGTGAGTTATTCAGTGTGCCCTGTGAAGCCGGTGCGCAAATCGGAGGCGGCCACTTGGTCTGCGCCAATACCGCCGGTTTTGCCGTGCCCGGTCAGGCCGATGCCGGACTGACGGTGCTGGGCGTGGCCGATGAATTTGCCGATAACCGCGACGGTAAACAGGGTGAACGCCCTGTCAGGGTACGCCGTGGCCGCGCGTTTTATTTCGATAATGACAACGCCCAGCCGGTGACCCAGGCGCAGGTCGGTAAGCCCTGCACCCTGACCAACAGTGTGACCGTCAAGGCGATGAAAGACGGTGACAAATTGCCCGTGGTGGGGCGCGTGCTGGCCGTGTCGGTCAGTGATGGCGTATTGGTTCTGATTCAATAGGAAAATCTGATGCTTGTTAATAAATCCAATTTAAATGTGCTGTTTCTGGCGATTAAGACCACCTTCCAGAATGCGCTGGATGCGGCACCGTCGCAGTGGGAAAAAGTCGCCATGAAAGTGACCTCAACCAGTAAGGTGAACGACTATACCTGGTTGTCGAACTTCCCGGCCATGCGCAAATGGGTCGGTGAAAAAGTGGTGAAATCCCTGTCCGGGCATAAATACACCAT
>NZ_LDNM01000098.1 GCF_001028135.1 Xenorhabdus griffiniae
TCAGTCGGATAAAGGTTTTATTCTGCGGCAGGAACACTCCCTGATGGGGCAACTGACCGCTCAACGTGCCGGGCGTAACACTGAGTTTTTTGAAGCCCATGAAGTGGCCGATATCCCTCAGCCGACACTGGCGGGACTGGATCGGGAATATCGCTACGATGCGGCACTCAATCTGGTGGCCGCAAACGATGAGCGGCAGTGGCTGCGTTATGTGGTGAACGGCAACGGGCAGGTGACGTCAGTCAGTGACGGCGAGCGGTTGCGGGAGCATTATCAATATGATACCTCCGGCTACCCATCGCGCCGTTTTGACGGTCTCAATGAGATAGACGGCGAACGGCTCTACCAGCAAGGGCACCGGTTACGGCAGCTCGGCCAGCATTTATTTGAGTATGATGATGCCGGGCGAATGACCGCCATGCAGCTCTGGCGGGACGGTTACCGCCCGCAGCTCACCAAATTCCGCTGGAACAGCCAGAACCAGCTTGTCGGCGTGCTGACCCCGGACGGGCAGCAGTGGGATTATCGCTACGATGCCTTCGGGCGGCGCACCGAAAAAGTGTGTGAACGGTCGGGCGAGCGCACAACCTACCTGTGGGATGGCGACGTGCCGGCGGAAATCCGGGAATACCGGCACAACCGGCTGCACTGCATCCGTCATCTGGTGTTTGAGGGCTGGCAGTTGCTGGCGCAGCAGGTACAGTTCTTCACCCCGAACCCGGAAAACCGCAGTGAACTGATCGCCGGGAAAATTCAGACGCAGTATGCGGTGTGTGCGCCAACGGGCGAGCCGCTGGCGTTGTTTGATGCCGCGGGGCACCGGGTCTGGCGCCAGCCGCCGCAGAGTCTGTACGGGCGGCGTCTGAGTGTGCCTGGTGAAAATGCGGCACTGGATCCGGGGTTACAATTTGCCGGCCAATTTCTCGATGAGGAGAGTGGGTTAGTCTATAATCGGCATAGATATTTTTCGCCAGTGGCCAGTTGTTACCTGACGCCCGACCCGCTGGGGCTGGCAGGGGGATTTAACCCGTATTCTTATGTGCATAATCCGACGGGATTTATAGATCCGTTAGGACTGGCAGGGTGTAGTTTAACTAAAGTTAATGCACGGGATCATGACTATGTTTTGAAATTAACCGGTTCAGTATACCCACAGACATTCAGACATATAGATGAGGCAATAAAAGCAGGTCATCCATATATTGTTACTATACAAAGGGAGACAGCTAAGTTAAATCGTAAGCTTAGTCTGAAAGATGTAAAAACCAAAAAAGGCGCGGATCGTGACGAATGGCCTATGGCAATGTTCAAAGAAGGTGGTCATGGTGCTAGTGTAAGATATATAGATCCTAGTGATAATAGAGGAGCAGGTTCAAGTATTGGTAAAATACTATCTGAACTACCTGATGGAACTAAAATTAGAGTGGAGGTTTTGTGGTGAAAAATCAAACAGTAGACTTACTAATATCGCATAATCAGATTCAAATTCGCTCAAGGCCTTTTGATGAAAGCTTATGCCAATGGGGAAAAGAAAACGTAAATCAAGGCGTTGTTATTCATAAAGACTATATAGTTTTTGATCCATTACCAGATGATGCCTTTGGTGCAAATATACATTTAATACTAGCACCAAATTTCAATATAGATCCGTTATCTCAACGCTGCATGATAGTGCCATTCTATGTGACAGATAAAGATAAATTAGAAATCGCATCGGTAAGTGAAAAATTCAAGATTAAATTAGACCTTAAGGAACAATATTATTCCTTATACTATGAAATATGTGAAGATGAAGAGATTTTCTATAAATTTACTTTTGTCCCATCTGAAAGTGTAGCAAAAGCCAAATATCTACTGGATGACCCTTGGGGAGGAGAGAAGGACAAAGTACTTCTGGAAGGTACTATCTAACAGATACTCACAATATTCGTGAATTATCATCCGTTCCAAGCCCATTATTGCATATGTTATATGCAATAATGGAACACTATCAATATTATCATTGATTTTTTAATCATAAATATATGAGATTTTTAGAAAATTAGATTTTATTGAAATTTTTTTGAAAAGTGACTGGATGTTAAATCGCCACCTTTTTATAGGGAGTTTTCGCCTGAAAAATTCAAGCTAAACATTATATTGAGATAATTGTAAAGGAACAAAAAATATATATGATTTTGATTATGATATTGTAATATATAAAATATATCCTATTCAGAATGTTGAACTAAACTACTTTCTAATTAGTCAAGATGGTGATCTTGGTTATTTTATTTATGTAGACAAAGGTAAGGGGAATGAAGTTATTTATAGCTTAGATTTAGGAACGTTAGGTAGCGTCGGTGTTGAAGAAGATGGAGGTAAGGAAGCCGATAATATTTATAATCTAGGAATATAAATACCTAAAACCAGCCAAGATAATGAGATAAATATATATTAGATAAGTAATTCATTTTAAATATATACCAATCCAACTTCAAGATGCGTGTTATATTTCCCCGCTACGCAGGGAAATATAAGGCCTCGCGTCGTCTTGCGGGTTACAACTTGAAGTTTATCGATTATAAGCACTTAAATATCATGGTATTACAGTTTATGTCTGTGGTATATTGAATTTATACAATTTTATAAAAACAAAAGGAAAAGCATGTACTTCTCAAGCAACTACCGCCCTGAAATTATCTGCTAGGTGGGTTGGTTTATTTTATCCTATGATCATGACCGGCCTTTTTATAGTGAGCATCAAACAACGATTGCATTGTACGGTTCCTTTAATCGTATTGCGTGCTATTATAAAAAAACTGGATATTATTTTGATATCCGTTATGAAGGTAATGAATATTCTGAAGAAATTATGCCAGAAGGTATTTTCACTGCGACCTTTAAACAATTCAATTACGTTAAAGATACACGTCATTATGGTGATTGTATATTTGAAGAAGTTCACAAAAAAGAGGATATAATCGAGTTTCTTAGTTTGGTTCAAGGTTTTATCAAACGTGTAGAAGATGAAAGCAATTTGCGTTCACACAGCACAATCACTCATCTTAAGGAAAATAATACAATAACCGTATATCAATACGTTTATGATCAGATGATAAAAAAAGACAAGAGTTACGTCACTATTTATTGGAACCCTTGAATAATAAATTACCCGAAGAATATAAACCGATACGTGAAGCTTATTATAACGGCTCAGGAAAAGCAAAAGATTATGTGGAGATAATGATCATAAAAACAGCAAATGAACGTTTATTTCCCTAATTGGAAGAGATGGATAAACTCAGGTTGTTAAAAAACGGTCAGGATATGGCTTCAATGGAGTGGATGCCTTATGAATATAACAGCATTATTTATGTTCCCGAAAACCTCAGTCTCTGCTCAATTCTGAGAGAGCTGGTTGAGGAGGAAAATAATAATGGAATATCTCGCTTTGTTTATTGAATGTTCATGTTAAAAATAAAATAAACCGGAATGGTTACATGGAATTCCGGTTTATTTTGATTGATCTGCTCAGGCTAGCAATATCGGCAGTTCAGTCCTTACTACAATCCTGCCATATGCGGTGTCAACAGTGACAGGATGATCCAGCAAACCGCTTTCAGCCAGCCAATCACCGGCCAGATAAAGCTCGCCATTATCGCGTACCCAGTCGATACCCTGATGGGGATCAAGTTCGGTCTCGTGGAACAAGGCGGCGAGATCAGATTCCGTTTCTGACTCAATCAGTGACAAAATTAACCCGTTGGCAAATTGCGTGATATGGAATAACGCATCGGTGGTAAAGCCGATTTCTTGCAGTGGGTCACCACTGATCACGCATTCCGGCAGTTCGGCAAGAGGAGAGGAAAGATGAAGATCCATGAGTACATTCCTTGTGTTATTGAGCGTGGCAGAAATGCGAACCGTTTCCCAAAATGAAAAAAAGTAACAGAGAAACAGGAAACGGTTTCATTTTTTATCAGTTGACTATTTATTTTTACAATTAAAAACAGTGTGTTAAGTATTTTTCCTCAGCCCGATTTTATTTAACTGGCCGGGAAATTGCTGTAACCAGTGGGCGACGGCGATATCATCCCACTCACCTTCATTGAGGCTTTTCAGGCAGTGCCACAGTTCATGAAAATTTTGGGCAGTAATGATAAGGTAACCCGGCATCACCCTGATTTTTAACGGATCATGTATGGAAAATCCGGCTTCAAGTAGCCATTTTCCGCTTAAATTAATGGCAGGGATTGTGCGGTTGGAACCTTGGGGGTGGTAAATGACTTTCTGATACCGTTCCGGTTGGGAAATTTTGTAAATATGGGTGTCTGCATTAGAATGCGCGTTAGCCATAATAACTATTCCTGTTAGTTGTTGTGGTTAGCGGTTTTATCGTGCTGGACACACGGTAAAGCCGCGTTCAGATTTCATTGCCTACCTTATCGCCACCCTGAGCAACTTTCCATCATCAAAATCAACCTTTGCGAAGCGTCTCGCAAAATAAATACTGTATATACATCCATTTCAAGCGAACGTGTTAAGTCACTCTGTAAATCTGGTTTTTTGCCGATAATGCCAGCGAGTTTAATCACAATGGCAGCATATTCGGTATCTATTGCCATGCCAGCGCCTGCAAGACATTCGCCTGACCTTCCACAGCCAGTTGCCTCTCACCGGACGGGGCGTTGAGCAGTGGTTCCGGTAACGTCATTATTGAAGGAAAACCTGCGGCACGGGCCACCGTCGATATGGCGGCGTGCAGCAAACACCCGGCACCGCCCCTGATAGCACAGGGCAGTGAATCCGTATTTATCAACGGCCAGCCAGCGGCGCGGGTCGGTGACAAGCTGGTCTGTGGTGCGGCCATCAAAGGGGGGGCGAGTAAAGTCTTTATCGGCTCCGGTCAGGGGACTTACCTTGAGATTGAAGAAGAGTTCTCCGGCTGGCAGCGGGCGTTACTGGTGGCGGTGGAATTTCTGGTGCCGCCGACACGCGGGCTGCTCAAAGGCGCGGGGAAACTGCTGACCAAAACCGGCCCGCAGGCGGTGCTGACTGGCGCAAAGCTGGGAGCCAAAAAAGCCGGCCATGCCCTGAAAGGCAGGCTGATTTGTGCCAAAGCCGCGTTTAAAGCCAATAAAGGGGTTAAACGTTTCACTCAGGCCACCAAAAAATTCTTCAC
>NZ_LDNM01000099.1 GCF_001028135.1 Xenorhabdus griffiniae
CGAGGCGATTAATGAATTTCCCGAAGAAGAAAAAAACGTCATTAGAGAGATGCTGGAAGGGATAGTGATTAAGTATCAGGCGCGTAAGTGGTTGAAGAATTAAGGTAATAGAATGATTTAGCGCGATATCAGCAGGCGGCTACCAGCTGATATCGCTCACCACAAGCAACTAAACAGGAGTTGAATGATGGCTAAGGCGCATTCTAGGCAAAACCGTGCAGTAAATAAAGTGACAAAAACAGAACGTTATTACACCGTGGGATACGTGCCGCAAAATGACAAGGCCAAATCCCCGCCCGCAATCCATCTTAAAGGGCAATGGCTTAAGGCCGCTGGCTTTGATAAAGGCTGTACCTTCACCGTTAAAATTATGGATGGCTGTCTGGTGCTTATTCCTGACAGTGACGAGACCCGCACCATTAAGCAACAGTACCAGCGCCAGCAAGACCAGCTTAGTGAGATTAAGCTGTGGATGCGGGAACTGCTCGGCGCTTAAAAAGAAGAAAGCCGGAAGATCACGGGGATCTTTCCGGCTTTTTCATATTTTTATATCACTTTATCAAATATACTTAACTCGTATTCTTCCTCACTTATGACAATAATCTTCATTGGATTAAGTGATAACACGCTAATATCAAACGTTTTATTTAATGAAAAATGGCTATATAAAAAATCACGCAAATTAACAATAGTGAATGAGATGATTACTAGCCCCTCAAAAAACATATAGTAATTATTACTCTCACCAATATGTATCTCAGATTGCACATATGAATAAACATCTTCCTTATTGATTGGAAGATCTAGCTTGTATTCTGGTTTTTCATTGCCTTTTAAAATACTGTTACATATTTTTCTATGCCATTGAAATTCCTTTCCATTATCTAAAGATATAACTATGTTATTAATCCCTTGAATTTTATCAATATATTTTCTTGCTCTTAATAAAAGCAGTTTCTCTTCAAGTCTACTATTCATAATAAATATGGTGATCGTCAGTTTTTGGGTTATTTATCTTCTGATATCTATCTTGTTTAAAGTCATATGCTCTCGGATTTGCTCCTGTTTTTGCTTGGCCAGCATGAGCATGAGGGTATGGTGCTCTAGGATCATTTGTATGTTCAAGAACAACTTTTTTATGTCCACGAGCATCTACATATTCGTAATAACGACCATGAGAACCCGCATCTTCTGAATATTGATAATTAGTTTGTCCTCTCCGTTTAGGATCATTACCAACAGTCCATTGTCTAACTGGTTGTTGAGAACGTGGTACTCCTGCTAAATCTTTAGCTTGATTTAAGGCTTGCCGCCTATTCGGTTTAGGTTTTCCACAGTCTTCACCTGCTAATCCCAAAGGATCAACAAAATTGACCGGATTATCCACATAGCTGTATGGATTCAGACCACCCATCAGCCCGATGGGGTCCGGCGTCAGATAGCAACTGGCCACCGGCGAGTAATACCGGAACCGATTGTAGACCAGTCCGCTCTCCTCATCCAGCCACTGGCCGGCGAACTTTAACCCCGGATCCAGTGCCGCATTTTCACCCGGCACACTCAGACGCCGCCCGTACAGACTCTGCGGCGGCTGGCGCCAGACCCGGTGCCCCGCGGCATCAAACAACGCCAGCGGCTCGCCCGTTGGCGCACACACCGCATACTGCGTCTGAATTTTCCCGGCGATCAGTTCACTGCGGTTTTCCGGGTTCGGGGTGAAGAACTGTACCTGCTGCGCCAGCAACTGCCAGCCCTCAAACACCAGATGACGGATGCAGTGCAGCCGGTTGTGCCGGTATTCCCGGATTTCCGCCGGCACGTCGCCATCCCACAGGTAGGTTGTGCGCTCGCCCGACCGTTCACACACTTTTTCGGTGCGCCGCCCGAAGGCATCGTAGCGATAATCCCACTGCTGCCCGTCCGGGGTCAGCACGCCGACAAGCTGGTTCTGGCTGTTCCAGCGGAATTTGGTGAGCTGCGGGCGGTAACCGTCCTGCCAGAGCTGCATGGCGGTCATCCGCCCGGCATCATCATACTCAAATAAATGCTGGCCGAGCTGCCGTAACCGGTGGCCTTGCTGGTAGAGCCGTTCGCCGTCTATCTCATTGAGACCGTCAAAACGACGCGATGGGTAGCCGGAGGTATCATATTGATAATGCTCCCGCAACCGCTCGCCGTCACTGACTGACGTCACCTGCCCGTTGCCGTTCACCACATAACGCAGCCACTGCCGCTCATCGTTTGCGGCCACCAGATTGAGTGCCGCATCGTAGCGATATTCCCGATCCAGTCCCGCCAGTGTCGGCTGAGGGATATCGGCCACTTCATGGGCTTCAAAAAACTCAGTGTTACGCCCGGCACGCTGAGCGGTCAGTTGCCCCATCAGGGAGTGTTCCTGCCGCAGAATAAAACCTTTATCCGACTGA